>NZ_JBVHVI010000007.1:9852-262830 GCF_055564915.1 Streptomyces sp. NPDC028928
GGAGGCGACGGACCTGCCGTCTGGGTCGGCTGTGGCGTCGATGTCACCGGCGGGTACCGCCCTGCCGCCCGGGTCGGTCATGGTGTCGGCGCCGGTGGCTGCGGACCTGCCGCCCGGTTCGCCCGTGGCGTCGGCGGCATCGGAGGCGACGGACCTGCCGTCTGGGTCGGCTGTGGCGTCGATGTCACCGGCGGGTACCGCCCTGCCGCCCGGGTCGGTCATGGTGTCGGCGCCGGTTGCTACGGACCTGCCGCCCGGGGCGCCCGTGGCGTCGGCGGTATCGGAGGCGACGGACCTGCCGCTCGGGTCGGCCGTGATGTCGACGCCCCCGGCGGCCATCGCCCTGCGGTCCGGGTCTGCCATGAGCCGGGCGTTGGGGACTCGGCTTCCGGTGGCGCAGGGGCCCATGACGCGGGTCAGTGATCAAGCGGGGTTCGCTGCTGCTGTGGCCGAGGACGGGGCGTTGCCCTTCCTCGCGCTGGCGCTGGCCGACGGTGAGCGGACCCGGGACATGCTCACCGAGGCGCGGGCCGTGCTGGACGGCCGGCCCTGGGGCGTGGGCGTGCTCGGCTTCGCGCCCGAGGACGTCCGCGGCGCCCAGCTGGACGCCGTACGGGAGCTGCGTCCCACCCACGCGATCATCGCGGGCGGCCGGCCCGCCCAGGCCGAGGCGCTGGAGCGGGCCGGGATCCGCGCCTTCCTGCACGTGCCCTCGCCGGGGCTGCTGCGCCAGTTCCTGGACGCGGGCGTGCGCAGGTTCGTGTTCGAGGGGTCCGAGTGCGGCGGGCATGTCGGGCCCCGGGCCTCCTTCCCGCTCTGGGAGGCCCAACTCGCCGTCCTGGAGGACTTCCTGACGGACGCCGGGGCCGAGACGGCGCGGCAGCTGGAGCTGTTCTTCGCGGGCGGCGTTCACGACGAGCGGTCGGCGGCCATGGTCGCCGCCCTGGCCGCCCCGCTCACCGCCCGGGGTGCCGCCGTCGGCCTCCTCATGGGCACCGCCTACCTGTTCACCGAGGAGGCCGTCGTCCACGGCACCGTCCGGCCGCTGTTCCAGCGGCAGGTCCTCGCCGCCACCGCGACCGCCCTGCTGGAGACCGCGCCCGGACACGCCACCCGCTGCGTGCCCAGCCCCTTCACCCGCGACTACCGTGAGCGGGAGGCCGCGTTACGCGCCCGGGGTGTGCCGGACCGGGAGGTCTGGGAGCGGCTGGAACGCCTCAACGTCGGCCGGTTACGCATCGCCAGCAAGGGCCTGGCCCGCGCCGACGACGGAGTCGTGCGAACCGTCGACGAGGACATGCAGCTCAGCGACGGGTTGTTCATGGCCGGCCAGGTCGCCGTCCTGCGCTCGGCGCCCACCACCGTCGCCGCCCTGCACCACGCGGTGACCGACGGCGCCGCCGACTTCCTCGCCGCACGAGCCGCCGCGCGGGCACGGGCGGTACGGCCGGGGCAGGACCGTGTGGCCGGACCGCCGCCGCCCCCACCGCTCGACATCGCGATCGTCGGCATGGCGTGCATGTTCCCGCAGGCCCCCGACCTCGCCACCTTCTGGGCGAACATCGTCGCCGGACGCGACGCCGTCACCGAGGTCCCGCCCGACCGCTGGGACCCCGCCGTGCACCACACCGCCGGAAGCACCGCGTCGAAGTGGGGCGGCTTCCTGCCGCCCGTCCCCTTCGACCCGCTGCGCTACGGCATCCCGCCCGCCTCCCTCGGCAGCATCGAACCCGTCCAGCTGCTGTCCCTGGAGGCGGCCCGCAGAGCACTGGACGACGCCGGATACGGCGAGCAGGGGCGGCAGTTCGACCGCTCCCGCACCTCCGTCGTCTTCGGCGCCGAGGCCGGCAGCGACCTGTCCAACGCCGTCACCCTGCGCGCCGTCCTCCCCTCGTACCACGGCAAGGTCCCCGACGGCCTGGAAGAGCAGCTGCCCCGGCTCACCGAGGACTCCTTCCCCGGCATGCTCGCCAACGTCATCTCCGGCCGGATCGCCAACCGTCTGGATCTCGGCGGCGCCAACTACACCGTCGACGCGGCCTGCGCCTCCTCCCTCGCCGCGCTGGACGTCGCCTGCAAGGAACTCGTCTGCGGCACCAGCGACCTCGTGCTGTGCGGCGGCGCCGACCTGCACAACGGCATCAACGACTACGTCCTGTTCTCCTCCGTCCACGCGCTCTCCCCGACCGGCCGGTCCCGCGCCTTCGACGCCTCCGCCGACGGCATCGCCCTCGGTGAGGGCGTGGCCTGCGTGGTCCTGAAACGGCTCACGGACGCCGAGCGCGACGGCGACCGGATCTACGGCGTGGTCAAGGGCCTCGGCTCCGCCAGCGACGGCCGCGCCCGCGGCCTGACCGCGCCCCGCCCCGAGGGCCAGCGGGCCGCGCTCCAGCGGGCGTACCGCAACGCGGGTGTACCGCCCGCCGCGGTCGGCCTGGTGGAGGCGCACGGCACCGGGACCGTCGTCGGCGACCGCACCGAACTGACCGTGCTCGGCGAGGTGTTCGCCGAGGCGGGCGCCGCGACCGGCGGCTGCGCGCTCGGCTCGGTCAAGTCGCAGATCGGGCACACCAAGTGCGCCGCCGGACTCGCCGGCCTCATCAAGACGACCCTCGCGCTGTACACCGGCGTCAAGCCGCCCACCCTCCACATCGACCGCCCGAACCCCGCCTGGGACGAGACCGACAGCCCGTTCGTCTTCCACGCCCGCGCCCAGCCCTGGGCGGCACCGGCCGGCGAACGCTTCGCCGGGGTCAGCGCGTTCGGCTTCGGCGGCACCAACTTCCACGCCGTACTGGCGGCGTACGGCGACGCACCACCACCCCGGCAGACACTGGACGCCTGGCCCGCCGAACTGTTCCTCTTCCGGGGCCGGGACATGGCGGCGGCCCGCCGGGAGGCCGAGGAGATCCTCCGCACCGCGGAGTCCGACGGCAGCCCCTGGCGGCTTCGCGACCTCGCCCTCGCCGCGGCCCGCCGCGCCGACACCTCCCACGAGCCCGTACAGGCGGCCCTGGTGGCCCGGGACCCCGGCGAACTGGCCGGGAAGATACGACGGTTCCTGGCGGGGCGCCCCGATCCGGACTCCGGGGTGCATCTCGCGGTTCCGGGTGGTGAGGACGTACGGGCGGAGGCGGCAGGCGGGTCCGGCCGTGCCGCCGTGGCCGGCGGGAGCGGCGGGACGCGGCCGGCCGCCGGGGACCACCTCGCCGACCCCGGCCCGGGCCGCGCGGGGGACTCCCCGGACCGGGCCGCCGGCCTGGTCGCCTTCCTCTTCCCCGGCCAGGGCAGCCAGCGCACCGGCATGCTCGCCGAACTCCTCGTCACCCTGCCCGAGCTGCGGCACTACCTGCATCTCGGCCGCGCCCACGCCGACCGGCTCTTCCCGCCGGCCGCCTTCGACGACACCGCCCGCGACCGCCACCGGGCCGCGCTCACCGACACCCGCACCGCCCAGCCCGCCCTCGGCATCACGGGCCTCGCCGCCCACGCCTTCCTCACCTCGGCCGGCGTCCACCCGGACCTCGCCGCCGGGCACAGCTACGGCGAGCTGGTCGCCCTCGCCGCGGCCGGCGCCCTCGACCCGGAGACCCTGCTGGAGCTGAGCGCCGAGCGGGCCGGAGCGATCCTGGCGGCGGCAGGCGACGAGCCCGGCACCATGGCCGCCGTGGGTGCCCCCGCCGACACCGTCGTACGCGCCCTGCGCACCGCCGGGGCACCGGGATCGGTCGTCGTCGCCAACCTCAACTCGCCCGAGCAGACGGTGATCTCGGGACCCACTCCGGACGTCGACACCGCCGTGCGGGCGCTGCGTGCCGCCGGCCTCGGCGCCCGCCGCATCCCGGTGGCCTGCGCCTTCCACAGCCCGCTGGTGGCCGCCGCGGGGGAGCGGTTCGCCAGGGTCCTCGCCGACAAGCCGGTCCGCGCCCCCGAGTTCCCCGTCTGGGCCAACCGCACCGCCACGCCGTACCCGTCGGACCCCGACGCCGTGCGCGCCGGACTCGCCGCCCAGATCGGCGCGCCGGTCGCCTTCGCCGCGCAGATCGAGGCGATGTACGAGGCAGGGGCGCGAATCTTCGTGGAGGCGGGCCCGGGTACGGTCCTCACCCGGCTCGTCGGCCAGATCCTCGGCGACCGCCCGCACCGCACGGTCGCCTGCGAACCGCGTGCCGACAGCGGTCTGGCGGGCTGGCTCGACGCCCTCGCCCGGCTCGCCGTCGCCGGGCAGCCGGTGCGCACCGCCTGGCTCTTCCGGGGCCGTGACGCCGTCGACGCGCTGCGCACCCCGGCGCCGAAGCGGCCCGGCTGGACGGTCGACGGACACCTGGTCCGTACCGCCGACGGGGCCCTCCTGCCCGGTGCCCTCGCACCGGCCCGACGCGTCGTGGAGACGACTGTGACGACCGACCAGCCCAACGGCGTCCCCACCGACCGGGACGCGCTGATCTCCGAGTTCCTGCGCACCAGCCGGGAGATGATCGCCGCGCAGCGGGACGTGCTGCTGACCTACTTCGGCGCCACCGCACCGGCACCGGCACCGGTATCGGCACCGGTACAAGCACCGGTACAAGCACCGGTACAAGCACCGACACCGGAACCGGAACCGGTCGTACAGGCCGACACCGTCCCCAGCCGGGCGGATGCGGCGGACGACGTGGAACGGGTCGTGCGCGAGATCATCAGCGAGCGCACCGGCTACCCCGTCGACATGATCGAACCCGACCTGGACCTGGAGGCCGACCTCAGCATCGACTCGATCAAACGGGCCGAGATCGCGGGCGAACTCGCTCAGCGCCTGGGCATCGCGGGCGGCGCGGAACTCCTGGCCGACGCGGAGCTGGAGGAACTCGCCAAGGCCCGCACCGCGGCGGCGGTCACGGCATGGCTGACGACACGGATGGGAACGGGCGCCGAGGAGGGAGCACCGGGATCGGACACAGCCGGCAGGGCGCCCGCCCCCACCCCCGACATTCCTCGCGGTGTCGCCCCCCAACGCTGTGAGCTGCGGCCGGTCCCGTTGCCGGATCCGGATCCCGGTCTCGCCGCCGATCTGTCCGGCAAGCGGTACGCCGTCCTCGGCGGAGCCGGTGCCGTGGCGGGCGAGGTCGCCGCGCGGCTCGGCGGGTGCGGTGCCGGCGCGGTGCTGCTCGACCACGGCCATCTCCTCGGCCCGGCCGACGGCCCGGTGGACGGTGTCCTGTACCTGGACGCGCTCCCCGGCCCCGACCACCCGGTGTTGCCGGACGCCTTCCCGGTGCTCCGGGCGGCGCTGGCGTGCGGCCCCGGCCTGCTGCTGGCCGTGCGCGCCGCCGACGGCCCCGGGGTACTGCGGGCGGCGGGCCTGGACGGGCTGATCCGCAGCGTCGGCCGCGAGTACCCGGACCTCCTGGCCCGCGTGCTGGCGGTGGGTGACATCGGGCCGGCGGCCGTCGCCGACGCCGTGCTCGCCGAACTGCGCGCTCCACAACCGGCCCCCGTCGTCCTGCGCACGGCCACCCGGGACCGCCGGGGCCTGGAACTGGTGCCCGCACCCCTCGGCCCGCTCGGCAGCACCGGCGCCGGACCCGCCGGGGACGGTGCCGCCGAGGCCGCCGCGCTCGGGCTCGACCGGGACTCCGTGGTCCTGCTGGCCGGCGGTGCCCGGGGCATCACGGCGAGGTTCGCCGCCACACTGGCCGCCGCCTGCCGGTGCCGGATCGAGCTGCTGGGCCGTACCCCCGCGCCCACCGCACCCGAGGCCGCGCACACCGCCGCCGCCCGCATCCCCGCCGAGCTGCGGGCCGCGCTCGCCGCGGGCCCCGGCGCGCCGAGGCCCGCCGAGATCAACCGGACCGCCGAACGCATCCTCGCCCAGCGGGAGATCACCACCACGCTCGCCGAACTCACCGCCCTCGGCAGCCCGGCCCGCTACCGCTCGGTGGACCTCCGGGAACGCGACGCCGTCCTCCAGGCCGTCAAGGAGATCCACGCCGAGCACGGCCGGCTCGACGGTGTGGTCTTCGCCGCCGGGGTGATCGAGGACCGGCTGATCGCCGAGAAGACCCCCGAGTCCTTCCAACGCGTCTACGGCACGAAGACGGCCGGGGCCGGCGCACTGTTCGCCGCGCTGGACGACCTGTCCGCCGCACCGGCGTTCACCGTGCTGTTCGGCAGCATCGCCGCCGTCCTCGGCAACCGGGGCCAGGCCGACTACGCCGCCGCCAACGACGCCCTGGAGACGCTCGGCACCGAGTGGGCCGCCCGGACCGGCCGGCGCGCGCTGACCGTCCACTGGGGTCCCTGGGCGCCGGCCGGCACCCACACCGGCATGGTCGGCGCGGAACTCGGCCGCGAGTACGCCCGGCGCGGGGTCGCGCTGATCGACCCGGAGGAGGGCACCGCCGCCCTGCTCCGCGAACTCGCCTGGGGCGACCCGGCGGCCCGCTCCGTCGTCTACACCGCGTCGGGCCGGTGACATGACGGAGCGTCAGAAACGGCTCGACGCCGTCGCCATCGTCGGGATGGCGGTGCTGCTGCCCGGCGCCCGCGACCTGGACGCCTACTGGAGCAATCTGCGCAGCGGCACCGACGCCATCACCGACGTCCCCGCGGACCGCTGGGACGCCGAGTACTACCGTCCCGGCTCGGCCGCCGGACCCGCCGTAGCGGGCCAGGTGTACTGCCGGCGCGGCGGATTCGTGGACGGCCCGCCCGAGGTGGAGGTCACCCGCTACGGCATCATGCCCGCCTCGGTGCCCGGTACCGAGCCCGACCAGCTGATCGCCCTCGACGTGGCCGCCGCCGCGCTCGCCGACGCGGGCGGCACCGACCGGCTGCCCGACCGGCACCGGATCGGCGTCGTCCTCGGCCGCGGCGGCTACCTCACCCCCGGACTGGCCCGGCTGGACCAGCGGGTGCGCACCGCCCACCAGCTCACCCGCACCCTCGGCGAGCTGTTACCCGACCTGGCCCCCGGCCAGCTCGACCGCGTCCGGGCCGCGTTCACCGAGCGGCTCGGCACCGACAGCCCCGACGCCGCGATCGGCCTGGTCCCCAACCTCGCCGCCTCCCGCATCGCCAACCGCCTCGACCTGCGCGGCCCCGCCTACACCGTCGACGCCGCCTGCGCCTCCTCCCTGGTCGCCGTCGACCAGGCGGTCACCGCGCTCACCACCGGCCGCTGCGACCTGATGCTGGCCGGGGGAGTGCACCACTGCCACGACATCACCCTGTGGAGCGTCTTCTCCCAGCTCCGCGCGCTCTCCCCGACAGAGCGCATCCGCCCCTTCCACCGCGACGCCGACGGCATCCTCATCGGCGAGGGCACCGGAGTCGTCGTACTCAAACGGCTCGCGGACGCCGAACGCGACGGCGACCGGGTGTACGCCGTGATCCGCGGCACGGGCGTGGCCGGCGACGGCCGTACGGCCGGACTCGTCACGCCCGATCCGGGCGGGCAGACCCGGGCCGTGCGCCAGGCCTGGCGGGCCGCGGGACTCGACCCCGCCGCACCGGACTCGCTCGGCCTGCTCGAGGCGCACGGCACCGCCACACCCGCCGGAGACGCGGCCGAACTCGCCACACTCGCCGAGGTGTTCGGGCCGGGCACGGGCTACGGCCCGGACGACGACCGGCCGGTCCTCGGCTCGGTGAAGTCGATGATCGGCCACACCATGCCGGCGGCGGGAGTGGCCGGCCTGGTCAAGGCCGCGCTCGCCCTCCACCACCGCACCCTCCTGCCCACCCTCCACTGCGACGACCCCCACCCCGGCCTCGCCGCCACCCGCTTCCGCACCCTGGACCGGGCCCGGCCCTGGGACACCGGCAAACACCGGCCGCCCCGACGCGCCGCGGTCAACGCCTTCGGGTTCGGCGGCATCAACGCACACGTGGTGCTGGAGGAGGCACCGCGCAGGGATCCCCGCCCCGCCCCGCCTGTTCCCCCCACGGCCGCCCGGACCCCCGCCCAGGTCACCGAACCCGAGCGCGTCCTCCTGCTCTCGGCCGATGACGTGGACGGTCTCGCCGCCCTCCTCGGCGCGGACGATCCGGCCGTGCTCGCCGCCGGGCTCGCCCCGGACCGGCCGCACACCGACGCCGGCCCGGTCCGGCTCGGTGTCGTGGACCCGACCGCCAAACGGCTCGCCCTGGCCCGTCGCGCGGTCGCCAAGGGCGGGGCCTGGCACGGCCGCGGCGACGTGTGGTTCCGGCCGGGTCCGCTGCTCGGCCGGGCCGGCGGCAAGGTGGCGTTCGTCTTCCCCGGTCTGGAGGCCGACTTCACGCCCCGCACCGACGACATCGCCGCCCACTTCGGCCTGCCCCCGGTCGCCGCTACCGGCGCGGACGTCCGGGTCGTCGGCGACATCGGCCGGCACGGCTTCGGTGTCGTCGGCGTGGGCCGGCTGCTGGACCAGGCCCTGCGCCGTATGGGCGTCGTACCGGACGCGGTCGCCGGGCACAGCGTCGGCGAATGGACCGCCATGGTCGCGGCCGGGCTGTACTCGGCGGCCGAAGTGGACGCGTTCATGGCCGGGTTCGACCCGGACACGGTCACCGTCCCCGGCCTCGCCTTCGCGGCCGTCGGCACCTCCGCCGCCCAGGTGCGCGCCGCGCTCGCCGGCACCTGGGCGGACTCGGGGATCGTGCTCTCCCACGACAACGCGCCCCACCAGTCCATGGTCTGCGGCCCCGGACCGGCGGTGGCGGAGTTCGTCCGGGCGCTGCGCGCGGAAGGTGTGATCTGCCAGATGCTGCCTTTCCGCTCCGGCTTCCACACACCGATGCTCGAACCGTTCCTCGCCCCCATCAAGGAGGCCGCCGACCGCTTCCGGCTCCACCCGCCCACCGTGCCGGTGTGGTCCGGGACGACCGCGGCGCCCTTCCCCCGGGACGAGCCGGCGGTCCGCGAACTGTTCGTACGGCACCTGCTGGAACCCGTCCGGTTCCGCGAGCTGACCGAGGCCCTGTACGCCGCCGGCCACCGTGTCTTCGTGCAGACCGGGCCCGGCCGGCTGCCCTCGCTCATCGGCGACACCCTCGGCGACCGCGACCACCTGGCCGTCGCCGCCAACTCGCCCCACCACAGCGGACTCGCCCAACTCCGGCGCGTGGCCACCGCGTTGTGGACAGCGGGCGCGGCGGTGGCACCGGGCGCCCCCTCCCGGCCCCCGGCGGCCCGCCCCGCCGGCGCCCGTCCGCCCGTCCGCCTCGACCTCGGCAGCGCCCTGGTCTCCCTGGACGGCCGGTCCCGCGAGGCCCTGCGGGCGGACCTGCGGCCGGCGCTGGGCGCGGTGGCGCTCGTCCCGGGGCACGCTCCTTCCAGCACCCCCGCACTCGACGACCTCGCCCGGCACCACCCGGCCGCCGCCGAACTCACCGCCCTCCTCCAGGACACCGCGACCACCGCGGCGGAGCTGATGGCGGCGAGCCGCCGGCCAGCCGACCGGAACACCCCCGCCCCCACAGCCCGTGGCACCACCGCCACCCCCACTACCACCGCCACCCCCACGACCACCTCCACCCCTCGCCCCACCACCACAACCGTGCACATCTCCCCCCACACCATGCCCCACCTCCTGGACCACTGCTTCTTCCCCCAACGCCCCGGCTGGCCCGACCTGGAGGACCGCTGGCCGGTCGTCCCCGCCACCACGATCGTCCGGCACATGACGGACGCGGCGGAGCGGGCGGCCCCCGGTCTGCGTGCCGTCGCCGTGCTCGGGGCGCGGTTCGACCGGTGGCTCACCGCCGTACCCCCCGTCGACGTCCCCGTCACCGTCACCCCGGACCCGGGCCGGCCTGACCGGGTCACCGTCACCTTCGGCCCCACCGCCCGCGCTGTGGTCGAACTCGCCCCGCACCACCCCGCACCGCCCCCGCCCGGCCCCCTCCCGGACGCGCCCGAGCGCCTGCCCGAGCACACCGCCGCCCAGCTCTACCGCGACCGCTGGATGTTCCACGGCCCCCGGTTCCAGGGCCTGAGCGAGCTGACCGCGCTCGGTGAGCGGCACATCCGCGGGGTGATCACCACGCCCGCGGCCCCCGGGGCCCTGCTCGACAACGTGGGCCAGCTGCTCGGCTACTGGATCATGGCGACCCGCACCGAGCGGACCGTCGTCTTCCCGGTGCGGTTGGAGGAGGCGCGGTTCCACGGACCGCACCCGGAACCCGGTACCGAGGTGCACTGCCTGCTGCGGATCACCTCCCTCACGGACACCGTGCTGGAGGCGGACGCGGAGCTGACCGTCGCCGGACGGGTGTGGGCCCGGCTGACCGGCTGGCAGGACCGCCGCTTCGACAACGACCCCACCACCCGGCCCGTCGAACGCTTCCCCGAGCGCCACACCCTGTCCACGGCCCTGCCCGGCGGCTGGGCGCTGGTGCACGAGCGGTGGCCGGACCTCGCCTCACGCGAGCTGATCATGCGCAACTCGCTGGGGAGCGCCGAGCGCGCCGCGTACGCGGCGCGTCCACCGCGCGGGCGCCGGCAGTGGCTGCTCGGCCGGATCGCGGTCAAGGACGCCGTACGGCACTGGCTCTGGCAGCACGGCGAAGGACCGGTCTTCCCGGCGGAGATCCGGGTCGGCAACGACGAACTCGGCCGCCCGTACGTCACCGGGGTCCACGGCCGCGAGCTGCCCCCGCTGGACGTCTCGCTCGCCCACCGGGCCGAGGCGGGCGTGGCGATCGTACGGCCGCACCGCCCGCAGCCCGGCCCCGGCATCGACATCGAGGAGGTCACCGACCGCGACCCGGCGACCCTGAGCACCGCGCTCGGCGCGGCCGAACTGCGGCTCCTGCACGCCCGGTGCGCGGACGGCGGCGCCCCGGAGGCCGAGTGGTTCACGCGGTTCTGGGCCGCCAAGGAGGCCGTCGCCAAGGCCGAGGGCGTCGGATTCGGGGGCCGTCCCCGGGACTTCGCCGTGCTGGAGACCACCTCGGACGGCAGCCGGCTCCTCGTCTCCGGCCGCCTGGAACGCGCCTACACCGTGCACTGCGCACCCGTGGCCAACCCGCCCGGACTGCCCCGGCGCACCTACCTGGTCGCCTGGACGACCGGTCCCGGAGCCGAGGACGCAGCCCCCGACGGCACAGCCGGACCACCAGCTGGCCCATCAGCCGAGGAGTACCCCCGATGAACCCCACCCCGCCGGCCCCGGCGCAGCCCACCGCCGACTCCGTGCTCGCCGACGTCACCGGCATGCTCCGCACGGTCCTCGCGGAGTACGGCGACGACGACGTGGTGATCGGCATGTCCACCACCTTCAACCGCGACCTGGAACTGGAGAGCATCGACCTCGTCACCCTGGCCGGGCTGCTGGAGGAACGGTACGGACCGCGGGTCAACCTCGCCGAGTTCCTGGCCGGCATGGACTTCGACGAGATCATCGACCTGACCGTCGGCCGGCTCGTGGAGCACGTGGTGTGGAGCCTGAAGACCGACCGGGCGGGCTGAGCCATGGCGATGGTCGACGCCGGCGGCATCCGGCTGCACGTCCAGCGCACCGGCCCCACCGACGGCCGCACCCCGCACTCCACCGTCGTCCTCGTGCACGGCCTGCTCACCGACAGCCTGGCCAGCTACTACTTCACCGTCGCCCCCGCGTTCGCGGCGGCCGGCCTCGACGTCGTCATGTACGACCTGCGCGGCCACGGCCGCAGCGAGCGCCCGCCGCACGGCTACACCCTCGACCACAACATCACGGACCTGGAGGCGCTCCTCGCCCGGCTGGCCGTCACCGGGCCCGTGCACCTCGTCGGCAACTCCTACGGCGGCACCATCGCCTTCGGCTACGCGGCCCGCCACCCCGGCCGCGTGGCCAGCCTGACCCTCATCGAGTCCGAGCCGGCCACGGCCGCCTGGGCCGCGAAACTCGGCCGCATCCTGCGCCGGGTGACGACCGAACTCGCGCACAACGAACGGGACGCGCTCGCCTGGATCACCGCCCACCGCGGCCACAACACCGCCCGCCTCGCCAAGGGCGCGGCCCGGCTGGCCCGCGAGACCACCCTCGGCCGGGACATCCCCGCCAGCCGGGTGCTCACCGAGGCCCAGATCAGGGCCGTACGCTGCCCGGTCCTCGGCGTGTACGGCGGCGACTCCGACCTGGCGGAGCTGGTGCCGGAGCAGCGGCGGCTGCTGACGGACTTCCGGGCGGTCGTCCTGCCCGGGCACGAGCACTCGGTGCTGGTCGAGGCGCCCGGCACCGTCGGCGGGCACATCCTGGACCTGGTCGGCGCGGGGGCGGGCGTCCGGTGAGCGGCTTCCTCTTCGTCGTCCCACCGCTGACCGGGCACATCAACCCCGCCGTCGGCGTCGCCGCCCGGCTCACCGCGCACGGCCATCGGGTGGCCTGGGCGTGTGCCGACCCGGCGCTGGTACGGCGGCTCGCGGGCGCGGACGCCGTCGTGTTCGGCTGCGCGGGACCGGTGCCGGGCGCCCGGGGCGCCGTACGGCCCCCCGGCCTGCGGGGCGCGGAGGCACTGCGGTTCCTGTGGGAGTGGTACCTGCTGCCGCTCGCCGACGCGATGGCACCGGGGGTCGGCGCGGCCGTCGCCGCGTTCCGTCCCGATGTGGTCGTCGCCGACCAGCAGGCCTTCGCCGGTGCCCTGGTGGCCGAGCGCCTCGGCCTGCCCTGGGCCACCTCGGCGACCACGTCCGCCGAGTTCAGCGGCGCCTACGACGGCCTGCCCAAGGTCGCCGCCTGGCTCCGGGAGCGCCTGGCCGGGCTGCGCGCCCGCATCGGCGACCCGTCCGGCACCGCCGACCCGCGCTCCTCACCCCACCTGCTGCTGGTGTTCAGCACCCCCGAACTCATCGGCCCCCAGGCACCGTCGGCCCCGCACATCCACTACGTCGGCCCGTCACTCGCCGGCCGCCCCGCCGGACCGGACTTCCCCTGGGAACGGCTGGACCACGGCCGGGCCAAGGTCCTGGTGACCCTCGGCACGGCCAACGCCGACACCGGCGGCCGGTTCCTCACCGAGACCCTGGCCGCGCTGCGGGACCGCGCCGACCGGATCCAGGCGGTGATCGCCGACCCGGCCGGCACCCTGTCCGCAGCCCCGTCCGCAGCACCGTCCGTGGCACCGGACGACAAGGACGTCCTGCTCCTGCCGTCCGTACCCCAACTCCCGCTCCTGGAACGGATGGACGCCGTCGTCTGCCACGCCGGGCACAACACCGTCTGCGAGGCCCTGTGGCACGGCGTCCCGCTCGTCGTCGCGCCCATCCGGGACGACCAGCCGGTGGTGGCGGCACAGGTCGTGGACTCCGGCGCGGGCGTCCGGGTCCGCTTCGGCCGGGTCACCGCGACCCGCCTGGGCGCGGCCCTCGACACCGTCCTGCACGAACCCGCCCACCGGGCCGCCGCCGCCCGGATCAGCACCGCGTTCCGCGCGGCGGGCGGCGCCCCGGCCGCGGCGGCCCACCTCGAACGACTGGCAGGGGAGAGCCGATGAGAGACGCCCGTCAGCACGATTCCGGTGACAAGGCAGCCCGCATCGCCGCCCTGCGCCCCGCCTACCGGGCCGACCTGGACGCCGGCACCGACCGCTTCCTCGCCCCCCGGCGCACCACCTGCCCCTGGTGTTCCTCCGGCCGCCTCACCCCCCGCCTGCACACCACCGACCTGCTCCAGCACAAGCCCGGCCGCTTCACCCTGGACCGCTGCGCCGACTGCGGCCACATCTTCCAGAACCCCAGACTGACCGCCGAGGGCCTGGAGTTCTACTACCGGGACTTCTACGACGGTCTCGGCGAGCAGCGGATGAGCGGCACCTTCGGCGGGCGCGGCGCGATGTACCGGAGCCGGGCCGAGGCCGTGCTGCCGTACGACCCCGCGCCGAAGACGTGGCTGGACGTCGGCACCGGCCACGGCCACTTCTGCGCGACGGCCCGCACCGTCCTGCCGGACACGTCCTTCGACGGGCTCGACTTCACCGACGGCGTCGAACTCGCCGCCCGCGAGGGCCGCGTGGACCACGCCTACCGCGGCGCCTTCCCCGACCTGGCCCCCGAACTCACCGCCCGCTACGACGTGGTGAGCATGTTCCACTACCTGGAGCACAGCACCGACCCCGACCGCGAACTCCGCGCCGCCCACCAGGCGGTCCGCCCCGGTGGCCACCTCCTCATCGAGGTCCCGGACCCGGAGAGCCGCTACGCCCGGCTCCTCGGCCGCTGGTGGCTGCCCTGGCTCCAGCCGCAGCACCTGCACCTCATGCCGGTCGCCAACCTGCGCCGCCGGCTCACCGACCTCGGGTTCACGGTGGTCGCGGAAGAGCACGCCGAGCCCCACGACCCGGTCGACCTGCTGGCGGCCGTCTGGCTGGCGCTCGACCACACCGCCCCGCGCGAGGACGCACCCTGGCTCCCCGAACCCCCCGGCCCCCTGCGCCGCGCCACCCGCACCGCACTCCTCCTGGCCGGCGTCCCCGCGCTCCTGACCGCCACGCTCCTGGACCGCCTCGCGCTCCGCCCCCTGTCCCACCGCCTGGGTCTGTCCAACGCCTACCGCCTGCTGGCCCGCCGCAGCTGACCCCTCGAGGCCCCCGAACGCGTCACAACACCCTCGCCCGGATCAACGCCGACAGCACCACCGCCCCCGGCAGCAGCGGCGCCCAGTCGATCAGCACCCGGTACCCGATGACGGTCGCGGTGGCCGCCGCCGGCGAGGCGCCGAAGGCGACCAGGGTCCACACCAGCGCCGCGTCGACCGCGAGTCCGCCCGGCGCGGGCACCGCACCGACCGCCGTGCCCGCCGCCAGGTGGGCGAGCACGATCTGCGGCCACGGCAGCCCCAGCCCGAGCGAGGCCCCGACACAGGCCAGCGTGCCCGCCTGCACCAGCGGCATCGCGACCGCCCCGCCCCACAGGGCGAGCACCCGGCGGGGCCGGCCGTGCACCACCCGCGCGTCGGCCAGGGCGGAGCGCAGCAGCCCGGTCACCGGCCGCCGCAGCGGCCGTACGACCGTCAGCAGCACCCCCGCCACCGCGACCGCCCCGGCCGCGACGGCGGCGAGCGGCACCAGCAGCCGCCCGTCCGGTACCAGGTCCCCCAGGCGCCGCCAGTCCGGCGACGCCGCCAGGAACACCAGCAGCACCAGCGTCTTCGCCAAGGACCTGGCCAGCGAGTACAACCCGATCGACGCGGTCGCCCGGTCCAGTGGCACGCCTCTCCCGCGCAGGAAGCGCAGGGTGACGGCGTGGGCGCCGAGCCCGCCGGGCAGCACGTGGTTGGCGGCGCCGGCGGCGAACTGCGAGGCCAGCAGCTGTCCCGGCGGCAGCGGGTCGGGCAGGGCGCCCTGCCGGGCGCAGGAGGCGGCCACCCAGGTCAGACAGGTGAAACCGGCTCCGGCCAGCAGCCACCACGGGTCGGCCGCGACCAGCCGCCGTACCCCTTCGCCCAGCACGGGCCGGTTGGCCACGGCCCAGCCGGCGGCGAGCAGGAGGGGCGCCAGGCACAGGGCCAGCCGTACCGGCCGTCCCGCCCAGCGGGACACCGGGCGGGCCGCCGCCTCGGCGCACGCGGACTCCGGACCGGTGACCGACGGGGACAGGGAGGAGGGGGACAGTGGGGACACGGGGACGTCGTCCTTCCGCGGCGGGCCCCACGGTGGGGGCCTGGGGGAGGCGGGCGGGGCGAAACCGCGGAGAGCCTTCCCCTCCCGCGTGACACCGGGATGGCCGGAATCGTAAGGGGCGAGGGCGGTACGGTGCCGCCGGGGCGGGCGCGGGCGGGCAGCCGTTCGGCGCCGACCAGGTAGCCTTCCCTTGGGCCGCGCTTTACATGCGGCGGCCCGGAAAGCCGGAGAGCGGTACAGCGACAGGGGAGGAACCGGCGGTGCACGTCCAGGAATGGCTCGACTCGGTGCCGGCGGCCGCCGTGTACGCCGTGGTGGCCCTGGTGATCGGTCTGGAGAGCCTGGGCATCCCGCTGCCGGGTGAGATCGTCCTGGTCTCCGCGGCGCTGATGTCCTCCCAGCACACGGGCGTCAACCCGGTCGTCCTGGGCGCCTGCGCGACCGCGGGCGCGGTGATCGGCGACTCCATCGGCTACGCCATCGGCCGCAAGGGCGGACGCCCGCTGCTGGCCTGGCTCGGCAGGAAGTTCCCGCGCCACTTCAGCGCCGGCCATGTGGCGACCGCCGAGCGGTCCTTCGAGAAGTGGGGCATGTGGGCGGTCTTCTTCGGCCGCTTCGTCGCCCTCCTGCGTATCTTCGCCGGCCCCCTCGCGGGTGTCCTCCACATGCCGTACTGGAAGTTCCTGATCGCCAACGTCCTCGGCGGCATCTGCTGGGCCGGCGGCACCACGGCCGTCATCTACTACGTCGGCGTCGTCGCCGAGGACTGGCTGAAGCGGTTCTCGTACGTGGGCCTGGGCGTGGCGGTCCTCATCGGCCTGGCCTCGATGCTGATCCTCAAGCGCAAGGCGCAGAAGGCCCAGCCGGCCGAGCGAGAAGCGGAACCGGCGAACGCCGGCGACTGAAGGCGCCCCGCGCTACTGGTGCACATCCTTGTGCGCCTTGCCCAGCTCGGCGTACAAGGTGCCGTTGAGGGTGACCCCCTCCCGCTCCTCCTCGGAGAGGGGCCGCTTCACCTTGGCCGGCACCCCCGCCACCAGCGACCCCGGCGGCACCACCATCCCCTGCGGCACCAAGGCCTGAGCCGCCACGAGGGACCCCGCGCCGATCACGGCGCCGTTGAGCACGGTCGCCCCCATCCCGACGAGGCAGTCGTCCTCCACGGTGGCCCCGTGCACCACCGCGTTGTGCCCGATGGACACCCGCTCCCCGACGGTCACCGGGAACCCGGGGTCGGCGTGCAGGGTGACGTTGTCCTGCACGTTCGCCTGCGCCCCCACGGTGATCCTCTCCACATCCCCGCGCACGACGGCCCCGTACCAGACGCTGGCCCCCGCGTGCAGTGTGACGTCCCCGATCACGGACGCCGTGGGCGCCACGAACGCCTCCGGATCGATCCGCGGCTCCTTGCCCCCGATACCCACGATCAGCGCCTGCTGCGTCATCACCGTCTCCTCGTGTCGGCAGTACACGGCACGGTACGACACCGGGTGGGGCAAAGATCACAGCAGCCCGCCCTCTGCGTGGGAGGCAACCGGTGAGTAACGTGACCCCGTGCCGAAGCGCAAGAACACGTTCTCATCCTGGCGGCAGGGCCTGGCCCAGCGAGCCGTCCACGCCGCCTGGTCCTGGGTGCAGCGCAACGGCTCCGTCACGGCCGAGCACCCGGCGGGGTACCGCTTCGGCTCGATCGGCGAAGCCACCCGCCTGGCCTTCCCGCTCGGCACGATCTTCGGCGAACCCTGGATCCGGATCGGCTCCTACTGCATCATCGCCGAGCAGGTCACCCTCACCGCCGGCCTGATGCCCGACCTGGACCTCGGCCCGGACCCGATCCTGCGCATCGGCGACGGCGTGGTCCTCGGCCGGGGCAGCCATGTCATCGCGGACACGACGGTCACCATCGGCAGCGACTGCTACTTCGGCCCGTACGTCTACGTCACCTCCACCAACCACTCCTACGACGACCCGCACGAGCCCATCGGCAGGCAGTGGCCGCGGATGGAGCCGGTGGAGATCGGCCCGGGCTGCTGGATCGGCACCGGCGCGGTGATCCTGCCGGGCGCGCGGATCGGCCGGAACGTGGTCGTGGCGGCCGGTGCGGTGGTCCGGGGCACGGTGCCCGACCACGCGGTGGTGGCGGGGGCGCCCGCCAGGGTCGTACGGCGCTGGACGCCCGAGGACGGCTGGCAGCCGCCGCTGCGCACGCCCGCCCCCGTGCCGATACCGGACGGCATGACGCCGGGGCAGCTCCGGGCGCTGGCGGACCTGGACGAGGAGGCGGTGGCACGGCTGGCCGCGCTGGAGCCGGAGGGCTGAACGGGGGCCGGTTCATCCGGTCGCCGGTACAGTTCGGTGCACACTCAGGTGCACCGAACCGTAGTTCAGTCGGCTGAACTGTGCCATCCCCCTAGTGACCTTCCGGATAGTTGGACGCAACGTGTCGGACCTCGACCTCCTGACCCAGTCCCTGGCGCGCAACGTCAAGCACTGGCGCTCGGTGCGCGGCTTCACGCTGGACGTGCTCGCCGCCCGGGCGGGCGTCAGCCGCGGCATGCTCATCCAGATCGAGCAGGCCCGCACCAACCCCAGCATCGGCACCGTCGTCAAGATCGGCGACGCGCTCGGCGTCAGCATCACCACGCTCCTCGACTACGAGCAGGGGCCCAAGGTCCGCGTGGTCCCCGCCGAACGCGCCGTACGGCTCTGGCACACCGAGGCCGGCAGCTACAACCGGCTGCTCGCCGGCACGGAGGCGCCCGGGCCGCTGGAGATGTGGGACTGGCGGCTGATGCCGGGGGAGACCAGCCCCTCCGAACCGCATCCCGCCGGCACCGTGGAGCTGGTCCACGTCACCGCGGGCGAGCTGACGCTCACCGTCGAGGGCGAGGAGTACCGCGTCCCGGCGGGCGCGAGCGTCTCCTTCGAGGCCAACGTCCCGCACCAGTACGGCAACCAGGGCGACGAGCCGATGGAGATGATCATGGCCGTCTCGGTGCCGCCCGTGCCCTGAGACCCGGTACGGCGGGCGGGCGGCACTTGCTAGCGTGCGGCCATGCGCGCACCCATCGGAGACTTCGACACCGCGACCCCCGCCCCGGACTGCCTGGACGACCTCACCACGCCGGTCGCCGACGCCGTACGCGACTGGCGGGGCGCGGTCCCGGCCGACCGGATCCTGTACGTCGACACCGAGCCGCAGTGGGCCGACACGGCCGTCTTCGTGGAGCACTACGGCCGGGACCTGCTGGAGCAGTCGGCGAACTGCGTGGTGGTCGCGGGCAAGCGGGCCGGCGAGACCACCCTGGCCGCCTGCGTGGTGCTGTCCACCACCCGGGTCGACGTCAACGGGGTCGTACGCCGCCAACTGGGCGCCCGCAAGGCCTCCTTCGCCTCGATGGAGACGGCGACCGGCGAGACGGGCATGGAGTACGGCGGCATCACCCCCATCGGCCTTCCCACCGCCTGGCCGCTCCTGCTGGACTCGGCCGTCGTGGACCTCCCCTACGTCCTGATCGGCAGCGGCCGCCGCCGCGGCAAACTCCTGGTCCCCGGCAAGGCCCTCGCGGTACTACCCGGCGCGGTGGTCCTGGAGGGCCTGGGCACGCCCTGACCCACCCCCGGAGCTTCACCCGGCCCGAAGGGCAGCCCGTCTGCCCCCCCCGAGTGCGTCCCGCCGGGCCCCGCTCACCGTCTCGTCCGGTAAAGCTCACCCCACCCGCCTCGCCCCGCTGCACACCCTGACCGCGGGCGAGGCCGACGTCACGCGACCGGTGCGCGGGGCGGATCAGAACGCGTCGGCCGTGCCCAGGTACTGCTCGGCGAAGGCGGCCGCCGCCGCGGGCGAGGTGAACAGCCGGCGCAGGCGGGCCAGCGTGGTGCCGGCCCGGTAGGGGTCGCCGCAGGAGGTGCCGTGGTAGATCTCGGAGAGCCACTCCGAGAACTCCTGGTAGTCCCACACCCGGCGCAGGCAGGCGTCCGAATAGCCGTCCAGGCCCGAGGAGTCGCCCGTGGCCAGATACGCGACCAGCGCGTCACCGAGCAGGAACGCGTCGTTCAGCGCCAGGTTCATGCCCTTCGCGGCGATCGGCGCGACGAGGTGGGCGGCGTCGCCGGCCAGGAAGAGCCGGCCGGAAACCATGGGTTCGACGACGTAGTTGTGCATGTCCAGCACCCGCTTCTCCAGCAGCCGCCCCTCCGTCAGCGGAGGCCGGTCCGCCGCGCCGAGACGCCGCTGCAGCTCGTCCCAGACGCGGTCGTGCGA
Organism: Streptomyces sp. NPDC028928; assembly: GCF_055564915.1. Taxonomy (NCBI): domain Bacteria; kingdom Bacillati; phylum Actinomycetota; class Actinomycetes; order Kitasatosporales; family Streptomycetaceae; genus Streptomyces; species Streptomyces sp. NPDC028928. The sequence goes on from NZ_JBVHVI010000007.1 coordinate 29,681, forward strand.
CCAGCTGTCCGGGTCGTCGCCGGGCGGGCACTGGAGGTAGTAGCGGGTCATCTCGGGACTGCGGGGCATGTGCCCGGCGAACCCGTCGGCGTGCATCCCGAACAGCACGCAGTCGGCGGACGGCGGTGCCTCGGCCAGCAGCGCCAGCCAGCCGATGCCGTAGTCGTGCCGGGAGATCCGCGTTCGCCCCGGCAGCGCGGCCCGGCTCGCCCCCCGCGCCCCGTCGCAGCCGGCGACGAACGCGCAGTGCACCAGCCGCCGTTCCCCGCTATCCGGGTCGGTGTAGGAGACGGCGGGCCGGTCCGAGTCCAGGTCGTGCAGCCGTACGTCCCGCACGCCGAAGCGGATCTCCCCGCCGCGCACGTCGGCGTACTCGCGCACCAGGTCGGTCACGAGCAGCGGCTGCGGATACACCCAGTGGTGACGCCCCGTCAGCTCCGCGTAGGGGAAGCGGTGACCCTGTCCGTCGAAGCGGAACTCGCACTCGGAGTGCCGCTCCGCACGGGCCGACAGACCGGCGGCCAGGCCGCGTCGCTCCAGGCCGCGTACGGCCCACTCCTCGATGACGCCGGCGCGTGGCCGCTGTTCGATGAACGCCCTGCTCTCGGTCTCCAGGACCAGGCAGTCGACACCGGCGGCCCGCAGGATGTTCCCGACGGTCAGGCCGGCCGGTCCGGCGCCCACGACCACGACCGGGAAGCGGGCGGGGGCAGGGGAGTCGGGGTGGGGGGAGGGAGACGTCACGCGAGCATTATGACGGTGTCCCGTCAGCCGAGCCGACGGGACACCGTGTGCGGGACGGGCGGGGGTCAGTGCGCGGGCGCCTCCGTGACCACGACCTCGTCGATGCTCCGCTCGATCGCCTCGGGCCGCGACGCGGTGGCCTTGGCCCAGTAGTAGATGACCAGGGAGAACGCCGCGACGACCGCGATGTCCCACCACAGCGGGATGGTGCCCCGGCCGCCGAAGCCGCCCAGCCAGGAGATCACGCCGAGGCCGGCCAGGTAGCCGGGCAGCCACTGCGCGGCCTTGAAGTCCAGCCGGGGCGCGTCGGGCAGCCGCTTGCTGGTGGCGTACCAGGCGTAGGAGCCCAGCAGCACATAGCCGAGCAGGATGGCGAAGCCCAGCCGCCACAGGGTGTCCCAGCCGGCCCAGTAGATGATGAGGTTGGCGACCACGAACGACAGCGGCGAGATGATCTTGCCGCCGGGCAGCCGGTACGGACGCTCGTGATGCGGCAGCCGGTCGGCGAAGACGCCGTAGGCCAGCGGCGCGCCCGCGTACATCAGCACGCTCGCCGAGGTGATGAAGCCGACCAGCTCCTGCCAGCTCGGGAAGGGCAGGAAGCAGATCACACCGGTGACGAACGACATGAGGAGGCCGAACCACGGCACACCGCGCTTGTCGGTCTTCGCGAACGCCTTCGGCGCGTAGCCGTTCTTGGCCAGGCCGAAGGAGACGCGCGAGGTGGCGGTGGTGTAGATCAGGCCGGTGCCGCCGGGGGAGATGATCGCGTCCACGTAGAGCACCCAGCCCAGCCAGCCCAGGCCCACGAGGGTCGCCAGGCCCGCCCAGGGGCCGCTGATGCCGGGGAAGTCGAGGTGCGCCCAGCCGTGGGCGAAGGAGGTGTGCGGCAGCGCGGCGATGAACACGACCTGCAGCAGGATGTAGATCACGGCGCCGATCGCCACCGAGCCGAGGGTCGCCCGCGGCAGGTCGCGCTTCGGGTTGCGGCTCTCGCCCGCCAGCTGGATCGCCTGTTCGAAGCCGAGCAGCGCGAAGATGATGCCGCTGGAGCTGATGGCGCCGAGGATGCCCTTGGCGCCGAACGGGGCGAAGCCCTCCGAGGTGAAGTTGCTGGTGTGGAAGTTGGTCGCGGCGATGACGAAGATCGCCCCGAGCGGGACGGCGATCTTCCACCAGGTGGCGGCGCTGTTGGTGTGGGCCAGGGCCCGGACGCCGAAGAAGTTGACGCCGACGAAGACCGCCATCAGGACCACGGCGGTGAGGAAACCGCTGGTCGTCAGGGTTCCGTCGGTGTGCTGCAGGCCCTGGGCCCACTTCCAGTGACCGGCGTAGCCGATCATGGCCTCGACCTCGATCGGGGCCACGGTGGCGGCCTGCAGCCAGGCGAACCAGCCGAACGACATGCCGGCCAGGCCGCCGAACGCGTAGTGCGGATAGCGTGCCGTGCCGCCCGCCACCGGGAACATGCCGCCCAGCTCGGCGTGCACCAGCGCCAGCAGCACGATCGCGACCGCGCCGATCACCCACGAGATGATCGCCGCGGGGCCGGCCACGACGACCGCCTTCTCGGCGCCGTACAGCCAGCCGGAGCCGATGATGGAGCCCACGGAGGCCCACATCAGACCGATCAGTCCGACGTCACGGCGCAGACCGCCGGACTCCGTCGTGGCCTGTGGCAAGGCGTCGACTTTCGCCATGTCAAGTGGCCTCTCAGTTCATGAACGCAGAATTAACGAGCAAGGAGGCCACAGGCTAGGAAGGCTTTCCGCACCGGCAAAAGACTGTTTTACAAAACTTGACCCAGGATCTTGCCTGTCTTGGGCACAGTCTTCGCACAGCTCAGACGGCTGGTCCGAATGTCAATATTCAGCAGCGAATTGTGAGAAGAAAGTGAGACAGTCAGTGCCGGCTAGTTCAGCAGGGGAATTTCGATCGCCGGGCACCGGTCCATGACCATCTCCAGACCCGCCGCCCGGGTCCGCTCGTACGCCGCCTCGTCGACGACCCCCAGCTGGAACCAGACCGCCCGCGCGCCCTTCGCCACCGCCTCGTCCGCCACCGCGCCGGCCAGCTCGCCGTTCACGAAGACGTCGACCACGTCCACGTCGAAGGGGATGTCCGCGAGGGAGGCGTAGCCGCGCTCCCCGTGCACCGTCTCGGCCTTCGGGTGCACCGGCACGATCCGCTTGCCGAACCGCTGGAGCACCCGCGCCACCCCGTAGGCGGCCCGGCGCTGGTTCGAGGACAGGCCGACCACCGCCCAGGTGTCGCCCAGCTCGGTCAGGATCCTGCGGACAGTCGTTTCGTCGCCGTACATCGGCCGCCTCCTCGGGCTGCGGGGAACAGGGTGTCCGGGCAACATCGTCGCGGCGGGTCCGGATTCCCGCCGTACCCGGCACGCTGTCCGGAATCGGTGCGAGCCGCTGCATAAGGCCGCCGGTCCGCCTACGCTCGCCCCGTGCTGCGCATCCTCGACGCCAGAACCGGTGAGCCCGTCCCCGCCGCGCCCGCCCGTCGCGGCCTGACCCGCATCGAGGCCCACGCCTCCGGCCTCGACCCGACGGGCCTGCGGGTGCTGCTCACCGCCGACCTGCTCGTCCGCGCCCTGGAACTGGGCGGTACCCCGGTCTGGACGATCCTCACGGCCCCCCGCGACCGGCCCGAACTGCGCACCGCCGCCACCCGCCTCGCCGTCCGCCCCTTCGAGGACGACCGCGACCTCGCCTCCGGGCTGGGCGAGGCCCAGGTCATCCACGTGGCCCAACGGGGTGCCGAGGACGCACTCGGCGAGGGACCGGTGGTTTCGGTCGCTCCGGCGCAGTGGACTCCGGGGGGCGAGCGGGGTGCGACGGGGGGCCGGGGCGTCGGTGGGGAGGCGGGGGAGAGACCGGGTGCCGGTGGCGAGGCGGAGGAGAGACGGGGTGCCGGTGCCGGCGGGGAGCCGGTTGCGCGGACCGGGGCCGTGACCGGTGGGGACACGGAAGGTGCGCCCGGTGCCGGTGCCGGTGCCGGTGCCGAGGCGGGTGCACGTGAGGGTGCACGTGAGGGTGCCGGTGCCGATGCGGGTGCACGTGAGGGTGCCGGTGAGCGTCCCGGTCCCGGTGTCGTCCCCGACCCGCCCGCGGCCCCCGCTCCTCCCTCCCCGCTCCCGCTGCTCCTCTCCGACCCCTCCGTCCTCCGTCTCGCCCTGCTCGCCGTCCCGCGGAGTGAACCCGCGCGGCTGGACCCGGCCGCGCTGGACGACGCGGCGCGGAGCCTCGCCCGGTGGCGCCGGGCCGTCGCCGGCTGGGCCCGGCGGCCCTCGCGGCCGGTGCCCGCCGAGGTGCGGGACCGGCTGCGCGCCGCCTGGGAGGACGACCTGGACCTGCCCGCGGTCCTCGGTGTCCTGCGCGACGCGGAGAGCGCGCCCGGCATCCCGGACGGCGCCCGCTTCGAGACGTACGCCTACGCCGACCGCCTGCTCGCCCTCGACCTCGCGCGCGACATCGGGAGCCCGGCGTGAACCGGCCGGCGGGCACCGGCCCGCTGCGCCGGCTGGTGGTGCTGCGGCACGCGAAGTCCGCGTGGCCCGAGGGTGTCGAGGACCACAGCAGGCCCCTCGCGCCGCGCGGGCTGCGCGACGCCCCGGCCGCCGGACGCACCCTCGCCGCCGGCACCCTGCCCGACCTCGCCCTGTGCTCCACCGCCGTACGAGCCCGCCGCACCTGGGAGCTGGCCTCCGCCGAGTGGGCCACTCCGCCGCCGGTGCGCTACGACCGGCGGCTGTACGCGGCGGGCGTACGGGAGCTGCTGGAGGTGGTGCACGAGGTGCCGGCCGAGGTGCGGACGCTGCTGCTGGTCGGGCACAACCCGGGCCTGGAGGAGCTGGTGCCGGCGCTGGCCGCGGACGGCCTCGACGACACGCTGGAGCGGGTGCGCGCGAAGTTCCCCACCGCCGCGATCGCCGTGCTCACCTGGCACGGCACCGGCTGGCCGGACCTCGCCCCGGGCGGCGCCCTGCTCACCTCGTTCACGGTCCCGCGCGGGAAGAAGAAGAGCTGAGCGAGGGTCTCCCGGCGCTCGCATAGGCTGGCGGGATGCAGGACGAGTACCGCACAGTCGCCCGCGCGGGCGTGCACGAGACCGAGATCAACCGCTCCCGCTTCCTGTGCGCCCTCGCCCCGGCCGCCACCGAGCAGGAGGCCCAGGACTTCATCGCCGCCGTGCGCAAGGAGCACGCCGACGCCACCCACAACTGCTGGGCCTACGTCATCGGCGCCGACGCCTCCGTGCAGAAGGCCAGCGACGACGGCGAGCCGGGCGGCACCGCCGGCGTGCCCATGCTGCAGATGCTGCTGCGCCGCGACATGCGGTACGTCGTCGCGGTCGTCACCCGCTACTACGGCGGCGTCAAGCTCGGCGCGGGCGGACTGATCCGCGCCTACGGCGGCTCGGTCGGCGAGGCCCTAGACGCGCTCGGCACGATCACCCGGCGCCGCTTCCGGCTGGCCACGGTGACCGTCGACCACCAGCGCGCGGGCAAGGTCCAGAACGACCTGCGCGCCACCGGACGCGAGGTGCGGAACGTCCGCTACGGCGAGGCCGTCACCATCGAGATCGGCCTGCCGGACGCCGACGTGGACGCCTTCCGCGCCTGGCTCGCCGATGTGACGGCGGGCACGGCCGGCTTCGAACTCGGCGGTGAAGCCTACGGCGACGCCTGACGATTGCCGCGAATCGGGCATAACGACCCTGTGAGGTCGGGGTGATGACGGGCTGATACGGGCGCAACCGCCCGTGATGTCAGACCCGGCCGTTAGTCTCGGGGCTCATGAGACTGCTGCACACGTCCGACTGGCACCTCGGCCGGGCCTTCCACCGGGTGAACCTGCTCGGGGCCCAGGCCGAGTTCATCGGTCACCTCGTCACCACCGTGCGTGAGCGCGAGGTGGACGCGGTGGTCGTGTCGGGCGATGTGTACGACCGGGCGGTGCCGCCGCTCGCCGCGGTCGAGCTGTTCGACACCGCGCTGCACCGCCTCGCGGACCTCGGCGTGCCCACGGTGATGATCTCCGGCAACCACGACTCGGCCCGCCGTCTCGGCGTCGGCGCCGGACTCATCGGCCGCGCGGGCATCCACCTGCGCACCGAGCCGTCCGCCGCAGGCACCCCCGTGATGCTCCGGGACGCCCACGGCGATGTCGCCTTCTACGGCCTGCCGTACCTCGAACCGGCCCTGGTGAAGGACGAGTTCGGCGTCGACAGGGCCGGCCACGAGACCGTGCTCGGCGCCGCCATGGACCGGGTCCGCGCCGACCTCGCCACGCGCGCGCCGGGCACGCGTTCCGTCGTCCTCGCCCACGCCTTCGTCACCGGCGGCCAGGCCAGCGACAGCGAGCGGGACATCACCGTCGGGGGAGTGGCGGCCGTACCGGCCGGAGTCTTCGACGGCGTCGACTATGTGGCGCTCGGACATCTGCACGGCTGCCAGACCATCACCGACCGCGTGCGCTACTCCGGCTCGCCGCTCGCCTACTCCTTCTCCGAGGCCGGCCACCGCAAGAGCATGTGGCTGGTCGACCTGGACGCGCACGGCTCGGTCACCGCCGAACGCGTCGACTGCCCGGTGCCCCGCCCGCTCGCCCGTCTCCGCGGCACCCTGGACGACCTCCTCGCCGACCCCGGGCTGACCCGCCACGAGGACGCCTGGGTCGAGGCCACCCTCACCGACCCCGTCCGCCCGGCCGACCCCATGGCCCGGCTCACGGAGCGCTTCCCGCACACCCTCAGCCTGGTCTTCGCCCCCGACCGCGCCCCCGAGGAGCCCGGGGTGTCGTACTCCCGGCGCCTCGCGGGCCGCAGCGACCAGCAGATCGCCCAGGACTTCGTCGCCCATGTGCGCGGCGCGGCACCCGACGAGCGGGAGGCGGCCGTGCTGCGCGAGGCGTTCGACGCCGTGCGCGCCGACGACGCCGTGCGGGAGGTGGCCCGGTGAGGCTGCACCGGCTCGACATCACCGCCTTCGGGCCCTTCGGCGGCGCCCAGACCGTCGACTTCGACGCGCTCTCCGCCGCCGGCCTGTTCCTGCTGCACGGCCCCACCGGCGCCGGCAAGACCTCCGTCCTGGACGCCGTCTGCTACGCCCTCTACGGCACCGTCCCCGGTGCCCGGCAGAGCAGCCAGGGCATGAACCTGCGCAGCGACCACGCCCAGCCGGGCACCCGCACCGAGGTCCGCCTCGAACTCACCGTCGCCGGCCGCCGGCTGGAGATCACCCGGCAGCCCCCGTGGGAGCGGCCCAAGCTGCGCGGCAGGGGCATGACGGTCGACAAGGCCCAGACCTGGCTGCGCGAGTACGACGCCCAGGCCGGCGCCTGGAAGGACCTCAGCCGTTCCCACCAGGAGATCGGCACCGAGGTCGAGCAGCTGCTCGGCATGAGCCGCGAGCAGTTCTGCCAGGTCGTCCTGCTGCCCCAGGGCGACTTCGCCCGCTTCCTGCGCGCCGACGCCGAGGCCCGCGGCCGGCTCCTCGGCCGCCTCTTCGACACCCAGCGCTTCGCCGACGTCGAGAAACGCCTCGCCGAACGCCGCCGGGCCACCGAGGCACGCGTGCGCGAGGGCGACACGGCCCTGCTCGCCGACGCCCACCGCATGCAGCAGGAGGCCGGCGACGCCATGGAGCTGCCCGAGCTGGCCCCCGGTGATCCGGGCCTGGCCGAGGCCGTCCTCGGCGCCGCCGCCGTCGCCCGCAGCACCGCCCGGGAACGCCTCACCGTCGCCCACTGCCGGCTCTCGGCCGCCGAGTCCGCCCACGCCGAGGCCCGGCGCGCCCTGGAGGAGACGCGCGAACTCGCCCGGCTGCAGAGCAGGTTCGCCGAGGCCCGGCAGCGCGCCGAGCGCCTCCAGGAGCGGGCCGGCGCACACCGGGAGAACCAGGAGCGCATGGAGCGGGCCCGCAAGGCGGAGGCCGTCGCGCCCGCGCTGGAGCTGCGCGAGGAGACCGAGAGGGAACACCGCCGGGCCGCGGCCGCCGAGGCACACGCGCGTGCGCTGCTCCCCGACGCCTACGCCGACGCCGGCGCGAGCGGACTCGCCGCCGCCGCCCGCCGCGCCGCCGAGGAACTGGGCGGCCTGGACGCGGCCCGGCGCGCCGAACGGCGGCTCGCCGAACTCGCCGAGGAACGCACCGGACTCGACCGGCAGGAACGCGCCGACGACGACGTGCTCCGCGAGGCAGAGGCCTGGCTCGCCGACTGGGACACCACCCGGGCGGCCCTCCAGACCCGCGTCGACACCGCCCAGGAGGCCGCCACCCGCGCCGAACAGCTCGCCGTCCAGCGCGAACCCATGCGGCGGCGGCTCGACGCGGCCCGCACCCGCGACCGGCTCGCCGCCGACCTCGACCAGGCCGGGCAGCGCGCGCAGGCCTCCCGGCAGCGCGCCCTCGACGCCCGCACCCACTGGCTCGATCTCAAGGAACAGCGGCTGAACGGCATCGCCGCCGAACTCGCCGCCCACCTCACCGACGGCGAGCCCTGCGCGGTCTGCGGAGCCACCGACCACCCCGCCCCCGCCCGCAAGGTCGCCGGACACGTCGACCGCGAGACCGAGGACCGCGCCCTCGCCGCCTACCAGCGGGCCGAGGAACAGCACACCGAGGACGAGCAGCGCCTCGGCGCGGTCCGCGAGGCCCTCGCCGCCGCCACCGCCGAGGCCGGTGACACCCCCACCGCCCGACTCGCCACCGAGGCGGAGCACCTGGAGCAGGAGTACGCCCGCGCCCGCCACGAGGCCTCCGCCCTGCACGCCGTCCAGCAGGAGCTGCGGCGGGCCGAGCAGGAACGCGAACAGCGGCTCGCCGACCGCCAGCAGGCCGCCGTACGGGCCGCCTCCCGGCTGACCCGGCGGGAGACCCTGGAGCGCGAACAGGCCTCACTGGAAACGGAGTTGGAGCAGGCGCGGGGCGGCGCCGACAGCGTGGCCGCGCGCGCCGCGCAGCTGGAGCGGCGGGCGGCACGGCTCACCGAAGCCGCCGACGCCGTGCGCGCCGCCGAGGACGCCGCCCAGCGGCTGAAGGACGCCGACGCCCGGCTCGCCGACGCCGCCTACCGGGCCGGCTTCGACACCCCGCAGGCCGCAGCGGCGGCCCTCCTGGACCCCGCCGCCCACCGCGAGCTGCAGCACCGCCTCGACGCCTGGCAGCAGGAGGAGGCCGCCGTCCGCGCGGTGCTCGCCGAGCCCGGCACCGCCGCGGCCGCCCAGCAGCCGGCCGCCGACCCGGCCGCGGCCGAGCGCACGGCGACCGCAGCGGAACGCCGGCTGCGCGAGGCCGCCTCCGCGCGCGATGCCGCCGCCCGCTGCTGCACCGAGCTGGACCGCCTCTCGGCCCGGGCCGCCGACGCCGTACGCCGGCTGGGCCCGCTGCGCGAGGAGTACGACCGGGTGGCCCGGCTCGCCGCCCTCACCGCGGGCACCTCCGCCGACAACGAACGCCGGATGCGCCTGGAGTCGTACGTCCTGGCGGCCCGGCTCGAACAGGTCGCCGCCGCCGCGACCGTCCGCCTCCAGCGCATGTCGTCCGGCCGCTACACCCTGGTCCACTCCGACGACCGCACCGGGCGCGGACGCAGCGGGCTCGGGCTCCACGTGGTCGACGCCTGGACCGGACGGGAACGGGACACCGCCACCCTGTCCGGCGGCGAGACCTTCTTCGCCTCCCTCGCCCTGGCCCTCGGCCTCGCCGACGTCGTCACCGACGAGGCGGGCGGCGTCCGGCTGGACACCCTCTTCATCGACGAGGGCTTCGGCAGCCTGGACGACCAGACCCTGGACGAGGTCCTGGACGTCCTGGACAGCCTGCGCGAACGGGACCGCAGCGTCGGCATCGTCAGCCATGTCCCCGACCTGCGCCGCCGGATCCACGCCCAGCTGGAGGTGGTCAAGGGCAGATCGGGCTCGGCGCTGCGGCAGCGGGGCGTGGCCTGACGCCGTACCGGTGCCAGGGGGTGTCGTCCGGGTCGCCCGGGTCCGCCCTGATCCGAGCGAAACCCCCTAGCGGCCCAGCGGCCGGCGGGCCAGCGGGGACGAGTACACCACGCTGGTGGTCACCGAGCCGAGCGCGCCGATCTTCCCCGAGACCTCCTCCAGATGGGACATCGACCGCGCGGTGACCTTGATGACGAAGCAGTCGTCGCCCGTGACGTGGTGCGCCTCCAGGATCTCCGGCGTCGCCGCGACCAGGTCGTGGAACGGCTTGTAGTTGCCGTTCGGATAGCGCAGCCGTACGAACGCCAGGATCGGCAGGCCCAGCCGCTCGGGATCGACCACCGCCGCGTACCCCTGGATGACGCCCGCCTCCTCCAGCCGCCGGACCCGCTCGGTGACGGCGCTCGGCGACATGGACACGGCGCGCGCCAGCTCGGCGTAGCTGGCCCGTCCGTCGCGCTGGAGGACTTCGAGGATGCGCCAGTCGGTGGCGTCCGGGGAATACACGGTCATCCCGGATGGATAGCAGGGGAATCCCCGGCCGGGCAAGGGAAAGCCCGGGGATCTGCCCTTCAGGGCGCGGTCCGCGGACCGTAGATTCTCCGTCATGATCAACACGGCTTCCGAGAACCCCGTCCTGCGCGTCGCCCCCGCCGCTCCCGCCGAGGCCGCCGCCTACTTCCGCGCGAGCCTCGCCTTCCACGCCGACGTCTCCGACGTCGCCGCCGCGCTGGCGGCCGGCGGCGACCCCGGGTTCGTCGTGGTCGACTCCCGCTCCACCGAGTCCTGGGACCAGGGCCACGTCCCCGGCGCGGTCCACCTGCCGACCGCGCTCATCCCCGAGCAGGCCGAACAGCTCCTCGACAAGAACGTGCCCGTGGTGACGTACTGCTGGGGCCCCGGCTGCAACGGCGCCACCCGCGCCGCCCTCGCCCTAGCCGAACTCGGCTACCAGGTCAAGGAGATGCTCGGCGGCTTCGAGTACTGGGCGCGCGAGGGCTTCGCCTACGACACCTGGCAGGGCCCGGCGCGCCGGGACGCCGACCCGCTGACCGCGCCCGTCGACGGAGACTGCGGCTGCTGACCCACGCCCCCGGGGCGCGCCGTACTCGGTCGCCCGGGGGAACCGAGGTGGGCTCGGCACCCCGTCCGGGTACAGTCGGGCAGTGCCCGAGCTGAAGCGGCTGCACGCCAGCCATGCCCCCGCGGTCCTGGACTTCGAGCTGTCCAACCGGTCCTACTTCGCCGCCTCGGTCTCCGACCGCGGCGACGAGTACTTCGACCGGTTCACCGACCGGTACAACGCCCTGCTGGCCGAGCAGGAGGCCGGCGTCTGCGCCTTCTACGTGCTCCTCGCCGAGGACGGATCGGTACACGGACGGTTCAACCTGGTCAACATCGATCACCACACGGCGGAACTCGGCTACCGGGTCGCCCAGCACGTCGCCGGCCGGGGGGTGGCCACCGAGGCCGTCCGGGAGCTGTGCCGCCTGGCCGCACAGCGGCACGGACTGCGCGCCCTGCGGGCGGCCACCACCCACCGCAACGCCGCCTCCCACAGGGTGCTCACCAAGTCCGGGTTCGTCCCGATCGGACCGGCCGACCCCGCCGACCTCGGCGGTGAGCCGGGTACCTGGTACCAGTGCGACCTGGCCATGCTCCGGCCGCAGACCGGCGAGGAACCCGCAGACCGGTGAGGAACCCGCCGACCGGCGGGGGTGATCCGGCCACCTGCCGGAGGTTGAAGGGGCACCTTCCCTGGGATGTGGTGTGCAAGGGGAAACCTCGGAGAGGGAGGTCGACGGTGACGGTGCGACTGACGATGCTCTGCGCGACCGCCGCGGACAGCGGCCCTGACCGGGTCTTCGGGGACGGTGCCCTGACCGAGCGCCGCCGGCGTGAGCTGGCAGCCGTGAAAGCGACCCTCCCGCCGTACCTGCCGGCCCTCCGGGGCCCCTCCGCCCGCTGCGCCCAGACCGCTGAGGCCCTCGGGATCGAGGCCCTGCCCGAGAACGCCCTGCGCGACCTGGACCACGGCACCTGGGACGGCCGGACCGTCGAGGACATCGCGGCGGAGGACCCCCACGGCCTCTCCGTCTGGCTGACCGATCCCGACGCCGCACCGCACGGCGGCGAGTCCGTCCGCGCGCTCTGCCGTCGCACGGCCGCCTGGCTGGGCGCCCTGCCCGCCGGCACGGGACCCGTCCTCGCGATCACCGAGGCGTCCGTGATCAGAGCCGCCCTGGTCCACGCCCTGTCCCTGCCCGCCCGCACGTTCCGCCGGATGGAGGTGCCGCCCTCCTGCGTGGTCACGCTGACGCTGCGCGACGGCCTGTGGAGCACCCGGCTCGGCCGGCTCACGGTCCCGCAGCGCCGGCAGCCCGCCGACGGCTCGGCGACCGTCGCGGTGCTGACCATGCCCGCCACACGGCGGCCCGCGATCGCCTGATCACGGCACCCGGGGTCAGGGCGCCCGTGCGTACCGCGCCCGGCGGCGAAGCCGCCCCGGGCATGGTACGAATCGGACAGTGATGCCCTAGAGGCTGGAGCACACGTGATCCGGGTACTGGTGGTCGACGACGAAGCCCTGATCCGCACGGGCTTCCAGCGCATCCTCGCCGCGGCCGACGGCATCGAGGTCGTCGGGGCGGTGTCCGGCGGCCAGGCCCTGCGGGCGGTGCGCGAGCAGCGCCCCGACGTCGTGCTGCTGGACATCCGGATGCCGGACGTCGACGGGCTCACGGTCCTCGGGGACATCCGCCGGCTGCCGCAGCCTCCCGTGGTGGCCATGCTCACCACGTTCGACATGGACGAGTACGTGGAGACGGCACTGCGCTCCGGCGCCGCCGGATTCCTCCTCAAGGACACCGACCCCGAGGCGCTGCCGCTGGCGGTGCACAGCCTGGCCCGCGGCGGCACGGTGCTGGCGCCCAAGGTCACGCGCACCGTGGTGGACGGCTATCTGAGCGCCGGACCGCAGGAACGCCCGCCGAAGGCCCTCGACCGGCTGACCGGCCGCGAGCGCGAGGTGCTCGTCCTCATCGCCGAGGGCCTGTCCAACGCCGACATCGCGTCCCGCATGCACCTGAGCACCGGCACGGTCAAGGACCACGTCAGCGCGATCCTCACCAAGCTGGAGGTCAGCGGCAGGGTCCAGGCCGCCCTCTTCGCCCAGCGGGCCGGGCTCCTCACGCAGGAGACCGGATGACCCGCCGCCCGCCCCCGCTGGTGCTGGACGGCGTGGCGGTGTCCATGGCCCTGCTCGACGTGTGGGCCCACTGGGACATCGACGAGCCGTTGCGGATGGCCAGCGGCCTGGCCGCCGCCGTGGTGCTGCTGCTGCGCCGGTGGCTGCCGCTGCTCACCTTCCTCCTCACCCTCCCCGCCGTCCTGCTCTCCGACGCGGTCGTCGCCTGCCTGGCCGCCCTGTACACGCTTGCCTCGCTCAGCCGCCCGGGGGCGCTGCTGTTCCTGTGCGTCCCGGCCTTCGCGCTCAGCGACCAGCTGTCCCTGCCGGCACCGGACCTCGATCTGACCGACACCCGAAGGCTGATCGCGTTCGGCTACAGCGCCGCCACCGCCGCCGCCGCCGTCTTCCTCGGGCAGCTCGTGCGGACCCGGCGCGATCTGTCCCTGAGACTGACCGAGATCTCCGAGGCCCGTGACCACCAGCAGCTGCTGACGGCCCAGGCCGTCCTGGCCAGGGAGCGCGCCCAGCTGGCGCGGGAGATGCACGACGTCGTCTCCCACCAGGTCAGCCTGATCGCCGTACGCGCCGGAGCACTCCAGGTCGGCGCGCGCGACAAGGACACCAAGGACGCGGCGGCGACGATCCGGCGGCTGAGCGTGCAGACGCTGGACGAGCTGCGCCACATGGTCGGGGTCCTGCGTGCCTCCGGCGGCCAGCCCACGGAACTGACCCCGCAGCCGGCGCTCACCGACATCCAGCGGCTGGCCGACAGCAGCGGCATCGAGACCGAGCTGACCATGGATCTGCCCGAAGGCCTTCCGGCCACCGTCCAGCGCGCGGTCTACCGCACGGTCCAGGAGGCCCTGACCAACACGCGCAAACACGCTCCCGGCGCCACCGCGCGCATCGACCTGCTGCACGCCGACGGTTCCGTCCGCGTCCGGGTCACCAACACGGCGCCGACCCAGCCGCCCCTCCCGCTGCCCGGCGCGCATCACGGCCTGATCGGTCTGCGCCAGCGCGCCGAACTCCTCGGCGGCACCATGACCTCGGGCCCGACGCGCGACGGCGGGTACGAGGTCTGTGTGGTGCTGCCGGCGGAAGTCACGCAGTGACGTCACGTCACGGGATGACGCGATGAGCGAACGGCGTGCTCAGCGCAGCCCCTCGAAGGCGACCCCCAGATGCCGGGGGCCGCGCAGCACCGCGTTCTGCCGGTAGGGCGGCGGATCCTCGACCAGCCGGGGACTCTCCAGCCGCCGGGCCAGCTCGGACAGCGCGATCTGGGTCTCCAGCCGGGCCAGCGGAGCACCGAAGCAGCTGTGGATGCCGCTGCCGAAACCGAGGTGCTGGATGTCCCCGCGGTCCGGGTCGAACCGCTCGGGGTCCGCGAAGCGCTCCGGGTCACGGTTGCCCGCCGCCAGCACCAGCCAGATCCGCGAGCCCTTGGGGATGGTCACCCCGCGCACCTCGATGTCGGTGATACAGGTGCGCTGCGGCACGAGCTGCACCGGCGGTTCGTACCGCAGCAGCTCCTCCACGATGTTGACCGACAGACCCGGGTCCTCGCGCAGCCGCCGCAGGTACTCCGGGTGGCGCAGCAGGGTGAGCATGCCGTTGGTGATCAGGTTGACCGTCGTCTCGTGACCGGCGATCAGCAGCAGCACGGAGGTGCTGAGCACCTCCATCATCGTCATGGCACCGTCCGGGCCCCGGCTGTTCACCAGGTCGGACAGCATGTCGTCCCGCGGCTCCTTGGCCCGCTCCTCGACCAGCCCCGCCAGGTACATGCCCAGCTGCATACGGGCTTCCCGCGCCGTCTTCTGGTACTCGGCGTCGTCCTGGCCGGTGCCGGGGTCGAGGCTCGCCACCAGCGGATCGACCCAGGTGCGGAACTTCGGCTCGTCCTCCCGGGGCACCCCGAGCAGCCGGCAGATCACCGTCACCGGGAACGGGTAGGCGAACTGGTCGACCAGGTCGATCTGCCGGGCGTCCCCGAAACCGTCGATCAGCTCGGTGACGATCTCCCGCATCTGGCCCCGTATGTTCTCGATCCGCCGCGGCCGGTGCGGCGGCCCGAAGGCGCTGTTGGCGATCCGCCGCAGCCGGTCGTGCTCGGGCGGGTCGAGGCGCAGGAAGGACGGCGGCAGCCCGCCCGTCTCCTCCGCCTGGTCCAGCGCGTCGTCCCCGGCGGCGGCCAGGTTGGCGGCGTCGGAGCTGATCCGCGGATCGTGGAGGAGCGCCTTGATGTCGTAGTACGAACTGATGAGGTAAGGGCCGTCCTCCTCCTCGCGGAGCACCGGTGTCCTGCGGAGTTCCTCGTACACCGGATAGGGGTTGGCGCGGTTCGCGAAGTCGGTGATCTGGCGCATCATCGAGGCGTGCGGCATGGCGGGTCCTTGGAGCGTCGAGGCCGTCGGCGGCGGTCAGTGGCGGGCGGGGTGGAAGACCAGCTGCTGGTCGGCCGGCGAGTAACCGCTGAGGGTCACCATGGGGCCGTGGGTCGGCAGGGACGGGTCCGGGAACCGGGCGTCCACCGGTTGCCGGCCCTCGGGCCGCCGGTCCATCGTCGGGTACTCCACCGGGAACGGCGCGCCGCGCTCGATCTGCCGCTGGTAGAACTCCAGCCACCGTGTGTTGTCGAACGTCACGGCGGCCACGATCCGGTCCTGGTACCCGTAGACGGCGGCGAACCGGCGCTCGGCCAGCGAGCCCTGCGTCACCATGAGCTGCTCGCCCATGGGCGGCACCCCGACCGACTTGATGTTCACGCCGAACATCGAGGACCAGAAGGCGGGCATCCACAGGTGCGGGCGCCGGTCGGCGCCGTGGCAGATCATGTTGTGCGCCGCGGTCTCCGCCTGGGCGACGGCATTGCCCCAGTGCTCCAGCGACAGGAACTGGTAGCCGAAGAGCGCGTGCGGGGAGCGCGCCACATCCCCCGCCACGAACACGTCGTCCGTCACGATGCCCCGGAAGTCGAAGGCCCGGCAGCCCGCGTCACAGGCGACGCCCCGGGGCCCGGCGCCCAGTCCCGACCCCTCCAGCCACTCGGTGTTCCGCAGCGACCCCAGCGAGACCACGACCACGTCCGCCTCGACCACGCTCTCGTCGGACAGGTGGACGGCCCGCACCCGGCCGGCCGTGTCACCCTCCAGCGCGGTCACCGTGACATGGGTGCGCAGATCCACGCCGTTCTCCGTCTGCAGGTCGGCGGCGACCGCGCCGATGACCCCGCCGAGCGCGCCCACCAGCGGCGCGCCCGCGCGTTCCGCGACGGTGACCGGCAGGTTCATCTCCCGGCACGCCGAGGCCACCTCCGAACCGGCGAACCCGGCACCGATGACGAACACCCGGCGCGGCCCCGCTTTCAGCCGCCGGCACAGGTCGGCCGCGTCCTCACGGGTGCGCAGCAGGCAGACGCCGTCCAGCCGGGCCTCCTCCGGCTTCAGCCACGGCCGGGCGCGCACCCCGGTCGCGATGAGCAGCCGGTCGTACTCCACCTCGTCCCCGTCGGCCAGCCGCACCCGCTTGGCCGTCAGGTCGAGACCGGTCGCCGCGACGCCGAGGCGCCACTTGGCGTCGATCTCCCGGCGGTGGGGCAGCTCGGTGTGGTGCGGTGACGCCATGCCCAGCAGGACGGACTTGGACAGCGGCGGACGGTCGTACGGCTCGTACGGCTCGTCCCCGATCAGAGTCAGTTCACCGGCGAAGCCCTCGGCGCGCAGCGTCTCGGCGGCCCGCAGGCCGGCCAGCGAGGCGCCGACGATCACGATCCGGCCCTCGCGCCGGAGCCACTCCACGTAGTCAGCGGCCATCGGACGCCTCCCGGACCTCGCCCACGCGGTCCAGTCCGTCGGCGGTGATCGCCTGCACCGGGCACGCGGCGACGGCACGCGCCAGCCGCTCCCGCTGCTCCTCGTCCGCGCGCGGGTTGTAGATCAGCGACTCCTCGCCGTGCATGGCGAAGACGTCGGGCGCGAGGAACGCGCACTGCGCGTACCCCTGACACTTGTTGAGATCGACGACGATCCGCATCGACGCTCCGCCCTTCCGATGGCCAGGTCCGGCCGTCCCACGCGGCTCGCGCGGGCGGCGGTCGTCCCCCCGCACGCCAGCATGCGAGCGCGGCCGGGTCGCCCGCGCGCCGGGCACGCCGAACGAGTGAGCGGCCGACGGACCTACACGGGAGCCGGCCGGCTCCGGTCGCGGCGGCCCACCGTCAGGATGTGCACGCTGAGCAGCAGTGACCACGCGGGAAAGACGAGTTCCGCCC
This sequence comes from Streptomyces sp. NPDC028928, assembly GCF_055564915.1. NCBI lineage: Bacteria > Bacillati > Actinomycetota > Actinomycetes > Kitasatosporales > Streptomycetaceae > Streptomyces > Streptomyces sp. NPDC028928. The sequence goes on from NZ_JBVHVI010000007.1 coordinate 46,858, forward strand.
AGGGCACGTACGAGGAGACGAACAGCAGCGTGAGGGCGGTGAGGAAGCCGACGATCGCGAGCCAGCGCGGCAGGACCCTGAGGCGGCGGCCGATGACCGACAGGGAGGACACGAAGACGGCCGCCATCCGCAGGGCGTACTCCGTCATCAGCGTGAACGCGAAGTGGCGGCCGAAGTCCCAGGTGCCGGGTACCGGTGGCAGGCCGGCGGGATGGTCCACGACGAGCACGGCGCTCGCCGCAGCGGCGGCGCCGAACATCGTGGCGGTGAAGACCAGCCCGCTGCCCAGGAAGACGGTGGCGAGGAACTTGTCCTCGCCCGCGCCGACGTGCGCGCGGATCACGCCGATGAACCACAGGAAGAAGATCCCGGCGAACGGCACCAGCGCCAGGGCCGCCCGCAGCGCGCTCCGCCGCGTGGCGTCCGTGAACCCCCGAGCGGCGGCATCGTCGACCCCCTCCGGGATCCCCAGCCTGACCAGGACCATCGCCGCCGCCAGGAGCAACGCGAAGAGCACTCCGGCCAGGCCGGCGGCCCATGGTGTCCGAAGTGCCTGCCGCCCCGTCCCCGTCTCCTGCATGCCGGCCCGCCTTCCGCATCGGCCCCCGGCACCAGCTAGCCGCCTGCGCCCCGCCCACGCCAGCGGAGGGCGCCCGTACGGCCGACCGGAATCGCGCTCCCGCCCCCGGCTCCGCCCTCCCGAAGGGGAGTGTCCACGCCAACTGCGCGCCGCCCGCTGCCCCTGCGCGGTCGTACCGCATGCGTCACCGGACCGGGCAGACGGGCCGGAACCGGTCACGCAGACGACCTGCGGCCAGGACCTCGGCGGCGGCATGCCGGGCGGGAACGCCCACGCCCTCCAGGAGGGCGCCCTCGCCTCCGTCACCCGCTCCCGGTCGACGGCGCTCGCCGGACGCGGGAGCACGGTGAACGCCGTCGGCGCCGGCCCGGTGGACGTCCTGGCATCCCCGACTGCGGTCAGAGCCGGGACAGCTCGTCCACCAGGTCGTCCAGGCCCAGCGAACCCTGGGACAGGGCCGCCATGTGCCAGGCCTTCAGGTCGAACGCGTCGCCGTGCCGCTCGCGGGCCTTCTCCCGGCCCAGCAGCCACGCCCGCTCACCGAGCTTGTAGCCGATCGCCTGGCCCGGGATCGTCAGGTACCGGGTCAGCTCGCTCTCCACGTAGTCCGCCGGCCGGCTGCTGTGCAGGCCGAAGAACTCCTCCGCCAGCTCCGGCGTCCACCGCTCACCGGGGTGGAACGGCGAGTCCGCCGGGATCTCCAGTTCCAGGTGCATGCCGATGTCCACGATCACCCGGGCCGCCCGCATCATCTGCGCGTCCAGGTAGCCGAGCCGCTCCTCCGGGTCCGTGAGGTAGCCCAGCTCGTCCATCAGCCGCTCCGCGTACAGCGCCCAGCCCTCCGCGTTGGCGCTGACCCCGCCGATCGTCGCCTGGTAGCGGGAGAGGTTCTCCGCCACGTGCGCCCACTGCGCGAGCTGGAGGTGGTGGCCGGGCACGCCCTCGTGGTACCAGGTCGACAGGAGGTCGTAGACGGGGAAGCGGGTCAGGCCCATCGTGGGCAGCCAGGTGCGGCCCGGCCGGGAGAAGTCCTCCGACGGGGGCGTGTAGTAGGGGGCCGCGGCGCCGCCGGGCGGGGCGATGCAGGACTCCACCCTCCGCACCCGCTCGGCGAGGTCGAAGTGGGTGCCGTCCAGTTCCTGGATCGCCTTGTCCATCAGGCCCTGGAGCCACTCCCGGACCTCGTCCACGCCCTCGATGTGCCGGCCGTGCTCGTCCAGATGCGCGAGCGCCACCCACGGCGTCTGTGCGCCGGGCAGGATCTTCTCCGCCTCCTTCCGCATCTCGCCGAGGATGCGGTGGAACTCCGCCCAGCCGTACGCGTACGCCTCGTCCAGGTCCAGGTCGGTGCCGTTGAAGTAGCGGGCCCAGCGCGCGTACCGCTCCCGGCCCACCACGTTCGGTGCGCCCTCGATCGCCGGCGCGTACACGTCCCGCAGCCAGTCCCGCAGCTCCACCAGGGCGGCGGTCGCGGTCCGCGCGGCCTCGTCCAGCTCGGTGCGCAGCGCCTCGGGGCCCGCGGCGGCGAAGTCCTCGTACCAGCCGCGCCCCTCGCCGTCCGTGTCCGTCCACTCGGTGAGCTGGCCGATGAAGGTCGCCGTCGGCCGGGGCGCCGCGAACAGCTTGCGCTCCAGGCCGAGTTCGAGGGACGCGCGGTAGCCCGCGAGCGCGCCCGGCACCGCGCGCAGCCGCTCCGCGATCGCCGCCCAGTCCTCCTCCGTGTCCGCCGGGGTGACCGTGAAGATCTCCCGGACCGCGTGGCCGGGCGTGTCCATGTTGCCGATCCGGCGCAGGTGCTCCTCCGCGTCGTGCACGGCGAGTTCGGCCGTCAGCCGCTCCCGCAGCAGCCGCCCGCAGCGCCGCTCCACGTCACTGTCCGCACCGGGCTGCCGTTCCGCCTCGTCGAGCTTGGCCAGGGTGGCGCGCGCCAGCTCCGCCAGGGCCTCCTGACCGGCCGGCGAGTAGTCCGGGAGCCTGCTCGAACTCTCCTTCACACCGAGGTACGTACCGGTGACCGGGTCGAGGGCGATGAGGTCGTCCACATAGGCGTCGGCGACCTGACGGGGCAGCGGGATCTGGGTCTCAGACATGCGGCCCATCCTCGTACGCGGAGGATCACCACGTCACCCGGGTTTGCCGGGATTCAGCTCTGGGCGTGGCCGGGCGGCAGCAGCGGCCCGCACTCCCACTGCTGGAAGATCAGCCGGGTCTCCACCCGGGCCACCTCGCGCCGCGCCGTGAACTCGTCCAGCACCAGCCGTTGCAGATCGGCCATGTCCGCGACGGCCACGTGCACCAGGTAGTCGTCGGGCCCGGTCAGATGGAACACCGTCCGTGCCTCCGGCAGCGCCCGGATCCGCTCCACGAACGGACCCACCAGCTCCCGCCGGTGCGGCCGTACCTGCACCGACAGCAGCGCCTGGAGGCCGCGCCCGAGCTTGGCCGGATCCAGCTGCAGCCGGTGGCCGAGGATCACGCCCGAGCGGCGCAGCCGGGTCACCCGGTCCAGACAGGTCGACGGCGCCACGCCCACCTGGGCGGCGAGGTCGCGGTAGGTGATCCGGGCGTCGTTCTGCAACAGCCGCAACAGATGCAGATCCACCGGATCCAGTACGACGGATTCGGCCACTGGCCGAACGTAGCACGGTGTTCGATCCCCGGGAACCGTTCGATGTTCACCCTTCCGGCCATGGACACAGCGAGCCCGAGTGCCTACGGCAGCGTACGCACCGCACCGAGAGCCCTGGCCACCGAGGCCGTGCACGCCGGCCGTGACGACCTCGCCCGCCAGGGCCTGCACGCCCCGCCGATCGACCTGTCCACCACCTATCCCTCCTACGACAGCCGCGCCGAGGCCGCCCGCATCGACGCCTTCGCCACCGACGGCGCCGACCCGGTGGGGCCGCCCGTCTACGGTCGCCTCGGCAACCCGACCGTCGCCCGCTTCGAGACCGCGCTCGCCCGCCTGGAGGGCACCGAGTCCGCGGTCGCCTTCGCCAGCGGCATGGCCGCGCTCAGCGCCGTCCTCCTCGCCCGGTCCGCGACGGGCCTGCGCCACGTGGTCGCGGTACGGCCCCTGTACGGCTGCAGCGACCACCTGCTCACCGCCGGGCTGCTCGGTACGGAGGTCACCTGGACCGACCCGGCCGGCGTCGCCGACGCGCTGCGCCCGGACACCGGCCTGGTGATGGTCGAGTCCCCGGCCAACCCGACCCTCGCCGAACTCGACCTGCGGGCGATCGCCCACGCCTGCGGCTCGGTCCCGCTGCTCGCCGACAACACCTTCGCCACGCCCGTGCTCCAGCGCCCGGCGGAGCAGGGTGCCCGGATGGTGCTGCACAGCGCCACCAAGTACCTCGGCGGTCATGGCGATGTGCTGGCCGGGGTGGTCGCCTGCGACGAGGAGTTCGCGGGCCGGCTGCGGCAGATACGGTTCGCCACCGGGGGAGTCCTGCATCCGCTGGCGGGTTATCTGCTGCTGCGCGGCCTGTCCACGCTCCCGGTGCGGGTCCGGGCCGCCTCCGCGAACGCCGCCGAGCTGGCCCGCCGGCTCGCCGCCGACCCGCGCGTGGCCCGGGTGCGCTATCCGCGGCTCGGCGGCGCGATGATCGCCTTCGAGGTGCACGGCGACCCGCACGAGGTGATCTCCCGGGTCCGGCTGGTCACCCCCGCGGTGAGCCTGGGCAGCGTCGACACGCTCATCCAGCATCCCGCGTCGATCAGCCACCGCATCGTGGACGCCGAGGACCGGCGCGGGGCGGGCGTGAGCGACCGTCTGCTGCGGCTGTCGGTGGGCCTGGAGGACGTGGACGACCTGTGGGCCGACCTGGACCAGGCCCTGGGGGGTGTGCGGGAACGGCAGGTGGCACCGCTGCGGGAGGCGGTGCGCTGAGGGGGCGGGGCCCCACGGGGCCCGGCACCTCACCCACTGCCCGACCGGCGTGGGGACCCCGGACTCAGGCCGGGCGAGGCGCGGTGGTCACCGGTGCCGCGTCCAGCCGGGCCGTGATCACCAGCGTGCCCTCCTCCACCTGGTAGTCCAGCGGCAGGCCGAGGCCGCGCATGGCGGAGACCATGCCGGTGTTGGACGCCTTGGTCACGGCGTACACACTCGCGCAGCCGGCCTCCGCCGCCATCGCCACCAGCCGGCCGAGCAGCTCGCCGCCGACGCCCCGCCGCTGCCACTCGTCCTCGACGAGCAGCGCGACCTCGGTCTCGTCGCCGTCCCACAGCAGATGCCCGAGGCCGACGATCCTGCCGGAGGCGGTCTGCGCGGCCAGCGTCCGGCCGAATCGGGGGCTGAGCAGGTGGTTCAGATAGCGGTCCGCGTCGCCGACCGGGCCGTGGTAGCGCATGCCGAGGGTGTGCGGCGAGCACCGGTCGTGCATCGCCCGGGCCGCGGCCAGGTCCCCGGTGTCCACCCGGCGCACGGTGATGTCGTTGCCCTCGGGCAGGGTCAGTACGTCCTGACCGTCGGGGATCCGCGGCCCGAGCCGGCCGTCCAGCTCCACCAGCGCCCGGGCGCGGGCGAACTCGGCGGGGGTGAACGGAAGGTACGGCCGCTCCACGGTGAGCACACCGCCCTCGGGCGCCGGCAGCCGCATCACGGTGTCCTCCAGCACGCCCTCGACCGGCACCGGTGCCGGACCGCGGCCGCCGCCGGCCGGTGTGCCGGGCAGCGACCGGATCGTGCAGCGGCCCAGCAACTGGCGCAGCGCCAGCGGGAGTTCGGAGGCGTCGAGGGCGGTGCGGGCGGCCAGGCCGAGCACCCGGGTGGGCACGTCGACCAGGTCGTGGGCGTCGGCCCGCTCGATCCAGGTGGCCGTGCCCCCGGCCAGTGCGACCGCCCGGGTGATCTCGGCCGCCGCGAGCGCGCCCGGCGCCCGCAGCAGGAACTCGTCCACCGTGCCGTCGGCCAGCGGGTGCGTCTGCAGGCTCAGGATGTCCACCCGCCGCCCGGCGAGCGCCGCGCACAGGGCGGCCAGCGAACCCGGCTCGTCCTTCACCGTCGTCCGCATCCGCCACAGCGTGCCGGGGCCCTCGCAGGCGCCGTCCTCGTCGGCGGCGGGCTGCTCGGACGGCCCGGCCGGCCGCGTCCGCGCGGTCGGCCGGGCACCGGTATCGCTCACCGGCGGCGCGTGTCCGTGGCGGCGTGACCACCACACGTGGAATCCCGCCGTCGCGGCCAGCACGACGGCCGAGATCACCAGCAGGGCCGGGCCGTCCGGCCCGTGCCCGATCAGGTTCGCCACCGCGTCCGCGACGGCCACGGCGGTGAAGAGCGCGGCGAGTTCGACGACGTCCCGCCGCCAGTGGTGCACGGGCCGTCCGTGCCTCGCCCGGCTCACATCAGGCATCTCTGGAGTCATGCAGCCACTGTGGAGGAACGGTGTTGCGTGATCACGAACTGATTGTGACCGATGGGTAAAGCATGCTCCGTCCCATTTGTTGCACTTTCTATGGCCGACCGGTCGACCGGTCGGCTTCCTGGCCGGTGCTCACTGACCGACCCGGCCCGGCTGCAGCGCTTGCGTGAACAGCACGGTGCCGTCCTGCTCCCGCAGCCGTACCGTCAGCTCACCGCTGTCCCCGTCGATGTCGACCTCGCCGAAGAACTGGTAGCCGCCCGCGGGCGAGACGTTCGACGCGGTCGGCGCCTTCACGAACACCCGCTCCGGACCGAAGGTGCCGTCCAGCGCGCTCGCCGGGAAGGCACCGGCGTTCAGCGGCCCGGAGACGAACTCCCAGAACGGCTCGAAGTCGGTGAACGCGGCCCGCGAGGGCTGGTAGTGCTGGGCGGAGGTGTGGTGCACGTCCGCCGTCAGCCACAGCGTGCCGGTGATCCGCCGGTGCTTGACGAACCGCAGCAGCTCGGCGATCTGCAGCTCCCGCCCGAGCGGCGCGCCCGGATCGCCCTGGGCCACCGCCTCGTAGTTCGGCTTGCTCTCCGTCGGGTCCGGTACGACGAGACCGAGCGGCATGTCGGCGGCGATCACCTTCCACACCGCGCGCGACCGGGCCAGCTCCCGCTTGAGCCACTCCAACTGCTCCCGGCCGAGGATGCCCTGCGGGTCGGTCGTCTGGTCGTCGGGGGAGTTGGCGTTGCGGTAGGTGCGCATGTCGAGCACGAACACGTCCAGCAGCGGCCCCTGGCGCAGTACCCGGTGGACCCGCCCCTCCTTCGCGCCCGGACGCAGGGTGGAGAGGGGGACGTACTCGCTGAACGCCCGCCGGGCGCGCGCCGCGAGGACGTCGACGCTCTTCTCGGTGTAGCGGGTGTCGGTCGAGGCGATCACCTCGCCCGGGTACCAGTTGTTGCGCACCTCGTGGTCGTCCCACTGGACGACCGAGGGCACCTGGGCGTTGAACCGGCGCAGGTTGGCGTCGAGCAGGTTGTAGCGGAAGTTGCCCCGGTACTCGGCGAGGGTCTCGGCGACCTTCGACTTCTCCTCGGTGGTGATGTTCCGCCAGGTGCCGCCGCCGGGCAGCGCCTGGGTGGCGCTGATCGGTCCGTCGGCGTAGATGGTGTCGCCGCTGCACAGGAAGAAGTCCGGGTCCAGCTTCGCCATGGCGTCGTAGATGCGGTAGCCGCCGAGGTCCGGGTTGATGCCCCAGCCCTGGCCGGCCAGATCGCCCGACCACAGGAAGCGCACCCCGTCCCGGCGGCGCCGGGAGGCGGTGCGGAAGGTGCCGGTCACGGGCTCGCCGGTGCGGCGCGGGTCGTCCGGGTCGGCGAGCAGCACCCGGTAGTGGATCTGTTCGCCGGAGGGCAGGCCGTGCAGCCGGGTGGTGCCGGTGAAGTCCGTGCCGGCACCCAGCAGCGGGCCGTGCCATCGGCGCGGGTTGCGGAACGACTCGGTGGCCGAGGTCTCCACGATCATCCGGGCCGGCCGGTCCGAACGCACCCACACCAGGCCGGAGTCGGCGGTCACGTCACCGGTCTGCACGCCCCAGCCCGCCTCGGGGCGTCCGGAGCGGGCGAACGCCGGGGCCGCGCCGAGGCCCACGGGCAGGGTCAGAGCCGCCGACGCGGCGAGCGAGCCGCGCAGCACGCTGCGGCGGCCGGGGAGCGGACGGTGGGACATGGCTCAAGCCTCCAGGGACGGGATCCGGCCAGTGTGCAGAGCCACACCTACTGGGGCGCCGAGGCGCGCACGCGAACCGGAAGTGAACTCCAGTCGGCTGAAGGGGCGGTCGGGGGCGACGGTCAGCGGCTGCCGTCCAGGATGACCCGCGCCACCAGCGCCGGGTCGTCGTTCATCGGGCAGTGGCCGCAGCCCGGCAGCCGGACCAGCCGGGCGTGCGGGATCAGCTGCTTGGCGCGGACGCCCTGGCGGCGCACCAGGATCCGGTCCCGGGTGCCCCAGGCCACGGTGACCGGCAGGCCCGGCAGGTCGTCGGTGAAGCGGACGGCGGCGCCCGCCCGCAGGGTCGCCTCGAATCCGCTCGCCCCGACGAGCGCGAGCGTCTCGGCGACCACCGCCTCCGGCGAACGGCGCCCGGGACGGGCGTAGATGGTGCTGGTCAGCGCGGTACGGCCGGCCGCCGTACGGGACAGCCGCTGCACCAGGGGCAGCGGCAGCCGCTGGGCGATGCCCCGCATCGCGAGCAGCACCGTGAAGGCGTACCGCCGCTCGGCCTCGGACCAGAAACCGGCGGGGGACAGGGCGGTGACGGACCGTACGAGCTTCTCCCGGCCCAGCTCCAGCGCGAGCAGCCCGCCCAGCGAGTTGCCGGCGACGTGCGGGCGGTCCAGCTCCAGCGCCTCGAACAGGGCGCCGAGTACGGCGTTGGTGGTGGGCAGGTCGTAGGCCAGGCCGTCCGGCAGTCCCGGGGACGCGCCGAAGCCCGGCAGGTCGACGGCGATCACCTCGCGCTCGGTCGCCAGGATGTCCACGACCGGGTCCCAGGCCTGCCGGTGATGGCCGATGCCGTGCAGCAGGACCAGCGGTTCGCCGCGGCCCACGCGCGCGTAGGACACGGTGACGTCGCTGGGGCCGTGCGGGGCGGGGACCGTGAAGGAGGCGGTGGCGGACATGGGGTGCTCCTCGTCTGGGCTGCTGACGGACGCCGTAGACAGCTTGTCAGCAATTACTACCAGCGGGTAGCCCCTGGGGGCCCCACGCCTCTCAACCCGGCCGGCGGACCTCGATGTTGAAGTCCGCGTCCCCGAAGCGGCGGAACAGGGTCAGCCACAGCGGCAGATACATCTCCACCGCGCGCGCCGAGCGGATCCCGCCGAGGTCCAGCACCCGCCCGGCCGGCCAGCCGAACTCCCCGAGCAACGCCGTCACCTGCTCCTTCGCCCCGGTGTCGTCCCCGCACACGAACAGCTGGTGCTCGCCCGGCACCCGCCCCGGATCCACCATCACCCGGCAGTTGACCGTGTTCAGCGTCTTCACCACGCGCGCGTGCGGGAACGCCCGCTGGATCTGCTCGCCCACGCTGTCCGACTCCACCGGGTCCAGCCGCGGCTGCCCGTCCTCGAACGCCAGCGGGTTGGAGACGTCCACCAGCACCTTGCCGTCCAGGTGCTCCGCGCCCGCCGCCCGCAGCGCGTCCAGCGCGACCCGGCCGCCCACCGCGCTCACGACCACCTCGCCCGCCGCCGCCGCGTCCGCGAACGTCCCCGCGTGGGCCCGCCCGGCCTCGGCCGTCGCCCACTCCACCGCCACCGGGTTGTCCCGGGTGCGCGAACCGAGGGTCACCTCGTGGCCCAGCTCCAGCAGCCGGCCGGCCAGGGTACGGCCCACCTCGCCCGTGCCCAGCACCGCGTACCGCATCGCCCACCTCACGGTCACCGGCCGCCGCCCGCCGGCGGTCCGCGGTCATTGTGATCCGCACCGCCCCCGGAGCCGGGCATTCCGGGTGGACAGCGCAGGGCGTGTCGGATGGGATGGACCCGTGACCGCAGACCCAGCCACCGACGTCTTCGAAGAGCACCGACCCCTGCTCATGGGAGTCGCCTACCGCATGCTCGGCCGGGTCGCCGACGCCGAGGACGTGGTCCAGGAGGCCTGGCTGCGCTGGTACCAGGCCGACCGCACCGAGGTCCGCGAACCGCGCGCCTACCTGGTGCGCATCACCACCCGGCTGGCCATCGACCGGCTGCGCCAGGTGCAGTCGCGCGGCGAGGCGTACGTCGGGCCGTGGCTGCCCGAGCCGTACCTCACCGAATTCGCCGACACCGCCCCCGACTCCGCGGACCGCGCCGTGCTCGCCGACACGGTCTCCCTCGCCGTCCTGGTCGTCCTGGAGTCCCTGTCCCCGCTGGAGCGGGCCGTGTTCGTGCTCCGGGAGGCCTTCGGCTACCCGTACGCCGAGATCGCCGCGCTGCTCGACCGCGCCGAGCCCGCGGTACGGCAACTCGCCGGACGGGCCCGCCGGCACGTGGCGGAACGGCGCCCGCGGTACGAGGTCGACCCCGCCCGGCGCCGCGACCTGACCGAGCGTTTCCTCGCCGCCGCGGCCGAGGGCGACCTGCAGGGGCTGATGTCCCTGCTCGCCCCGGACGTCCGGCTGGTCGGCGACAGCGGCGGCAAGGCCAAGGCGCCGTTGCGCACCCTGCACACCGCCGACAAGGTCGCCCGCTTCCTCATCGGCGCCGCGAGCAAACTCCCGGCGGGGCTGTCCGTCCAGCCCCTGGAGGTCAACGGCGGCCCGGCCGTGCTGGTCCTGGTCGACGACAAGCCCGACAGCCTGTTCCAGCTGGACATCGCCGACGGCCGGGTCACCGCCGTCTACGTCGTCCGCAACCCGGACAAGCTCCGGCACCTCACCGGCGACTGAGCCGGCGGCCCGGCCCACCGTCCCACCCGCGAGCCCCCGTCGTACGACGGGGGCTCTGTCGTGCGGATTGGTCTTGACCAAGGGTGACGGTCGCCCTATGGTCGCAGAGAAGTGCAACAACCTTTAATAAACAAGGGCGCCAAAAACCGCCGGACCACGGCTCTTGCGGAGGACAGGGTGGGGACCACGCAGCTGGAATCGGTACCGGAACCGAAGTACTGGCATCTCAAGACCGTGCTCACCGAGGCACTGGACTCGGAGTTCTCGGTCGGCGAGATCCTGCCCAACGAGCGCGACCTCGCGGCCCGTTTCGGCGTGGCCCGCGCGACGCTCCGGCAGGCCCTCGAACAGCTGGAGCTGGAGGGCCGGCTGCAGCGCCGCCGCGGAGTCGGCACGACCGTCGCGCCCCCGCGCGTGGGCGTGTCCGTCGGCACCGAACAGCACGCCTGGCCCGGCGCCGCCGGAGACGCCTGGCAGCCCGTCGACAGCGTCCGGGCGACACCGCCCGCGACCGTCGCCGCCGCCCTGGAGACCGGCCCGGACGACACCGTCCACACCGTCCGCCGCACCCGCATGTCCCACGGCCAGCAGGTCGCCACCGAACTGCTCTACATCCCCGCGGCCTCGGTGCCCGGCCTCACCGCGATCGACGCCCCGTCCGGCGCGGCACGCGCGCGTGCGGTGCTGCGCGAGTTGCAGCACCTGCCGCTGGAGGGCGAGGACCGCGCCGTCGAACTGGGCTCCGCCCGCGCGGACGACGCCAGGGAACTCGACCGGCTCCCCGGCTCCCCGGTCCTCGTCGTCACCACCCGCTTCTTCGCCCGGGGCCGCACGGCCGCCCTCTCGATCGCCACCTACCGAGCCGACACCTGCCGGCTGACGTTCGGCGAGTCGGCGGGGGTGGAGATACACCACGACCCGGAGAAGCGAGCTTCCTGACACCGGGCGGGGGCGACCAGCCGCAAACGGCGCCGCCCCCGCACGGGACCGCACCCGGCGCTCCCGTCACCGACGTGCGGTCACCGAGCCCTCTACGGCGAACAGCTGCTCCTCCACATGGTCCAGAGCCAACCGCAGCGCCCCGGTCGCCACGGCAGCCTCTCCCAGAAGGGAGAGCGCGACCCGAGGCGGCCGCAGGCAGTACCGGGCGAGTTCGCGCCGCAGCGGCTCCAGGACACCGTCCAGACCCGCCGCCCAGCCCCCGATCACCACCAGCTCCGGATCGAGCGCCAGCACCAGCGCGGCGACGTCGTGCACGAGCCGCTGGATGAACCGCTCGACGGCCGCCCGAGCCCGCTGGTCGCCCTTCCTCGCCAGCGCGAACACCTCGGCGACCGCCTGCTCGTCCAGCGGGTGCAGCGGCTCGTCGGTGGTGGACAGCAGCGCCTCCGGCGTAGCCTCCCGGCCCAGCAGATGCAGCGCGCCGATCTCCCCGGCCGCCCCGCCGTAACCCCGGTGCAGCCGCCCCCCGATCAGTGAGCCGGCCCCCGGGCTCAGCCCGGCCAGCACGAACACCACGTCGTCCGTCTCGGTCGCCGCGCCCTTCCAGTGCTCGGCCACGGCCGCCGCGTTGGCGTCGTTCTCCACCAGCACCGGACAGCGGAACGAACGGCTCAGCCGCTCGCCCAGCTTCAGGCCCGTCCACTGCGGCAGGGCCGTGCCCAGCCGTACCGTGCCGTCGGCCTCCACGATGCCCGGCGTGCCCACGCCCACCGCCCGCAGCGAGCTGCGTGCCACCCCGGCCCGGCGCAGCAGCTCGGCGACCGCGCCGCGCAGCCGGTCGAGCCGCTCGTCCGCCGGTGCCTTCTCGTCGACCTCCTTGGCCTGCGCGCCCAGCACCCGTCCGTCCAGGTCGGACAGGAGCGCGGCGACGCGGTGCGGTCCGATCTCCAGGCCCAGCAGATGGCCCGCCTCGGCCCGGAAGCGGAACCGCCGGGCGGGCCGCCCCTGCCGGCGGGCGCCGCCGTCGTCGGCCGCCGCCTCCACCACGAGGCCGCCCTCGATGAGCCCCTCCACGACGCCCTCGACGGTCGGCCGGGACAGTCCGGTGACCCGGGTGATCTCGGTGAGCGTCGCGCAGTCCGTGGCACGCAGCGCGTGCAGCACCACCGCGGAATTGATCCTTCGCAGCAGCGAGGGATCGCCGCCGGTCAGCTGCCCCACCGTCCGTCCTCCCAGCTCGCGGGCGTGTTGGCCGGATCGTACTCGGCCCGGCCACCCCCGGCGAGTGCCGGGTTCCGCCCGCGGCCGGACCCTTCGGTCAGGCCGGCTCCGTTCAGGCCGGCTCCACGAACCCCGACTCGTAGGCCGCGATCACCGCCTGGGTGCGGTCCCGCGCGCCCAGCTTGGCCAGGACCGCGCTCACATGCGACTTCACCGTCTCCGCGCCCACGAACAGCCGCGCGGCGATCTCGGCGTTCGACAGTCCCCGGGCCATGAGCCGCAGCACCTCCGCCTCCCGCTCGGTCAGCCGCTCCAGGGCGGCCCGCGCCGGCCGGTCACCGTCGCCGTACCGGACGGCGAGTCGCCGTACGGAGGCCGGGAACAGCAGCGACTCGCCCTCCGCGACCAGCCGCACCGCGTGCACGATCTCGGCCGGACGGGCACGCTTCAGCAGGAACCCGTCGGCGCCCGCACGCAGCGCCTCGTACACGTACCGGTCGTCCTCGAAGGTGGTCACGACGAGGATCTTCGGCGGCTCCGGCACGGTGCGCAGCACCGCGCGCGTGGCCTCGATCCCGTCCATCAGCGGCATCCGTACATCCATGGCCACCACGGCCGGCCGCAGTTGCCGTACCAGCGGGACCACCGCCGCGCCGTCGGCCGCCTCGCCCACCACCTCGATGTCGGGCTGCGCCTCCAGCACGGCCCGCAGACCCGCGCGGACCAGGGGTTCGTCGTCGACGAGGAGTACGGTGACCGGCATCCGGCCAGCCTAGATCAGCCGAACGGCAGCTCCGCCCGCACCTGCCAGTCGCCCTCGTCCGGGCCGGTCCGGGCGGTGCCGCCGAGCAGCGCGGCCCGCTCGCGTATGCCGCGCAGGCCGCTGCCCCGCCCGGGGCCGGGTATCGGCCCGGGCAGCGGATTGCGGACCTCCAGGGTGAGCAGTCGGTCGGTGACCGCGACCCGGACCCGGACGGGCACGGCTCCCGCGTGCCGCAGCACATTGGTGAGCGCCTCCTGAAGGATGCGGTGGCCCTCGCGGGACACCGGGTCCGGCACGCCCTCGACCGGTCCCGTCACCTCGGCGTCGACCTTGGCGCCGGAGACCCGCGCCGACTCCAGCAGCCGGCCGGCGTCGGCCAGCGTGGGCCGCGCGCTCACCGGCCGCTCGGCCTCCCGCAGCACGCCCAGCACCCGCTCCAGGTCCTCCAGTGCGGCCCGGCCGGCCTCCTCGATGGCGCCCAGCGCCCGGTCGGTGAACTCCGGATCACCGGCCGCGCGCGCGGCGCCCGCCTGCACCACCGCCACCGTCAGGGCGTGCCCGATCGAGTCGTGCAACTCCCGGGCGATCCGGGTGCGTTCCAGCAGTTGCCCGGTGCGCTCCTCCAGCGCGGCCAGCCGCTCGGCCGCCGACGGCCCGAGGAGCCGGCGCGCGGCGGCCGTCACCAGCTCGCCGAGCCCGACGACCGCGCCGTACAGGGCGAGCAGCGGCAGCGGAGCCAGCAGGGCCCAGGCGCGGTGCGGCGGCAGCCGGTCCAGCAGCGGGACCCCGTCCGGCGCCCCGCCCCAGGCACACCGCACCAGTTCGAAGCAGAGGATGGGCAGCCACACCGAGGCGAACACGGCCGCGGCGCCGAGCAGCATGCGCAGCTCCAGCCACAGCACCGTACGCAGCCGGTCCCGCCAGGTCACCGCCGGCGCCCCCGAGATGCCCGGCTCCGGCTCGCCCGGCGTGAGCAGCAGCCGCGCCTGGACACCCTCGCCCCGCCGCACCGCGGGCACGAGGCCGAGCGGGACGAGCAGCAGCGCGGGCACCCAGGGAGTCGACGGGTCGACGAAGAGCCAGACGCTGACCACCAGCATCGGCACCCACAGGTGCAGCAGGCGCGTGTACGTCGTCCCGCGCAGCAGCGGGAGCAGAAGGCGAGCCATGACGTCATCGTCGCAGGCGGCACCGACAACGGACCTCCCCCGCACGGGGGAGACGGTCTCCACCGGCGGGGGAGGAGCCGAGCGCCCCGCCCGGCCAGGCTGTTGCCATGACCAGCATCGACGTACGAGACCTCACCAAGGAGTACGGCGGCCGGCGGGCGGTGGACCAGCTCACCTTCCGCGTGAGCCCCGGCCGGGTCACCGGCTTCCTCGGCCCCAACGGCGCCGGCAAGTCCACGACCTTCCGCCTCGTCCTCGGCCTCGACCGGCCCACCGCCGGCACCGCCACCGTCGGCGGCCGCGCCTACGCCGGCCTCCGCGACCCCCTGCGCCGGGTGGGCGCCCTGCTCGACGCCCGCGCCGCGCACGGCTCGCGCACCGCCCGCGACCATCTGCTGGCCCTCGCCGCGGGCAACCGCGTCCCGGCCCGCCGGGTCGACACCGTCCTGGAGGAGACCGGTCTCGCCGCCGCCGCCCGGCGCCGGGTGCGGACGTACTCCCTCGGCATGCGCCAGCGGCTGGGCATCGCCGCCGCCCTGCTCGGCGACCCCGAGGTGGTGCTGCTCGACGAACCCGCCAACGGCCTCGACCCCGAAGGCATCATCTGGATCCGCACACTGCTGCGCCGGCTCGCCGCCGAGGGCCGTACGGTCCTCGTCTCCAGCCACCTCATGGGCGAGACCGCCGCCTTCGCCGACCACCTGCTGATCCTCGGCCGGGGCCGCCTGCTGGCCGACACACCGGTCCAGGACTTCATCCACGCGCGCGTACAGCCCCAGGTCCGCATCCGCACCACCGACCCCGCCGCCCTCGGCGACCTCCTCGCCCGGCACGGCCACGACGCCTCCCGCGACGAGGACGGGACGTGGACCGTACGGCACGCGCGCGTGGACGACATCGGCCGGCTGATGTCCGAGGCGGGCGTCCCCGTGCTGGAACTCGCCGCCCGGGAAGCCACCCTGGAGGAGGCCTACCTCGATCTGACCGCTGCCGAGGCCGAGTTCACCGCATCCCGTCAGGAGGCCTGACCATGCCCTTCGCACCCGTGCTCCACGCCGAGTGGATCAAGATCCGTTCCCTGCGCTCCCTGCTGGGCGCCCTGGCCGCGATCCTCGTCGCCACCGCCCCGTCGGCGGCGCTCGCCTCGGCCGACGCCGACGACTCCGACCCGCTGTTCTCGGTGTTCTTCGGCATCAGCTTCGGCCAGGTCGCCGCGATCGCCTTCGGTACGACGGCCGTCTCGTCGGAGTTCCGGGGCGGCGCCCTGCGGCTGACCCTGGCGGCGGTGCCCGACCGGGGGCGCTGGTTCGCCGCGAAGGCGACGGCGATCGCCCTGCCGGCGCTGGCCGTCGGGCTGCTCACCGGGTTCGTCACGCTCCTGCTGGGCCGGGCGGCACTCGGCGCGTCCGCACCCGGCTGGGGCGAGGGAGTGCGCGGCGCGGTCGGCTGCGGCCTGCACCTGACGCTGATGGCCCTGTTCGCCGCCGGACTCGCGGCCGTGCTGCGCAGCGGGGTCGCGACCCTCTCCGTGCTGATCCCGTTCCTGCTGATCGTGTCCTTCGTGGTGGGCGACCTGTCCGGCGGCGCCGCCGACTTCCTCCCCGACCGGGCGGGCCAAGTGGCCCTGCACAGCAGCCCGGACGGCGCCCTCGGCCCCTGGAGCGGGCTCGCGGTGACCGCGCTGTGGACGGCGGCGGCCCTGGCGGCGGGCGGGTGGAGTGTCGGACGCAGGGACGCCTGACAGCGGGCGGGCAGCTGACGGACCGCCAATTGTCAGTGGCCCCGGCTTTACTGGATCCCATGGACATCGCGAAGTGCCTGGCCCTCATCGACCTGCTGTGCGCCCGGGAGTTCCCGGCGGCGCACGGCAGGACGGAGCACGGCGAGAGCGGGCCCGGCTATCACATAGCCGCTTTACAGACGAGCGAGGAGTTCTGGGAGGACGACGGCAGCGAACGGGACGAGACGGAGGCGCAGTACGAGGCCGACCGGGACGGCCTCGCGGAGCGGCTGGGGGAGCGGTGGGGCCGGCCGCAGCAGTTCAGCCTGTACAGCGTGCTCGACCGGACCATGGCGGGCGAGGACGTCGCGGAGCCCTGGGCCGGGCTCAGCGGTCACGTCCCGGACGTCCACCTGTGGCGGGTGCCGGAGGCGGGCCGCTGGGTCGCCCTCGGGGTCTCCCAGTGGGACAAGGAGCTGCCGTTTCAGCTGCTCGGGATAGTGACGGATACCGACCCGCCCTGACCGGGCACGTCCGCCGCCTCCCGCAGCCGGGCGAACTCCTCCGCCATCGTCGCCGCCGTCCAGTGCGCGTTCAGCCCGCTGGGATTGGGCAGCACCCACACCCGGGTGTCCCCGATCGTCCGCTCCTGCGGACCGACCTGGGCCGTGCGGTCACCGAAGGCGGCCCGGTACGCGGTCACGCCGACCACGGCCAGCCACCTCGGCCGCAGCCGCGTCACCTTGGCGGTCAGCAGCCGCCCGCCCTCGGCGTACTCCTCGGCGGTCAGCTCGTCCGCCCGCGCGGTGGCCCGCGCCACCACGTTGGTGATGCCGAGCCCGTAGGAGAGCAGCTCCCGCTGCTCGGCCGGCTTCAGCAGCCGGGGCGTGAAGCCGGACAGGTGCAGCACCGGCCAGAACCGGTTGCCGGGACGGGCGAAGTGGTGGCCGGTCGCGGCCGTCATCAGCCCCGGGTTGATGCCGCAGAACAGCACTCGGAGGCCGTCCGCGACCACGTCCGGGACGAGGCGGTCGCGGGCGGCCTCCAGGTCCGCCTTGGTCAGGCGGGTCAGAGGATCGCTCCGGGGGTGTAGCCGGCGGCCTCCGGGTGCTGCTTGACGATCTCCTCGATCCGGCCGACGACCGCGCCGACCTGGTCGGCGGCGGCACCGGTGAAGGAGAGCTTGTCGGCCATCAGCGCGGCCAGCCGCTCCCGGTCGAGCGGCAGGCGCTCGTCGGCGGCGAGCTTGTCGAGCAGGTCGTTGCGCTCGGCGCCCTGCTCGCGCATCGCGAGCGCGGTGGCCACGGCGTTCTCCTTGATCGCCTCGTGCGCGACCTCGCGGCCGACCCCGGCCCGCACGGCGCCCATGAGCACCTTGGTGGTGGCCAGGAAGGGCAGGTAGCGGTCCAGCTCACGGGCGATGACGGCGGGGAAGGCGCCGAACTCGTCGAGGACGGTCAGGAACGTCTCCAGCAGGCCGTCCAGCGCGAAGAAGGCGTCCGGCAGGGCCACCCGGCGCACCACGGAGCAGGACACGTCGCCCTCGTTCCACTGGTCGCCCGCCAGCTCGCCGGTCATCGAGGCGTAGCCGCGCAGGATGACCATGAGGCCGTTGACACGCTCGCAGGAGCGGGTGTTCATCTTGTGCGGCATCGCCGAGGAGCCGACCTGGCCCGGCTTGAAGCCCTCGGTGACCAGCTCGTGCCCGGCCATCAGCCGGATCGTCCTGGCCAGCGAGGAGGGTGCCGCCGCCAGCTGCACCAGCGCGGTGACGACCTCGTAGTCCAGCGAGCGCGGGTAGACCTGGCCGACGGAGGTGAAGGCCTGCGCGAAGCCCAGGTGCTGCGCGATCCGGTTCTCCAGCTCGGCGAGCTTGCCGGCGTCGCCGCCGAGGAGGTCCAGCATGTCCTGCGCGGTGCCGACCGGGCCCTTGATGCCGCGCAGCGGGTAGCGGCCGAGCAGCTCCTCGACGCGGCCGTAGGCGACGAGCAGCTCGTCGGCGGCGGTGGCGAACCGCTTGCCCAGGGTGGTGGCCTGGGCGGCCACGTTGTGCGAGCGGCCGGCCATCACCAGCTCGGCGTACTCGCCCGCGAGCTTCCCGAGACGGGCCAGCACGGCCACCGTACGGTCGCGCATCAGCTCCAGCGACAGCCGGATCTGCAGCTGCTCGACGTTCTCCGTGAGGTCACGGGAGGTCATGCCCTTGTGCACGTGCTCGTGCCCGGCGAGGTCGTTGAACTCCTCGATCCGCGCCTTCACGTCGTGCCGGGTGACCTTCTCGCGCTCGGCGATCGAGGCCAGGTCGACGGTGTCGAGGACGCGTTCGTAGTCGGCGAGCGCCTCGTCCGGGACCTCGATGCCGAGGTCCTTCTGGGCCCGCAGCACGGCGAGCCAGAGCTGCCGCTCCAGCTTCACCTTCTGCTCGGGGGACCAGAGCGTGGCGAGCTCGGCGGAGGCGTAGCGTCCGGCGAGGACGTTCGGGATGCGGGGCTTGGCGGGCGCAGAAGTCACGTGTCCAGATTCTACTGGCGGTTTGTGCAGGCCAACGCCATGGGTGCGGTCGGACGAAGCTACGAGAGCCCCGTCACGTCGGTGGCGGCGGCCGGCACCCGCCCGGAGGGCCCGTCCTGCTGCGGGCGTGCCTGGCGGGCGCTCTGCCGCACGGTGAGCAGGGCCGCGACCCCGCTGAGGAAGCCGCCGGTGCCCGACACGCCGGCGATCACGAGTGTCAGCACGTTCGCGGCGGTGGTCGGCGTGGTGGCGCTCTCCTCGACGGCTTGGCCGGGGGCGACGTAGACATTGGCGCTCCCGCCGGAGGCGCCGTCGTCCGGGAAGGCCGGGGTACCGGTGGCGGACCCGGTACCGGGGGACGACGGGCCGACCGGCGTGTCCACCGCCCGGGGGCCCGCCACGAGCAGCGTGACGATACAGATCGCGAACCCTGCCAGGGCGACGATCTGCCGGTGCAGTGCGACCCGCGAGGCGGGCCGGTTCGTACGGTTCGGCGTCTGACTCACTCCCACACCTCCATGGCTGCCGAGGCCCGAGCGGCCCCGTGCCTCCATTGCGCCCCGGCCGGCCAGTCGCGTCACGGCACTGGAATTCGGGAGTTGACAGGGGGAGTCAGCGGTGACGGGCTACGCCCGGCCCTCGTACGGCAGCAGTTCCGGGCGCTTGGGCGGGCGGCCGTCGCCGGAGGAGCGGCCGGTCAGGCGGCGGCCTATCCAGGGCAGCAGGTGCTGACGGGCGAACCGCACGTCGGCGGTCCGCCGCATCAGCCAGCCCGGCGGGGCCGTCGGCGGCATCGGCACGTGCCACGCGGTGTCCTCCGGGTCGTAGCCGAGCGTCTGCCACACCGCCTCGGCGACCCGGCGGTGCCCCTCCGCCGTCAGATGCAGCCGGTCCACGTCCCACAGCCGCGGGTCGGCCAGCGCGGGCGCACCGTACAGGTCGACCACGACGGCGCCGTGCCGGGCGGCCAGCTCGTCCACGCAGGCGAACAGCTCCTCCATGCGCGGCCGGAACCGTTCCAGCACCGGGCCCTGGCGGCCGGGGCTGCGCATCAGCACCAGCCGCTTGCAGGAGGGCGCGAGCCGTTCCACGGCCTCGGTGAGCAGGTCCCGGACCCGGCCCATGTCGCACTTGGGGCGCAGGGTGTCGTTGAGCCCGCCGACCAGGGTGACGACGTCGGCGTTCATCGCCGCCGCCACCTCCACCTGCTCGTCGACGATCTGCCCGATCAGCTTCCCGCGCACGGCGAGGTTGGCGTACCGGAAACCGGGCGTGCGCGCGGCCATCCGCCCGGCGAGCACATCGGCCCAGCCCCGGTAGGAGCCGTCGGGCAGCAGGTCCGACATGCCCTCGGTGAACGAGTCGCCGACCGCGACCAGGCTGGTGTACGCAGGAGATGCGGGATACGTCTGCATGGCGACAGAGATGGTATCCCGAGGCCAATACCTGCCGGTCGGTAGGCCCTGTCTCATCCCTGCGCGGGCTGTCCGAACAGCTGGCGCAGGACGTCCTCCATCGTCACCAGGCCCGCCAGGCGGCCGTCGTTGCCGAGGACGGCCGCGAGGTGGGTGCGGCCGCCGCGCATGGCGGTGAGGACGTCGTCCAGGGGGGTGCCCTCCCGGACGCGGGCGATGGGGCGCATGTCCCGGAGCCGGAACGGCACGTCCCGGGGCGAGGCGTCCAGCGCGTCCTTGACATGCAGGTAGCCCACGATGCGGCGGCCGGTGTCGACCACCGGGAACCGGGAGAAGCCGGACTCGGCCGACAGACGCTCCAGCTGTTCCGGGGTGACGCCCACGCGGGCGTAGACGACCCGCTGCAGGGGCACCACCACGTCCTGTACCGGCCTGCTGCCCAGCTCCAGGGCGTCGTGCAGCCGTTCCTGCGCACGGTTGTCGATCAGGCCCGCCTCGCTGGCGTCCTTGACGATCTCGGCCAGCTCGGTGTCCGTGAAGGTCGCCGAGACCTCGTCCTTCGCCTCCACCCGCAGCAGCTTCAGCAGCCCGTTGGCGAAGGCGTTGATCGCGAAGATCACCGGGCGCAGCGCCCGGGACAGCGCGACCAGCGGCGGGCCGAGCAGCAGCGCGCTGCGCACCGGTTCGGCGAGCGCGATGTTCTTGGGGACCATCTCGCCGAGCAGCATGTGCAGATACGTCGCGAGGGCCAGCGCGATCACGAAGGACACGGCGTGCCCCGCGCTCACGGGCACGCCCACCGCGTGGAACACCGGCTCCAGCAGATGCGCGATCGCCGGCTCGGCGACCACACCCAGGACCAGCGTGCACAGCGTGATGCCCAGCTGGGCGGCGGCCAGCAGGGCCGAGACGTGCTCCAGGCCCCACAGCACGCTCCGCGCGCGCCGGTCGCCCTCCTGGGCCAGCGGCTCGATCTGCGAGCGGCGCACGGAGATCAGCGCGAACTCGGCGCCCACGAAGAAGGCGTTGACGACGAGGGTCGCCAGACCGATCAGCAGCTGTACGGCGGTCATCGCGTGCCCTCCCGCGTCCCGCGGGTCCCGCGAGTTCCGTGTGTCCCGCCGGTCCCGTCAGCCCCGCGTATCCCGCCGGCCCCCTCGGTGCGCTCGTCGTCCAGAGGTGCGTGCAGCAGCACCCGCGCGGCCCGGCGGCCCGAGGCGTCGACCACGTCCAGCCGCCAGCCGGCCACCTCGACGCTGTCGCCCACGGCGGGTATCCGGCCCAGCTCGGTGGCGACCAGGCCGGCCAGCGTCTCGTACGGCCCCTCGGGCACGCGCAGGCCCACGCGCGCGAGCTGGTCGGTGCGGGCGGCGCCGTCCGCCGCGTACAGGGCGCGGCCCCACTCGTCCGCGCCGGCCGGGGCGAGGTCGGGCGTCTCGTGCGGGTCGTGCTCGTCCCGCACCTCGCCGACGACCTCCTCCACGATGTCCTCCAGGGTGGCCACGCCGGCCGTACCGCCGTACTCGTCGATGACGACGGCCATGGTGCGCCGGCCGCCGAGCCGGTCGAGCAGCCGGTCGACGGTCAGCGACTCGGGCACCAGCAGTGGCTCGCGCATCACCTGCGCGACCGTGCGGTGGCGCCGCTGGTCCGCGGGGACGGCCAGCACGTCCTTGATGTGGGCGGTGCCGACGACGGAGTCCAGGCTGCCCCGGTAGACCGGGAACCGGCTCAGGCCGGTGGCCCGGGTGGCGTTGGCGACGTCCTCGCAGGTCGCCTGCGTGTCCAGGGCGACGACCTGGACCCGCGGGGTCATCACGTTCTCGGCCGTGAGGTCGGCCAGGTTCAGCGTCCGCACGAACAGCTCGGCGGTGTCCGGCTCCAGCGCGCCCTCCTTGGCGGAGTGCCGGGCGAGAGCGGCCAGCTCCTGCGGCCCGCGCGCGGAGGCCAGCTCCTCGGCGGGCTCGATGCCGAGCCGGCGCACGCACCGGTTGGCGGTGTTGTTCAGGTGGGTGATGAAGGGCCGGAAGACCGCGCTGAACCAGCGCTGCGCGCTGCCCACCCGCCTGGCCACGGCCAGCGGCGAGGAGATCGCCCAGTTCTTCGGCACCAGCTCGCCGACGACCATCAGCACCACCGTCGACAGGGCCGTGCCCAGCACCAGCGCGGCCGAACTCGCCGCGCCCCGGGACAGGCCCACCGCCCGGAACGGCCCGGCGAGCAGCTTGGCGATCGACGGCTCGGCGAGCATGCCGACGACCAGGTTGGTGACGGTGATGCCGAGCTGGGCGCCGGAGAGCTGGAACGTCAGGTTCCGTACGGCCTTCAGGGCGCCCGCGGCACCGCGCTCGCCGCGCGCGGCGGCCCGCTCCAGCTCGCCGCGTTCCACCGTGGTCAGGGAGAACTCCGCCGCCACGAAGGCGCCGCAGGCCAGCGAGAGCAGGATCGCCACCAGGAGGAGGAGCACTTCGGTCATCGGGTCACCCCCGTCCCATGATCGGACAGGGCAGGGAAGAACGCGCGGTGTCGCGGACTGGGAGGCTCGCCCATGGGCGGACGCTCACAACCTTTCATAGAGGGCCGAGTGCTCCCTCAAGGGTAAAGGATGGGCAAAGAAGCCCTCGGATCTCAGTCCGCGAGCGGCTTCACCCAGCGCCGCCAGTGCTCCTCCGGCCCGTACCCGGCCGCACCCCAGGCGTGGTGCGCGGTCTCGTTGCGGACCAGCACCATCGCGTCCGCGCGCCGCCCCCCGAGCCGTACGAAGCGTTCCTCGGCGGCGGCCAGCAGCGCCGAGCCGATGCCCTGCCGCCGCCGCTCCGGGTGCACCGCGAGCCGGTACAGATGGCACCGCCAGCCGTCGAAGCCGGCGATCACCGTGCCCACCAGCTCACCGTCCAGCTCCGCCAGGATCAGCGCCTCGGGGTCGCGGTCGACCAGCCGCTCCACCCCGGCGCGGTCGTCGCTGATGCTGGTGCCCTCGGCGGCCGTCTTCCAGAAGGCGAGGACGGCGTCGAGGTCGTCGGGAACGGCGGCACGTATACGGAGATCAGTCATGTGATCATCCTGCTCGCGTACGCCCCGCCGGGCACGGGGTTTCCGTCAGGCGGACTCCTCCTCGCGCAGCCGGCCCGGCACCGGCGCGAACGCCTCCGTGAACGCCTCCATGGACGGCTCCGGTACGGTCAGGCCGAGAACCCGAACGGCTCGCCGCCATGGTCACTCGTGGGCGATCGCCGCCAGCACGTTCATCCGCGACGCCCGCAGCGCCGGCAGCAGGGCCGCGACCACGCCCACCACCGCCGAGCCGATCACCACCGCCACGAGCGTGCCCCAGGGGACGGCGAGCGCCGTCAGCCCGCGCAGGGCCAGCACCCGCTGCATGCACACGCCCCACACGAGCCCCAGCCCCAGTCCCAGGACCGCCCCGAACACCGCGATCACCACCGACTCCAGCCGGATCATCCGGCGCAACTGCCGCCGCCCCAGCCCGATCGCCCGCAGCAGCCCGATCTCCCTGGTCCGCTCCACCACCGACAGTGCGAGGGTGTTGACCACGCCGAGCACGGCGATGACGATCGCCAGCCCGAGCAGCGCGTACACCAGGTACAGCAGCACCGCGATCTGGTCGTGCACCAGGTCCTTGTAGTCGGCCTGGTCACGCACCTGGACCTGTGGGAAGGCCGTGAGCGCCCGTTCCAGGCGGGGCCGCAGGTCCGTCGGGTCGGTGCCGGGGGCCGCGTTGACGTAGAGCGCGGCGTCCTGCCCGTCCGGCACGTACTTCTCCAGCGTCGCCAGGCCGAAGAAGATGCCGCCCCGCGTGCCGAAGCCCTCCGCCTGCTCCTGGTCGGTCAGCGCCCCGACGGTCAGCTCCGCCCGGCGCCCGCCCGGGAACGTGACCGGCAGCACACTGCCCACGCGCACACCGTGCTCCGCGGCGTAGTCGGCGTCCAGGGCGAGGTGCCCGTCGGCCAGGGCGGCCGCCGAGCCGCCCCGCGCGTAGGTGAGGTGGGCGACGTCGTCGAGCCGGGTGCCGTATCCGGCCGCGACCGTCGTCACCCGCCGGCCGTCCGGCAGCCGTACGGCGATCGGCGTGAGCCGCTGCGCCACGACGAGTCCGACCCCGGGCGTCGCGGCCACCCGGTCCGCGATCTGCCGGGTGAACGGCGTGAAGTTCGCGTTCTGGACGACGAAGTCGGCGCCCAGCGTCCGGTCGATCTGCCGGTCGAACGACGCGGACATCGAGGCGCTCGCCACCGACATCCCGCCGACCAGGGCCAGGCCCACCATCAGCGCGGCGGCCGTGGCGCCCGTCCGGCGCGGATTGCGCAACGCGTTGCGCCGGCTCATCCGGCCGACCGCGCCGAACAGGGCGGGGAAGCCCGCGCCCAGCACCCGGATCACCGGCCGCACCAGCAGCGGACCCGCCACCACGGTCGCGACCAGGGTCAGGACGACACCGGCACCCAGCAGCGAGGCGGCCCGCGCGGTCCGCGTCGCCGTCGCGCACCCGGCGAGCGCCGCCGCCCCGGCCGCCCCGACCACCGCCCCGGCGATCGCCCGCGCCTTCAACGGCCTCCCCACACCGGCCACCTCGGCGTCGGCGAGCGCGGCCATCGGGGAGACCGCCGCGGCGCGCCGCGCGGGCAGATAGGCGGCCACGAAGGTGACGCCGAGACCGACGACGTAGGCCGCGACCGGCGTCCCCCAGCCGATCACCATCTCCGTGGCCTTCAGGTTCATCCCGAACGCGCTCATCAGCCGGATCAGTCCGAACGCCAGCCCTGTTCCGGCGGCGAGCCCCAGTGTCGAGCCGACCAGGCCCAGCAGCAGCGCCTCGGTGAGCACCGAGCGCCGCACCTGCCGCCGGTCCGCGCCGAGCGCCCGCAGCAGACCCAGCTCCCGGGTCCGCTGGGCGATCAGCATGGAGAACGTGTTGACGATCAGGAACACGCCGACCAGCAGGGCGATGCCGGCGAACCCCAGCATCACGTACTTGACGACGTCGAGGAACGTGCCGAGCGTCGCCGCTGCCGACTTGGCCTGTTCAGCGGCGGTCTTCACCTCGTACGTCCGGGTGCCGAGCGCCGCGCCGATCCGGCGCCCGAGGTCCGCGTCGGACACGCCCCGCGCCGCGTCCACCGCGATGCCGGTCGCCCGCGCGGACGAGCCGAGCAGCGCCCGGCCGGCCACCACCGGGTCCAGGTAGACCAGGGCCGCGCCCGGATTGGTCGTGGTGAAGGTGGCGATGCCCACGACCCGGACCCGGAGGGAACCCGGCTGCGCCTGCACGGTCAGCGGATCACCGATCCGCACGTGCCGCTTGCCGGCCGTGTCCGCGTCCAGCAGCACCTCGCCCGCCCCGCGCGGCGCGCGACCCGAGGTCAGCCGTACCGGGCTGCGGTCGGTCGCGTACCAGGCGGCGGCGATGGTGGGGGCGCCGGTGGTCGGGCCGACGGACCGGTTGCGGCGGTCGACCACCACCACGTTCTGCACGGACACCTCCGCGCGGGCCGCCGCCACCCCGTCGACCCGGGCCACCCGGTCCCGCAGGGCGGCCGGCAGGGTCTGCACCTGGCCGCTCGTCCGGGCCGACCGCAGGTCCTCCCTGGGCCGGATCGTCACATCGGCGGCGGTGGAGGCGAACAGCCGGTCGAAGGTGCGGGTGACGGTGTCGGAGAAGATCAGGCTGCCCGCGACGAACGCCACGGACAGGACCACGGCCAGCGCGGACAGCGCCAGCCGCCCCTTGTGCGCGAGGAAGCTCCGCAGGGTCGCCTTGAGCACCGGATCAGTCCTCCTGGGCGGTGCGGCCGTCACCGGGCCGGCCACGGACCACGTCGACCTCGGGGGTCTGGGGGTTCCCCCCGGGAAAGACACGCATCCGCTCCAGCACGGCCTCCGCCGTCGGCCCCGGCATCTCGTCCACGATCCGCCCGTCGGCGAGGAAGAGCACCAGGTCGGCATGGGCGGCGGCACCCGGGTCGTGCGTCACCATGACGACGGTCTGCCCGAGGCCGTCCACGGCGCCGCGCAGAAAGCCCAGCACCTCCAGGCCGGCCCGCGAGTCCAGGTTGCCGGTCGGCTCGTCGGCGAAGATCAGCTCGGGCCGGGAGGCCAGCGCCCGCGCGCACGCGACGCGCTGCTGCTGACCGCCGGACAGCTGGGCCGGCCGGTGCCCCAGCCGGTCCCGCAGCCCGAGCCTGTCGATGACCTGGTCCAGCCAGCGCGGGTCGGGCCTGCGCCCCGCGATGTCCATCGGAAGCGTGATGTTCTCGGCCGCGGTCAGCGTCGGGATGAGGTTGAACGACTGGAACATGAACCCGATCCGGTCCCGCCGCAGCCGGGTCAGCTCCCGCTCCCGCAGCCCCGTGATCTCGGTGCCGCCGAGCCAGACCTGACCGGCCGTGACGGTGTCGAGGCCCGCGAGGCAGTGCATGAGGGTGGACTTCCCGGACCCCGAGGGGCCCATCACGGCGGTGAACCGGCCCCGCGCGATGTCCACGTCCACCGCGTCCAGGGCGAGCACGGCCGTCTCCCCCGAGCCGTACGCCTTGGTCAGCCCGCGGGCGCGGGCCGCGATCCCGCCGTCCGGCGCGCGGTCGGGTACGTGCTGCGCAGCAGGTGTCGACAAGACCGCCTCCCGGTCTCCGGTACAGCCCGTCCCGGGCGCGTGCGAGGCACTGCCCGTCCGGGCGAGCGTAGGGCACCACCCGTGCGGGCGAGCGTAGGGGACGTGCGCGCCCGGCGCAGCGCCTCCGTGCGCCCTTGCCGCCGCTAGCATTCCGGCGCTAGCGTCGAGGCATGGCGAAGACCCAGCTGAACGTGCGCGTGGACGAGGGCACCGCCCGCGCGGCCCGCGAGCGCGCCCTGGCCCGCGGCATGAGCGTCAACCGCTACATCGAAGAGCTGGTCAGACAGGACACCGGCGAGGCGGGCCGCACCTTCGTGGAGGCCGCCGCCGACTTCATGAAGCAGTACGAGGCCGTGTTCGCCGAGGAGTTCGCCGAGACCCGCTCCGCCGACGCCGGTGAAGGCCGCCGCTGATCCCTTGAACGAGCTCAGCATCGATCTCGCCTGGCTGCTCATGCTCGCCGAACAGAGGACCCCGGGGGATCCGCAGGTCACCGACTGGGGCGCCCTGGTCGCCGCCGTCGCCCGGCACCGCGCCGAGATATTCGGCGTGCCCGTCTACGACACCCCGCACACCCGCGCCGCCTCCCTGCTCCAGCTGCTGATCCACGTGCCCGCGCTGGAACGCTCCAACGCGCTGTTCGCCTCGGCGGTCGCCTACGCCTACCTGGTCGCCAGTGGCGAGAAGGTCACCCCCACCCCCGAGCAGGTCCGGGACCTGGCCCGGCTGGTCAAGGACGGAGCGGCGAGCGTGGACGACATCGCCCGGGAACTGCGCGGCTGGAGCATCTGATCAGCGGGCGTCCGGCTCGTCCTCCCGCCACGCCACCCCGAGCGAGCAGTACGAGGCCGGCAGCGCCGGACCGTGCTCGGGCAGCATCACCCGCCGGTGCGGGCCGAGGCGGAACCCGGCGGCGCGCAGCGCGGCGACCGGGTCCCGGGACAGATGGCAGCCACCGGCCAGCGCCGGCCACAGGGTGCGGTCCAGGGCCTGCTGGGTCAGCGTCATCGCCCGGCCGCCGCCCCGCCCGTGCTCGAAGAACCGCACCTCGCCGCCGGGCCGGAGCACCCGTCGTACCTCGCCGAGCGCCCGCTCGACATCCCGCACGCTGCACAGCACCAGCGACAGCACGGCCGCGTCGAACGCCTCGCTCTTGACCGGCAGGGCCTCCGCCGCGCCCGGCACCACGTCGACCGGCACCTGGGCGCGCAGCGCGGCCCGCAGCGCCAACTTCCTCAGCAGCGGCTCCGGTTCGATCGCGACGACCTCCGCGACCGCCCCGGGATAGTGCCCGAAGTTCAGCCCGTTGCCCGCGCCGATCTCGATCACCCGCCCGGACAGCCCGGCGAGCAGCCGCTCCCGCACCCCGGCCATCCCCAGCCGGGACTCGGCGCCCACGCTGATCCGGGCGTAGCAACGGGCGAACAGCGGATGACTTACGGGACTCCGCGCCATCTGGCCGGAGCGGGTGGACAGCAGCCGCATGGCAACCTCCCTGGACGACACGTCCCTGGGGGAGAGTCTCCCCCGGGACGGCCCGGCGCACCCGCGCCGCCCGCCGGCGGACAGGGACGGCGCACGAGTGCGGGGGCTACGGCGCCGCCCGGATCCGGAACGCCTCCGCGTCCCAGGTGCCGTCCAGCCGGGGAGCGAGCCAGCCCGGCGCCGCCGTACGGAACCGAGCGGGCGGCAGCGCCCCGGCGCCCGCGGGCAGCGCGCCGAGCAGCGGGGCGTCGGCGACCTCCGGCAGGTCGGCCACGTTGCAGCGGGTGGCCAGATCGGGGGCCTCGGGCCAGCTGCCGATCACCACGCCCGCCAGCTCCAGTTCACGACGCCGCAGCTCGCGGGCCGTCAGCTCCGTGGCGTTGAGCGTACCGAGCCCGGCCTGCGCGACGACCAGCACCGGCGCGCCCAGCAGCGCGGCCGCGTCGGCCAGCGTGCCGCCGGCCGCGTCGAACCGGACGAGCAGCCCGCCCGCCCCCTCGACCAGCACCAGATCGTGCTCGGTGGCCAGCTTGGCGGCCCGCTCGGCCACCTCGTGCGGATGCACCGGCGCCATCCCGGCCCGCCGGGCCGCCGTGCCCGGCGCCAACGGCTCGGGGAAGCGGGCGAGTTCGCCGGCCGTGACCGGACCGGCGAGCCGCGCGACCTCGTCGGCGTCCCCGCGCTCGTCCGGCCGTACACCCGTCTGGGCGGCCTTCAGCACGGCCACCGAGCGCCCGGCCGCGAGCGCCGCGGCGGCGACGGCGGCGGTGGTCACGGTCTTTCCGATCTCCGTGCCCGTCCCCGAAATCACCAGTACCGGCATGTCATCCCTCCCGCGCCGCGGCGCACACCGCGCGCGCGATCCGTGCCACGTCCTCGTCCGAGGTGACGTACGGCGGCATCGTGTAGATCAGGTCGCGGAACGGGCGCAGCCACACGCCCTCCCGCACGGCGGCGTCCGTCGCGGCCCGCATGTCGACCGCGTGGTCGAGCTGGACGACCCCGATGGCCCCGAGGACGCGGACGTCCCGCGCCCCGGAGAGTTCGCGCGCCGGCGCCAGGCCCGCGCGCAGCCCCGCCTCGATCCGCTTGACCTCCGCGAGCCAGTCCTGTCCGAGCAGCAGCTCGATGGAGGCACAGGCCACGGCCGCGGCCAGCGGGTTGCCCATGAACGTCGGGCCGTGCGCGAGCACCGGCACCTCGCCCCGCGAGATGCCGTCGGCGACCCGCGCGGTGCACAGGGTGGCCGCCATCGTCAGATAGCCGCCGGTCAGCGCCTTGCCGACGCACATGACGTCCGGGGTGACGGCCGCGTGGTCCGCCGCGAACAGCGCGCCGGTGCGGCCGAACCCGGTGGCGATCTCGTCGAACACCAGCAGCACGTCGTGCGCGTCGCACGCCTCGCGCAGCACCCGCAGATAGGCGGGGGAGTGGAAGCGCATCCCGCCGGCGCCCTGCACCACCGGCTCCACGATCACCGCGGCCAGCTCGTCCGCGTGCCGCGCGATCAGCTCGCGCAGATGGTCCGCGTACGACTCCTCGTACCCGGTGGGCGGCGCGTCCGCGAACACCTGGCGCGGCAGCACACCGGTCCACAGCTCGTGCATCCCGCCCTCGGGGTCGCACACCGACATCGGCTGCCAGGTGTCGCCGTGGTAGCCGCCCCGCCAGGTCAGCAGCCGCCGCTTGCCCGGCCGGCCGAGCGAGCGCCAGTACTGCAGGCACATCTTCGCCGCGACCTCGACCGACACCGACCCGGAGTCGGCCAGGAAGACGTGCTCCAGGCCGTCGGGCGACATGTCGACAAGGTGCTTCGCGAGCCGGACGGCGGGCTCGTGCGTGAGCCCGCCGAACATGACATGACTCATCCGGCCCAACTGCTCGCGCACGGCCTCGTTGAGCACCGGGTGGTTGTAGCCGTGGATGGCCGACCACCACGACGACATGCCGTCGACCAGCTCGCCGGAACCGTCGGCCAGCCGCAGCCGGACCCCGCTCGCCGCCTCCACGACGAGCGGTTCCGCGCGCCCGGGCATCGGGCCGTACGGATGCCACACATGGCGCCGGTCCAGCTCCAGCAGCTCCGGCACACCGAGGTCACGCATTGGGCGCGAGGTCCGTCCCGGCGCCCCTGCGGCGGACCGCGACGAGGTCGGGGCGCGGCTCGTGCGCCGTGGCGGGCACGTCCGCCGTACCGCAGACACCGCCGCCCTCCTGGGAGCCGCACCCGGCCTCGGCGTGCGCACCGCACCCGGCCTCCGCGTGCGCACCGCAGCCCGCCTCGGCGTGCGAGCCGCACCCGCCGCCGGCCGCCCGGTGCTCCGGCAGCGTCACCTCACCGGCGCCCTCCACCTCGAACCCGGCGTCCGCGATCATCTCCAGGTCGGCCTTGCCGGCCTGGCCCTCGCTGGTCAGGTAGTCGCCGAGGAAGATCGAGTTGGCCAGGTGCAGCGCCAGCGGCTGCATCGTGCGCAGATGGACCTCGCGGCCGCCCGCGATGCGGACCTCGACGTCCGGGCAGACGAACCGGACCATCGCCAGGATCCGCAGGCAGCGCTGCGGGGTGAGGTTCCACTCCTTGGCCAGCGGGGTGCCCTCGAACGGGATCAGGAAGTTCACCGGCACCGAGTCCGGGTCCAGCTCACGCAGCGAGAACACCACGTCGACCAGGTCCTCGTCGCTCTCGCCCATGCCCGCGATCAGACCCGAACAGGCGGACAGACCGGCCGCGTGCGCCTTCTGCACCGTGTCCACCCGGTCGGCGTACGTGTGGGTGGTCGTGATGTCCCCGTACGTCCCCTCGGACGTGTTGAGGTTGTGGTTGTAGGCGTCCGCGCCGGCCTCGCGCAGCCGCTCGGCCTGGCCGTCGGAGAGCAGGCCGAGGCAGGCGCACACCTCGACGCCCTCGTTCTGCTCCTTGATCGCCTTGATGGTCTGGGAGACCCGGTCCACGTCCCGGTCCGTCGGACCGCGCCCGCTGGCCACCAGGCAGACCCGCTTGGCGCCGCCCGCGAGGCCCGCCGCGGCCGCCTGGGAGGCCTCGTCCGGCTTGAGCCAGGTGTACTTCAGGATGTCGGCCTTGGAGCCGAGCCGCTGGGAGCAGTACGAGCAGTCCTCCGGGCACAGGCCGGACTTGAGGTTGACCAGATAGTTGAGTTTCACCCGGCGCCCGAACCAGTGCCGGCGCACCTTGCCGGCCGCGGCCACCACGTCGAGCAGGTCGTCATCGGAGGTGGCCAGCACGGCGAGCGCTTCCTCGCGGGTCGGCAGCTCGCGCCGAAGCCCCTTGTCCACCAGCGTGTTCAGCAGGTCCATGAGGCTTGATCCTGTCCTACGGGACCGCCCCGGGCCAAGGAGACTTCGCACAACAGAGCCGGTTCACCGTGTGGGTATTGCCACACCCTGGGTGGTCGGCCGTGCCGCTAGGGTCTGTCCGCTACCTACAAAAGCACCGGAGGAACCATGGCGTTCGGCTGGATCGACGAGCAGGCCGAGGCGCGCCGCCGCGCGGGACTCGTCCGCACCCTGCGCCCGCGCCCCGCCGACTCGCCGCTGCTGGACCTGGCGAGCAACGACTACCTGGGTCTGGCCCGCCATCCCGAGGTCACCGGGGGAGCGGCCGAGGCCGCCCGGACCTGGGGCGGCGGCTCCACCGGGTCCCGGCTGGTCACCGGTACCACCGCCCTGCACACCGAGCTGGAGCGGGCACTGGCCGCGTTCTGCGGGTTCGAGGCGGCCCTGGTGTTCTCCTCCGGGTACGCCGCGAACCTGGCCGCGGTCACCGCGCTCGGCCCGCACGGCTCGCTGATCGTCTCCGACGCGGGCAACCACGCCTCCCTCATCGACGGCTGCCGGCTCGCCCGGGGGGAGCGGCAGGTCGTCGGGCACGCCGATCCCGAGGCCGTGCGCAAGGCCCTGGCCACGCACGAGGGTCCGGCGATCGTCGTCTCCGACACGGTGTTCTCCGTGGACGGCGACCGGGCTCCGCTGGCCGAGCTGGCCGCGGCCTGCCGGGAGCACGGCGCGGGACTGGTCGTGGACGACGCCCACGGGCTCGGCGTGCTGGGCGACGGCGGCCGGGGCGCCCCGCAGGCGGCCGGAC
The DNA here is from genome assembly GCF_055564915.1 of Streptomyces sp. NPDC028928. Classification (NCBI taxonomy): domain Bacteria; kingdom Bacillati; phylum Actinomycetota; class Actinomycetes; order Kitasatosporales; family Streptomycetaceae; genus Streptomyces; species Streptomyces sp. NPDC028928. The sequence goes on from NZ_JBVHVI010000007.1 coordinate 79,186, forward strand.
TCGCGGGCGCCGAGGACGTGGTCGTCACGGCCACCCTGTCCAAGTCGCTGGGCAGTCAGGGCGGCGTGGTGCTCGGCCCGGCGCGGGTGATCGACCACCTCGTCAACGCGGCCCGGACGTTCATCTTCGACACGGGTCTGGCGCCGGCGGCGGCCGGTGCCGCGCTGGCGGCGCTGCGGCTGCTGGAACGTGAGCCCGAACGGGCGGCGCGGGCCCGTGAGGTGGCCGCGGAACTGCACGCACGGCTGACCGCCGCGGGTCTGGAGGCGGTGCGTCCGGACGCCGCGGTGGTCTCCGTGCGGGCTCCGTCCCCGGAGCAGGCGGTGCGCTGGGCGGCCGACTGCCGTACGGCAGGCCTGGCCGTGGGCTGCTTCCGCCCTCCCTCCGTGCCCGACGGCATCTCCCGGCTGAGGCTGACGGCCCGCGCGGACCTGTCCGGGGCGGAGATCGAACGCGCTGTACGGGTCATCGGCGAAACACGACCATGAGTCGGCGTGACACGGCCGTGCGTCGCACGAAAGCGGTCAGGGGCTGATCGGTTCTGAATCGGTTCTGAATCGCTTCTGATCAGAGTGCGGTCAGGAATCCCGTCCAGCTCTCGGGGGAGAAGAGCAGGGCGGGACCGGCCGGCCTCTTCGAGTCGCGCACGGCGAGCAGTCCGGCCGCGGGGCCGGAGCGCGGCCGTGCCGTCTCCACGCAGTTGTTGGCCCCCGTGCTGTAGCTGCTGCGCAGCCAGCGCACGTGGTGCAGGTCGGTACTGGCAGGGACGTTCCGAGGCAGAGCTGACATGGTGCCTCCTTACGCGCCGTCACCTATCCCGGCGATGTAGTCCAACGATTCCTCGGGGGAAAGGGCGTGGAACTGAAGGGTGTTGAAGGCCTCGGTGTAGGCCATGAGGTCTTCTTTCCGTTCCAGGTAGAGGCTACTCGTCAACTGGTCGAGAACAACCACATCCAGATCAGAAGTGCTCGGAAATGAGAAGATAACGAAAGGCCCGGTGAGGCCGACATGCGCCCCCGCGGCGAACGGCAGCACCTGGAGCCGTACCTGGGGCAGCCGCGCGGCCTCCATCAGCCGCTCCAGCTGCCGCGCCATCACTCCGGGACCGCCGACCTCGCGCCGCAGCACCGCCTCGTCCAGTACGGCACTGAGCACCAGCGGCGGGTCCGAACGGAGTACGTCCTGTCTGGCCAGCCGCACCTCCACCAGCGTGTCCAGGCGGTCCTCGTCCAGGTCCTTCACGGCCGCCCGGGTCACCGCGCGGGCGTACTCGGCCGTCTGGAGCAGCCCGGGCACGACCGTGGTCTCCAGCGTGCGCATGGCGCTGGCCTGCGACTCCAGGCTGATGAAGTCGCGGTACGTGGGCGGCAGCACCCCGCGGTAGGCGTGCCACCAGCGGTGCCGGCCGCCCGCGTCCTCCGACCCCGCCAGCATCAGCAGCAGCTCGCGCAGATGCCCGTCCCGGACCCCGTAGGCGTCCAGCAGTAACCCCAGATCGGCCGGTTTCACGCCGCTGGCGCCGGTCTCGATGCGGCTGACCTTCGACTGGTGCCAGCCGACCAGCCGGGCCGCCTCACCGCTCGTGAGCCCAGCGCCGGTACGCAGTGTGCGCAGTTCGGCGCCCAGTTTTCGACGCCGCACCGCCGGACCGTTCTGCATGGGCTTCTCCTTACTCCTTCCGGGCCGCCCAAATACGGTCTCGCGTCGCAGAGTTCACCGCTTCGAGCGACAGATATATGCATATCTCGGTGGATCGCTCCCCGTGACCGGCCCGTTGGTGGCAGTCTGGCGAACAAGCACCAGTCCGGGACCGTACTCGAACCATCCGCCGTCTGTCGGACCGCGGTCCCGTGGGAAAGGGACGACGTCGCCATGGCAGACCACCTGGAAGCATCCGTCACTCTGCCGAGCGATCCCGCCTCGGTCTCCGCCGCCCGCTCCTACGTCGTCGGCACCCTCGCGGAGTGGGGCCTGCCGTCGGACACCGAGACGGCCGACACCGTCCGCCTCATCGTCTCCGAACTCGCCACGAACGCCGTACAGCACACCTTCGGTCAGTCACCCACCTTCACGGTCGACATCGCGCTGCACCATGACGAACACCTGCGCATCGGCGTCACGGACAGCCATCCCCGCTTCCCGAAGAGACTGCCCGCCGCCGTCCAGCAGGACAACGGCCGCGGCATGGTCATCATCCGCTGGCTCACCGCGGAGTGCGGCGGCAGACTCCGCATCCGCCCCACCCGCGAGGGCGGCAAGACGGTCTCCATCGAACTCCCCTGGACCCTCCCGGCAGCCCCGGTCCCAGCGGGCCGGCCAAAGCCTTAGCCCTCCGGGCGACGGGCTGGCCGTTCGGTCGGTGGGCTAGTCCTTCGGGGGGCGGGCGGGGGCCGGGGGTTCGGGTGGGACTGGCGCTTCGGGGGTTGACCCTTCGGCGGGCTGGTGTTCGGGCGGTGGGCCGGGGGTTCGGGTGGTGGGCTGGTCCGTCGAGTGGGGGGGGTGGGTGTTCGGGCGGGGGGTTCGGGCGGGTGCTGGAGCTGCGGGGGAGGTGGCCCTTCGGGCGGGTGCTGGCCCTCCGGTGGCGTGCTGGATCCCAGGCGGAGCCCTGGCCTTCCGGGCTGGGTGCTGGTCTTTCGGGCGGGTACGGGTCCTTGGGGCGGGGTGCTGGCGTTTGGGGCGGGGGCTTGGTTTTGCGGGCTGGGGTGCTGGGGGCGCGGGCGGTTGGTCCCCTGGGCGGGTGCCGGCCCTCCGGACGGGGACGCGCCGGGGCTTCGAGGCGCCGCCGAACAGGTGACGCACGGCAGATTCCCCGAGGCGTCGGTGCACATCAGGAACCGGTGGCCCTGGCACCGGCGCGCTCAGCCTGCCGTGCTTCTCGCCGCCCGTCCGAACGCCCCCCGCAGCAGTGCCCGGAAGGCGTCCGCCGCCGGGTTCGTCTCGTCCGCGCGGTACGCCACCGAGATCGTGCGCCGTAGCCTGCCGCCCTCCAGGGGCCGCACGCCGACCGGTGTCGTCGCGGTGCGCGCCACCATCTCCGGTACGACGGCCACCCCCAGCCCGGCACTGACCAGCGCGCACACCACGGCATAGCCGGGGGTCGGCACCAGCAGCGCCGGTGTGGCGCCCGTCTCGGCGAGCAGGGCCTCGATCTCCCGCCGGGCCGGATGGTGCGGGGCCATGCTGATCAGCGGCTGTCCGGCCAGTTCCGCCAGCGGCAGCCGGGCCGAGCCACTGCCGAGCGCGTGCCCCGGGGCCGTCACCAGCACCAGTTCCTCCACCAGAACCGGCTCCAGCCGTACCGCCGCCGGCACCGGGACGGGCTCCGCCGGATGGTAGGTGTGGGTGAGCGCCAGATCCACCTCGCCGGCCGCCACCGCGGTGACCCCGGACGGCGGGTCGTAGTCCGCGACCGAGAGCCGTACGTCGGGATGCGCCCGGCGGAACGCGCTCAGCGCCGGCGGCAGCAGGTGCACCCCCGCGGTCGGGAAGGTGCCGAGCCGCAGCGCGCCGCCGGTGAGACCGGTCAGCCGCGCCAGTTCGTGCCGGGCCCGCTCCAGCTCGTCCAGCACCCGCCGGGCATGGCCCACCAGCACCTCGCCGGCCTCGGTCAGCCGGGCTCCGCGATGGTGGCGCACCAGCAGTGCCGTGCCCGCCTCCCGCTCCAGCTTGGCCAGCTGCTGGGAGAGGGCGGGCGGCGTGTAGCCGAGCCGGTCGGCGGCCCGGGTGATCGAGCCGGCCTCCGCGACCGCCACGAGCGCGGCGAGCCGTGTCGGGTCGTACATAGCCAGAGGCTAAAGCATTGCTTAAGGCCGAGCCTGGCCATTCGAAATACCTGCTGAACGCTTTGGCCCGGCAGGGTGGACGGCATGGACGCACAGCTCATCGCCTTCACCGGGATCGCCGCGGCCCTGGTCGCCATGCCGGGCGCCGACTTCGCCGTGGTCGTACGCAACGCGCTCGTCTCGCGCCGGGCCGGGGCGGTGTGCGGGCTCGGCATCGCGGGCGGGCTCCTGGTGCACACCAGCCTGGCGGTGGCCGGCGTCGCCGCCGTCCTGGTCGCCGTACCCGCGCTGTTCCACGCCCTGCAGCTGCTGGGCGGCGCCTATGTGCTCCAGCTCGGCGTGCGTACCCTGTGGGCGCTGCGGCGGCCCGCCCGGACGTCCGCGGAGGCCGCGGCCGGGTCCGCGCACCCGCTCCGGCAGGGGTTCGTCACCAACGTGCTCAACCCGAAGGCCTCGCTGACCTTCCTGAGCCTGCTGCCGCAGTTCGTGCCGGCCGGCAGCCCGGCCCTGCCGCGGACCCTGCTGCTCGCGCTGATCGTGTGCGCGCTGGCGCTGCTGTGGTTCCAGCTGGTCGCCCTGCTCGTGGAGCGGCTCGGCAGGTGGCTGCGCCGGCCCCGGGCCGCCCGTGGGCTTGAGGCGGGCACCGGGGTGGCGCTGACGGTCCTGGGAGCGGCCCTGCTGCTGGAGCCGCTCCTGGCCTGAGGGCGGGTCAGCTGACCCGGCCGTACCAGACGCTCTTCGTCCAGATCTTCTGGAGCTTGACCACGTCGCCGGTCTTGGGGGCGTGCCAGATCTTCCCGTGGCCGGCGTAGATGCCGACGTGGTAGACGTACGAACCCGAGTGGAAGAAGACGAGGTCGCCCGCCTTGCGGCTGCGGGCGGAGATGTGGTGCGTCTTGTTGTACTGCTGCGCTGCGGTGCGCGGCAGCTTCTTGCCCGCCTTCTTGTAGGAGTAGAGCGTCAGCCCCGAGCAGTCGAACCGGCGCGGCCCGGTGGCTCCCCAGGCGTACGGCGCACCCTTCTTGGAGGCCGCGATCTGGAGTGCTTTCGTCGCCGTGGTCGCGGCGGAGGCCTCACCTGCGAGACCGGGCACCGCGATCGAGCCGCCCACGGCGGCGAGGGTGAGAGCCGAGGCCGTGCCGGCCCGGGCCATCAGCGACGGGACACGATTGAGCGCAGTCATGCGCAACCCTTCGTCAGCCGCCTGTGAAGGATGACCTGTCGGATTCGGGCTGGCGAAGTAGCCCGGCCGCGTTGCCGCGGCTTCACCCCAAGGGTTGCTCGGAACCTCACGCCCGTCCGTGTCGGACGAACATCCGTTCCGGCGACCCGCCTTGCTTGGGTCCTCCACTCCTGCCGATCCACTCCGTCGACCGGTCATCCGGGCGGCGGCAGGACTCGGCGTCCGCCCGGATCGCCCCGCCGCGGTGGCGGGGGCTTGTCGTCAGACAGGGATCTTGGCTCACGACTGTCCGAAAATCCCAATGGAATCGGGGATTTGTGGCGTTACTCACCACTCACCCGTTCGGGTGGACACTGCTCTGTTCGAGCCCCCGTCAGTTTCCGGACGTAGCCCCCGACCTGGGACGAAGCGCTGTCACGCGACCCACGGACCCGCGTGCCGCGCAACTCGGGAGGCCCGGAAAACGATCTGGATGTACACCGGTCGGCGGTACGTCGTTCGGGCCGTTTCAATTCCCGCCCGAACGACGTCTGTCGACGCCCGGGTGCCGCCGGGCCGGACGGGTGTCCGCCTCAGCCGACGCCGTCCGGCGGGAGCGTGACGCGAGCGGCCCGGCGCTCACCGTCCAGCACCCGCAAGGCCCGTGCCAGCGTGTCCCCGTGCAGCTCCGTCTCGCCCCGCTGGTGCATCAGTACGAGCGCGTCGCGCAGCTCTGCCGCCTTGCGCACCAGGGCCTGCGCCGCGCGCAGCCCGTGGTAGGTGTCGCCGGGCCGGGCCGGGTTGATACGGCCGAGCAGGTCGACCGCCTCCAGGTAACGGTCGATCAGCTCGCCCTCGGCGCGGGTCAGGGCGGGCAGCGGCGGAAGGTCCGGCAGCATGGTCGGCTCACCTCGCGTCCGGTGCGCCGGGCGTGTCCCGGCGGCTGGGCACGATGCCGTCCACCAGACCGTAGGCGACGGCTCCGGCGGCGTCCAGGATCAGGTCACGCTCCAGGTCCTGGCCGACCTGCTCGTCCGTGCGCCCTGTGTGCCGGACGAGCATCTCCTGGAGCGTCCTGCGGGTCCGGGCCAACTCCTCGGCCTGGATGAGCAGGTCGCTGGGCTGGCCGCGCACCGGCTCGGGCAGCGCGGGCTGCTCGATCACCACGCGTGCACCCGGAAGGGTGAACCGCTTGCCCGGGGTGCCGGCCGCGAGCAGCACCGCGGCCGAGGCGCCGGCCTGGCCCAGGCAGTAGGTGGCGACGTCACAACTGACGTACCGCATCGTGTCGTAGATCGCCGTCATGGCGTCGAAGGAGCCGCCCGGCGAGTTGACGTACAGCGTGATGTCCCGGTCCGGGGCCGCGTGTTCGAGGTACATCAGCTGCGCCGTCACGTCGCTCGCCGCCGCGTGGTCGACCGGTGCGCCGAGGAAGACGATCCGGTCCTCGAAGAGCTTCGCGTACGGGTCGAGGGTGCGGACGGTGCTCCCCGTGCGCTCGGTGAACTCGGGCAGGACATGACGGGCTGCCGGTCGGTACATGGACATACGCCTCCTCGTGACGAGGCCCCCTCGGGGCTCGACTTCTGTACAGAATGTACAGGACGTACGTCACGTTATGATGGGGGTATGGCCTACGAGATTCCGGTGACGCAAGCCAGGGCTGAGCTCGCCGACCTGATCAACCGCGTCGTGTACGGCGGTGAGCGCGTCGTCGTGACCCGGCACGGCAAGCCGTTGGTCGCGCTGGTCTCGGCCGCCGACCTGGAGCGGCTCGACGCGCTGGACGAGCCGGCCGAGGAACAGGTCATCAGCTCGGTGTCCGGGGTGCGCGAGGCCGGTTCCGTACCCCGCGAGCAGCAGCGCTTCGGGATCGCGGCGGAGCACCGGCGGCCGGGCGTGTCCTGAGCCGCCTCCTCCCTCCGCCGGAGCCCCTCTCCTCTGCGGGAGCCCATCGGCCGGTCATGGGCCGATCAAAGTCTGGTTAACGTCGTTGAAACTCCGGCGTTCTAGCCTGCCGATCCACGCCACCAGGGGTTTTTCTGCCCGGATTGATGACGCTCCGGGGATTTGTCTGTGTGTTACACCTATCCCCGTCGTGGTGGCTGCGGCAACCGGACCCCGCACGGTCCGGAGCAAGGACTGTGAGGTGGGACGTGCAACTGACCCCGCACGAGCAAGAGAGGCTGCTGATCCATGTGGCGGCCGACGTGGCCGAGAAGCGCAAGGCCCGCGGCCTGAGGCTCAACCACCCGGAGGCGGTCGCCCTCATCACGTCGCACATCCTGGAGGGCGCGCGGGACGGCCGTACCGTCGCCGAGCTGATGTCCTCCGGCCGCAAGATCCTGACCAGGGACGACGTCATGGACGGGGTCGCCGAGATGATCCACGACGTCCAGGTCGAGGCCACCTTCCCGGACGGCACCAAGCTCGTCACCGTCCACGAGCCGATCATCTGAGGGCGCCGCGATGATTCCCGGAGAGATCCTGTTCGCGGACGACCCCGTCGTCTGCAACGCGGGCCGTGACGTCACCCGGCTCACCGTCCTCAACGCCGCCGACCGGCCGGTCCAGGTCGGCTCCCACTACCACTTCGCCGAGGCCAACCCCGGCCTGGAGTTCGACCGCGCCGCCGCCCGAGGCAAGCGGCTGAACGTCGCCGCCGGCACCGCCGTCCGCTTCGAGCCCGGCATCCCCGTGGAGATCGAACTCGTCCCCCTCGCCGGCGCCCGGATCGTGCCCGGGCTGCGCGGGGAGACCGGAGGTGCCCTCGATGGCTGAGATCTCCCGCGCCGCCTACGCCGACCTGTTCGGCCCCACCACCGGCGACCGCATCCGGCTCGCCGACACCGACCTGCTGATCGAGATCGAGGAGGACCGCTCCGGCGGCCCCGGCGGCTCCGGGGACGAGGCGGTCTTCGGCGGCGGCAAGGTCATCCGCGAGTCCATGGGCCAGTCCCGCGCCACCCGCGCCGAGGGCACCCCGGACACCGTGATCACCGGTGCCGTCGTCATCGACCACTGGGGCATCGTCAAGGCCGACGTCGGCATCCGCGACGGCCGGATCACCGCCCTCGGCAAGGCCGGCAACCCGGACACCATGGACGGTGTCCACCCCGACCTCGTCATCGGCCCCGAGACCGAGATCATCGCGGGCAACGGGCGCATCCTCACCGCCGGCGCCATCGACGCGCACGTCCACTTCATCTGCCCGCAGATCGCCGACGAGGCGCTGGCCTCCGGCGTCACCACCCTGGTCGGCGGCGGCACCGGCCCCGCCGAGGGTTCCAAGGCCACCACCGTCACGCCCGGCCCCTGGCACCTGGCCCGGATGCTGGAGGCGATGGAGGCCTACCCGGTCAACGTCGGCTTCCTCGGCAAGGGCAACACCGTCAGCCACGAGGCGATGCTCTCCCAGATCCGCGGCGGCGCCGTCGGCCTGAAGCTGCACGAGGACTGGGGCTCCACGCCGGCCGTCATCGACGCCGCGCTCACCGTCGCCGACCGGACCGGCATCCAGGTCGCCATCCACACCGACACCCTGAACGAGGCGGGCTTCGTCGGCGACACCCTCGCCGCGATCGCGGGCCGGGGCATCCACTCGTACCACACCGAGGGCGCCGGCGGCGGCCACGCCCCGGACATCATGACGGTCGTCTCGCAGCCGAACGTGCTGCCCAGCTCCACCAATCCGACCCGGCCCTTCACCGTCAACACGACCGAGGAACACCTCGACATGCTGATGGTGTGCCACCACCTCAACCCGGCCGTGCCCGAGGACCTGGCCTTCGCCGAGTCCCGGATCCGCCCCTCCACCATCGGCGCGGAGGACATCCTCCACGACCTCGGCGCGATCTCGATCATCTCCTCCGACTCCCAGGCCATGGGGCGCGTCGGCGAGGTCGTCCTGCGCACCTGGCAGACCGCGCACGTCATGAAGCGCCGCCGCGGCCCGCTGCCCGGCGACGGCCGCGCCGACAACCACCGGGTACGGCGCTACGTCGCCAAGTACACGATCAACCCGGCGCTCGCCCAGGGCCTCGCCGCCGAGATCGGCTCCGTCGAGACCGGAAAGCTCGCCGACCTGGTGCTGTGGGAGCCGGCGTTCTTCGGGGTCAAACCGCTCCTCGTCATCAAGGGCGGACAGATCGCGTACGCGCAGATGGGCGACGCCAACGCCTCCATCCCCACCCCGCAGCCGATCCTGCCCCGCCCGATGTACGGCGCGATCGGCCGGGCCCCGGCCGCCAACTCCGTCAACTTCGTCTCGGACCTGGCGATCGAGGACGGGCTGCCGGAACGGCTGGGGCTCGGCAAGCGGTTCCGGGCGATCGAGTCCACGCGCGCGGTCACCAAGGCCGACATGCGCGAGAACGACGCCCGGCCCGACGTCCGGATCGACCCCGACAGCTTCGCCGTGCACATCGACGGCGAACTGGTCGAGGCCGCGCCGGCCGCCGAACTGCCCATGGCCCAGCGTTACTTCCTCTTCTGATGTCCAGGGCAGCACTACTGGTCCTGGCCGACGGCCGCTTTCCCGCCGGAGGGCACGCGCACTCCGGCGGGGCGGAGGCCGCCGTCAAGGCCGGGCGCATCACCGACGCCGCGAGCCTGGAGGACTTCTGCCGGGGCCGGCTGCACACCGCCGGGCTGGTCGCGGGCGCGCTCGCGGCGGCCGCCGTGCTCGGTGCCGACCCCGGCGAGCTGGACGCTGCGGCCGACGCCCGCACCCCGTCCCCGGCCCTGCGGGCCGCCGCGCGGCGGCTCGGCCGGCAGCTGCTGCGGGCCGCGCGGGCGACCTGGCCGTCCGCCGAACTCGACGCGATCGCCCGCCAGTTCCCGAAGGGCGCCCATCAGCCGGTCGTGCTGGGTCTGGCCGCCCGGGCGGCGGGACTCGCGCCCGAGGACGCGGCCCACTGCGCGGCGTACGAGAGCGTGAGCGGGCCGGCGACGGCCACCGTGCGGTTGCTGAGCCTCGACCCGTTCGACGCGACCGCGGTTCTCGCCCGGCTGGCGCCCGAGCTGGACCGCGTGGCGGACGCGGCGGCGGAGGCGGCGCGGACAGTGGCCGCCGAGGGGGTCGACGCACTGCCCGCTGCTTCGGCACCGCTGCTGGAGGTCATGGCCGAGGCGCATGCCGCGTGGCCGGTGCGGCTGTTCGCGTCATGACTTCGCCCACCCGCCCACCCGACTCGTTCAGCCGAACAGCGCCCGTCCTGCCAGGTCTCCCGGAGACGTAGCCCCTGCCCACCCGACTCGCTCAGCCGAACAGCGCCTGTCCTGCCAGGTCTCCCGGAGACGTAGCCCCGCTAGCCGCCAGACACGTAGCCCCACCCCGCCGCCCCGCTCGGACCAGCACCGGCCCTCGCCGACACCGGGCCACGCGCACAAGGAGCCGCACATGCACCTCGACCACACCCACCCCGGCCCCGCCGCCGTCAGCGCGGACGCGCACCGCCCCGACGGAGCCCGCCGCGCCCTGCGCATCGGACTCGGCGGACCCGTCGGATCGGGCAAGACCGCCACCGTCGCCGCGCTCTGCCGGGCGCTGCGCGACGAGCTGTCCCTCGCGGTCGTCACCAACGACATCTACACCCGCGAGGACGCCGAGTTCCTGCTCCGGGAGGCCGTGCTGCCGCCCGAGCGGATCACCGCCGTCGAGACGGGAGCCTGCCCGCACACCGCGATCCGCGACGACATCTCCGCCAACCTCGAAGCCGTCGAGGACCTGGAGGACGCGGTCGGCCCGCTGGACCTGGTCCTCGTCGAGTCCGGCGGCGACAACCTCACCGCCACCTTCTCCAAGGGCCTCGTGGACGCCCAGATCTTCGTCATCGACGTGGCCGGCGGCGACGACATCCCGCGCAAGGGCGGGCCCGGCGTCACCACCGCCGACCTCCTCGTCGTCAACAAGACCGACCTCGCCCCGTACGTCGGCTCCGACCTCGCCCGGATGGCCGCCGACGCCAAGGCGCAGCGGGCCGGACTCCCCGTGGTCTTCCAGTCGTTGCGCGGCGAGACCGGCGTCTTCGAGGTGGCCGCCTGGGTCCGCGAACGGCTCGCCGCGTGGACGGCGTGACCGTCACCGGGGTCCGGGCGAGCGCCCGGATCGTCGCCCGCGCCGACGGCCGCGGCGGTACGGCCCTGCCCGTCCTGGACGGAGAGGGCCCGCTGGCGCTGCGCCGCACCCGGTCGACCGGACCCGGGGCGAAGGTCATGGTCGTCGGCGCGATGAGCGGGCCGCTCGGCGGTGACCGCTTCTCGCTGTCGGCACGGGTGGAGGAGGGCGCCCGGCTGCACGTCGGCTCGGCCGCCGCCACCCTCGCCCTGCCGGGCCAGACCAAGGGCGAGGCCCGCTACGACGTCCGGCTCGACGTGGCCGACGGCGCCGAACTGCACTGGCTGCCCGAGCAGTTGATCTCCGCCGACGGCAGCGACCTGTACGTCACCACCCGGGCCGAACTCGCCGCCGGCGCCCGTCTCGTCCTGCGCGAGGAGCAGGTCCTGGGACGGGCCGGGGAGCAGCCCGGCCGGCTCACCAGCCGCCTCACCGTGCGCGTCGCGGGCCGGACCGTACTGGACCAGGAGCTGTCCTGCGGCCTGGGCGCACCGGGCGGCTGGGACGGGCCGGCGGTGCTGGCGGGACACCGTGCGGTGGGCCAGCTCGTCGTGGTGGGGCCCGAGTTCACGGATTCCCCGGTGGGGGCGCGGATGTTGGGGGAGAGCGCGGCCCTGATACCGCTGGCCGGACCGGCGGTTCTCGTCAGTGCCGTCGCGCCCGACGCCCTGCGCCTGCGACGGCTCCTGGACGAGGCGCTCACCGGGCTCGGCTGAGGCGAGCGGGCAGTTCGCGGCTCGAACATGATCATCCGGTTATCGGATTGGTAAAGAACACCGGCAAACCCTGTTCTCGGCGCGCTCACAGCCGAGAGGATCCCCGCCTGACAACTCACAGCGAGGTACGGGGAGGGGCCCACTTGAGGGAGAACAGACCGAAGAGCCGTCTGCTGGCACTCGGTTCCGCCGGAGTACTCGTCACCGCCACCCTGATCGCCGGCGCCGTGTCGGCACCGATGGCCGGTGCCGCGAGCCGGCCGGGTCCGGACCGGGAGGCCAAGGGCGCCGAGACAGCCGCCGCCCGCGCCGCCAAGGCCGGCATCAAGTGGCAGGACTGCCCGGCCGACTGGGGGCTGGAGAAGCCCATCCAGTGCGGCTGGGTCAGCGTGCCGCTCGACTACGCCCACCCCTACGGCAAGCAGATCAAGCTCGCCGTGGACCGCATCGGCAACACCGGCACCAAGAAGGAGCGCCAGGGCGCGCTCATCTACAACCCGGGCGGCCCCGGCGGCTCCGGTCTGCGCTTCCCGCGCCGGGTCACCACCAAGAACGCCATCTGGGCGAACGTCGCCAAGGCCTACGACTTCGTCGGCTTCGACCCGCGCGGCGTCGGCCACTCGGCGCCCATCTCCTGCATCGACCCGCAGGAGTTCGTCAAGGCGCCCAAGATGGACCCGGTGCCGGACAGCACGGCCGACAAGAACGCGCAGCGCAAGCTGGCCCGTGAGTACGCGGATGGCTGTGCCGAGCGCAGCGGCGCGATGCTGCCGCACATGACCACGCCGAACACCGCGCGCGACCTGGACGTCATCCGCGCTGCTCTGGGCGAGAAGAAGCTCAACTACCTCGGCGTCTCCTACGGCACCTACCTCGGCGCCGTCTACGGCACCCTCTTCCCGGGCCACCTGCGCCGCATGGTCGTGGACAGCGTGGTCAACCCCTCGCGGGAGAAGATCTGGTACCAGGCCAACCTGGACCAGGACGTCGCCTTCGAGGGGCGCTGGAAGGACTGGCAGGACTGGGTGGCCGCCAACGACGCCGCCTTCCACCTCGGCACCACCCGCGCCGCCGTCCAGGCCAAGTGGCTGGACCTGCGGGCCACCGCGAAGAAGCACCCGATCGGCGGGGTCGTCGGCCCGGCCGAGCTGATCTCCTTCTTCCAGAGCGCTCCGTACTACGACTCCTCGTGGGTGCCGGTCGCCACCGCCTTCAGCAAGTACGTCGCCGGTGACACCCAGGCGCTGGTCGACGCCGCCGCCCCGGACCTGTCGGACACCGCGGGCAACATCTCCGCGGAGAACGGCAACGCCGTCTACACGGCCGTCGAGTGCGCCGACGCCAAGTGGCCCACCAGCTGGCAGCGCTGGGACCGGGACAACACCCGGCTCCACAAGGACTACCCGTTCCTGACCTGGTCCAACGCCTGGATGAACCTGCCGTGCGCCACCTGGTCCGCCAAGCAGCACACCCCGGTCGAGGTCAGGACCCACAAGGGTCTGCCGAAGGTCCTGATCGTGCAGTCCACGCGTGACGCCGCCACCCCGTACGACGGCGCCGTCGAGCTGCACAAGCGCTTCAAGGGCTCCCGCCTGATCACCGAGAAGAACGCGGGCTCCCACGGCGTCACCGGCCTGGTCAACCCCTGCATCAACCAGCGCGTCGACGCCTACCTGCTCGACGGCGCGCTGGACGGCGAGGACGTGACCTGCGCCCCGCACGCCACGCCCAAGCCGTAACCGCACCGGTACGGTGACGAGGGGCGGCCGGACTCTTCCGGCCGCCCCTCTGCCATGCGCCCGTCATGCGCCGCGCCAGGCGTCCTCCGCCGCGTAGTCGAACAGGTCCGGGTAGACCTGGGCGAGCAGCGGGAAGGCCGCCCGCCAGTCCCGCCCCTGCAGCGCGCCGGTCAGCCACTCCACCGTCTCCGGCAGGCTCTCGGCGTACGACACCACCGGCCGGTGGCCCAGCTCCCGCTCGGCGGCGGACATGTCGAACACCACCGGCAGCGGCACCGACCACGGCGTCCGGCCGACGGAACCGGCCGGCGGCCCGTCGAGGTACGCGGTCCGGGTCTCCACCCCCATCACGGCGTCGATCGCCGCGCCGATCCCGGCGACCGTCGGCGCGTCCGCGTCACAGGCGTTGAGCACCCGGGAGGCCGGCCGGGCCGCCGCCAGCCGCACCAGTTCGGCGATGTTCCGGGCACTCGCGGGATGGAACCGGCTCTCGCCCCGGTGGGCCAGCACCCGGTCACGCCGCCCGTCCAGATTCCGCTTCACGAAGTACAGCTCGCGCGGCAACGGGCTGTACGGCCCGTGCACCGCCCCCGCCCGCAGCACCGTGACCGGCAACGCGCCGCCCGACTCCCGGAGTTCATGCTCCAGCGCGGCCTTGCGGGTGCTGTAGGAGGCCTCGCCCGGAGCGACCGTCGGCTGGGTCTCGGGAACCGGCACCGGATAGACCGGGAAGCCGTCCGGCTCGCCCTGCGTGTCGAAGCCGCGCCCCGCGCCGTCCTCGTACACGGAGACGCTGGAGATCACCACCGCCGAGCCGATCCGGCCCGCGAGGCCCGTCAACTGCCGTGCGTGCCCGGCATCGTAGGCGACCACGTCGACCACCAGGTCGCAGCCGTCGCCCACCAGTGAGGCCAGGGCCGTGTCGTCGGCGCGGTCGAGCCGGACCGTCCGCACCCCCTCGTCCCACGCCGCGTCCCGGCCGCCACCGCGCGAGGCGGCCGTCACCGCCCAGCCGTCCCGCGCCAGCGCCGCCACCACCGGCCGCCCGATCTGCCCGCTCGCCCCGATCACCACCGCTGTCCTCATACGGTGAGCCTAGGCATCCGGCCACGGGCGGCGGCGCCCTTCTGCCGACGGCAGAGATCAGGCGAACGGCGCCCGCGGGAACCTGCGCTCGCGCGCCCGCTGTTCCGCCGCCTGCCGCTCCTTGACGACCGCCGCGTACTCGTCGACGTACTCCTGCCCGGACAGCGTCAGGATCGCGTAGATGATCTCGTCGGTGACCGCCCGCAGCACGGCCTTCTCGTTCTCCATGCCGGCATAGCGGGAGAAGTCCAGGGGCTCGCCGAAGCGGATGGTCACCGGGCGGATCCTGGGGACGACCTTGCCGGGCGGCTGGGCCTCGAACGTGCCGATCATCGCGCAGGGCACCACCGGCACCCCGGCCGTGAGGGCCATGACGGCGACCCCGACCTTGCCCTTGTACAGCCGGCCGTCGTGCGAGCGTGTGCCCTCCGGGTAGATGCCGAGCAGTTCCCCCTTGCGCAGCACCCCGAGCCCCTCACGGATCGCGGCCTGCCCCGCCTCCTTGCCCGAGCGGTCCACCGGGATCTGCCCGGCGCTGCGGAAGAAGAACGCGGTCAGCCGGCCCTTGACCCCCGGCCCGGTGAAGTACTCCGCCTTGGCGAGGAAGGTGATGCGACGTTTCAGCATCGCCGGCATCAGGAAGTGGTCGGAGAAGGACAGGTGGTTCCCGGCGATGATCGCCGGGCCCGACGCGGGCACGTGCTCCAGGCCTTCGATCCGGGGACGGAAGACCAGTCTGAGCAACGGCCCCAGGAACACGTACTTGAGCAGGTAGTAGAACACGGCTCGCCCCTCACTCCGCTTCGGCCGGTGTGAGTCATCTGTAACCGCCCGCGGCCCGGGTCATGCTGACCCGGCGCGGGAACACCGGCCCCGGCCCGGTGCGCCCCTGCGCTCCGGCCGCTACCGGCCCCCGTACGATGTCCCCGATGACCGGCACCCGAGCGCACGCCCCGCGACCGCCCCAGCGGCGGCACCGCGCGCTGCTCGTGCTGGCCCTGCTGGCCGGGCTGCTCGGCATGCACGCCCTCGCCCCCGGCGGGGGCACGGGACACGCCGGACACACCCGGGCCGCGTACGGCGCCGTCGCCGTCACCGCGCCGGACGACTGCCCGGACGGCACCGGTCACTGCGGCGGCCACCGGCTGCACCACGCCGACCCCAGCTGCGCCTCGGGCGCGGTGGACGGCGGCCCGCAGCTGCCCGCGCCGGCCCCCGGCCCGGTGACCGCCCCCGCGCCGGCTCCCTGCCCGCGCTCCGGTCCCGTCACGGCACCGGACGGCGCCCGGGCCCCGCCCGATCTGGCCGAACTCCAACTCCTGCGGATCTAGAGGCCGCCCCGGCCGCACGCCCTGCCAGGCGCAGTACGCCCTGCCAGGCGCAGTACGCCCTGCCGTGCGCAGGTGCCGCGGTCGTGCTCACGCGTGCCCGAATCCCTCCACAACAGCAGGAGTTCTCCGCATGACCACCCGTTTCACCCGTTCCGCCCGTTCCCTGACCCGCCGTGCCGCCCTCGCCGCTCTCGCCGTGACCGGTGCCCTCGTCCTGACCGCCTGTGGCAGTGGCGACGGCGACAGCGGCAGCGGTCACAGCGGCCACGGCGCCTCCGCCACCGCCGGCGCCTCCGCGTCGGCCGCCGCGCACAACGCCCAGGACGTCGCCTTCGCGCAGGGCATGATCCCGCACCACCGGCAGGCCCTGGAGATGGCGGAACTCACCGACGACCGGGCCGCCTCGGCCGAGGTGAAGGACCTCGCCTCGCGCATCGAGAAGGCACAGGACCCGGAGATCCGCACCATGACCGGCTGGCTGGAGTCCTGGGGGGAGGAGGTCCCCATGGCCGGCATGGACCACTCCGGCCACTCCGACCACTCCGGGATGCCCGGGATGATGAGCGAGGCCGACATGACGGCCCTGAAGAAGGCCGGCGGCAAGGACTTCGACACCCGGTTCCTGACCCTGATGATCGAGCACCACCAGGGCGCCGTAGCGATGGCCACCACCGAGAAGGACAAGGGCCGCTACGGTGCCGCCACCGCCATGGCGGACGACATCGTCACCGCGCAGAACGCCGAGATCAAGGAGATGAAGAAGCTCCTCGGCCAGAAGTGACGCACGCGGCGGGCGGGAGCCGGTCACACCGCCGGCCCCCGCCCGCCGTCCCTCAGACCGCCGTCCCTCAGACCAGCACCTTCTCCAGGGCGGCCAGCGCGGACCGCAGCTCCTCCGCCGTGATGGTCAGCGGCGGGGCCAGCCGGATCGTGGAGCCATGGGTGTCCTTGACCAGGATCCCCTCGCGCATCAGGCGCTCACTGATCTCGCGGCCGGTGCCGAGCGCCGGGTCGACGTCCACGCCGGCCCACAGCCCGCGCGCGCGGAACCCGGTCACGCCCTTGCCCACCAGCTCGGTCAGGCCGTCCCGCAGGACCACCCCCAGCTCGGCCGCCCGGCGCTGGAACTCACCGGTCTCCAGCAGCTCGACCACGGCCGTGCCGACCGCCGCCGCGAGCGGGTTGCCGCCGAACGTCGAGCCGTGCTCACCCGGGTGCAGCACCCCCAGCACCTCGCGCCGGGCCACCACCGCCGACACCGGCACGATGCCGCCGCCCAGCGCCTTGCCGAGCAGCAGCACGTCCGGGACGACGCCCTCGTGCTCGACGGCGAGGGTACGGCCCGTGCGGCCGAGGCCCGACTGGATCTCGTCCGCGATGAACAGACACCCCTTGCGGCGGGTCAGCTCCCGTACCCCGGCGAGATAACCCTCGTCCGGGATGATCACCCCGGCCTCGCCCTGGACGGGTTCGATCAGCACCGCCGCCGTGGTGTCGTCGACGGCCTCCTCCAGCGCGGCCAGGTCGTTGTACGGCACGACCTTGAAGCCGGGCGTGAAGGGGCCGAAGCCGGCGCGGGCGGTCTCGTCCGTGGAGAAGCTGACGATCGTCGTCGTACGGCCGTGGAAGTTCTCCGCCGCGACCACGATCGTCGCCCGGTCGGCCGGGACGCCCTTCACGTCGTACGCCCACTTGCGGGCCACCTTGATGCCGCTCTCCACCGCCTCCGCGCCGGTGTTCATCGGCAGCACCATGTCCAGGCCGGTCAGCTTCGCGAGCCGCTCGGCGAAGGAGGCCAGCCGGTCGTTGTGGAAGGCGCGGGAGGTGAGGGTGAGCCGGTCGAGCTGGCGGTGGGCCGCCTCGATCAGCGCCGGGTGCCGGTGGCCGAAGTTGAGGGCCGAGTAGCCGGCCAGCATGTCGAGGTAGCGGTTGCCCTCGACGTCCTCCACCCAGGTGCCCTCGGCGCGGGCCACGACCACGGGCAGCGGGTGGTAGTTGTGCGCGAGAACCGGCTCCTCCGCGCGGATCAGGTCGTCGGACGTACGGGTGCGCGCGGGTGCGGTCATCAGCGGATCTCCTGGGTGCAGCACTTGATGCCACCGCCGGCCTTGTGGAACTCGGACAGGTCGACGGGGACGGGGACATAGCCGTGGCCGGCCAGCCGTTCGGCCAGCGCCTCGGCCCGGGGCGCGATGAAGACGTGCCGGCCGTCGGAGACGGAGTTCAGGCCGAACGCCATGGCGTCCTCGCGGGTGGCGAGCACCGCGTCCGGGTACAGGCGCCGCAGCACCTCCCGGCTGCCCGGCGAGAACGCCTCCGGGTAGTAGCAGACGTTGTCGTCGTCGAGGACGAACAGCGCGGTGTCCAGGTGGTAGAAGTACGGGTCCACCAGGGTCAGGCCGATCACCGGGTGGCCGAGGAACTCCTGCGCCTCCCGGTGCGCCTCGCGGGTGGTGCGGAACCCGGTGCCGGCGAGCACGTACCGGCCCGTCCACACTAGGTCGCCCTCGCCCTCGGTCACCGACTCGGGGCGGTACACGTCGTACCCCGCCGCCTTGAACCAGGTGTCGTAGTGCACCGACTCCGGGCGCCGCTCCGGAGCGTGGAACAGCGAGCCGAACACCCGGCCGCCGACGACGAACGCCGCGTTGGCGGCGAACACCATGTCGGGCAGGCCCGGGACCGGCTCGACGGTGTCGACGCTGTGGCCGTGGGCCCGGTAGGCGCGGATCAGCGCCTGCCACTGCTCCTGGGCCAGGTCCACGTCGACCGGCTTGTCGGGATGCATCCAGGGGTTGATCGCGTACTGCACGGCGAAGTGTCTGGGTTCACAGACCAGAAAGCGCCGGGAACGCGGCACACGGCTTTCGGACACAGAGGGTTTCCTCCGCTTTCCTGTGTGTCACTGAGGGATGCCACCACGGTAAGAAGGGAGGAAGACGGACGACAAGCGAGAAAAGCTGCGCAGATGCGCAGCATCGCTGCGTTGTCGGCGCAGGTCACGCACGAGTCCTGCGCGAGACCGGGGTCATTCGGGGGCCGGATGGGTGGCGCCCGCTTCCGGGCTTTCCGGGAGCAGATGGGACAGCACCATCACGCTGATCGTCTTCCGGATGAACGGCTCGGCGCGGATCCGCTCCAGCACCTCCTCGAAGTGCTCCACGTCCCGGGCACGCACGTGCAGCAGTGCGTCGGCGCCGCCGGTGACGGTCATGGCCGCCGCGATCTCCGGATGGTTGCGGACGACCTCCGCCAGCCGCCGGGGCGGGGCCGCGCCCTCGCAGTAGACCTCGACGTACGCCTCGGTGCGCCAGCCCAGCGCCGAGGGCTTGACCGTCGCCGTGAACCCGGTGATCACCCCGGTCTCGCGCAGCCGGTCCACCCGCCGTTTGACCGCGGTGGCGGACAGCCCGATCGCCGCCCCGATCTCGGCGAAGCTGGTGCGGGCGTTCGCCATGAGCGCCGTAATGATCTTGCCGTCGAGGTCGTCGAAGGACGCAGCCCTGCTGTTCATGCGGGCACTGTAATCAGCCAGGCCCGCGAGGGCGGTGCTACGCCTGGGTGACCACCAGGGCGAGGGTCAGCAGACCCAGCACCACCCACCCGAACCACAGCCAGCCGTTGCTGCCCAGCGCGACCGTGTAGGCGGTCACGAGGACCAGCCCGCCGACCGTGAGCGCCCCCATCGTCTTGGTGGAACCGTTCGTGGAACCGGGCATCGCGACACCCTCCTCATGGTCCGTCCCTGACCATGGTGCCCCGGTTCGGGCCCGGAGGGGATAGGTGCGACTAGCCCTCGCGCGCGTTCAGCGAGGCCAGGTAGGCGTTGTACGCCTCCAGCTCCGTGTCGCCGTCCCGGTCGGCGGCCCGGTCCTTGCGCTTGGCCTGCCGCTGCTCGGAGCGGTACCACTGGAACAGCAGGGCGATCAGCACCAGCACGGACGGGATCTCGCTGAACGCCCAGGCGATGCCGCCCGCCGAGCTCTGGTCGGAGAGCGCCTCGACGCCGAGGGAGGCGGGCGGGTTCCTGAAGGTGTCCACCATCGGCGTCGACGCCATCATCAGCGCGATACCGAAGAACGCGTGGAACGGCATGCCCGCGAACAGCTCCAGCATCCGCATCAGGTGACCCGGCCGGTGCGGGCCCGGGTCGACTCCGATGATCGGCCAGAAGAACACGACACCGACCGCGAGGAAGTGCACCATCATCGCGAGGTGCCCGGCCCTGGAGCCCATCAGGAAGTCGAACAGCGGGGTGAAGTACAGGGCGTACAGGCTCGCGATGAACAGCGGGATGGTGAACGCCGGGTGGGTGACGACCCGCATGTACCGGCTGTGCAGCAGCATCAGCAGCAGCTCGCGCGGACCCTTGCGGCCCTTGCCGGCGGTCGGCAGCGCGCGCAGCGCCAGGGTGACCGGGGCGCCGAGCAGGATCAGGATCGGCGACAGCATGCTGATCACCATGTGCTGCACCATGTGCACGCTGAACATGACCATGCCGTAGTCGTTCAGCTTGGTGCACATCACCAGCGCGATGGTGAGCACGCCGACGACGTAGGAGACGGTACGGCTCACCGGCCAGGCGTCCCCGCGCCGCCGCAGCCGTACGACACCCCAGCCGTACAGGCCCAGACCGGCCAGGCAGGCGATGAGGAAGAAGGGGTCCGCCGACCACTCGAGCCCTCGCCCCAGCGTGAACGGCGGCAGATCCATGGTCATGCCGTGCCCGCTGTGATCCATCCGCCGGCTCCTGTTTCGTGGGGGTTGTGCGAGTTGTCCGCCCCCAAGAGTAGAACCGCCCCCGGTCACGGCTGTGACCGGGGGCGGGTTGTTCCCGGGTGGACTACAGGACGCACTCCGCCTCGTCGTACCGCTCCACCGGTACGGTCTTCAGCGTCTCGACCGCCTCCGCCAGCGACACCATCACGATGTCGGTCCCGCGCAGCGCGGTCATCGTGCCGAACTCGCCCCGGTGCACGGCCTCCACCGCGTGCCAGCCGAAACGGGTCGCCAGCACCCGGTCGTACGCGGTCGGCGTACCGCCCCGCTGCACATGCCCGAGGATCACCGGACGGGCCTCCTTGCCGAGCCGGTGCTCCAGCTCGACCGACAGCTGCCGGGCGATCCCGGCGAAGCGCTCGTGGCCGTAGATGTCCTTGCCGCCCTCGTCGAACTCCATGGAGCCGGGCTTCGGCTTGGCGCCCTCCGCGGCGACCACGATGGCGAACCGCTTGCCCGCCTCGAACCGCTCGCCGACCTTGCGCGCCAACTCCTCGATGTCGAAGGGCCGCTCGGGTACGACGACGGCGTGGGCGCCGGCCGCCATGCCGGAGTGGAGCGCGATCCAGCCGGTGTGCCGGCCCATGACCTCCACGATCAGCACGCGCTGGTGGGACTCGGCGGTGGTCTTCAGCCGGTCCAGGGCCTCGGTGGCCACGGTCACCGCGGTGTCGAAGCCGAAGGTGACATCGGTGACGGCGATGTCGTTGTCGATGGTCTTGGGCACGCCCACGATGGGCAGCCCGCTGTCCGACAGCAGCCGGGCCGCCTTCAGCGTGCCCTCACCGCCGATCGGGATGATCGCGTCCAGACCGAGTTCCCGGACATGGCCCTTGGCCCGCTCCACCCCGTCCCGCAGGTGCTCCGGGCGGACCCGGGAGGAGCCGAGGATGGTGCCGCCGCGGGCCAGGATGCCGCCCACGGCGTCCAGGTCGAGCTTGAGGTAGTCGCACTCCAGGAGGCCCTTCCAGCCGTCCCGGAAACCGATGACCTCGTCGCCGTGGTCGGCGACGGCACGGTGCACGACGGACCGGATGACGGCGTTCAGGCCGGGGCAGTCGCCGCCGGACGTGAGGACACCAATGCGCATAGCCCGATATACCTTCTCAACGTGGGCCGGGTAGACCGGACCACGTTGTCCGGCGGATTCCCGGTCACCCTACCGGCGTGAGGGGGTGGCTCCGTAGCGGGCGTCCGCCTGCTGGACGCGCCCGCACATGTGAGCGGACGGACCGTCAGGCGGGCCCGCCACGAGCCTGCCGGACCACGCTGAAATCCCGGTGACACCCGGGTGACGCGCAGCGTCGCGCGGTGGGGTTACGCGGGCTGCTGCGCGGCGGTGATGCGCTCGTCGCGCAGCGCCTCGTACCAGCGGTCGTCGATCGGCGGCAGCGCGTTGACGTCCAGCGCCAGCTTCAGCAGCAGGTCGGCGAGGAGCGGGTTGCGGGCGAGCACCGGCCCGTGCATGTACGTGCCGAAGACGGTCCCGTTGTACGCGCCCTCCGTGCCGTCCCCGGTGCCGTTGCCGTTGCCGACCAGCACCTTCGCGAGGGGCCGGGCGGTGGGGCCGAGGTGGGTGACGCCCTGGTGGTTCTCGAAGCCGGTCAGCTGGGGCAGGCCCAGCTGCGGGTCGATGTCCGCCAGCACGTCGCCGACGCACCGTTCCTTCTCGCCGCGCACCGACACCACGTCGAGCAGGCCGAGGCCCGGCTCGCGCTGGCCGAGGTCGTTGATGAACTCGTGGCCGAGGATCTGGTAGCCGGCGCAGACGGAGAAGACGATCGCGCCGTTCTCCACCGCCCGGTGCAGATGGCCGTCACGGCGCAGCCGCTCGGCGGCGAGCCGCTGCGGACGGTCCTCGCCGCCGCCGATCAGGTAGATGTCGCCGGAGGTCGGGATCGGCTGGTCGCTGCGCACGTCGAGCCGGGCCACGTCCAGGCCGCGCTGCCGGGCCCGGCGCTCCACGACGAGGGCGTTGCCCTGGTCGCCGTAGGTGCTCAGCAGGTCCGGATAGATCCACACCAGCCGTAGTTGGTTGTCGCTCATGGGGTGCTCGCCCTTCCTGTTCAGTTGCCGACGCGGCGGCGCAGGTCCTGGAACGCGGTGTAGTTCGCGATGACCTCGATCCGGCCGGGCGGGCACATCTGCACGGCCTGGTCGAGGTTGTCGCAGACCTGGAAGTGCTGGTTCGCGACCTCCAGGCGGACGGCGAGGTCCAGCTTCCGGTCGCCGATGACGAAGATCGGGTGGCCGGTCAGCCGCGTGTAGTCGACGTCCCACAGCCAGGAGGTGTCGGTGCCGTCGGCGGAGCGGGCGTTCACGGACAGGATCACCGGCGCGGGCGCCGGGTCGATCAGGGAGAACGTCTCCAGCCAGCCGGCCGGGTTCTTGGCGAGCAGCAGCCTGAGGTCGCGGTTCTGGAACTGGACGACGTCGTACCGGCCGGCCACCGCCTGCACCTGGTACATCCGCTCCAGGGCGACCTGCGGCGGCACGCCGAAGACGGCGGCGACCGCCGCCGAGGACGCGGCGTTGGCCTTGTTGGCGCGGCCCGGCAGCTGCAGGTGGATCGGCCAGGCCGAGCCGTGCGGGTCCAGGACGTGGTCCCCGGACAGCGCCCAGGTCGGCGTGGGCCGCCGGAACCCGCACTCGCCGCAGAACCAGTCGTCGCCCGGGCGCTGCATCACGCCACCGCACGACGGGCAGGACCAGGCGTCCTCCTGCCACATCTGCCCGGCCGCGACCCAGACCACGTTCGGGGAGGAGGACGCGGCCCACACCACCAGCGGGTCGTCGCAGTTGGCGACGATCACGGCCTTGGAGCCGGCCAGGCCCTCGCGCCAGTTCTCGGCGAGCATCCGGGTCTCGGCCGCGCGGTCCAGCTGGTCGCGGGAGAGGTTCAGCAGCGCGATGCACTTCGGGGACGTGTCCCGGGCCACACCGGCCAGGTACTTCTCGTCGACCTCGATGACGCCGAACTTCGCGTCCGAGCCGCCCGCCAGCGCCGAGGTGATACCGGCGGGCATGTTGGCGCCGAGCGCGTTCGACACGACCGGGCCCGCGGCGCGCAGCGCCTCGGCGATGAGCCGGGTGGTCGTGGTCTTGCCGTTGGTGGCGGAGACCAGGACGACGTCCAGGTTCTGGGCGAGCCGCCCGAGCAGATCGGGGTCGAGTTTCAGCGCGACCCGGCCACCGATCACCGACCCGCTGCCGCGTCCCGCGGCCCGCGATGCCGCAGCGACCGCCTTGCCCGCGGTCACGGCCAGCTTGGCCCGCGGCGAGAGCGGGTCCGAGTTGCCTGCCATCAGTTCTCGATCCTCCTTGCGTACGCGCCGCCGCCTGGGGCCATCCGGCTACGTGGTGTGAACCTCAGCCTATCGAGATCCATTCGCACACCCGAATCCCGGCCCATGCCTTCGGCGGCGGGCATGAGCGATACGAACCGTACCCTTGCCGCCATGCGACACGGTTCCATTGCGGGCGCCCACGGGCGCGTCCGGCCTCTCACCCTGCTCGGCGACGCGGTGCTGCGCGAGCCCTGCCGGGACGTCACGGACTTCGGCCCCGACCTGGCGGCCCTCGTGGAGGACCTGTTCGCCACGATGTACGCGGCGCAGGGGGTGGGCCTGGCCGCGAACCAAGTCGGGGTGGGCTTGCGGGTGTTCGTGTACGACTGTCCGGACGACGAGGACGTGCGTCATCTCGGTCACATCGTGAACCCGCGCCTGGTCGAGACCGACGGGGTGGTGATCCGGGGCCCGGAGGGCTGCCTGTCCCTGCCGGGTCTGGAGGCGGGGACCGAGCGCTACGACCACGCGGTGGTCGAGGGCTTCACGGTGACCGGCGACCCGGTCACCGTCCACGGCACCGGCTTCTTCGCCCGGTGCCTGCAGCATGAGTGCGACCACCTCGACGGCACGGTGTATGCCGACCGCGTGACGGGATGGCGCAGGCGCAGACTGATGCGGCAGATCGCCCGGGCTTCCTGGCGCCGGTGAGGGGAGCGGCCGTCAGAACCCGGGACCGCCCATCTTGTCCCCGGCCGCCGCGAGCCGACCCCACAACAGGTCGGCGAGGGATCGCACCAACTCGGCCCGGGAACAGGGACGGTCCCCCAGCCACCAGTCACCCGCCGCGTGCATCATGCCGACGATCCCGTGCCCCCACACCCGCGCCAGTTGCTGGCTCTGCGGCCCCAGATCCACCCGCTCCTCGATGACCTGGGCCAGTTCCTCGCCCATCCTGCGCAGCAACGGCACGCTGCTGCCCTCCGCCGGATGCATGAGGAACCGGTACACCTGGGGCCGTGCCTCGATCGCGGCGAGGTACGTGTCCAGCGTGGACTCGACCCGCTCGCGCCGGTCGGCGGGAGCGTCCAGCGCCGCCCGCAGCGATGCCAGCAAGGCGTCGGTGTGCCGCTTGGCCAAGGCTGCGTAAAGGCCGCTCTTGTCACCGAAGTGCCGGTAGAGGATCGGCTTCGTGATGCCCGCCTCCGCCGCGATCGCGTTCATCGACGCCTGCGGGCCGTCGCGCAGCACCACCCGGTCGGCGGCCTCCAGCAGCTCGCGCCGTCGGCGGTCGGCGGACCGCTGCTGATCGGTCCGCTGCGTGGTGTCCATGTGCTCTCCCCACCCGTGCTGATTCGGTGACGCCTGCGCAAACTAACACTGACTGTGCCCCTGACATCGAACGGGATACCGAGGCGTCATCGACGGTTGACTTTTCCTACCGATCAGTAACACACTCGGGTTACCGCAAGTAACATCGCACCATCGCCATTGGAGGGGACATGGCCGAGTTCACCATGGAGCTGAACGACGAACAGAAGGAAGTGCGCGACTGGCTCCATGGCTTCGCCGCGGACGTGATCCGCCCCGCGGCGGCGGAGTGGGACGAACGCGAGGAGACTCCCTGGCCGGTCATCCAGGAGGCCGCGAAGGTCGGCATCTACTCCCTCGACTTCTACGCGCAGCAGTACTTCGACCCCACCGGCCTCGGCATCCCGATGGCCATGGAGGAGCTGTTCTGGGGCGACGCGGGCATCGCCCTCTCCATTGTGGGCACCGGCCTCGCCGCCGTGGGCGTGCTCGCCAACGGAACCGAGGAACAGATCGGCACCTGGATCCCGCAGATGTACGGCGACCAGAACGACGTCAAGGTCGCCGCGTTCTGCTCCTCCGAGCCCGACGCCGGCTCCGACGTCGCCTCCATGCGCACGCGTGCCGTGTACGACGAGGCCAAGGACGAGTGGGTGATCAACGGCACCAAGACCTGGGCGACCAACGGCGGCATCGCGAACGTCCACGTCGTCGTCGCCGTGGTCGACCCGGAGCTGGGCTCCAAGGGCCACGCCTCCTTCATCGTTCCGCCGGGTACGGCCGGCCTCGCCCAGGGCCAGAAGTTCAAGAAGCACGGCATCCGCGCCTCGCACACCGCCGAGGTCATCCTCGACAACGTCCGGGTGCCCGGCTCCTGCCTGCTCGGCGGCAAGGAGAAGCTGGACGAGCGGCTCGCCCGCGCCCGGGAGAAGGCGAAGGCCGGCGGCGAGCGCGTGAAGAACGCGGCCATGGCCACGTTCGAGGCGTCCCGCCCGGCGGTCGGCGCCATGGCGGTCGGCACCGCCCGCGCCGCCTACGAGGTCGCCCTCGACTACGCCAGGACCCGGGAGCAGTTCGGCCGCCCGATCATCGACAACCAGGGCGTGGCCTTCCAGCTGGCGGACATGCGCACCCGGATCGACGCCGCCCGCCTGCTGGTGTGGCGCGCCTCCTGGATGGCGATCAACGGCAAGCCGTTCACCGCGGCCGAGGGCTCCATGTCGAAGCTGTTCGCCAGCGAGACCGCCAAGAAGGTCACGGCCCAGGCGATCCAGATCCTCGGCGGCAACGGGTACACCCGCGAGTACCCGGTGGAGCGTATGCACCGGGATGCCGCGATCTACACCATCTTCGAGGGGACGAGCGAGATCCAGCGGCTCGTCATCGCCCGCACCCTGGCCGGGATGCCGATCCGCTAGGGCAGGCCCTGGCACTCACCGGTGCCTCAGCGGTGTGAGCTGCTCGATGTCGTACTTCGCCCGCAGGGCCTCGATGGCCCCCTGGTCCGGAGGGCCGCCCCCGGCGAGGATCTCCAGCAGCTCCTCGAAGTACCGCTCGTGATCCGGCGGCGGGGACGCCTGGAAGAACATCCTCGCCGGTGTCTCCGTCGGGTTCGCGAAGGCGTGGGGACAGCCCGGTGGTACGACGATGACCGTGCCCGGTGTCGCGCGGACCACCCGGCTGCCCGAACGCGACTCCCACTTCTGCCAGTTGTCGGGGGTGCGGATGCGGGGCTCGAAGGCGAGGACGTCCAGCTCGCCGTCGAGGACGTAGAACAACTCCTCGCTGCGCGTGTGCACATGGGCACCCACGTCGAAGCCGGGCGGTACCTCCACCTCGAAGGTGGAGGCCATCCGCGAGTGGGTGCCGGTGACCTTGAACGTCACCCGCTGGGCCGGTGTCTCCACGACCCGGCCCTGCCCCGGCGGCACGTACAGTCCCTCGGTCTCGGTCATGGGCCCCTCACCAGGTCACCGGAAGGGACTCGGGCCCCCGGATCAACGCGCCCCGGTGGAAGGGCACTTGGTCCGGTGGTACGGCCAGCCGCAGGCCCGGCACCCGGTCCAGCAGGGCGTCCATCAGGAGTTCCTCCTCCAGCCGGGCGAGCATGCCGCCGGGGCAGTAGTGCGGGCCGAAGCCGAACGCCACATGCGGGTTCGGGCTGCGGGAGAAGTCGATGGTCTCCGGGTCGGGGAAGACGTCCGGATCACGGTTGGCGGCCAGGTAGGAGACGTAGACCGCGTCGCCCGCGCGGATGCGGACGCCCCCGATCTCCACCTCCTCCAGCGCGATCCGGCACAGGCCGACCGCGTTGCGGTGCGGGATCCAGCGCAGGAGTTCCTCGATCGCCCGCCGGCGGATCCCCGGCTCCGCGCGCAGCCGCCGTACCAGGTCGGGGCGGCTCAGCAGCAGGTGGAACATCTGCCCGCTGTTGTTGGTGACCGCCTCGCCGCCGATCTGGAGCAGCACGGCGACGCCGACGGCCTCCTCCAGCGTGACCTCGCCCCGGCCCACGGCGGCGCCGAGCAGCGAGGTGACGTCCTCACCGGTGCTGTGCTCGCGCAGTCCGATCAGGTCGGAGAAGTAGGCGCTCATCTCCCGTTTCGCCGTCTCGCTGACCTCCTTGCCGTGCGCGGAGGACAGGATCAGCTGCGTCCAGGCGTGCATGCCGTGCCGGTCGCGGGCCGGGACGCCCATCAGCTCGCAGATCACCGCGATCGGGAACGGGCCGAGCACCGCACTGGTGAGATCCGCGGGCGGGCCGGCCCGGAGCAGGTCGTCCACCAGCTCGTCCAGCATGCGGCGGGCCTGGGCACGGACCCGCTCCACACCCTTGGCCGTGAAGGCGGCGGCGACCGAGCTGCGCAGCCGGGTGTGGTCGGGCGGGTCGAGGAAGCCGACCGCGCCCCGCTCGGGGATGAAGTGCGGGGCGAGCCGGGTGACCGGTCTGCCCATGACCGCCGCACGGCTGAAGCGGGGATCGTTGACCACCCGGCGGACGTCGTCGTACCGGGTGACCAGCCAGGCCCAGCCCTCGCCGTTGGGCAGCTGGACACGGGTGACCGGGCCCTCGGCCATCAGCTCCGCCAGCACCGGGTCGAACTCCGTCCCCGTGAGGTCGAGCGCCGGCCAGTGCCGGACCGGGGGCAGGGTCTCGGTGAGCGTCGCCTCCTCGATCATCAGGTGTTCCCGTCCTCGTTGACCCAGCGGCCCACCGTCATCTCGGCGGTGATGCCGGGGCCGAACCCGGCGAGCAGACCGCGGGCCCGGTCGTGGGCGCCGCCCTCGTCGAACAGCCGGCGCAGCGCGTCCAGGACGACGGCGCTGGCGATGTTGCCGTACTCGGTGAGCGTGGCCCGGCTGAACCGGAAGGCGTGCGGGTCGACCTCCAGGAACTTGCTGAGGTCGTCCAGTATTCGGGGGCCGCCCGCGTGGATGATGTAGAAGTCCAGGTCGGACGCGTCCCAGCCGTGGCTGCCCGCCAGGTCCTTCAGCGCCGGGGCGAGCGGCTCCATGGTCGCGGGCACCCGCTTGTCCAGCAGGAAGTGGAAACCGGTCGCCCGGACGTCGTAGGCGATCCAGTCCTCGGTCTTGGGGATCAGATAGGAGCCGTTGCGCTCCAGGCTGACGCCCGTGCCGCCGCGCCCGCGCACCACGGCGGCGGCGATGCCGTCGCCGAACAGGCCGTTGGAGAGCAGCGAGCCGACGCCGAGGTCGGTGGGCTGGTAGCACAGCGAGCAGAACTCGCAGGCCACGATCAGCGCGTTGGCGTGCGGGTAGGCCGAGCAGAAGTCGTGCGCCCGGTTGATCGCGGCGCCGCCGGCCGCGCAGCCCAGCTGGGCGATCGGGAGCTGGCGCGTGGTGCTGTCGAAGTCCATCTCGTTGATCAGCCACGCCGTGAGCGACGGCATCATGAAGCCCGTGCACGACACGTAGATGATCACGTCGATGTCGCTGGTGAGCAGCTCCGCGTCGTCCAGGGCGCGCTGGATCACCGCGGGGACGCGGGCCTTCGCCTCGGCCTCGTAGAGCTTGTTGCGCTCCTCGAAGCCCGGGTGCTTCAGGGTCTCCTCGATGGGCTGCACGATGTGCCGTGTCCTGACGCCGGTGTTCTCGATCAGCCTCAGCGCCAGTGGCAGTTGGGGGTGGTCCGCGTGACGGGAGCGCGCCAGCTCCAGCGTCTCCTCCATCGTGATCACGTGCTCCGGGACCGACACCGATGGTCTGCACAAAGTCGCCATGAACCGTCCCTGCTTTCCGCTGTCCGGAAGGTGGTCCACACCTTTTGGGTGCTCCACCCACCGTCACCCGGGAGGACGACGATCTCGCGCTGGATTACTCCGAACCGGGGACCCCCGGGTCAGGCTCGCAGGGCGATTCATGCCCCCGGACGAGGGAAAACGCGGTGCCGGCCGTTACGGCGCCCCACTGCTGTGCGCGATGCACGCCACGTCGATCCGGTCGGCCAGCTTGGCCAGCTCGATGGTCAGCGCGGCGACCGTGTCCTCGTCCAGCCTCTGTTCCCCGGCCTCGACGAGATGCAGCCACCGCGCACCCACGGTCCGCAACAACTTACTCACGTCGGCCGCGGAGACCTGCAGGACACCGCGGTCGTCGACGATCAGAGGCAGGGTCACTTCGCGGTTCACAAAACGGGATGGTAGCCGCGCGGCGCTCACGCACCCTGCCAAACCGTGGTGATGTTGCAGAACTCCCGGATTCCGTGCCCGGACAGCTCACGCCCGTAGCCCGAGCGCTTCACCCCGCCGAACGGGAACGCCGGATGGGAGGCGGTCATCCCGTTGACGTACACGGCGCCGGCCTCCAGGTCCCGCGCGAACCGCTCCACCTCGTTCTCGTCCCGCGTCCACACGTTCGAACTCAGCCCGAACGAGCTGTCGTTGGCGATGAGTACGGCCTCGTCCAGGTCGTCCGCCCGGTACAGCGTGGCGACCGGCCCGAACGCCTCCTCGCGGTGGATGCGCATCTCCCGGGTGATGCCGGCCAGGACGGTCGGCGGGTAGTACCAGCCGGGCCCGTCCGGCCGCTGTCCGCCGCACAGCACCCGGGCCCCGCTCCGCCGGGCGTCGTCCACCAGCTCCTCCAGGTCCGCGCGGCCCTGCTCGCTGGCGAGCGGCCCGATCTCGGTGTCCTCCGCCAGCGGGTCGCCGATCCTGAGGGCCCGCATGCCCGCGACGAACTTCTCGGCGAACGCGTCGTAGACGTCGGTGTGCACGATGAACCGTTTGGCGGCGATGCAGGACTGCCCGTTGTTCTGCACCCGCGCGGTCACCGCGACCTCGGCCGCGCGGTCCAGGTCGGCGGAGGGCATGACGACGTAGGGATCGCTGCCGCCCAGCTCCAGCACCGTCTTCTTGACCATCTCGCCGGCGGTGGACGCGACCGCCCGGCCCGCGGGTTCGCTGCCCGTCAGGGTGGCCGCCTTCACGCGTTCGTCGCGCAGGATGTCGTCCACCGCGCCGGAGCCGATCAGCAGCGTCTGGAAGCAGCCCTCCGGGAAGCCCGCCCGGTGGAACAGGTCCTCCAGGTAGAGCGCGGTCTGGGGGACGTTGGAGGCGTGCTTGAGCAGGCCCACGTTGCCCGCCATCAGCGCGGGCGCGGCGAACCGGATCACCTGCCACAGGGGGAAGTTCCACGGCATCACGGCGAGGACCGGGCCGAGCGGCCGGTAGCGGACCCGGACCCGGGAGGCGCCGGAGTCGCTCACATCGGACTCGGCGGGCTCCTCGTCGGCCAGCAGCCCCTCGGCCCGCTCCGCGTACCAGCGCATCGCCTTGGCGCACTTCGCGGCCTCCGCGCGGGCCTGCTTGACCGGCTTGCCCATCTCGGTGGTCATGACCCGGCCGATCTCCTGCCGGTCCTCGTCCAGCAGGTCGGCGGCCTTGTTCAGCAGCTGGGCGCGGTCGGCGAACGACGTCGTCCGGTACGTGCGGAACGTGGCCTCGGCGAGCTGGAGCCGGCGTTCCAGCTCCTCCTCGCCCATCGGCTCGTACGTCTTGAGCGTCTCGCCGTTCGCCGGGTTCACCGTCGCGATGGGCATGGCTGACCTCCCTGGGAGCGGGCTTGTCTCGACCTTCGCGCGCGGCCCGGCAAGTCGCAACGCGACAGGCTCTCGGGTCAGCCCGAGTGCTCCGCCAGCCGGTCGAGAAACGCGGCCTGGGCCGTGACGATCACCGCACGGGCCCGGTCCAGTCCGAACCACGCCACCCGGTCCAGCTCGGGGAACTCCCGCGTCCGGCCCGACCGCGGCGGCCACTCCATGGTGAAGGTCCCGGGGGTGATCGTCTCCGGGTCGAGGTCCGCCGCCACCGCCCACGCCGTGACGATCTTGCCGTTGCGCTGCACGACCTCGCCCAGCGGTACGGCCTCCCCGTCGGGCGGCGCCAGCCCCAGCTCCTCCTGGAACTCCCGCCGGGCCGCCTCCCAGGCCGGCTCCGCCGGGTCGTACTCGCCCTTCGGCACGGTCCAGGCGCCCGCGTCCTTCTTCGCCCAGAGCGGGCCGCCCATATGGCCGAGCAATACCTCCAGCCCCTGATCGGTGTGCCGGAACAACAGCAGTCCCGCGCTGTGCTTCGTCGTCCGCACCGTCACGGCGTGACCTCCGGGTGGGCTGCCAGCAGGGCCTCCACGGTATCGGCCTCCTCGGGGCGCTTGTCCTCGCGGTAGCGGACCACGCGCGCGAAGCGCAGGGTGACGCCGGCCGGGTAGCGGGTGGAGCGCTGGAGCCCGTCGTAGGCGATCTCCACGACCAGTTCGGGGCGGACCCGGACCACCCAGCCGTTGTCCTCGACCGCCAGCTCCTGGAGCCGCTCGGTCTGCCAGGCGAGCATCGCGTCGGTCATGCCCTTGAACGTCTTGCCGAGCATCGCGAAGCCGCCGTCCGGGGTGCGGGCGCCGAGGTGGAGGTTGGACAGCCTGCCGGTGCGGCGGCCGTGACCCCACTCGGCGGCCAGCACCACCAGGTCGAGCGTGTGCACGGGCTTGACCTTCAGCCAGGAGGCGCCGCGCCGGCCCGCGCTGTACGGCGCGTCCAGCGCCTTGACCACCACGCCCTCGTGGCCGCGGGCCAGGGTCTCGGCGAGGAACCGTTCCGCCTCCGGGGTGTCCGCCGGGCCCGCGGCCACCGTGCGCCGCACCCGCATCGGCTCGGGCACCAGCCGGGCCAGCTCCGCGTGCCGCTCGGCGAACGGCAGGTCGAGCAGGTCGCGGCCGTCGACGGAGAGGGCGTCGAAGAAGACGGGGGAGACCGGGACCTCCTCGGCCGCCCGCACCACGTCCGTCCGGGAACCCACCCGGCCGGCCGTCTCCTGGAAGGACCGGGGCCGGCCCGCCGCGTCGAAGGAGATCACCTCCCCGTCCAGGATGAACCGCTCACCCCGCAACTCCCGTGCGGCGGCGGTCACTTCCGGCAGCCGGTCGGTGATGTCGTCCAGCGTGCGGGTGTGCACCCGCACGGTGTCGCCGTCCCGGTGCACCTGGACCCGGATGCCGTCCAGCTTCTCCTCCACCGCACAGGCGCCCAGCTTCTCCACCGCCTCCGCGACCGAGGACGCGCTGTGCGCCAGCATCGGCAGCACCGGGCGGCCCACGGTGAGCCGGAACCGCTCCAGCGCCCCGGGCCCCTCGCCGAGCAGGGCCTGGGCCACCGTCTGCAGCGAGCCCGCGAGCATCACGGCCCGCCGCACGTCCGCCGGGTCCGCGCCGGTCGCCCGGGCGAGGCCCTCCACCGCGACCGCGTCCAGCGCGCCCTGCCGGACCTCGCCGGTGAGCAGACCGAGCAGGAACCGCTGCTCCTCCTCCGTCGCCGCGCCCATCAGCTCGCCGACGATCCGGGCCCGCTCCGCCTGGGAGCCGGGCCCGGACACCTTGCCCAGCTCGGTGAGCCGGGCGTCGACCTCCCGCACGGTGAGGGAGGGCTCGTCGGCCGGCGGCACCCGGCGGCCCAGCACCTTCCAGCCGACGCCGAGCCGGCCCTGCGGCAGGCGTCCGGCCAGATAGGGGATGACGATCGGCACGTCGTCCGCCTCCGCGTCCCGGAACAAGTCCGCGAGCAGCGCGGTCTTGCGGGACCGGGCCGCTGTCGCGGCGACCTCCCGGGACACCTGGGCCAACCGGGTCAGGAGCATGCAGCCATGGTGCACCGGAGCAGCCGGGTCTACACCCGTACGGCAGCGTCGAGGTCGGCCATCAGCAGCTCCCCGTTGATCGCCGCGCCCGCCCGGTAACCCCTGCTCGCCGCGTTCACCACCTGCTCCGCGAAGCCGCTCGCGTTGCCCGCCGCCCACAGGCCGGGCACGCTCGTCAGGCCCCGTTCGTCGATCACCGGGTAGCTGCCGAACGGGGTCTCGCGCAGCTCCGCGCCCAGCCGGACCAGCAGGTCGTTGTTCGGGACGGCGCGCGGGGCGGCGTACAGCACCGCGCGGTGGTGGACCGTTCCTCCCCCGGAGGGGGTGTCCCCGGCGAGCCGGACCCCGGTCAGCCGGTCGTCGGTGATCACGAGTTCCGCCACCTTGCCGGGGACGACCGTGACCCCGGCGGCGGCCAGCCGGCGCAGGTCCTGGTCCGTCAGCTCCCACTCGCTCACCTCGTGCAGGAAGAGACGTACGTCCTTCGACCACTGGGTGACCATCAGGGCCTGGTGCACGCTGAGCGCGGAGGTCGCGAGGACGCCGGTCGGCAGGTCGCGGGCTTCCCAGCCGTGGCAGTACGGGCAGTGCAGCACGTCCCGGCCGAACCGCTCGGCGAGCCCCGGGACCGGCGGCAGCTCGTCCTTCAGCCCGGTCGCGACCACCAGCTGCCGGGCCCGTACGGTCCGGCCGCCCGCGAGGACGACCGTGAAGTCACCGTCCCCGGCCCCGTCTCGGTGCGCGTCCCGGGTGGCGTCCACCACCCGGTCCCGGACCCGCTCCACCCCGTACCGGGCGATCTCCTCCCGTCCGACGGCGAGGAACTCGGCCGGGGACATGCCGTCCCGGGACAGATACCCCTGCATGTGCGCGGACGGCGCGTTGCGCGGCTCGCCCGCGTCCACGACCAGGGTGCGGCGCCGGGCCCGGCCCAGGACCAGCGCGGCGGACAGGCCGGCGGCTCCGCCGCCGACGACGACAACCTCGTACCTGGTGTTCTCGGTCACGTTGTTCTCGGTCATGAGGCGACGGTCGCTCGACCGCTGCGGGATTGACAAACGTATTTGCCGTTCCTGCAATAGGGGCCATGAGTACAGACGAGGTACTGGCGGACGTGGGTCCGAGGCTGCGTCGCATCCGCAAGGAGCGGGAGGTGACCCTGGCCGCGCTGTCGGAGGCCACCGGCATCTCCGTGAGCACGCTGTCCCGGCTGGAGTCCGGTCTGCGCAAGCCCAGCCTGGAGCTGCTGCTGCCGATCGCCCAGGCCCACCAGGTGCCGCTGGACGAGCTGGTCGGCGCGCCGCCGGTAGGGGATCCCCGGGTGCGGGCCAAGCCGATCGTGCGGCAGGGGCGGACCCTCTACCCGCTGACCCGCCAGCCGGGCGGCCTCCAGGCCTACAAGGTGATCGAGCCGCAGCGCGCGATGGAGCCCGACCTGCGGACGCACGAGGGGTACGAGTGGCTGTACGTGCTCTCCGGGCGGCTCCGGCTCGTGCTCGGACAGCACGACGTCGTGCTGTCGGCGGGCGAGGCGGCCGAGTTCGACACGCGGGTGCCGCACTGGTTCGGGTCGACGGGGGAGGGGCCGGTGGAGTTCCTCAGCCTGTTCGGGCCGCAGGGGGAGCGGATGCACGTACGGGCGCGGCCGGCCCGCACGTGACCCACGCGACTGTTCCCTGATCGGCAAGCGACCGCTTAGTATGCGATCGACCCCGGTCCGGCGAAGCAGTCGCGTGGAGGCACCGCATGCAGGCATGGCAAGTGCACGAGAACGGCGAGCCGAGCGAGGTGATGCGGCTCCATGACGTCGAGCGGCCCACGCCCGGTGACGGCCAGGTCCTGCTCAGGGTGCGCGCCGCCAACGTCAACTTCCCGGACGCGCTGCTGTGCCGGGGCCAGTACCAGATCCGGCCCCCGCTGCCCTTCACCCCGGGTGTGGAGATCTGCGGCGAGACCGAGGACGGCCGCCGGGTGATCGCCAACCCCGCGCTGCCGTACGGCGGTTTCGCCGAGTACGCCCTCGCCGACGCCCGGGCCCTGCTGCCCGCGCCCGAGGCGCTGGACGACGCCGAGGCCGCGGCCCTGCACATCGGCTACCAGACGGGCTGGTTCGGCCTGCACCGCCGGGCCCGCCTGGAAGCGGGCGAGACCCTGCTCGTGCACGCCGCCGCCGGAGGCGTCGGCAGCGCCGCCGTACAGCTCGGCAAGGCGGCCGGCGCCACGGTCATCGGCGTCGTCGGCGGCGCCGGCAAGGCCGCCGTCGCCCGGGAGCTGGGCTGTGACGTGGTGATCGACCGGCGCGGCGAGGACGTCGTCGCCGCCGTGAAGGAAGCCACCGGCGGACGCGGCGCCGACGTGATCTACGACCCCGTCGGCGGCGACGCCTACGCCCAGTCCGCGAAGGTCGTCGCCTTCGAGGGCCGGATCGTCGTCGTCGGCTTCGCCGGCGGAACCATCCCCAGCCCGGCCCTCAACCACGCGCTGGTGAAGAACTACTCGATCCTCGGCCTGCACTGGGGCCTGTACAACACCAAGAACCCGGGGCTCGTCCGGCACTGCCACGAGCAGCTCACCGAACTGGCCGCCCGGGGCGCCGTCAAGCCGCTGGTGAGCGAACGCGTGCCGCTGGAGGGGGCCGCGGCCGCCGTGCAGAAGGTGGCGGACGGCCTGTCCACCGGCCGGATCGCCGTACTGACGGAGGAGGCAGCATGATCGACGCAGCGGAACTGCGCCGCCGCACCGAGGAGTTCCTGGCCGCGCACCCCCCGGCCGCCACCGACCGCCTGGAGTTCCTCCGCGCCCGCTTCGACGCGGGCCTCGCCTGGGTGCACTACCCGGAGGGTCTCGGCGGACTCGGCACCCCGCGCTCGCTCCAGGCCGTGGTGGACGCCGAACTGGAAGCCGCCGGCGCCCCCGACAACGACTCGCGCCGCAACGGCATCGGGCTCGGCATGGCCGCGCCGACCATCCTCAAGTACGGCACCGAGGAGCAGAAGCGGCGCTATCTGCGGCCGCTGTGGACCGGGGAGGAGGTCTGGTGCCAGCTGTTCAGCGAGCCCGGCGCCGGCTCCGACCTCGCCGCGCTCGGCACCCGGGCCGTCCGCGAGGGCGACGAGTGGGTGGTCAACGGGCAGAAGGTGTGGACGTCCGGGGCGCACAACGCCCGCTGGGCCATCCTCATCGCCCGCACCGACCCGGGCGTGCCCAAGCACGCGGGCATCACCTACTTCATCTGCGACATGACCGACCCCGGCGTCGAGGTCCGGCCGCTGCGCCAGATCACCGGCGAGGCCGAGTTCAACGAGGTCTTCCTCACCGACGTCCGCATCCCCGACGACCGCCGCCTCGGCGAGGTCGGCGACGGCTGGCGGGTCGCCCAGACCACGCTCAACAACGAACGCGTCGCCATCGGCGGCATGGCCCTGCCCCGCGAGGGCGGCATGATCGGCCCGGTCGCGAAGACCTGGCGCGAACGCCCCGAACTGCGCACCCACGACCTGCACCAGCGGCTGCTCAGGCTGTGGGTCGAGTCCGAGGTCTCCCGGCTCACCGCCGAACGCCTGCGCCAGCAGCTCGTCGCCGGGCAGCCCGGACCCGAGGGCGCCGGCATGAAGCTCGCCTTCGCCCGCCTCAACCAGGAGATCAGCGGCCTGGAGGTCGAACTGCGCGGAGCGGAAGGCCTGTTGTACGACGACTGGACCATGCGCCGCCCCGAACTCGTCGACTTCACCGGCCGGGACGCGGGCTACCGCTATCTGCGTTCCAAGGGCAACAGCATCGAGGGCGGGACCACCGAGATCTTGCTGAACATCGTCGCCGAGCGCGTCCTGGGCCTGCCCGCCGAGCCGCGCACCGACAAGGACGTCGCCTGGAAGGACCTCGCCCGATGACGGATCTGCTGTACTCCGAGGAGGAAGAGGCGCTGCGGGCCGCCGTCCGCGACCTGCTCACGGACCACTGCGCCGCGGCCGACGTGATCGCCCGCAGCGAGTCGGACGCCCCGCACGACCGCGCCCTGTGGAAGTCCCTCGCCGAGAGCATGGGCCTGGCCGGACTGCTGGTCCCCGAGGAGCAGGGCGGTCAGGGCGCGACCCACCGGGAGGCCGCCGTCGTCCTGGAGGAGCTGGGGCGGGCGGTCGCTCCGGTGCCGTACCTGACCAGCGCGGTCGTGGCCACCGAGGCCCTGCTCGCCTGTGACGACCGGGAGCTGCTGGGCCGACTGGCCTCCGGGCGCACCATCGGCGCGCTCGCGGTCGGCCTGCACACGGCCCCGGGCAGCGGCGTCAAGGCCGTACGGGTGGAGAACGGCCGTCTGCACGGCGAGTTGACGGGCATCGCGGACGCGGCCGTCGCCGACGTGCTGCTCGTCCCGGCCGACGACGGCGGCCTGTACGCCGTCGCCGCCGACGCCGTGACCGTCACCCCGCAGGTCTCCCTCGACCTGACCCGTCCACTGGCGGCCGTACGGCTGGAGAGTGCTCCCGGCCGCCGGGTCGGCGAGGCCGAACCCGCCGTACGGCGTGCCCTCAGCGCCGCCGCCGGTCTGCTCGCCTCCGAGCAACTCGGCGTGGCCGACTGGGCCTTGACGGAGACGGTCTGGTACCTGAAGGAGCGCAAGCAGTTCAACCGGCAGGTCGGCGGCTTCCAGGCGCTCAAGCACCGGCTCGCCCAGCTGTGGCTGGAGGTGGTCAACCTCCGGGCCGCCGCCCGCGCCGCGGCCGACGCGCTCACCACCGGCGAGGACACGGAGGTCTCGGTCGCCGTCGCGCAGGCGTACGCGGCACCCGTGGCGGTCCACGTCACCGAGGAGGCGCTGCAGCTCCACGGCGGGATCGGCATGACCTGGGAGCACCCGGTCCACCTGTACCTGAAGCGGGCCAAGGCGGACTCGATCGCCTACGGCACGGCGGGTACCCACCGCGAGGCGCTGGCCACGGTGATCGATCTCCAGGGGCCCTGACACCGACCGGCCACAAGTGAACAGAGGGCGAACTCCCCGCTCGGTGGGGTCGATCGGTGGTGTGCCGCACGCATACTCCCTTCGGCCCCATCCGGCATTCCCAGGGAGGCAGTGCATGGCCCTCACCACCCGTCGCAGCGCCCTCACCACCCTCGGCGCCGCCCTCGCCGGCACCCTCGCCCTGCCCGCGCACGGAGCGTCGGCCGGGCAGCAGGCGCATCGCCCGCGCCCGTTGCGGCACGCCCACGCCCACAACGACTACGCGCACGCGCGGCCCCTCCTCGACGCCCTGGACCACCGCTTCGGCAGCGTCGAAGCCGACATCTTCCTCGTGGGCGACCAGCTCCTCATCGGGCACGAGGCGTCCGGCCTCGACCCGTCCCGCACCCTCGAATCCCTCTACCTGGAACCGCTCGCCGCCCGGGTCGAGGCCAACCACGGTTCGGTCCACCCGGGCTCGCGCCGGCCGCTGCAGCTCCTCGTCGACATCAAGACCGAGGGCTCCTCGACGTACCGCGCACTCGACCGCCACCTGCGCCGCTACCCGCACCTGTTCACCCGGTACGCGCACGGCCGCGTCCACCCCGGCCCGGTCACCGCCGTCGTCTCCGGCGACCGCGCGGCCCGTACCCCGATGGAGGCGCAGACCGAGCGCCGCGCCTTCTACGACGGCCGGCTCGGCGACCTCGGCGGCTCCGCCCCGGCCTCCCTCATCTCGCTGATCAGCGACAACTGGACGCAGAACTTCGGCTGGACGGGCGTGGGGACCTTCCCGGACGCCGAGCGGCAGAAGCTGCGCGGCATCACCGCCGCCGCCCACGCGCGCGGACAGCAGGTCCGGTTCTGGGCCACCCCCGACACCGCGGGCCCGGCCCGGGACGCGCTGTGGACCGAGCTGCTCGCCGCCGGGGTCGACTACCTCAACACCGACGACCTCGCCGGCCTGGAGGCCTTCCTCGACGCCCACCCCTCCGCGTAAGACCACACGATCGGAGGACATGTCAGCAGCCCGGACGAACCCTCCGCTACGCCACACTTGCGGCCGAACGCCGCACACGGGGCGTGGCGGAGGAGGGTTCCCGATGGCCATTTCCATCTCTGTGGTGCTGCTGCTTCTGATCCTGGCCGTGATCTTCATTCGCAACTGCTCGCTGAAGATCTCCCATGCCCTGGTCTGCCTGCTGCTCGGCTTCTACCTGGCCAGCACCAGCATGGCGCCCACCATCCACAGCGGGCTCACCGCGACCGCCGACCTGGTGAGCAGCCTGCGGCCCTGAGGTCACCGCGTTCGTCATTCCGCGGAGAAGACGCCGATGCCGTTGGGCACCGGGCGTTCGGCGCCGCCGCTCGGGTGGTTGCGCACCGTCACGGCGGTGTCGTCGGTGCCGCGGGTGACCAGCTCCGTCGAGCCGCCGCCGTCGAGGTTGAAGGCGTCGGTGGCCCCCAGCGACCGCATGGTCTCGGCCTCCTCCGCGACGGTCAGGCCGGAGCGGTAGGCGGCGGAGCCGTCCAGCGCGAGGAGCAGCAGCCGCCGGCCGCCGTCCTTGAAGCCGACGACCGTGCGCACCGCCGAGGTGACATCGTCCAGGCCGGACAGCGGGGTGCCGCCGCGCAGGATCGGGAACCCGCCGATCGCGAACGTGTACGGCACCCCGGACGAGGCCGCCACCAGGGTGTGCGTGACCTTCACCGGGTCACCGACGGACAGCTTGCGCAGCTTCCGCGCGCCCTCCTCACGGCCCACCAGGACCGTGGTGTCCGCCGGGATCGTGCCGCTGCCCGGGGCGTCGGAGGCGGCGACCACCCGGCCGCCGCGCACCTTCACCTCGTACGTGTCGCTGCTGCACGGCGCCGACCGCTGGGTGTCGGTGCCGCAGACGGCCCGCACCCGGGAGGCGCTGCCCCAGCGGGCGGTGAAGGCGCCGACGGAGTCCACCGGGAGGGCGTACTGGTTGAGGCCCTTCAGCGACAGCTTCCCGTCCGGTGTGCCGACCGAGCCGGAGAGAGTGAGGCGGTCCAGGCGGGCCCGCCGGTCGGTGCCCACGCCGAACACGTCCCGGGTGCTGGTGCCCGGGGGCAGCGCGGGGCCGAACCGCTGGCCCTTCGGCACCGCGGCCTTGAGCATCTGCCCGTCCGCCACGGCCGGTCCGACGGCGGCGCCGGTGGCCTCCACGCCCGGGTGCTGCGTCTCGGTGATGTTGAAGAAGTCCCCGTTCACCCCGGCGACCGCCCCGGCCGAGTCCGCCAGCCGGGAGACGGTCGCCCGGGCCGCCACCGCGCCCGGGTACAGCAGGTCGACGCTGACGTGCGGATCGGTCAGGTCCACCGTGAGCAGGTGGGCGCGGGCCTTCCCCGCCGCCGTCCTGAGGTCGAAGTGCCGGTAGGAGACGCCCGGCGCGAGCCGCCTGCCCGCCGGTGCGGCACCGGCCGGTGCCGCACCCGCCAGGGTCGCACCGGTCAGCACACCGAACGCCGTGACCGCCGTGAGAACCGCTCTGCCCGCTGCCGAACGCCTGCGACGTCTGGTCACCGTGCCCCCTGATGTCTCGTCAACCGTCCTGTCCGCAGGGGCAGTGGACCAGACTCGGGCGGCGAGGGGGCCGACTAGGCGTCGACGACGCGAGAACGGGTGAGAAAACGCACTCCCTCGGGTGCCTCCAGCGAGAAGCCGCTGCCGCGTCCCGGCACGACGTCCACGATCAGCCGGGTGTGGCTCCACGCCTGGTACTGGCTGCGCGACATCCAGAACGTGACGGGCTCGGGCACGCCCGCCACCGTCAGCTCCGCCAGCAGCACGTCCGCGCCGCCGGTGCGGAACTCACCGTCCGGATAACACATCGGGGCGCTGCCGTCACAGCAGCCGCCGGACTGGTGGAACATCAGCGGTCCGTGCTCGGCACGCAGGCGGCGCACCAGCTCCGCTGCCTGCGGGGTGAGTTCGACGCGCGGGATCTCCTCTTCCATGTCACCGTCCTGGACAGCCGGGGGCGTCGGTCCGCTCCAGTCTCACGGGCGCTCACGAACCCGTCCAGAACGCCTCATTGCCGGGACGGACACGTTCCCGGATTCCGACAGGGACAATGGCGGTATGAGCCCTGCCTTCCCGACCCCGCCCGAGCCGTACTTCGTACCCGCCGGTGAGCACCCGCTGTGGGA
Organism: Streptomyces sp. NPDC028928; assembly: GCF_055564915.1. Taxonomy (NCBI): domain Bacteria; kingdom Bacillati; phylum Actinomycetota; class Actinomycetes; order Kitasatosporales; family Streptomycetaceae; genus Streptomyces; species Streptomyces sp. NPDC028928. The sequence continues at coordinate 120,760 of NZ_JBVHVI010000007.1, forward strand.
GCAGGCGCTGGCCGCGGTCAACCGGGACCTGGCGGCGGCCCTGCCCGAACAGCGCCCGCTGCGCCTCCTCGCCTACCCGGCCGAGGGCGGCGAGCCCGAACAGGTGTATGTCGCGCTGGCGAACGGCGACGCGCACGGCACCTCCCTGGAGCCGGCCCGCTCCGCCGACGAAGCGCTGCCGGCCGTCGCCGAGGCCGCCCAGGAGACGGTCATGGAATGCCTGTGGCAGGTATGGCCGGTCTGCACCCTGCACGGGCTCGGGATGCACGTGGCCGAGGAGGCCGGGCGCCCGGTGTGGAGGTGCGCCGGCGGGGACCGCCAGGGGGAACCGGCCCACGTCCGCGCGGCGATAGGGGAGCTGGACACGGTGTACCGGCCCCGCCGCCCGAACCGCAAGCGCCGCAAGGACCGCACACCGCGCCGGGCCGGCTGAGCCCGGGCCGGACCCTGCTGCCATCATCGGGTGATGCGAGAGTTCGACGAGCTGGCCCAGGTGGCCGATCCGGCCTGGCCGCAGCTTCAGCAGGCGTTCGCCGCCGGCGCCGTACCCGTCCGGGTGCTGCCCGCCGACCCCGACGAGGGCCGCCGCTGTCTGCTCCAGCTCCAGGTCACCACGCGGTCGGCGCTCGGTGCGCTCACCCTGCACTGCGGCGGGCTCGTCCTGGACGACGGCTGGCTGCGGGTGTACGGCGCCGGCTCCGTGGCCGACGGGCTGCCGAGCCTGGGCCGGGTCAACGGGTTCCCCGGGGAGTTCGACCCCCGCTGGCACCCGGCGGCCGGGCTCGTCGTCGGCCATGACGTGCTCGGCGGCGTGTTCTGCCTCAACGGCCACGACCCCGCGGGCAGCGGCCGGCCGGGCGCCCCCGGGCAACTGACCTACTTCGCGCCCGACACCCTGGCGTGGGAGGCGCTGGACATCGGCCACTCGGCCTGGATCGACTGGCTGCTGTCCGGCGGGACGGAGAGGTTCTACACGGGGCTGCGCTGGCCGGGCTGGCGTGCCGAGGCGGCGGCCCTGGACCTGTCCCAGGGCATCAGCGTCGTCCCGTTCCTGTGGTCCGAGGAGGCGCACGAGGATCTGGCGGCCACCAGCAGACGCGCCGTACCGCTGCGTGAAGTGGTGGGCGTGGCCGCCGACTTCGCCCGGCAGCTGGGTCCGGCGGATCCGGGGTTCCTCGGTGAGCTGTGAGCGCACCCCGAGACCTCACCCAGCGGTGGCGGTCCGTCGCATCAGCAGCGCGTAGACCCCGGGGCCACCACCAGGCTCGCCGGCAGGGCCAGGCCGATGCCGCCCAGGGCGGCGGCCACCGGCCCGGTGTGGACGGTGTCGACGTCCTGCTCTCCGCCCGGCTGCTCGATCTCGGTGCCGGCGGGCTCCTCCGACCTGTGCGGGGCGGTGGCCACCGCGGGCGTCAGCGACGGGCTCGGAGCGCCGGACCGCCACGGTGAGTCGGCGCACGCCCACCGGCCCGACCCGCAGCGCTGCACCCCGGTGATCGCCGACCTGCACCGCGCCGGCGCTTCGCCCCGCTCGGCGCCGCCGCCTCCGTGCAGCCGACCTCACCGTGACGTGTGGGAGGCCGGGGCGCGGGTCGTCCTCGGCTCCGACTGGCCCATCGTGCCGTACCCACCGCTCCAGGTCTTGGCCGGCGCCCGGCCCCGCCGCCCCGCCGACCTCCCGGGGCCCCCGCACGTCCCCGGCCAGGCCCTCACGGCGCGCGCTCAGCCCGAGGAGTCGCGGCGCTTCCGGCGGGCGCGGAGGGCCTCCGGGAGCAGCGGCAGCAGCGACACCACGACCACCACGGCGACCAGCGGCAGCAGATAGTCGTCGATGTGCGGGACCGAGGCGCCCAGGGTGTATCCGGCGAGCACGAGCGTCTGCGACCACAGCACCCCGCCGACCGTCTGCCAGAGGGTGAAGGTCCGGGTGGGCACGCCCAGGGCGCCCGCCACCGGGTGCAGGACCGTCCGCAGCAGCGGTACGAACCGGCCGATCACCAGTGCCTTGCCGTAGCCGTAGCGCGCCAGCAGCCGCTCCGCCCGCGCCACCGCGCGCCGCACCCGGTCGCCGGACGTGCGCGCGAGCAGGGCCCGGCCGCCGTGCCGTCCGATGAGATAGCCCACCTGGCCGCCCGCCACCGCCCCGACCGCCGCGCACACCAGCACCTGCCACAGCGCCAGCCGCGGCGGCTGGTGGGCGCTGCCCGCGCACAGCACCCCGGCCGGGAACAGCAACGTGTCACCGGGCAGGAAGAACCCGACGACCAGCAGACCCGACTCGGCGAAGACCACCACCAGGACGCCCAGCGCGCCGAAGGCGGCGAGCACCGAGGCGCTGTCCATCGGGTTGACGGCGAGCACCGGCCGAGCCTCCTGGCCTCCTCGGGGACCTTTCCGCTCCCCAGCATCGCGCGCCGGGCGCCTTCGTGCGCGCCGTTCGGCCGTACGAAGCCCGTCCGCGCCGGGTCAGTAGCCGACCCGGAAGGTCGCGTCCTGCCGGTCGGTGGCCGTGGAGACCGGGTCGATCCGCAGGACGTGGTCGGAGTGGCGCAGATAGCGGGTGGGGTTGTTGTACGAGCAGAACGACGACCAGCTCGCATCCGCGAGGCCCGCCGTGCGCTGGAAGGTGGCGTCCGCCGCGAAGGCCGACGTGCCGTCGTCGGCGTCCAGGCGCAGCTGGTAGTCGTAGTGGCGCAGATAGCGGGTCGGGTAGTTCACCGACCGGAAGGACACCGCGCTGCTGTCGGCGAGGCCGGGCACGAGCTGCCACAGCGAGTCGGTGTACGGGTCGAAGGGGTACTCGTCGATACGGCCGACGTAGTTGGCGTGACGGACGTAACGGGCCGGGTAGTTGTACGACTTGAGCCGGTTCCAGGAGGGGGCGCCCCACCGGGCCACGAGGTTGTCGTACTCGGTGGTGCTGAGGGGTGTGATCCCGCAGTGCTTGGAGTTGACCGGCTGGGTGTAGGCCCTCTGGTCGAGCGCGGTCCAGGTGCCGGAGGCGAGGTCGGTGGTCTGCCAGGCGTAGAAGACACCGTTGGGCGTGTAGGTGTCTCCCCAGAGGTACCAGCTCCCGGCGTCGGGGGACCTGACCAGGGTGGGCGCCTCGGTGCCGCCGTGCGCGACTCCGGTGCTGAACTCCCGGAAGCTGCCCGGGGCGAGACTGGTGGAGCGGGCGCCGACCAGCGTCTGGTTCTTCTTGAAGTAGAGGTAGTTGACCCCGTTCACCCCCACCGCCATGTCCCCGTCGATCACGTCGTAGCCGGGGTCGAAGAAGACCTGCGGGGCGGAGGCGGTGACGAAGTCGGTGGTGTAGTTCACCATGATCACGTTGTGTCCGCTGGAATCGACCGCCGAGTAGATGAGCGCGTACTGGCCCCGCCCAGGGTCCCAGAACGCCTCCGGAGCCCAGGCGTGGGTGTTCAGGCCGTGCACCTTCAGCCGGTGGTAGCCGGTGAAGGTCCGCAGGTCGGGGGAGTTCCACACGTGCACGTACTGGCTGACGTAGCTCCAGTCCGTGCCCTTCAGGTCGGTGGCCAGGACGACGAACGTGCCGTCCTGCTTGCGCAGGATGAACGGGTCCCGCAGGCCGAGCGCGCCCTCGGTGGGGGTGACGACGGGCTTGTTCTGGTTCAGCGGCATCCAGTTGAGCGAGTCCGTGCTGACGGCCAGGTGGAGGCCGTAGTCGGTGCCGGTGCCGTTCGGTGACTCGGTGAAGTAGGCCATGGCGTACGCCGTGCCGGCGGCGTGGGCGGTTCCTGCGCCGGCACCCAGCGCGCCGGTGACGGCGAGGGGAGTGGCGGCGGCCATGCCGAGGAAGGCGCGGCGGGAGAGGTGGGGACCTGGGGTCATGCGTGCTCCAGGGGGCGTCGAAGTGGTCGATATGTCGAACGGGGTTCGGTTCTCCGGTCGGACGGTAGGGCTGTGGTCATGGCCGCGTCAATCACTCGGCCGGTGATGGCCGGGGCAGTACCCGTACCGGTGGGCGCGGTCAGTACCCGTACCGGCTCTTCAGTTGGCGTCAGAAGTCACGCAGCATCCAGGTGTCGAACTCGGTGATCCGGGTGGCGCTGCCGCCACAGCGACTGGTCGTAGTGCCGGGCCGTACCGCTCGGGCACTTCGAGTAGTCGCCGTCCTGGTGGAAGAAACGGCCGCAGTCGGGGGCGCACTGCGGGGCGCCGGCGCCGTCGAGGACTCCGGCGTAGACGTCGACGGAGTCGTCGGTCCACTGGAGCGTGGCGCGGTCCCTGACCGCCCAGCCGACGATGTTGACCGGCACGATGGTGTACGGCCAGGCGTTGTACCCCCTGCCGTTCACCACCATCGCCGCCATCCACGTGCCGAACTGCTTCTTCAGCGCGGCGTGGATCCGGTCGCGGAGGGCGGCGCTCACGGGCGCGTCGGACTCCCGGCGGACGCAGACGCCATGGCCCTCAGCGCAGCCGCCCTGCCGCACCGTCGTCGGACTCTTCCCCCGTCCCACGCGCGCCGTGGACGAGGACGATCCCGAATACGTCCCCGACGCCCCACCGCCCTGGCCACGTGTCGTCACCATCGGCTGAGAACCCGGCTCGCACACGCAGCGGAGTCGTCATGCGAAGGGCCAGAGGATGAAGAGAGGACAGGCGCGCCGGCCGGGCCGGTCGCCGATTTCCTCGATCGCCACCCGGATCTCGCGCAGGTGGCCGGCGGTCATCTCGAGGGGTGGTTCGTCGGGCTGGTAGGTGGTGCGGATCGGATAGTCCACCCCTGGCTGCCCGGTCATCTCGATGTGGCAGCCGAGCACATGGGTGACCGGTCGACGGTCGCAGAAAGCGATCAGGCGGTCGATCGTCCGGGCGAAGGCATGCCAGTCCTCGATGTAGAGCCGACCTGGATAGACCGTGTCACCGGTGAGCAGGAAGCCGGTCCAGGGGTCGTAGAACGTGACGGATGCCTCGTGGTGGCCCGGGGTGGCCAGACACTCCAGTACACGCCCGCCCAGGTCGACCCGCGCCACGGCTCGGGGGTCCGCGTGGAAGCCGAAATGCTTCCAGGCCGTGGACAGATCGGCGCCGACCACCGTGGTGTCGGGGCGGTCGGCGAACTGGCCGTCTCCCGCGATGTGGTCACCGTGCGGATGGGTGTGGAGCACCAGCAGGTGGTACCGCTCCCGGGGGTGGCGGGCGAGCCAGCCGGCGATCAGCTCGTCGACCACCCGGCGCAGCGGGAAGAACCGGGCGGATGCGGTGGCGCCGGTGTCGATCAGCACCGCCTGGGCGTTTCCGAACAGCAGAAACATGAACGGCGCCTCATAGTTGACCGCCTTGTTCTGCCGCAGGATGAACGTGTGCTCGTCGTACGGATGAACCTGGATGTCCGGATCGGTGTTGTGCTTGGCCGAAGGCGAGCCGTGAATCCACCGGACACCCAGCGGACGAGGCGGAAGAGGCGCCGACGTGAAATCGATCAGGTGTGCGCCCGCGTCCATGACGTCTCCTTCGAGTGCGTCGTCTTGGCGGGCCGGGTACGGCGCACATCTCGTCCGGGGCAAGCACCTACGAGCTGCCACGGCGAAATTACCACGACCGGACAACAGGACCGGGTGGCGGAGGACCGCCCCTGCCACCTGACACGCAACCGACATCCCAACGCATGCGTCGCAGGACACATGGAACGTGCATGGCTCTTCTCCCTCATCCCCCTGACGATCGGCGTGGTCTTCCTTGCGTTCGGTGTGCATGGTCTCCGCCGCGCCGGCGCGCTGCGCCGCACAGGCGTCGATACCGAGGCCCGGATCGTCCGGCACGAGGTCAGCCGGGGCGACGAGGGCGGCACGTTCTACCACCCGGTCGCGGCCTGGACGGCCCGAGACGGAACCGCGTGCGAGTACCCGTCCAGGTTCGGCCGCGGAACCCTGGGAAACACGTTCGCCGTCGGGGCGCGCGTCACGGTCCGGTACGACCCGAAAGCCCCACACCGGTTCGCGATCGAGGGCTGGGACATGAAGGCCGTCGACCTGCTGTTCACGGTGCTGGGATCGGTGTTGGCCATAGGCGCGGTGACGGTACTGCTCGTCCGGCTGCTCACACCACGGATGTAGACCAGTGGTCTGATGCGCCCCTGGTTTGCATGCGGTGGGCGGATGCGGCACGGCTGCTGTGAATGACAGCGTCGCACCCATGCGTACCAATTCTGGCGTACCCCACCGACGTTCGGCCGCGGGTACAGCTGACCGTCCGGTGGTCGGACCCTCGACCACTCCGTTGCCCCCGCACGAGGCTTGGACGCGCCGTCACCTGCTGGGAGCCGCGCTGGCGGCCGGCGCTGCCGTGCCGCTCGGCCTCGCCGGGGCTGCCCGGGCGGCAGCCTCGCAAGCGCCCGCCCCCGCGCAGCTCACGCTGCCCGCGCCGACCGGGCCGTACCCGGTGGGCACGGTGGCGCTGCACCTTGTCGACACCGCCCGCCCGGATCCCGTGGCCGGCCCCGGGCGCCATCGGGAGCTGATGGCGAGTGTCTGGTACCCCGCCCGGGACGTCCGGCGGTACCCGCTCGCACCGTGGATGTCCGCCGGCGCGCTGCGGGGGCTGCTCGCGTCCGCGGGATTTCCCGTCGACGCCGTACAGGCGCCGCTGACGTCCGGCCACCAGAGCGCCCCGGTGCGACGGAGCGGCCGGGAACTGCCCGTCGTCGTCTTCTCGCACGGCGCGCACAGCCACCGCGCCGATCACACCGTCATGGTGCAGGAACTCGCCAGCCACGGCTATGCGGTGGTGACGGCGGACCACACCTACGACGCTTTCACCGAGTTCCCCGACGGGCGGGTCCGCACGCCGCTCATGGACCCGCAGCACGCGATGGGCCCGGCGGACTTCGCCGCAGACATCCGATTCATCCTCGACTGTGTCGAGGACCTGGCCGCCGGGCGCAATCCCGATGCCGACGGCCGGCCCCTGCCGACGGGCCTGACGGGCGCGGTCGACCCGCGGCGCGTCGGCATGTCCGGCTGGTCGAAGGGCGGCACGGCGACCGCTCGCCTCATGCTCGACGATCCGCGGGTCCGGGCCGGGCTGAGCCTCGACGGACCGATGCTGCCGGTCGTCACCGGCGACCTGGACCGGCCGTTCATGATGATGACGGCCGCATTCACGCGGGCCGAGGAGCCCAGCGTCGCCGAGTTCTGGACGCGCCTGCGCGGATGGCGGCTGAACATCCAGGCCGAGGGCGCTGTCCATGCGTCCTACGGCGACAATCAGGTGCTGATCCCGCAGCTGGCGGCGGCGGTGGGCATGAGCGATGAGGAACTGCGCGGCTGGATCGGCACCCTCGCCCCCGCCCGGGCGGTACGTATCCAGCAGGCGTACCCGCTCGCGTTCTTCGACCTGCACCTGCGGCACCGACGCGGCCATCTGCTCGACGGCCCGTCCCGGGCGTTCCCGGAGGTGACGTTCCTGCCCTGAGACGCGACGGCGCCGGTTGCCGGCGAGGCGGGCGAGTCCGGCGCCGTACGCGTGGGACGGCGGTCCGTTCCAGAAGCGGTCGGCGTTCGGGCTGCCGGATCGTCGCAGTGGGTGGAGGTGATGTGCTGCGCGGCCTCGACCCCACCCGCACCGGCCCCCGGCGAGTCCCTCTACGCATGACAACGCCGACGGGCCGGGCCGCCTCGAGGCCCTCCCCGTTCGCCGAAGCGCGGCGTGACTTCAGTACGTGCGGAGGGTTGTGAACTCGGCACGAACATGCTCGGCATGCGCCTCGCGACCGGCCGCGTCACAATGAAAAGACATGAACGTTTGCCTGTCCTGCGCAGGGGCTCGACGCTTCTCGGAGGCAGCCGGCATGGAAAGCTTCGACGCCGTGGTGATCGGCTCGGGTTTCGGCGGCTCGGTCATGACGGCACGACTGGCGCAAGCACAGATGCGTGTCTGCGTCCTGGAACGGGGCAGGGCCTACGCGCCGGGCACATTTCCCCGCGGGCCGCACGCGACCGCGTCCAACTTCTGGGCCCCGGACCACGGGCTGCACGGCATGTTCGACGTGTGGAGCTTCTCGGAACTCGACGCCGTCGTCTGCAGCGGACTCGGTGGCGGTTCGCTGATCTACGCCAACGTCCTGCTGCGCAAACCCGAGAACTGGTTTCCCCAGGACGACACCCTGGCGGGATCCGGCGAGTACTGGCCGATCAGTTACAAGGAGCTGGTCTCGCACTACGAGGCCGTCGAGAAGACGATGGGCGTGCAGAGGTACCCCACCGACCACGAGCCCTACCGGAGCACGCCGAAGACCCTGGCGATGCAGGACGCGGCGCAGCGGCTGGGCCTGGAATGGGACCTGCCTCACCTGGCCGTGACCTTCGGTAATCCGGAAGAGAAGCCGGTACCCGGAGTGCCCATCGCAGGCGGCGACAAGAATCGGTACGGAGTTCCGCGCTACACATGCCGGCTCGTCGGCGAGTGCGATATCGGGTGCAATTTCGGCAGTAAGAACACCCTGGACCTCACATACCTCAGCACCGCCGAGAAGGAGCACGGGGCCGTGCTCCGCACCGGTTGCGAGGTGAAGTCCTTCACGCCCACGTCCGACGGGTTCCTGATCTCGTATCTCGACCGCCGGCTGGACCGGGCGGAAGGGGAAGAGGGCATGGCCGTGCCGCGCGTCGTACGGGCACACCGGCTGATTCTCGCGGCCGGGGCGCTCGGCACGCCCTATCTGCTCCTGCGGAACCGGAGCCAGCTCCCGGACCTCGGTCCCGCACTGGGAACCCACTTCTCCGGCAACGGCGATTTCCTCGGATTCGTCTTCAAGGCCCGGGAACGACACGGTGGCCAGGAGACGCCCCGCCTGCTGCATCCCAGTTTCGGTCCGGTCATCACCAGCGCGATGCGCTCGCCGGACCAGCTCGACGGCGGTACCGGACGCGGATTCTTCATCGAGGACGCCGGATACCCGGACTTCATCAACTGGTTGGTGGAACAGAACGCTTTCACCGCCTCCAGGCACGTCCTGCGCTTCCTGCTGCGCAGAGGCTGGTCCCAACTCACCCACAGCCCCAAGAGCGAGGTCGGACGCCAGTTGTCCGACGCCATGAGCAAGGGGCTGTTCACGGCCACGTCGCTCCCGCTCCTCGGCATGGGGCGGGACGTGCCGACCGGCCGGATGCGGCTGCGGGACGGATACCTGGATCTGGACTGGGACACCGCCGCCTCGGACGCCTATTTCCACCGGATGAACGGGACCATGCGGGAACTGTCCTCGGCGTTGGGCGGTTGCTACGCCGCGGACCCCCTGTCGTATCTCAACCGGCTCATCACCGTGCACCCGCTCGGTGGGGCTCCGATGGGCCGTAACCGGCAGGAAGGCGTGGTCGATTCCTACGGCCGGGTGTACGGCTGCCCGGGCTTGTCGATCGTCGACGGGTCGATCATGCCCGGCCCGGTCGGTGCCAATCCCTCGCTCACCATCGCGGCCCTCGCCGACCGTGCGGCCGACGCCGCCATCGACGATTTCGACGCGGGGAAGCGACGACCCCAGGCAAGGCGGTGACGGACGGATGACGGACGGCCATGGCACCGGTGACACCCGCCGGGCGCTGATCCTCGCCGGTGGCGGGGTCAAGGTCGCTTTCCAGGCAGGTGTGCTCCAGGTCTGGCTCGACGAGGCGGGCCTGCGGTTCGACCACGCGGACGGTGCGAGTGGCGGCACGTTCAACCTGGCCATGTACTGCCAGGGCATGAGCGGGCGTCAGATCGCCGACAACTGGCGGGAGATACGCCCCTTGAAGGGAGTCACTCCCAACTGGCGGCAGTACCTGAAGGGCCCGTACGGCTCTTCGCTGTTCACGCTCGACGGTTACCGGCGGAACGTCTTCAGCCGCTGGGGGCTCGACTGGGAGAAGATCCGGGCGACCGACCGGGTCGCCACCTTCAACCTCTACGATTTCTCCCGCAACGAGCTGGAGGTGCTGACCGCCGACCAGATGGATGAGGACCTGCTCGTCGCCGCCGTGTCGCTGCCGATGTGGTTCCCGCCGGTCACCGTCGACGGCAGGGTCTACATCGACCCCGTCTACGTCACCGACGCGAACATCGGTGAGGCGATCCGCCGGGGCTGCGAGGAGCTGTGGATCATCTGGACGGTCAGCCGGCGGGGTCGCTGGCACGACGGTTTCGTGGCGCACTACTTCCAGATCATCGAGACCGCGGCCAACAGCCGGTTGCAGGAGTGGCAGCGGCGGATCGACGCCAACAACGCCGCGATCCGCGAGGGTGGCCGGGGCGAGTTCGGCCGCCCGATCAGCGTCCGGATGCTGCAGTGCGAGGTCCCTCTCAACTATCTGATCAACTTCAGCCGGGACCGCTTCCGGCAGGCCGTGGAACTCGGGGTGCACAAGGCCCGCGCCTGGTGCGAGGAACAACGGATACCGCTGTCCGCCCCGCTGCCCTGCCCGGCCGCCGACGGCAGCCGCCTGCGGTTCAGCGAACGGATGACCGGCGCGATCACCTTCGGTTCCAGGGCGCCCGGCTCCCGTGCGATACGCAACGGCGGGCCGGTCCAGGAGCAACTGTCGGTGCGTCTGACCGTTCACATCGACGAGCTGGACCGTTTCCTCGTCCACCCCGAGCACCAGGCGACGATCACAGGGCAGATCCACTGCGAGGCGCTGGGCGGCCGGCGCGAGGTGGAGTCGGGCAGCTTCCACCTCTTCGTGGAGGAGGGCGACCCGGAACATCTGCGCATGCGCTACCGCCTGTTCTTCACCGACAAGGCCGGAAACCCGCTGACGCTGAGCGGCTGCAAGACCGTCGACGAGGACTCCGGCCACGGACTGTGGGCCGACACCACGACCTTGTACACCCGGATCCTGCGCGGCAGGGTGCCGGCCGGCGAGGAAGCGGACGCCCAGGTGGTGGCCACCGGAGTCGTGCGTCTCCGGCTGCCGGACTTCGTCCGCGAGCTCGCGAGCTTCCGGGTGCGGGCGGACACGACCCGTGGCCGGCTGGCCGCACTGGGCAGGTTCGGCCAGTTCTTCGCCGGCCGCCTCTGGGACGTGTACTTCCAGGGCGCCCTCGCCTGGTCACCGGTCTGACGGCACCGGTCCGACAGGGGCGCCCGCCCGGCATCTGCCCTGGTCAGGCGCCCCTTCTCGTATCTAGAAGAAGCCCAGCCTCTTCGGCGAGTACGACACGAGGAGGTTCTTGGTCTGCTGGTAGTGCTCCAGCATCATCTTGTGCGTCTCACGGCCGATCCCGGACTGCTTGTAGCCGCCGAACGCCGCGTGCGCGGGGTAGGCGTGGTAGCAGTTGGTCCACACCCGGCCCGCCTGGATCGCGCGGCCCGCGCGGTAGGCGGTGTTGATGTCCCGGGTCCACACGCCCGCGCCCAGGCCGTACAGCGTGTCGTTGGCGATCTTGATCGCGTCGTCGAAGTCGTCGAAGGAGGCCACCGAGACGACCGGGCCGAAGATCTCCTCCTGGAAGATCCGCATGCGGTTGTCACCCTCGAAGATGGTCGGCTGGACGTAGTAGCCGCCCTTCAACTCGCCGTCGTGCTCGACGCGTTCACCGCCGGTGAGGATCCTCGCACCCTCCTGGCGGCCGATGTCCAGGTAGGAGAGGATCTTCTCCAACTGGTCGTTGGAGGCCTGCGCGCCGATCATCGTGTCGGTGTCCAGCGGATGGCCCGGCTTGATGCGACGGGTGCGCTCGACGGCCGCCTCCAGGAACTCCGCGTAGTGACCGCGCTGGATCAGCGCCCGGGACGGGCAGGTGCAGACCTCGCCCTGGTTGAGCGCGAACATCGTGAAGCCTTCGAGCGCTTTTTCGCGGAAGTCGTCGTCGTGCGCCCACACGTCGTCGAAGAAGATGTTCGGCGACTTCCCGCCGAGTTCCAGGGTGACCGGCTTGATGTTCTCCGAGGCGTACTGCATGATCAGCCGCCCGGTCGTGGTCTCCCCGGTGAACGCGACCTTCGCCACCCGCGGGCTCGACGCCAGCGGCTTGCCCGCCTCCACACCGAAGCCGTTGACGATGTTCAGCACGCCCGGCGGCAGCAGGTCCGCGATCAGGCTCAGCCAGTAGTGGATGGAGGCCGGGGTCTGTTCGGCCGGCTTGAGGACCACCGCGTTCCCCGCGGCCAGCGCCGGCGCCAGCTTCCAGGCCGCCATCAGGATGGGAAAGTTCCACGGGATGATCTGCGCGACGACCCCGAGCGGTTCGTGGAAGTGGTACGCCACCGTGTCGTCGTCCAGCTCGCCCAGCGAACCCTCCTGCGCCCGGATCGCCCCCGCGAAGTAGCGGAAGTGGTCGATCGCGAGCGGGATGTCGGCCGCCAGCGTCTCCCGCACCGGCTTGCCGTTCTCCCAGCTCTCGGCCACCGCCAGCGGCTCCAGGTACGCCTCCATCCGGTCGGCGATCTTCAGCAGGATGTCGGAGCGCTCCGCCACCGGCGTACGGCCCCACCCGGGTGCCGCCTCGTGCGCCGCGTCCAGTGCCCGCTCGACGTCCTCGGCGGTACCGCGCGCGACCTCCGTGAACGGCTGCCCGTTGACCGGGGACGGGTTCTCGAAGTACCGCCCGCGCGCCGGCGGCACATAGGCACCGCCGATGAAGTGGTCGTAGCGCGCCTGGTAGGAGACGATCGAGCCCTCGGTGCCCGGCGCCGCGTAACGAGTCATCCTGGTCTGCCTCCCGGTGCAGCGCTGCCCGCCGTTGGGCAGCTCTCGCCGCGAGGCTAGGCAAGCGGACGTTGCACGTACGTTGCACCACAGGTCCGCGCCGGTGCCCGGCCGGCCGGTGCCGCCAGTTCGGCCTCCAGCGCGGCGAGCCGGGCACGGACCGGTGCCGTCGGACGCACCGCGGCGAGCGCCCGCCACACCTCGATGTCCTCCTCGCCCCACGGCGCGTGCGCCCAGTCCGCCAGCAGGTCGGGATCGCGGTGCGCGATCAGCGCCGTGCGCAGTGCGCCCGCGAGCCGCTCCCGCAGCCGCACGATCGCGGGGGCCTGCGAGCCGGGCAGCAGGGGCCCGGTGTACGCCTCCGCCGCAGCGGTGAGCCCGCCCGTCCCCAGCCGCCGCTCGACCACGGTGGCGTCCGACTCGACCGCGGCCGTCAGCCGGTACGGCCGTGAGGCGAGCAGCCCCGGCCCCAGGAGTCTGCGCAGCCGGGCCAGTTCCGCCCGCAGGGTCACCGGGGTCACCGACTCCTCCGCGTACAGCGCGCACAGCAGCTCGTCCCCGCTCAGGCCCTCGGGGTGCCGCGACAGCAGCACGAGGATCTCGCTGTGCCGACGGCTGAGCCTGAGCCGCCGGCCCTCCAGGGCGAGTTCGGCCTCGTCCCGGCCCAGCGCGCTCAGCAGCGGTCCCTCCCCGGCGGTGCCGGGCGGGGCGAGCAGGGCGAGCTGTGCCTCGGCCGCCCGTGCCACCGCCTGCACGAAACCCAGGCTGTGCGGATGGGCGAGCCCGTCCCCACCGGTGATGTCCACGGCCCCGAGGACCCGTCCGGTGCGGGGATCGTGCACCGGAGCGGCGGCACACGTCCACGGCTGCACCCGCCGTATGAAGTGCTCGGCGGCGAACACCTGCACGGCCCGGTCCACGGCGACCGCGGTGCCCGGCGCGTTGGTGCCGACCGCGCTCTCCGACCAGCGGGCCCCGGGCACGAAGTTCATCCGGTCCGCGCGACGCCGGGTCGCCGCGTGCCCCTCCACCCACAGCAGCCTGCCGTGCGCGTCGCACACCGCCAGCAGATGCTCGCCGTCGGCCGCGAACGTGCCCATCAGCTCCCGGAACAGGGGCATCACCCGGGCCAGCGGGTGTTCCGCGCGGTAGGCGCCGAGGTCGCCGTCGGTCAGCTCCACGCTGGCGGCGCCGTCCGGCCCGACGCCCGCCCGCGCGCTGCGCCGCCACGACTCCGCCACCACCGACCGCACCGGGCGCGGCACCGTCCCCGCGGTGGTGAACGTCTCGTGCGCACGGCGCAGCACCCGAACGCGCTCGGCGGGATCGGCCCCCGGCTCCAGGGCAACCCACGGATCGGTCAACTCGGCCTCCCCGGACGGTGGAACGGCGGTGCCACGGCGGCTGGGACCATCGTCACCCCGCGTGTTCGCGGGGACAACCGGTGCGACAACCGGTGCGACAAGCGGCTCCTCCCGGCTAGGCGAAGTTGACCAGTCTGATGTAGCGCACCCAGTCCCAGTGCGGCCCCGGGTCGGTGTGGTCGGTGCCGGGCACCTCGTAGTGGCCGATGATGTGCTCTCTGTCCCGGGGGATGCCGTACGCCGCGCAGATCGCCGCCGTGAGCTTCGCCGACTCCTCGTAGAGGGCGTTGGTGAAGTAGGCGGGCCGGTCCACCCAGCCCTCGTGCTCGATGCCGACGCTGCGTGTGTTGTAGGTCCAGTTGCCCGCGTGCCAGGCGATGTCGGCCTCGTGCACGCACTGGGCGACGTGCCCGTCCGCCGAGCGGACCAGATAGTGCGCGGAGACCTTCTTCTGCGGATTGCCGAAGATCGCCAGCGTGTCGGTGTACGTCTCCTGAGTGACGTGGATGATCACACGGTCGATGGCGTAGTCGCCGGGGCGCTCGGACAGCGTGTAGTTGGAACTGCTCGCCGGCCGCCACTCGGCGAGCGGGTAGTCGACGAACCCGGTGTGCGCTCCGGCACGCGGGTCGGGAAGCAGGGCGTAGGGGACGGCGGCGAGTGCCGCGCCCTTCAGCAGCCGTCGCCGGCTGAGCCGGGATCGGGCTCGGTCCATGTCCATGGCGGGATGCCTTTCGGAAGCCTTTCGGGATGCTTGCGCGGTGCCTCGGCGATGCCTTCGCGATGCCTCGCGAGGCCGTCGGGGAGTCGGCCGTCGGGGAGTCAGGAGTACGGCGGAGGGGTACGGCCGAGACGTCAGCCGCGCAGGGCCCGCGCGGTCTCCCGCAGCCGTGCGTGCACACCGCGGTACGTCTCCCGCGCGGGCAGCCACTCCTTGCGGAGCTTGGCCACGCACGTGTAGTTCGTGTCGCACACGTTGGCCAACGGTGATTCGACCGCCTGGGTCGCGAACTGGTACGCGTCCAGCTCGCTGAACCCGTAGTCGCGCACCAGCCACCGCACCAGGTCGAGTTGGGATATCCGGAACGCGTCCTCCAGCGGGCGGGCCGATCCGGTCGAGATGATGTGCGTGTCCGACTCCAGCCGGGGCCACGGCGTGCTGACGTCCTTGAGGAGGTCCACGACCACCACCGTGTTCATCGCGCACTCCACGGCCACTCCGCAGGTCTCGCCCTCGCCCTGCCGGGCGTGCCCGTCGCCGAGGCTGAGCAGGGCGCCCTCGACGTTGACGCCCAGGTAGCAGGTGACGCCGGCCCGCATCTCGGGCGTGTCCATGTTCCCGCCGTGCGCGTCCGGCACCAGGGCCGAGCGCACCTCCAGGTTGGCGGGTGCCACGCCCACGGTGCCGTGCATCGGGTCCAGGGGCAGCTCCACCCGGAAGTCGCTGTCCCGCGCCTGGAACAGGGCGGTCTGCCGGGCCCGGTCCAGCTGCCAGATCCAGACCCGCTCCGGCAGCGGTGGCTGCAGCGTGGCCGTGGTATGGGTGGAGGTGAGGGCGCCGAAGAGGGGGACCGTCGCGGACGCCGCCCAGTCGCGGGCCGGTTCGATCGACACGAAGTGCACGGCGACGGTGTCGCCGGGCTCGGCGCCCTCGATGTGGAAGGGGCCGGTCTGGGGATTGAGGTAGGGGAACTCGCACACCTCGGACACGAGGTCCTTCTCGGAGCGGACCCGGCCGGCGAAGCAGTCCTCCGTGTACAGGTCGAGAACGGTGCCCGGAGCGATCCGCGCCAAGGGCGCTGCTCCGCCGAACGTCCAGGCGTAGTGGTCCGGTTCCGGACGCACGGTGAGGATGCGGGGCTCGGTCATCTGGCGTGGCTCCCTTCGTGGGGCGGTCGTCAGGTGGGTGGATCGGGTCGGACGGGTGGTGAAGGGCACGGGCTGGGCCGTGGCTGTCCTGGGGCGTGGGTCGGGTCGACGGAGGTCGTGGATCGGGTCGACGGAGGTCGTGGATCCGGTCGGGCGGGGCGGTGAACGGGGCCGGCTGGGGCGTGGCTGTCCTGGGCCGGGAACGGGGCCGCTGCGGCGTGGCCGTCCTCGGGGTGCCCGTCGGTCAGCGAGACACGGTCCCGCTCTGCCGGTCGGCGCCGGGGTCGTACGCGTCGAGGTGCACCCGCGCGGTCTCGGCTATGCGCTCGGGATGCCGTCGTACGAGCACGAGCAGGACCACCACACCCACCGCCATCCAGGCGCCGACGACCGGGCCGGCGTAGGACACCGGAGCCGTCAGTTCCGTGACGAAGTCGAACACCGGGAGGCCGGCGGCCGTGAGAAGGGCGGGGACGAACGCGGCGATGCCCAGCACCGGGAACAGCAAGTGCCGTACCGGCTTGAAGGCGGCCCGGCCGGAGCGCAGGAAGTGGCCGGTGCAGGCGACGTTCACGATGATGTAGACACCGACGGCGACCGTGACGATCACCGTGGCGAGGAACAGGAACGCGGTCACGGGGTCGTAGGCGAAGCCGAGTCCCAGCACCGCCGCCACCGCCACGGCGGTCTGCACGGCGATGCCGGCCACGGGGGAGCGGTGCCGCGGATGGAGCGTGGCGAGCAGGCCGGGCAGGACACGGATGCGGGCCAGGGCGAAGGCCGTGCGGGTCGAGACGTTCGCGCACGCGTTGGCGTTCGCGATCGTGGAATTGACCACCGCGAGGAACACCAGCACCCAGAACAGACCGAAGGACGCCCGGGCGACGCCCTCCCAGGACGCGGCGCCCGAGGCGCCGAACCCCGCGAACCGGTCGGGGCCGAAGTAGACCGTCATCGCGTACGTCGTGAGCACGTAGAACAGGCCGATACCGAGGGCCGCCCCGAGAACCGCGCGGTGCATGGTCCTTCGGGGGTCGCGGGTCTCCTCGGCGAGCGGTGCCGCCGCCTCGAACCCGGCGAACGCCAGCACCGTGTACACGGACCCGGCGAACACCCCGGCGGCCCCCGTGTAGCCGTCGGCGGTGTGCGCGGTGCCGAACACCGACAGGGTGTTCGCGCTGCCCGCCTTGCCGATGAGCAGCACCGCGAACACGAGGAGGACGAGGATCTCGAAGACACCGAGGACGGTGCCGAAGCGGGCGGAGGCGCGGACGCCGAGATAGCCGGCGACCGCGATCACCGCCGCCCCCGCCAGCGCCCACGGCCACCACAGGTCCGCCGGGTACGCGGCCCACTCCTCATGCAGCGTGGCCGCCGCCGTGAAGCCCAGTTGCAGGAGCAGCAACGGTGGCACCAGCATCTCCACGAAGACGTAGGCCCACCCGACGAGGAAGCCGACGGCCGGGTGCAGGCCCCGTGCCGCGTACGTCGCCACCGAGCCCGCCGCGGGCAGCTCGCGGGCCAGCTCCGCCACGCACGAGGCGGTGAACAGGCAGGCCACCAGGGCGATCAGCACCGCCAGCGGAAGGCTGCCGCCCGCGAAGGCGGCGCCGGACGGAATCGATGCGGCGACCGCTGCGGCCGGCGCCATCGCCGTGATGCTCTGGAACAGCACCTCACGCAACCCGATCGCATCGCGCCGCAGCGCCCCGGTCGGCTCCCCGTTCATATGTCCCCCCAGATACGTGTCAGTCCGCTGCCACCTGCCGCCTGCGCGTTTCCCTCATTCCGCGAGCGCCCGCCGTCCGCCCGCACGTGACGAGCCCTCCGCCATCGATGACGACCCGTCGGCCGTGTATGACCGACCCGTCGATGGTTCCTGACGACTCGTCGGTGGTCCCGTCGGTGCGCCCGTCGGCGGTTCATGACGACCCGTCGGCTGCGCCCCGCGTGAATCACGGTACGGCTCGGGCCGGTTGGGCAGAAGAGCGTGCCGCGGTTCCGTGGACAAGTCGCGGCCTGTGGATAACTCGATCACCCGATCGGGCGAAGCACGGGGACTACAGGGGGGCACGGCCCCCGGCGTGCGGCGAGCCGGTTCAGGACCGTTCCGCCACCATCGCCGGATCGTCCAGCACCGCTCGGACGACCGAGTGGGCGGCGCCCAGCAGGGGACCCTGCGGGCCCAGCGCGGACACCGTCACCGGGCAGGCCGGGCCCGCCGTACGGCCCGCCAGCTCAGTCTCCAGCGATGGCAGCAGCCAGGGGGAGAGGCCGGCGAGGGCCCCGCCCAGGACCACCGTCTCGGGGTCGAGGAGGTTCACCGCCCCGGTCAGGGCGATGCCGAGCGCCGTACCGGCGTCCCGCAGAGCCGCCCGTACGGCATCGTCACCGGCCTCGGCGCGCTCCGCGAGCAGGCCCACCAGATCCTCGCGCGGCTCCAGCCCGGCCGCGCGCAGTACCGCGTCCTCGCCCGCGTACTGTTCCAGGCAGCCCCGGCCGCCGCACGGGCAGGGAGGACCGTCCGGCCGTACGGGCACATGGCCCAGCTCGCCCGCGAATCCCCGGGTCCCGCGCAGCAGCCGGCTGTCGACGACCACGGCGGCACCGATGCCGATCTCGGCCGACACGTGCAGGAAGTCACCGGGAGCGCCGGCACCGAGCCACAGCTCGGCCAACGCGCCGAAGTTGGCCTCGTTGTCCACGGTCAGTGGCCAGTCGCCGGGCAGCAGGGGGCCGAGGTCGGTGTTGTGCCAGTCGAGATTCGGGGCCCGTACGACCGTCCGTCCGTCCCGGGCCACCAGGCCGGGCACGGCGACCGCGAGCCCGGCGGGCCAGAGCTGTGCCCGTTCCGCCTCCGCGACGACCTGACGGATCAGCGCCGTCAGCTCCTCGATCACGGGCCCGGCCGCCCGCCCCCGGTTGGCGCCGTGCCGTACGGCCCGCGCCCTGACCTCGCCGCGCAGGTCGACCGCGCACACCGCGAGGTGGCCGACGCCGATCTCCGCCCCGATCCCGGCCGGTCCCCGGCCGCTCACCGCGAGCGCCGATCCGGGCCGGCCCACCCGGCCCGGCCGCTCGGGGCCCAGTTCCTCCAGCAGCCCCCAGCGGATCAGCTCGTCCACCAGTGTCGACACCGCCGCCCGGGTCAGTCCGATCCGTGAGGCGACCACCGCGCGGGACAGCGAGCCCTCGGCGCTGACGGCGTGCATCACGCGGGCGAGGTTGCGTCGGCGCATGCCCTGCTGGGTGTCCGGCAGGGCGCGCCCGGCGCCCGGCGGACGCGCCTCGTGCAGCGGTGCGGTCATGCCTCCGTCAATCCTCGGTGTCTGCCGCCCGGCTGGAGGCGGGCGGCCCGGTCACTGGGTGTGCGTGTCCCGCTCCAGCAGCGGGGCCGCGTCGGAGAGTACCCCGGTGATCCGGTCCAGCGTCGCCGAGTCCCGCTCCACGGCCTCCAGGACCGGGCCCGCGGCCGTGTTCCAGCGGCGGGCCACCGCCGCGGGATCCTCTCCGGTCAGCAGACCGGCCGCCTGTGCCGCCGCGCCCAGGGCGACCAGTTCCCTGGCCTCCGGCACCTGGACGGGCCGCCCCGAGAGCCGGCGCACCGTCTGCTGCCAGGCCGTTCCCCGGGCCCCTCCGCCGATCAGGAGCAGCGGGGTGCCGCGGTCCGCGTCCTCGTCGAGGACCAGGTCGAGGGCGCCCAGCAGCGCGTGCACCGCGCCGTCGTACGCCGCCTGCAGCAGCTGACCCGCGGTGGTGTCGTGGCGCAACCCGTGCAGCAGTCCGGAGGCGTGCGGCAGGTTCGGGGTGCGCTCTCCGTCCAGGTACGGCAGGAGGGTCACCGAGCCGCCGGGTTCCACGGCCTCCCGGTCCAGGCCCAGCAGGGCCGCGACGCGGTCCACCGCGAGGGTGCAGTTCAGGGTGCAGGCCAGCGGCAGCCAGTCCCCGCGTGCGTCGGCGAAACCCGCCACCGTGCCGGTCGGGTCGGTGGGGCGGCGCTTGGAGACGGCGTAGACGGTGCCGGAGGTGCCGAGGCTCAGCACCGGGGTGCCGGGCCTGAGACCGAGGCCCAGCGCCGCCGCCGCGTTGTCGCCGGTGCCCGGGGCGACGAGGGTGCCCTTGGAGAACGGCAGGTCGTGGCTGTCGCGCACGGTGCCGGCGACCTCGCCGGGACGCACCACCCGGGGCAGCAGCGCCGGGTCGAGACCGATGTGCGCGAGGGTCTCCTCGTCGTAGGCCTCCGTCCCGGACGCCCACCAGCCGGTGCCCGAGACGTCGCCGCGGTCGGTCGTGCCCTGTCCGGTCAGGCGCTCGGTGAGGTAGTCGTGGGGGAGCCGTACCGCCCGGGTCGCGCGGACCGCCTCCGGCTCGTGCTCGGCGAGCCACGCCCACTTGGTGACCGTGAAAGATGCCCCGGGCACACTGCCGGTGCGTTCCGCCCAGGCCTTCGGTCCGCCCAGCTCCTCCACCAGACGGCGGGCCTGGGGCGCCGAGCGGACGTCGTTCCACAGCAGTGCCGGACGCACCGGCTCACCGTGCTCGTCCAGGGTGACCAGGCCGTGCTGCTGGCCGCCGATGGACACCGCCGCCGCCTCGTGCGCCGCGTCACCGCACTGGCGCAGCGCCGCGCACAGGGCGTCCCACCACTGCCGCGGATCACTCTCCCGGCCCGCCCCGAAGGTCACGGAGTGCGGTGCCTGGCCACTCGCCACCACCTGACCGGTGGCCGCGTCGACGACCAGTGCCTTCGTGGACTGGGTGGACGTGTCCACCCCGACGACGAGCGGACCCTCGGCTGCTGACATCGGGCTCTCCCTCTTCCGCGGCTCCGCGGGATGTGCGGTGGGCTGTCGAAGACACCTTGCTGGCGAGGACACGTTGCTGTCGAAGACATCTTGTCTCTTCCCAGCGGTGCGTCCGCATACTAATTTGTAAACGGCCATGACGAAATAGTCGTACCCCAGCAAGGAGCCGCGGCATGAGCTACCAGCCCACCCCCGAGGACAGGTTCACCTTCGGCCTGTGGACCGTCGGCTGGCAGGGAAGGGACCCGTTCGGCGACGCCACCCGCCGCGCCCTCGACCCGGTCGAGACGGTGCAGCGCCTGGCCGAACTCGGTGCCCACGGAGTGACCTTCCACGACGACGACCTGATCCCCTTCGGCTCCTCGGACACCGAGCGCGAGTCGCACATCAAGCGGTTCCGGCAGGCCCTGGACGCCACCGGCATGACCGTCCCGATGGCCACCACGAACCTCTTCACGCACCCCGTCTTCAAGGACGGCGCGTTCACCGCCAACGACCGCGACGTGCGCCGCTACGCCCTGCGCAAGACGATCCGCAACATCGACCTGGCGGTTGAACTGGGCGCGAAGACGTACGTCGCGTGGGGCGGTCGCGAGGGCGCCGAGTCCGGGGCCGCCAAGGACGTACGCGCCGCGCTGGACCGCATGAAGGAGGCCTTCGACCTGCTCGGCGAGTACGTCACCTCCCAGGGGTACGACCTCCGGTTCGCCATCGAGCCCAAGCCGAACGAGCCCCGCGGCGACATCCTGCTCCCCACCGTCGGGCACGCGCTGGCCTTCATCGAGCGCCTGGAGCGGCCCGAGCTGTACGGCGTCAACCCGGAGGTCGGCCACGAGCAGATGGCCGGTCTGAACTTCCCGCACGGCATCGCCCAGGCCCTGTGGGCGGGCAAGCTCTTCCACATCGACCTCAACGGCCAGTCCGGGATCAAGTACGACCAGGACCTGCGGTTCGGCGCGGGCGACCTGCGGGCCGCCTTCTGGCTCGTCGACCTCCTGGAGAGCGCCGGTTACGAAGGGCCCCGCCACTTCGACTTCAAGCCGCCGCGGACCGAGGACCTCGACGGCGTCTGGGCGTCCGCGGCCGGATGCATGCGCAATTACCTCATCCTGAAGGAGCGTTCGGCCGCCTTCCGCGCGGACCCGGAGGTACAGGAGGCGCTGCGCGCGTCGCGGCTGGACCAGCTGGCCCAGCCGACCGCGGCGGACGGCCTGCGGGGCCTGCTCGCCGACCGTGCGGCCTTCCAGGACTTCGACGTGGAGGCGGCCGCCGCGCGCGGCATGGCCTTCGAACGCCTCGACCAGCTGGCGATGGACCACCTGCTGGGGGCACGGGGCTGACCGCACGCGCGCGTGCGGGCGAACGTCCCCACGCGCGGCCGAACCCAGGGGTCGATGCCGGTCCAGTGCGCGCCCGCGCCGTCGCCGCGACGCGGGAGAGCGTCGACTCCCCTCACGGCCGGTGGTGACACCACGTAAGACGACCTCCTGAGGCGGTCTGTCCGGCGGGCCGGCGAGCCGGCCCGCCGGACTCGGTCACAGCTTCCTGGGCAGGCGTACGTACACCACCGTCGTCTCGACCCCGCTGTCGACCAGGCGGCCGTGGGGGTCGAACGCGCCCGCACCGTCGGTCATCCCGAAGTCGTTGTCGTTGACGAGCGCGAGCGTGTCGTGGTCCACGCGCGCGATGCCCTCGATCTTCCCGGGCACCCCGGCGACCTTGCCCAGGTCCACCACGAGCTGCTTGGACAGCACCGGCACACCCGCGGTCGCCGGGTCGTCCAGCTGCTCCAGCGAGGGGGACGTCGTGTCGTCGTCCCACGGGCCGCCGAGGATGTCGGACCGGTCGCGCAGCCTCACCAGCTGCAACCGGGCCGCCCTGTCGGTGCGCTCCTCGACGAGCAGCCGGTCGCGGCCCACCGCCACCACCGACGAGATCTTCAGCTCCGAGGTGTCGTCCTCGCCCGGGTCGACCACGCCGACCGGGTCGAAGCGGTAGGCGTACTCCGCCGTGACGGCCTTTTCGCGCGGCGAGAAGCGCAGCAGACGGGTGGTGCGAGAGGCGTCCCCGGCGTCCGCGTCCGGCAGCGAGAGCGGACTCTGCAGGGCCATCACCAGATCACCGCCGGGAAGCAGCGCCAGACCCTCGAACCCCCGGTTGGTCTTGCGGTGCAGCAGGATCGACGGCAGCGCCTCCACCACCGGGTAGTCCGCGCCGGTCAGGGCGAGCCCCTTGGGCACATAGCGAGCGAGGACCCGCCCGCGCGCGGAGACGTGCACGAGGGACGGCCCGTACTCGTCCACGAGCCAGAAACCGCCGTCCCCGGCCCGCACGATGCCCTCGGTGTCCAGGCCGTTCGGGTCGTAGGAGAGCGGCGTCCCGGCGTCGTAGGTGTACGGCGCCTCGTCCCGGCTCCGCTGGTTCGGCAGCCCGGTCACGGCCTTCCCGGAGGAAGTGGTCAGCGCGATCGCGTCCAGGACCTCGACCGAGTCCCCGAAGACCCGGACCTTGACGATCGCGGGGTCGAATCCCGGCACCGGGAAGGTGCGGCGCTTCTTGCCGTCCACCTTGATCTGGCCGTTGGGGCCGCGGTCGGTCACCGTCCAGTACTCGCCCTTGCGGCCCGCCGGATAGATGTCGCTGCCGATGCCGCCCAGCTCCACCCCGTGGTCGTCGGCCACACTGCCCGGCAGCAGCGCGTTGCTGAACGCGCCGAGCGGAATCTCGCCGAGGGTCGCCGTACGGACGACGCGGGCGTCCCCGGACGGCGCCGCCGTGGCCGTCCCCGTGGCCACGAGGGCGGCGACCAGGGCCAGGGGAAGCCCCGTGGCGACGGAACGGGCGACGCGGCGCCGGCCGGCGGCATGCGGGGACATCGGGCCTCCTGGGAAGACGTCGTGGGCTGCGGCCACCCTTGGGCCCCGGGAGGAACGCCGTACGACCGCCGGGTGAACGGCCGGCGTCCGCCGCTCATCGGATCATGCCGGTCCTGTGACGACAGCGGGTCACACGCCTCGCGGCTCAGCTGCACCGGGCCGCGCCGAGGCCAGTGCCGTCGCGGGATCGGGATCCGCCCCGCCCGCCGGCACCCACTGGTCTCCCTCCTCGCGATACGGCCACCAGTGGCCCTCCCGGCCGAGCCGCAGCTGAACGCCCTCGTCCGGAACGGTCCACCGGTTGCCGCTGCGGTGGAAGACCGGTCGCTCGTCCGCCTCCCAGGCCGCTTCCACAGCCGCACGCGCGCGTGCGAGTGGCACGCCTTCCACCTGCCGTTCCTCGTCCAGCACGGTCAGCGCCACCGCGCCCCCGAGCCGCCAGGCGCGGACGGCCGCCGCGAGCCCGTCCGGGCCGCGCCCCGACCCGGTGGCGAGCCGCTCGGTGACGGCGGTGGGCGCCGGCCCACAGGCCAGCCGTACGGCGTCCTGAGCGACTGTCAGTCCGACCTCCGCCTGAGCCTCACCGTCCAGGACGGCTGCCAGCAGCCGGGAGGCCTCCACGGCGGTACGGCCGGCCAGATGCTCCAGCGCCGCGGGGTCGATTCCGGGCGCCGCGACGGACCCGGCGGTGAGGGACGGCGGTGTGCCGGGTGCCTTCGGAGGTCCGGGCAACTCGGGCAGCGGCGGCAGGATGTCGGCAGCCGCCCATGCCTCGGCCGCGTCCACCCCGGCGGCAGCGGGTGCCGTTCCGGACGGCTCGGCGGTGCTGTGGACGTGCAGCTCCGTCAGGAAGGCGTCTTCGTCCCGCCCCCGCAGCAACAGCAGCAGAAACGGATCCTCGTCCAGCAGCCGCGCCACCTGGTGGCACAGCGCCGCCGTGTGTCCGCAGTGGTCCCAGGCGCCGCAGTCGCACTCCGGCTCCAGATCGCCGAGGCCCGGCAGCAGTTCGATCCCCGCCAGCGCCGCGTCCTCGATCAAATGGGGCGGAAGCTCCCGGTCGAGCAGCGCGGCCATGTGTCCGGACCGCTCCACCGCGAGATCCTGGAACCGCGCCCACTCCTCGTCGGACAGCTCGGGCAGCAGGACGTCGGCCCGGTGGGCCGCACCCGCGGGGTCGCGTACGACGGCCGTGACCCGGCCCGGCCGCACGGTCACCGCGCCCACACCGCCCGCGCGCGCGAGCCGGCGTCCCGCCTTGACCGCCGCCGCTTCCAGGGCCGCGTCCTCCAGCGCCTGCAGCCAGGCGCGCCCCCACCAGCTCTGCGCGAAGGCACGCCCGTGCGCGGGTGGCAGCGCGGCGAACGTCCGCTCCACGTGGCCGTTCTTGTCGTGGTCGTGGCTCATCGTGCCTCCCCGCGCAGTTCCACCAGTGCGGCCAGTTCGTCGTCCGACAGTTCCGTCAGAGCCGCCTCGCCGGTGCCGAGCACGGCGTCGGCCAGCTCCCGCTTGCGGCCCAGCATCTCCGCGATGCGGTCCTCCAGGGTCCCCTCGGTGATCAGCCGGTGCACCTGGACCGGGCGGGTCTGCCCGATCCGGTACGCGCGGTCGGTGGCCTGTGCCTCCACCGCCGGATTCCACCAGCGGTCGTAGTGCACGACGTGCTCGGCCCGGGTGAGGTTCAGCCCCGTTCCGGCGGCCTTGAGCGACAGCAGGAACACCGGCGCCTCTCCTGCCTGGAAGCGCCGTACCAGGGCCTCACGCCGGGCGACCGACGTCCCGCCGTGCAGGAGCAGCGAGGGCACCCCACGGGCCGCCAGATGCCGTTCGAGCAGCCGGGCCATGCGCACGTACTGGGTGAAGACCAGCACGCCCGAACCCTCCGCGAGAATGGTGCCGAGCAGTTCGTCCAGCAGCTCCAGCTTTCCCGAGCGCCCCGCGAGCCGAGGATCCTCCTCCTTCAGGAACTGCGCCGGGTGGTTGCAGATCTGCTTCAGGCCGGTCAGCAGCCGCACGATCAGGCCCCGGCGGGCCATGTCGTCGGCGATCGCGATCCGGTCCAGGGTCTCGCGCACCAACGCCTCGTACAGCCCCGCCTGTTCGGTCGTGAGCGCCACCGGGTGATCGGTTTCGGTCTTCGGCGGAAGCTCGGGGGCGATACCCGGATCGGACTTGCGCCGACGCAGCAGGAACGGTCCGACGAGCCGGGCGAGCCGTTGCGCGGCGGCGGCGTCACGGCCGCCCTCGACGGGCTGTGCGTACCGCTCGCGGAAGCCGCCGAGGCCGCCGAGCAGGCCCGGTGTCGTCCAGTCGAGGATCGCCCACAGCTCCGTGAGGTTGTTCTCCACCGGAGTGCCGGTGAGCGCCACGCGCGCGCGTGCGCCGATCGTGCGCAGTGCCCGCGCGGTCGCGGAGTAAGGGTTCTTCACGTGCTGTGCCTCGTCGGCCACGATCATTCCCCAGGACACCCCGGCCAGCCGCGCGGCGTCCATGCGCATCGTCCCGTACGTCGTGAGGATGACCTCCCCGTTCGTGGGAGACCCGAGTTCACGCCCGGCTCCGTGGAGCCGGCGCACCGCTGTGCCGGGAGCGAACCGCTCGATCTCGCGCTGCCAGTTGCCGAGCAGCGAGGCCGGGCAGACGACGAGCGTGGGACCCGCCGCCGAGGGGTCCGTCTGCCGGTGCAGATGCAGCGCGATCAGTGTGATCGTCTTGCCGAGGCCCATGTCGTCGGCAAGGCAGCAGCCCAGACCGAGGGATGTCGTCCGGGCCAGCCAGTCCAGGCCCCGCAGCTGGTAGTCCCGCAGGGTCGCGACCAGGCCCGGTGGCTGACCGACGGTGTGCGCCGGCTCGCTGCACGTCAGCCGTTCCCGCAGCCCCGCCAGCCACCCGGTGGGCCGTACGTCGACCTGTCGGCCGTCGACCTCCGCCGAACCCGTCAGCGCCGCGGCCAGCGCCGTGACGGGAGCGAGGGTACGGTTCCGCTCGGACCGGGCCCGCTCCGCCTCCCGCGGATCGACCAGGACCCACCCGTCGCGCAGCCGCACCAGGGGGCGCTTGGCCTCCGCGAGGCGGTCCAGCTCGTCCCGGGACAACTCCCGCCCGCCCAGGTCGAACCCCCAGCGGAACGCGACCCCCGCGTCCGCGGAGAGGTACGACGACGGCGCGGACGCCGCTCCGGTCGAGGCGGTGCCGTCGTCCGGTGGGCCGATGGCCGCGTGCGCGGTGAGGCCACGCGCCAGGTGCTTCGGCCAGTGCACGTCGACTCCCGCGGCGGCCAGCGCCCGCGCGCCCTCGCCCAGCAGGTCGGCTATGTCCTCGTCGGCCAGGTCCATGGCGTCGGGCACGGCGGCGGAGAGCAGAGGCGCCAACGGCGGCCAGGCCCGGGCGGCGCGGCGCAGCGCCAACAACGCGTCCGCACGCGCGCGTGCAGCAAACGCCACGCTCCCGGCCTCCGCACCGGTCCACAGGCCGGCGGCATCCATGACGTCCCCCGAACCGCTCTGACCGTGCACCTGGAGCACCGCACGGAAGCGGACCGGGGCGTCATCCTGGGGTATGACGTCGTCCAGACCGGTCGCCTCCACACGCAGCGACAACCGCACCCCCGCGTCATGGCCGGCGGCGATGTCGTCGGCCCACGCCCGCAGCACCGGCAGATGCTGCTGCTCGGGCACCGCGTACGCGGGGCCGCCGGTCACCAGCGGGGCGGCGGGGGAGCGGGGGAGCACGTCGGCGACCGCGTCGAGGAAGGCACGCAGCAGCCGCTCCGGGTCGGGCAGCAGCAGCGGCCCGTCCCCCGGCAGTGGCACGGCGTGTGCCTCCGGAGGCATGGCGGCGGCGAGTTCCCGGATCAGCTCCGCATCGTGGGCGTACAGCGGGCCCACACGCCAGGCGTCGTGGTCGCCGGGGGACAGGCCCGGCAGGAGCAGACCGCGCGCCAGGAAGGCCAGGGCAAGTTCGTACGCGGCCCGCCAGAAGGCCGCGGACCGGTGTTCCCCCGGCAGCGCACGCGCGCGCGTGAGCACCGGAAGGGCACTGCGGACCGGG
Source organism: Streptomyces sp. NPDC028928 (assembly GCF_055564915.1). Lineage (NCBI taxonomy): Bacteria > Bacillati > Actinomycetota > Actinomycetes > Kitasatosporales > Streptomycetaceae > Streptomyces > Streptomyces sp. NPDC028928. The sequence goes on from NZ_JBVHVI010000007.1 coordinate 148,371, forward strand.
AGCAGGAGGACGGGCAGCGGGACGCGTTCGACGCCGCCGTCCGCCGAGGGCAGCGCGAGCTCCAGATCGGCCAGGGAGCCCTCCGAGCATGCGGCCGGAGTACCGCCGTCCGGTCGCCAGAACCCGATCCGGCCCGCCCGCGCGGGGTCGGACGGCAGGAAAACGACGCTGTATTGGGCCAGTTCGGACAGGTCGGAGGGTGGTGCCGTGGGGATGGTCTGCACAGCTCTGCCGCACTCCTCAAATTTGACTACTCGACCGGAGCCGCCGAGGGTACAGCACAATGTCCGCTACCGCTGTCGAGCGCTGTGGCCGAGCAAGGGGGAAACATGACGGACGCCCAGCTTCCGGGGACCCCGGAGCCAGGGGGACCGGCCGGGTCTCGCGGACGAGACCGCATGCCGGCCCGGCGCGACGAGCACGCGGCCCTGGAGCTGCGCCACGCCGAGCGGCAGTCCGGGGATCCCGCAGGGCTCGTCCCGCAGATCCATCGTCCCGGCGGCTTCGAGGTCGACGCCTCGATCCCCAACCGGCAGCAGTGCTGGGACATGCTTGAGCCGAGCGTGCGGGAGAAGCTGACGCGCAAGGCCGGCGGCGTCTGGGAGTGGTGGGCGCGGCTGGACCACGAGGGCCGGCCCAGGGCGTTCGTGTTCGGTCCCCGCGGCCTGTGCCAGGTCGGCTGCGTGGTCCGCGACGGCCGGCCGGTCTTCCAGGGTGAGCGCCTGAGACTCGAGCCCGGATCGGTGCGGCGCCGGTCGTTCGGCACGACCGGCGCGGGACAGTCGGCGGCCACCGGCGCCTCGGGCCGGCCCCCGGCCGCCAGTGGTGTGCAGCCGGCGCGCCCGGCCGTGCGCCCACTGAACCTGGGCCCCGCCGCCGTCGGTGTGCTGGGGAACTTCCCCGCCGAGATCCAGGAGTTCCTCCAGCGACCCTTCCTGCCGGACGACCACGGGCTCGTCGCGGACTGGTACTACGACGAGAGCCTCGAACTCACGCACCAGAAGGTCTTCGTGGTCTTCTGCCTGTCCACGGAACAGCACGTGACCCTCGCGTCGGGCACCCGCACCCTGCCGCGCGGGGGAGCCCCGCATCAGGCGCGATGGGACGTCGAGGGCTATCAGGCGCTCATCCGGCGAGCCTGATCCGACACGCCTGACCGCCGCCGGGGCTCGCGCCGGAGGAGCCACTAGGGGGAGGCCTCAGGGATGTCTCCGGGTGAGGACGTGGAACCGGGGCGAGCGGGAGGCCGTTCTCAGATCAGACAGCGGCAGTGGCCGCGAAGGAGGCGACGCTCATGTCCATGAACTCGAAGATCGCCGCAGGGGGTGTGGCGGTCGGGCTGATCCTGCTGATATGGCTGACCGGCTGGGTGGCGTTCCTACTCGTCGTGGGAGTCCCGGTGGTCGCGTACCTCGCGCTGGACCCCTCACAGCGGCGCCGGCTGCGCCGGGTCGGACGCAAGCAGATCGGTCGCTGAGGCGCCGGCCGTCGGCGGGCAGCGATCCGCGGTGCCGACCCACGGCGGGGCACCGGCCCGCGGCGCCCGCACGAGCCGGCGGATCCGCAGGGGCCGATCCGCAGGGGCCGCGCCGTCGCGCGCGGTACGGCTCCTGGAACGGCACGGGAGGCTTCGTCCGGCCGCTCCGGCTCACAGGGGCCGTACGGCCATCTTGTCGAGCGCCTCCAGCAGTCCCGGCAGCTCCGGTCCCCGGCCGACTGGCAGGACCTCGCCGGGCTCCTCGTCGAGCAGCACGAACGCGATGTCGTCGGTGCGGGCCACGATCGACCAGCCGGGGCCGTCGGCGCGCAGGGTACGGGCCTCGCCCGGGGCGAACGAGGAGCGCACCCGGCCGAGCGGCGGCGGGAAGTCGACGTAGGCGCGCGCCTCCGCGAGTACCCGGCGGACACCGGCGTGGCCGCCGGACGAGGCGCGCTCCTCGCCCTCCGGCGCGGACTGCGCGGCCTTCGCCGGTTCACCCGGTGCGGGGAAGTCGGCGTCGTCGATCTGCTCCCGCCAGGCCGCCCACTGCAGCGCGATCTCGTCGGCGCCCAGACGGCGCTGGGCCGGCCCCCAGGATCCGGTGTCCGGCGGGCTCAGCGCCGGCCGGTCCGCCGCCTCGGCAGGGGGGTCGTGCGGAGCGGGCACACCCGGTGCCGCCACGGCGACGGCCAGGGGCCACCCCGGCAGGGCGGTCACGACCGCGCTCTCGTCCGGCGACAGCTCGTACTCCATGCCGCAGTCCCAGGAAGCGATCGCCACGGCGACCAGCGAGACGTCGTCGATGACGACCGTCCAGCGAGCGCCGTCCCCGTCCTGGCCCAGCACCAGGCCGTACCCGTCGGCGCGCGGCGCGAGGTCCAGCGCCGCACACGCCTCCGGGTAGTCGTCACCCAGCACGCTCGGAAACTGCGCCGGCGTCAGCAGCACCGCCGTCAGCACGTACAGCGCATCGTCCGCGGCGGCGACGGCCTCATCGTCCGTCCCGGCCATCCCTGCCTCCCCAGTGGTCGTCCATCGGCGCGCACCCTAGTGCGAGCGCAAGCCGCTTGTCACGACTCCGCACACCACGCGGAGCTGCAGGTTTCCACCTGGACGGGGGCGAAACGGCCACATCTGGAGAAGGATGTTCCGCTCAGGCGGCAGGCAGTCCGAGAAGGTCACGGGCGACCGCGTCGGGCGACTCGTCACGCTCCCGGGCCAGCGCGATCACCGCCCGGCAGGCCAGCTCGCTCACCCCGAAGGAGAGCGCCTCAGGCGACACCCAGGCCGCGGCCTCCTCGATCCGGTCCTGGTCGTCCTCCGCGCGGGCCGCCACATAGACGGCCGCGGCTTCGAACAGGTTGTGCGTGCGCCGCTCCCGGACACCCTCAGGCCGGTCGGGCGTGGAGGTGCGGAGCCTGCCTGCGTACCTGCGGATCGTGTCGAACACACGGATCACCCTCTCCTCGAACGAAGTCAGTACCGATCGCCCATCTGCTGTTCCACAACGTAGAGTTGGAGATCCGGTATCAGAAGGGGGAAGACGCGGTGAAGCGGTTCGAGCAGCTGGACCGGATCCGCCGGCTGGACCCGGTGGTGGACGCGTTGGAGATCTACCGGATCAGTGTGGCGTACGAGTTCCCCTGGGACTACACCCGCGCCCTCGAACTGGCCCTGTACCGCACCTACGCGGTGCCCAGCATCGGCCGGCTGCTCGCGCGGACGGCGGAGTTGACCGAGCGCACGCAGAAGCGGTACGACGACACCGTGCTGCTCCTCGACACCATCGTGGAACACGGCTTCGCCGCGGAGCAGGGGCGCACCGCCATCCGCCGCATCAACCAGATGCACCGCAGCTACGACATCAGCGACGACGACATGCGGTACGTGCTGAGCACGTTCGTGGTGATGCCCCGGCGCTGGATCGACGCCTACGGCTGGCGGAGGCTGTCCCGGCACGAGATCGTGGCCACCACCGAGTACTACCGCACCCTGGGCCGGCACATGGGCATCCCGGACATTCCCGCTACCTACGAGGAGTTCGAAGCCCTTCTCGACAGTTATGAGAAAGCCCACTTCGGCTGGGACGAGGAGGCCCGGCGGGTCTCCGACGCCACCCTCGACCTGATGGCGTCCTGGTATCCGCGTCCGCTGGCACCGGTGCTGCGCACGGCGACGCTCGCCCTGCTCGACGAACCGCTGCTGCGCGCGTTCCGCTATCCGCGTCCCGGCGCCGCCACCTCCGCGCTGGTGCGCCGCGCCGTACGGACCCGCGGCCGGCTCGTCCGGCTGCTGCCGCCGCGCCGCGACCCGCACTTCGCGCGCCAGAACTGGGAGATCAAGGGCTACCCGAACGGATACCGCGTGGCCGACCTGGGCACCCGCCCGGTCCCCGGGCTGCGCGGCTGCCCGGTGCGGCACTGGGACGGCTCAGCGGCCGACCCCGTCGAGTGACGCCAGGGTGTCGCGCAGCCAGGCCAGTTCGGCCCGGCTCGTGGCACGCGCGATGGTGAGGACACCCCGCCGGAACGGGTCGTCCAGTTCCTCGGCGGACAGCGGCCGGTCGCCGTCGTAGAAGAAGCTCGCCGGCTCCTCCAGGAAGGCCAGCCGGCGCCGCAGCACGGCCGCCTGCGCGGCGGGGTCCTCCAGGTGCCGCAGGAACGCGAGCAGCGTGAACCAGTGGTTCTCGTCGGTGATCTCGCGCTGGGCGGGCTCGGCGAGCCGGCGCTGCAACTCGCGCCCGCCCTCCTCGGTCAGTCGCAGCACATGGCGTGGCGCGGCCACGGCCCCGGGCTCGGTCGCCCGCACCAGCAGACCGGCCTTCTCCAGGCGCTTGATCGCCGGGTACAGCGTGCTCTCGGCCACGGGGCGCACATGCCCGGTGAGCGCCGCGATGTGGCGACGCAGGACGTAACCGTGCAGCGGGGCGTCGTACAGGAAACCGAGGATGGCGAGTTCGAGCATGGCCGCATTCTTCCGCAGGGATACCTCGCCACGCCAATACCACCTTGACGGTATACATCGAGCTCGATGTATCGTGCGGCGTCGCCGAACACAGGGAGGGGCACGGTGCAGCAGGCCGCGTTCGACAGCAGGGGAAGTCACATCCGGTGGACCGAGGTGCCCGGGGCGGAGCCCGCCAGGGTGTACCTGCACGGACTGGGATCGATGTCCGCCGTGTACCACGCACACATCGCGGCCCGGCCCGAACTCGGCGGACGGCGCAGCCTGTTCGTGGACCTGCCCGGGCACGGCACCAGCGACCGGCCCCGCGACTTCGGGTACACGCTGGAGGACCACGCCGACGCGGTCGCGGCCGCGCTGGACGCGGCCGGAGTCACCGGTGCCGAACTGATCGCGCACAGCATGGGCGGCGCCGTGGCCGTCGTCCTCGCCCACCGGCGGCCCGGCCTCGTCTCCCGGCTGGTGCTGACGGAGGCCAACCTGGACGCCTTTCCGCCCTCGACCGCCGCCAGCAGCGGAATCGCCGCCTATGGAGAGGACGAGTTCGTCGAGAAGGGGCACGCGCGCGTGCTGGAGGCGGTCGGCCCGCTGTGGGCGGCGACCATGCGGCTGGCCGACCCGCGCGCCCTGCACCGCAGTGCCGTCGGCCTGCGCAAGGGCTCGGACCCTGTGATGCGTACGCTCCTGGAGGGGCTGCCCGTCGACCGCGTTTTCCTCCAGGGCGAGCGCAGCGGCGAACTCGTGGGCCGGGAGCGCCTGGAGGCCGCCGGGGTGCGCGTGGTGACGGTGCCCGGCGCCGGGCACAACGTCATGTTCGACAACCCCGACGCCTTCGCGGCGGCCGTCGCAGGAACGGACTGACCCGGCCCCGCCGTCAGCCCTCGCGCACCGCGAGCGCGAGGAAGCGGGCGTCCTCGTCGACGTACGACGTCATGCGCCAGCCCGAGCGGGCCAGCAGCGGACCCAGGTTGGCCTCGGCCCGCAGGTCGTCGGGGGTGACACGGCGGCCCTGACGCGCTGCCAGCGCGGCGCGGCCGATGGGGTGGAAGAGCGCGAGCGTGCCGCCCGGCCGTACCCCGCGGGCCAGTTCCCGCAGGTTGTCCACCGGACGCGGCAGGTGGGCGATCAGGCCGGCCGCGAACACGGCGTCCAGGCTCCCCGAGCGCAGCGGCAGGGCGGAGACGTCGGCGAGCACCAGCCGCCCGTGGCGGTCCCTGCCCGCCCGTACGGCGGCCTGGAGCATCGCCGGGGTGAGATCGGCGCCCAGCACCACCCCCGAAGGCCCCACGGCGGCTCGCAGCGGCGGCAGGGCGCGCCCCGTGCCGCACCCGGCGTCCAGCACGCGGTCCCCCTTCCGCAGTCGTAGGTCGGCCACGGCGGCCGCGTAGGCCGGGCCGTCGTCCGGGAACCGGGTGTCCCAGTCGGCGGCGCGGGCGGTGAAGAACTCCTGGACGTGTGTGTGGTCGTCGCTCATGTTCCGCATGATTCCTCACCGTCACGAGGGATGCCTCTGTGCGCATGTTCGAGCGGGACGCGATCGTTCCGTCGCATCTGTGCGCCATATTCCGGCAGTTTTCGAAATGCGCCCCCTTTGTGCGCCCATGCCACCGCTAGCGTCCCGGGGCCATGGGACACCTGGACCACGCCGCCTTCGACTGGCTGACCCCCGTGCTGTCGTACGTGATGGCCTGCATAGGCGCCGCACTCGGACTGCGCTGCACCGTCCGCGCGCTCGCCACCACCGGCCGCTCGCGCCGCAACTGGCTCGTCACCGCCGCCTCGGCGATCGGGACGGGCATCTGGACCATGCACTTCGTGGCCATGCTCGGCTTCCGTGTGAGCGGCAGCGACATCCGCTACGACGTGCCGTTGACCATCCTCAGCCTCCTCGTCGCCATGGTCGTCGTCTGCGCCGGCGTCTTCGCCGTCGGCTACAGCCGCGACCGAGGCCGCGCGCTCCTTCTCGGCGGACTCACCACCGGACTGGGCGTCGCCAGCATGCACTACCTGGGCATGGCGGCGGTCCGGCTGCACGGCGACGTCAGGTACGACCCCGTCCTCGTCGGACTGTCGGTACTGATCGCCGTGGTCGCGGCGACCGCGGCCCTGTGGGCCGGGCTCAACATCAAGTCACCCCTCGCGGTCACCGTCGCCTCCCTCGTCATGGGAGCGGCCGTCAGCAGCATGCACTACACCGGGATGTTCGCGGTGAGCGTGCGTGTGGACCCCTCCGGCGACACCCTGCCCGGGGCCACGGCGATGCAGTTCATCTTCCCCCTCGCCGTCGGCCTCGGGTCCTACCTGTTCATCACGTCGGCCTTCGTGGCCCTCTCGCCCACCGCCGACGAACGCGAGGCATCCGCCTCCGCCCAGCGGCCCGTCGAGAGTGTCGCCCGCTAGCGGGACTCCGGCCCCCAACGCACCGACCCCGTCCCGAGCGAGGAGGCCATGCGCCCACCCCGTACCCCCGAGCAAGCCGCCGCCCCGGAGCACCGCCCCCGCGGCCGCCGCGCACACGCCGGACCACCCGCCGACGAGGGCACCCACGGCCCGCTCGGCACACCGCCCGGCCCGGCACGCGCGCGCGGAGGCCGCCGGCACCTGCGACCGCGGACCGTGCGCGCCAAGGTGGTCAGCCTCCTCATGGTGCCCGTGGTCTCCCTCCTCGCCCTCTGGGCGTACGCCACCGTCAGCACCGCCCAGGACGTCGCCCGGCTGCGTCAGTCGCAGCGGGTCGACGCCGAACTGCGCACCCCGGTGGCCGCCGCCGTCACCGCACTGCAGGCCGAGCGCACCGCGGCCGTGCGCTACGCCACCGACCCGCGCGCCGGGAACGGTGGCGACCTCGAAGACCTCGCGGCCCGCACCGACCGGGCCGTGGCCGCACTCCGGCTCGGCCGGCACAGCACGGTCGCCGACAGCCAGGAACTGCCCGCCGGCGTCTCCGGGCGTCTCGACGCCTTCGTCACCGGTGCCGAGCACCTCCGCACACTGCGAGCTGCCGTACGGGACCACAAGACGGGCTGGGACGACACGTACGCGCGGTACACGAAGACCATCGCCGCGGCCTTCGCCGTGGACGGCGCCCTCACCGGTGTCCAGCAGGCCGACGTCGCCTCCGACGCTCGCGTGCTGCTCGAATTCTCCCGTGCCGCCGAGGCCCTGGCCCAGGAGGACGCGCTGCTGGGCAGCGCACGGACCGCCGGTGCCCTGCGGGGGGAGCGGCTACGGCTCTTCGGCGCCGCCGTGGCCACGCGCCGTACCCTCACCGACACCGCCGTCGCCGACCTGCCCGCCGCCCAGCGCGCCGCCTGGCAGGACCTGGCGCGCAGCGGGTCCTACACCGACCTGGGCGCCGCCGAGAACAAGCTGCTGGCCGCCGGACCGGGTGCCCGACCGGCCGACACGGCACCGCAGGCCGCCTGGAGCGCCGCGCACGCGCGCGTGCAGGACGGCATGCGGACCATCGCGACGGCCACCGGCCGTGCCGTCGCCGGCCGTGCCGACCCGGTCGCCCGCGGTCTGCTCAGCCCCGCAGGCGCCGCCGTACTCCTCGGGCTCGCCGCCGTCGCCGCCTCCCTCGTCATCTCCGTCCGCATCGGGCGGGCCCTGGTGGTCGAACTCGTGAGCCTGCGCAACGACGCGCTGGAGATCGCCCGCCGCAAACTCCCCGAAGCGATGCGGAAACTGCGCGCGGGCGAGGAGATCGACATCCAGGCCGAGGCGCCCGCCGGACCACCCGCCGAGGACGAGACCGGTCAGGTCGGAGAAGCCCTGACCACCGTGCACCGCGCCGCGCTTCGCGCGGCCGTGGAGCGCGCCGAACTGGCCAGCGGCATCTCCGGGGTCTTCGTGAACCTGGCCCGCCGCAGCCAGGTCCTGGTCCATCGCCAGCTCAGCCTGCTCGACAGCATGGAGCGGCGCTCCGACGACCCGGACGAGCTGAGCGACCTGTTCCGTCTGGACCACCTCACCACCCGGATGCGACGCCACGCCGAGAGCCTGATCATCCTCTCCGGCGCCGCACCCGGCCGGGCCTGGCGCATGCCGGTGTCCCTGACGAACGTCGTACGCGCGGCCGTCTCGGAAGTCGAGGACTACGCGCGCGTGGAGGTGCGTCAGCTCCCCGAGGCCCACGTCATCGGCGCGGCGGTCGCCGACCTCACCCACCTGCTCGCCGAACTCGTGGAGAACGCCGCCCAGTTCTCACCGCCCCACACGCGCGTGCGGGTCACCGGCGAACCGGTCGGCAACGGCTACGCCCTGGAGATCGAGGACCGCGGACTCGGCATGGGCGCCGAGACCCTCGCCGAGGCCAACCGGCGCATCGAACAGTCCGAGGCGCTCGACCTCTTCGACAGCGACCGACTCGGGCTCTTCGTGGTCAGCAGGCTCGCCTCCCGGCACGACATCAAGGTGCACCTGCGGATCTCCCCGTACGGCGGCACCACCGCCGTGGTCCTGGTGCCGACCGCCCTGCTGCACAGCGGCTCGGCAGAACGTTTCTCCCGCGAGGACGCGCAAGCCCGGCCCGACCAGGAACGCGCCTACGCACGCGTGCCCGGCACGGCCTCGCCCCAGGAAGCCGCCGTCGTCGCACGGCCGGACCGGCCCGCCCTGGCGGCGACCGCACCCGGCGCACACGGCACCGCCCAGATCCGCGGCCCGCGCGCCACCGGCACGGCGGCAGGCCCCCAGGGCACCCGGCCGGCTCCCGTCCCGGACGAGAAGGGCCCGGCGGACGGCCGCCACGGCACCGCCCACGAACCCCCGCCGCCCGGCGTCACCGCCTTGCGGCTGCACCGACCGTCGGACGACTCCGACTCCCCCGACGACCTCCCGCGCCGGGTGCGCCAGGCGAGCCTCGCCCCCCAACTGCGCCACCAGCGCCCCGAAGAGCCGGCTCCGCAGCCCGCCCGGCGCGGCGACGACCGGCGCACCCCCGAACTCGTACGGGACCGCATGGCGGCGTACCGCGACGGCTGGGCGCGTGGCGGTGGCAGGCAGCCCGGCCGCGGGCCCGCCCCGGAACCCGGAACGGGCAGGCACAGCACCGAAGGAGACCCGGCATGATCCAGGACCCGAACCGGAGGGCCGGCCAGCGATCCGGCGAACTGGACTGGCTGCTCGACGATCTGGTGACGCGCGTGCGCGAGGTACGGCACGCCGTCGTGCTGTCCAACGACGGCCTGGCGGTCGGCGCCTCGACCGACCTCGCGCGGGAGGACGCCGAGCATCTCGCGGCCGTGGCATCCGGCTTCAACAGCCTCGCCAAGGGCGCCGGACGGCACTTCGGAGCGGGCGGGGTCCGCCAGACCATGGTCGAGATGGACGACGCGTTCCTCTTCGTGGCCGCCGCCGGTGACGGCTCGTGCCTCGCCCTGCTCACCGCGGTCACGGCCGACATCGGGCTGGTCGCCTATGAGATGGCCCGCCTGGTCAAACGCGTCGGTGAGCACCTCTACACGCCGCCGCGCGTCGCGGCGCAGCCGCCCGCCGCCGGATGAGACGGAAGGCCGCACCGATGACCGAGAACCCGCCCGGCGGCCCCCGCGAGCCGGGCAGCCAGTGGTACGACGGCGAGGCCGGGCCCCTTGTCCGCCCGTACGCCATGACCGGTGGCCGCACCCAGCCGGGACCCACTGGCGTGCGCTTCGATCTGATCGCGCTCGTCACCCTGGACCTCGCCGCACCGGCGCTGGACGACGACAGCGCGCTCGGACCCGAGCACCGGGCCCTGATCGACCTGTGCCGCCCGGAGACCCAGTCCGTCGCCGAACTCGCCGCGGACGCGGACCTTCCGGTCGGCGTGGTCAGGGTGCTCCTCGGAGACCTCCTGGAACTCGGCTGCGTGACCATCAGCCGCCCCGTACCCCCGGCGCACCTGCCCGATGAACGGATTCTGCGCGAGGTCATCGAGGGTCTGCGGGCGCTGTAGATGAACGTTCAGAAACCGCCACAGGCGGACGCCGGCCGCACCCTGCCCTCCCGAAAGAAGTGATCATGGTCTCCGAGCACTCCGACGCCGCCGGCGACACCTCCGCCCTGGCGCTGAAGATACTGGTCGCCGGTGGCTTCGGCGTCGGCAAGACGACCCTGGTGGGCGCCGTCAGCGAGATCCGGCCGCTGCGCACCGAGGAACTCCTCAGCGAAGCGGGCCAGCTGGTGGACGACACCGATGGCGTGGACCAGAAGGTCACCACGACCGTGGCCATGGACTTCGGCCGCATCACGATCCGCTCCGGCCTGTCGCTGTACCTCTTCGGCACACCCGGACAGGACCGATTCTGGTTCCTGTGGGACGAACTCGCCCAGGGAGCCCTCGGCGCCGTCGTCCTCGCGGACACCCGACGGCTGGAGGACTGCTTCCCCGCCGTCGACTACTTCGAGCACCGGCGCATCCCGTTCGTGGTGGCCGTCAACTGCTTCGCGGGAGCCCGCGGGTACGGCGCCCACGACGTCTCCCGGGCACTCGACCTCGACCACGGCACACCCGTGGTGCTGTGCGACGCGCGCGACCGCGACTCCGGCAAGGAAGTGCTGATCCGGCTGGTCGAGTACGCCGGGCGGATGCACACCGCCCGGCTCCTGGACTCGGTCGGCTGAGCCCGAGGCTCAGGCCGCCAGGTCCCGCACCGCCACCACGTTGTCGATCCTGACGCGGACCAGGAGTTCACCCGGTACACCGTTGCGGGCGCCGTACTCCTCGGCGCGGTCCTCGCCCATGTACCGGGCGGCGATCCGGGTGGCCCACAGACGCAGCTCGCCGAGGTCCTCCGACAGCCGGGCGCGGCCGTTCAGCACCACGAAGTGGAACGGTGGACGGTCGTCGTCGACACACAGGGCGACCCGGCCGTCGCGGGCCAGATTCCGCCCCTTCACCGTCTCCTTGCCGGTGTTGAACACCAACTCGTCCCCGTCCAGCAGGAACCAGATCGGCGCCACGTGCGGGCTCCCGTCGGCGCGGACGGTGGACAGCTTGCCGGTGCGGGTGCCGTCCGAGACGAACGCCCGCCATTCCTCATCGGTCATCTTCTCTGCCATGCGCCCATCCTGCTTGCCCGCACGCCGGTCGTGGGGAAGGCTGGCGGGGAAGTTCCTCCAGCCAGGGGGAGACATCACACGGGGAGACGGAGATGGCGCAGAACCAGGGTCTCGGCTGGCTCCTGGACGATCTGACCGAGCGGGTGGACCACGTACGCCACGCGCTGGTCCTGTCGAACGACGGGCTGGTCACCGCCGCGAGCACGGGCCTACGCCGGGAGGACGCCGAGCATCTGGCCGCCGTGGCATCCGGGCTGCACAGCCTGGCCAAGGGCTCGGGCCGCCACTTCGGCGCCGGCCGGGTGCGCCAGACGATGATCGAGTACGACGACGCCGTGCTGTTCGTGACCGCGGCCGGCACCGGCAGCTGTCTGTGCGTGCTCAGCGGGGCTCAGGCCGACATCGGCCAGATCGCCTACGAGATGACCCTGCTCGTCAACCGGGTCGGCGAACACCTCGGTGTCGACGCCAGGCAACCCGAGCGGACCCGCCTGGCAGACGACGTCTGACCTGCGTCTTTCCTTGCTCTCGTCGAGTTATCCACAGGCTCGCCACGAGTTGCGACGGACGGGCTACCGTGAGTGCACGGCGAACGCACAGGGCGTGAGCCACGGACTCCACGGGGGAGTACGACCATGTCGGCAAGCACCTTCGGCCCATCCCGTCCCCGCACCTGCACACCGAGCCGGGCCGCCCGCGAACTGGGGCTCAAGCGCAGCGAGTTCGACCTCGCCGTGCACCTCGGCCGCATCCGGACCATGCCCGACGAGGGCGGGGGAGGCCGGCGCGTGGAGCGCGCGGAGATCGACCGCCTCCGCGCACAGGACGACTTCCCCGAATCCCTGCGCAAGCGGGTGCAGGTCGTCGGTACGGCGGAGGGTGCCGCCCTCATGGGCATCCCGGCCGGCCGGTTCAGCCGGCTCGCCCGCCTGGGTCTGCTCGTGCCCGTCATGTTCTACCTCAACCGCTACCGTGCGGTGGTCTGGCTCTATCTGGCGGAGGAACTACGCGAGTTCGCGACGGCCACGGAGAACAGGAACCTGCTCAAGGGACGTACGCCCGAGACCCTGCGGAGCCAACTGGCGGCGGGAGTGGATCTGCGGGCCCGTAACTGGCGCGGCCGCCACCTCGGATTCCTGCTGCGGGAGGCCGACGACCCGTGGGCCCGCGCCGGAGCCGTGGCCGCGCTCCTCGCACCCGTCGAGGTCGCCGACATCGTCAAGGACCCGTACGAGCGCGCCCACCTGAACCGGTTGCGGCCCGCGCCGCCAGGACACGGAGTTCCCGGTTCCCCCGCCGCGCACCTGGCCGAGCAGATCATGACGGCGCAGGACGCGGACGAGATCGGCTGGCTGCGCAGCGACCTGGCGCGCTCGGTCGAGGAGGCCCGCGGCCTCTCGCCCGCCCCGCGCCCGGCCGCCCACCGCGTACCGCCCGCGATCCGAACCGTCGCACGGCCCATCCCGCCGATGGCACGGACGGTCACCGGGCTGGTGGAAGAACCCACGGTCAGCCGGCCCACGGACGAGATGAACCCGGAACCGGCAGCACGGACCCCGGAACCGGCAGCGCGGACCCCGGAGGCGACAGCACCGCCGCGGGAGGCGGAAACGCGGCCCCTGAAGTCGCCGATGCGGGGTGTCGAGGTCGCGGCGCGGGGCCTGGAGTTGCCGGCACGGCCTCAGGAGTCGGCGACACCGCTCCTGGAGTTGCCGGGACGGCGTCCCGAGTTGGCGGTGCGGCCTTCGGAGTCGCGCTTGCGGCCCGCGGAGTTCGCGATCCGACCGGCGGCGCAATCCGTCCCCCGGCAGCACGAGCCGGCAGAGTCGGCACAGCCGACTCCGCCGCGGTCGTCCCGCGGTCTGCGGGCCTGGCTGCGGCGGAGAAGTCCACGACCGGCACGGCCGGCGGGTGTCTGAAGCCCCACTGCCGGACGCGGTCGTCGGCCGCGGGCGCTACAGGGTCCTGAACAGGCCCTCCTGGACGACCGAGACGAGCAGCCGTCCACGCAGGTCGTAGATGCGCCCGCGGGCCAGCCCGCGCCCACCGGTGGCGATCGGCGACTCCTGGTCGTACAGGAACCACTCATCCGCGCGGAACGGCCGGTGGAACCACATGGCGTGGTCCAGCGAGGCCATGTCGAAGTTGCGCGGTCCCCACAGCGGCTCCACCGGGATGCGCACCGCGTCCAGGAGGGTCATGTCACTGGCGTAGGTCAGCGCGCAGGTGTGGACCAGCGGATCGTCACCGAGCGGCCCGACCGCCCGCATCCACACGGCGCTGCGCGGCTCGGCGCCGTCGATGTCCTCGGCGTTCCAGCGCAGCCGGTCGACGTACCGGATGTCGAACGGCTGGCGGCGCGCCATCCGCTCCAACTGCTCCGGAAGCGCCCCCAGGTGCTTGCGGATCTCCTCGGTGACCGTCGGCAGCGATTCGGGATCCGGCACCTCACGGGCCGGCGGCAGCTGGTGCTCGAACGGTCCTTCCTCAGGCTTGTGAAAGGAGGCGGTCAGATTGAAGATCGTGCGGCCCTGCTGGACGGCGGTGACCCGGCGCGTCGTGAAGGAGCGTCCGTCGCGGACCCGTTCCACCTGGTACACGATCGGCACGCCCGGGCGGCCGGGGCGCAGGAAGTACGCGTGCAGCGAGTGCACCGGGCGCTCGCCGTCCGTGGTGCGGCCGGCGGCGACCAGCGCCTGGCCCGCCACCTGGCCGCCGAAAACCCGCTGCAGGGACTCCTGCGGGCTGCGGCCACGGAAGATGTTGACCTCGATCTGCTCCAGGTCGAGCAGGTCGACCAGTCTCTCGGCCGGATTCGTCATCGGCGGGATTCTCCTTGGCTCACCACTGGTCGCGAACAGCTCACAGCTGGCCCACATCGGTGACGCGGACGACCGCGCGGCCTTCGGCGTCGGAGGCCGCGAGGTCGATCTCCGCGCTGATGCCCCAGTCATGGTCGCCGTTCGGGTCGTCGAAGATCTGGCGAACCCGCCAGAGGCCGTTCTCCGGCTCCTCGTTGATGACGAGCAGCTTGGGACCGCGGGCGTCGGGGCCGGTGCCGAAGTCGTCGTACTCGTCCCAGTACTTGTCCATCGCCTCGCCCCAGGCGTCGGCGTCCCAGCCGGACTCGGCGTCCAGCTCGCCCAGCTCCTCGACCTGGTCCAGGGCGGCCAGCTCCACGCGGCGGAACATGGCGTTGCGGACCAGGACGCGGAAGGCGCGGGCGTTGGTGGTGACCGGCTTGACCTCGTCGGCCTTCTCCTGGGCCTCCTCGGCGGTCATCTCCTCCGGGTTGGCGAGCTGCTCCCACTCGTCCAGCAGGCTGGAGTCCACCTGGCGCACCATCTCGCCCAGCCACTCGATGAGGTCCTGCAGGTCCTCGGACTTCAGGTCGTCCGGGATGGTGTGGTCCAGGGTCTTGTAGGCGCTGGCGAGGTAGCGCAGCACGATGCCCTCGGTGCGGGCCAGTTCGTAGAAGGACACCAGCTCCGTGAAGGACATCGCCCGCTCGTACATGTCCCGGATCACCGACTTCGGCGACAGCGGGTGATCACCGACCCACGGGTGGCTCTTGCGGTAGGTGTTGTACGCGTGGAAGAGCAGCTCTTCCAGCGGCTTCGGGTACGTGATGTCCTGGAGGCGCTCCATGCGCTCCTCATACTCGACGCCGTCCGCCTTCATCGCGGCCACGGCCTCGCCGCGCGCCTTGTTCTGCTGGGCGACGAGGATCTGCCGCGGGTCGTCAAGAGTGGACTCGACCACGGAGACCATGTCGAGCGCGTAGGACGGCGACTCGGGATCGAGGAGTTCGAACGCGGCGAGGGCGAACGTGGACAGCGGCTGGTTCAGCGCGAAGTCCTGCTGGAGGTCGACCGTGAGCCGGACGATACGGCCCTCGGCGTCCGGCTTGTCGAGCTTCTCCACGATCCCGCCGTCCAGCAGGGAACGGTAGATGGCGATCGCCCGGCGGATGTGCCGCAGCTGCTGCCTGCGCGGCTCGTGGTTGTCCTCCAGGAGGTGGCGCATCGCCTCGAACGCGTTGCCCGGGCGGGCGATCACCGACAGCAGCATCGTGTGCGTCACCCGGAATCGCGAGGTCAGCGGTTCCGGCTCCGATTCGATCAGCTTCTGGAAGGTGTTCTCCGTCCAGCCGACGAAGCCCTCCGGCGCCTTCTTGCGCACCACCTTGCGCCGCTTCTTCGGGTCGTCGCCCGCCTTCGCCAGCGCCTTCTCGTTCTCGATGACGTGCTCGGGCGCCTGCGCGACCACGAGCCCCGCGGTGTCGAAACCGGCCCGGCCGGCCCGGCCCGCGATCTGGTGGAACTCCCGGGCCCGCAGGGTGCGCACCCGGCTGCCGTCGTACTTGGTCAGTGCGGTGAACAGCACCGTCCGAATGGGCACGTTGACGCCCACGCCGAGCGTGTCCGTGCCACAGATGACCTTCAGCAGACCGGCCTGGGCGAGCTTCTCCACCAGACGCCGGTACTTGGGCAGCATGCCGGCGTGGTGCACGCCGATGCCGTGCCGGACGTAACGGGAGAGGTTCCGGCCGAACTTGGTGGTGAAGCGGAAGTTGCCGATCAGCTCGGCGATCTGGTCCTTCTCCTCGCGCGTGCACATGTTGATGCTCATCAGCGCCTGCGCCCGTTCCACGGCCTGCGCCTGCGTGAAGTGCACGATGTACACAGGGGCCTGCTTGCTCTCCAGCAGGTCGGTGAGCGTCTCGGTGAGCGGGGTCAGCTTGTACTCGTAGGAGAGGGGTACCGGGCGGGTCGCCGAGCGGACCACCGAGGTGGGGCGGCCGGTGCGGCGGGTCAGGTCCTTCTCGAAGAAGGACACATCGCCCAGAGTGGCCGACATCAGGATGAACTGTGCCTGCGGCAGCTCCAGCAGCGGGATCTGCCAGGCCCAGCCGCGGTCGCCCTCGGCGTAGAAGTGGAACTCGTCCATGACGACCTGGCCGACGTCCGCGTGCTTGCCGTCGCGCAGCGCGATCGAGGCCAGTACCTCGGCGGTGCAGCAGATGACGGGCGCGTCGGCGTTCACCGAGGCGTCGCCGGTGAGCATGCCGACGTTCTCCGTACCGAAGAGCTTGCACAGCTCGAAGAACTTCTCCGACACCAGGGCCTTGATCGGCGCCGTGTAGAAGGTGACCTCGTCCCGGGCCAGTGCGGCGAAGTGCGCGCCCGCGGCGATCATGCTCTTGCCGGAGCCGGTGGGCGTCGAGACGATCACGTTCGCCCCGGAGACCACCTCGATCAGCGCCTCCTCCTGGTGCGGATAGAGGGTGAGCCCGCGCTCCTGCGCCCAGGACTCGAAGGCCTCGTACAGGGCGTCGGGGTCGGCGGTCGGCGGCAGCTGATCGATGAGGGTCACGACCCCATCTTGCCTGGCCTTGGGCCCGAGCGGGGAATCGGCTGCGGGTACGAAGATCACGACCGCTACGCTGTGTCGCCGACGCAGCGTCAGCGCACCAGGTCAACTGGACAGCGGCACACGAGGAATGGGGCGGGAAGCGGCCATGATGGGACCAGCACACTCACTGTCGGGGGCCGCGGCCTGGCTGGGCGTCGGAGCCGCCGCCGCGGCGGCCGGGCACCCGATGCCCTGGCCGGTCCTCCTGTGCGGCGCCCTGATCTGTGCCGGCGCCGCGCTCGCCCCGGACCTCGATCACAAGGCCGCCACCATCTCCCGGGCCTTCGGGCCGGTCTCCCGCTGGATCTGCGAGATCGTGGACAAGCTGTCGTACGCCGTCTACAAGGCGACCAGGAAACAGGGCGACCCGCGCCGCTCCGGCGGGCACCGCACGCTGACCCACACCTGGGTGTGGGCGGTCCTGATCGGTGCCGGCTGCTCCGCCGCGGCGATCACCGGGGGCCGCTGGGCGGTGCTGGCGATCCTGTTCGTGCACATGGTGCTCGCGATCGAAGGCCTGCTGTGGCGGGCGGCGCGCGGTTCCAGCAGCGACGTCCTGGTCTGGTTGCTGGCGGCGACCAGCGCCTGGATCCTCGCGGGAGTGCTGGACAAGCCGGGCTACGGCTCGGACTGGCTGTTCACCGCGCCGGGGCAGGAGTACCTGTGGCTGGGACTGCCGATCGTGCTGGGCGCGCTGGTGCACGACATCGGGGACGCGCTGACCGTGTCCGGCTGCCCGATCCTGTGGCCGATCCCGGTGGGCCGCAAGCGCTGGTACCCGGTGGGGCCGCCGAAGGCGATGCGGTTCCGGGCGGGCAGCTGGGTCGAGCTGAAGGTGCTGATGCCGGTGTTCATGCTGCTCGGGGGAGTGGGCTGCGCGGCGGCCCTCAACGTGATCTGAGGAACACTTCGGGATCAGGTGGCCTCGCCCGCGTCCGCGGCGCCGTACCGGCGCTCGAAGCGGGCGATGCGGCCCTCGGTGTCGACCGTGCGGGCCTTGCCCGTGTAGAAGGGGTGGCTCTCCGAGGAGATCTCCACGTCGACCACCGGGTAGGTCTCGCCGTCGTCCCACTCGATGGTCTGCTCGCTCTGCGCGGTGGAGCGGGTCAGGAAGGCGTAGCCGGCGGCGCGGTCACGGAAGACCACGGCGTGGTAGTCGGGGTGCTGGTCCTGCTGCATCGCGGCTCCTTGTGCGGGGCGGTCGGGACGGGCGGTTCCGCTCGGTCCGGCTCAACCGGGGAGGGAGTCCTCGTCGACGATGTGCATCGCTGCCTCCTCGGCGGAGGCGGCGGCACCGTCGATGCCGACGTCGGTGGCCACGAGGGCGGCCTCGTCGTCCTCGTGCGCGCCCTCGTCGGGAGCCACCAGCCGGCCGGAGCGGAAGTGGCCGACCTCGTTGTCGAGGGGTTCCCCGTCGGTGCTCTCACAGTCACCGATGCCGTCACCGTCGGGCGCGGCGAGGTCCGGCAGCTCCTCGGCGAGCCGCTGGTCGAGGGTCTCGCCCGCCTGGCGTTCGGCCGCCGTCACGCCGGTGTGTTCGACCGCCCAGGGTCGCTCGGGTGGGGACCAGCCACGGTCGAGGGGGTCGGCGACGCCGTCGAAGTCCAGTGTGTCCTCGACGTCGAGCACCCCTGTGTCCTCCCGGACCTCCCTGGGGTCGGGATCGGGCTGGTAGACGTCGTCCCCCCAACCGTCGGCGCTGTCCACGACTACCTCCAGGTGGTGAGGACGGCCGGGTACCGCCCCAGCGGGCGGCGGGCCGTCGGCACCCAGGGCACCGGGGCACACGCCGCGAACCCCTGGCTCCCGGCCGCACCCCGAGCTGGTGCCGCTCTCCAGCCTTCCACCCCTGCTCGCCCCCGCGCAACGCCACGAGTCCCGGCGGGGCGGCGGGCCGCTACGCGGGGCTGCGGCGCGATCTCCCTGGATCCCCACCCGGAGCGTTGGCACCCCACCGGGACCTACCAGCACCCCACCGGCCCCCGGGACCCGGCGTGCCGTACAGGCGCCATGGCCCGCGCCCCCGACGTCAGCCCGGGCCCCTGCACTCAGGTGGGCCCGGTGCATCAACCTCGGCGAAGCAGGCCTCCGGCCCCGGTGCAGGCCCCGGCCCTCGCCGGCACGGGCTTTCGGGCGCGGCCAGCACAGGCCTCGCCTGGCCGGCATCGGCAGCCGCCCCCGGGCAGCACAGGCCTCGCCCCGCCCGGCACAGGCACCCGCCCCTGGCCGGGCACAGGCACCGCCCCCACCCTCGCCGCGGCACCGGCACCTGGGCCCCAGGCAACGCAAGCCTCAGCCCTGCGCGTCAAATCCTCGCCCCCACCAGCGCAGCCCCGCGCCTCAGGCCCTCGCCCCCACCAGTACAGGCCCGCGCCTCCCCGCCGCCCCCACGGCAGGCCCCCGGCCCCCACCGCCGGAGGCACCGCACCCACACAACCGCGCCGTAGGCACCGCACTCACACACCGCCCACGCGCGTGCTCTCACCCGTGCCAGGACCGCCACAGCGCCGCATACGCGCCCCCGGCTGCGACCAGCTCCTCGTGGCTGCCCAGCTCGCTGATCCGGCCGTTCTCCACGACGGCGATCATGTCGGCGTCGTGGGCGGTGTGCAGGCGGTGGGCGATGGCGACCACGGTGCGGCCGTCGAGGACACGTGCCAGGGAGCGTTCCAGGTGGCGGGCCGCGCGGGGGTCGAGCAGCGAGGTCGCCTCGTCCAGGACCAGCGTGTGCGGATCGGCCAGCACCAGCCGGGCCAGCGCGATCTGCTGCGCCTGTGCCGGGGTCAGCGCCAGGCCGCCGGAGCCGACCTCGGTGTCCAGGCCGTCGTCCAGCGCCCGCGCCCACCCGTCCGCGTCGACCGCGCCCAGAGCCGACCACAGCTCGGCGTCCGTGGCGCCGGCGCGGGCGAGCCGGAGGTTGTCGCGCAGGGAGCCCACGAAGACGTGGTGCTCCTGGTTGACCAGGGCGACGTGCGTGCGGACACGCTCCGCCGGCATCCGGGACAGCTCGGCCCCGCCCAGGGTGATCCGGCCGTCCCGGGGCGCGTAGATCCCGGCGAGCAGCCGGCCCAGGGTGGACTTGCCCGCTCCGGACGGGCCGACCAGGGCCAGCCGGGTGCCCGGCGCGACCTCCAGGGAGACCTTGCGCAGCACGTCGACGCCCTCGCGGTAGCCGAAGTGCACCCGGTCGGCGTGCACGTCCCGCCCGTCGGGGGCGAGCGAGGCGTCCCCGGCGTCCGGCTCGATGTCCCGCACACCGACCAGGCGGGCCAGCGATACCTGGGCGACCTGCACCTCGTCGTACCAGCGCAGGATCAGGTTCACCGGATCCACCAGCATCTGCGCGATGAGCGCGCCGGTGGTCAGCTGGCCCACTCCGAGCCAGCCGTGGAGGACGAGGACACCGCCGACCATCAGGACCGAGCCGAGCACGAGGAGGTGGACGGCGTTGATGACCGGGAAGAGCACGGAGCGGAGCCAGAGGGTGTACCGCTCCCACGCGACCCACTGCGAAATCCGTCGCTCCGACAGGGCCACGCGGCGGGCGCCGAGGCGGTGCGCCTCGATGGTGTGGCCCGCGTCCACGGTCTCGGCGAGCGCGGCGGCGACGGCGGCGTAGCCGGCGGCTTCCGAGCGGTAGCCGGACGGCGCCCGCTTGAAGTACCAGCGGCAGCCGATCACCAGGACCGGCACGGCGAGCAGCACGGCGGCGGCCAGCGGCGGGGCCGTCACGACCAGCCCGCCGAGCAGCAGCAGGGCCCACACCACACCGATGGCCAGTTGTGGCACGGCCTCACGCATGGCGTTGGCCAGGCGGTCGACGTCGGTGGTGATGCGGGAGAGCAGGTCGCCGGTGCCCGCCCGTTCGAGCACGCCCGGCGGCAGCCCGACGGACCGCACGAGGAAGTCCTCGCGCAGGTCGGCCAGCATCCGCTCGCCGAGCATCGCGCCCCGCAGCCGCACCTGACGGACGAAGACCGCCTGCACGGCCAGCGCGAGCACGAACAGCGTGGCGGTCAGGCCCAGGTGAAGCTCCCGGGCCTCGTCCGTCACCCGCTCGACCAGGCCGCCCAGCAGGTACGGGCCCACCATGGAGGCGACCACGGCCACCGTGTTGACGGCGATGAGCAGCAGGAAGGCCCGCCGGTGCCGCCGGAACAGCTCGGTGACGTAGGCGCGTACGGTCGCGGTGGCGCCGACGGGCAGGGTGGTGGCGGTCGTCGGGGCCGCCGGGTCGTACGCCGGCGGCGCAACGCCGATCATGCGCTCTCCTCGATCTCTTCCAGCTCCTGGAGCGCGTCCAGCAGCATGTCCTCGTCGGCCGCGGCCAGTTCCTCGTCGGTCTCCCGGGTCACCACGGCTCGGTACCGCGGCTCGCTGTCGACCAGTTCGCGGTGCGCGCCGACCGCCACGACCTCGTCCTCGTGTACCAGGACCACCCGGTCCGCGCTGTCGAGCAGCAGCGGAGAGGAGGTGAACACCACGGTCGTCCGCCCCGACCGCAGCCGGCGCAGTCCCTCCGCGATCCGGGCCTCGGTGTGCGAGTCGACGGCGGAGGTCGGCTCGTCCAGCACCAGCACCTCCGGATCGGTGATGAGCGACCTGGCCAGGGCGAGCCGCTGGCGCTGGCCGCCGGACAGGGACCGTCCGCGCTCGGTGATGCGGGCGTCCATCGGGTCGGCGGCGTCCAGCGAACCCTGCACGAGCGCGTCCAGCACGTCCTCGCACTGGGCCGCCGCCAGCGCGTCCTCGGGCCGTACGGCACCGGAGGCGGGCACGTCGAGCAGTTCGCGCAGGGTGCCGGAGAGCAGCACCGGGTCCTTGTCCTGGACGAGGACGGCGGTCCGGGCGCTGTCGAGGGGGAGTTCGTCCAGGGCGACCCCGCCGAGCAGCACCGACCGGCCCGGCTCCGTGGGGTGACCGCCCAGCCGCTCGGCCAGCCTGCCCGCCGCGTCCGGGTCTCCGCACACCACGGCGGTGAACCGGCCGGCGGGAGCGAGCAGACCGGTCTCGGGGTCGTACAGGTCGCCGGCCGGTACGCCGGCCCCGCGGGTGCCGTCGGTGGCCGTGGACCGCTCCAGCGACAGCACACGCGCGGCGCGTTTGGCCGAGGGCCGGGAGAAGGAGTACGCCATGGCGATCTCCTCGAAGTGCCGCAGCGGGTAGTTGAGGACCATGACCGCGCTGTAGACGGTGACGAGTTCGCCGACCGTGATCCGGCCCTGACGGGCCAGGTCGACGCCGTGCCAGACGACGGCGATCAGCAGTAGTCCGGGCAGCAGCACCTGGACGGCGGAGATCAGCGACCACATCCGGGCGCTGC
The DNA here is from genome assembly GCF_055564915.1 of Streptomyces sp. NPDC028928. NCBI lineage: Bacteria > Bacillati > Actinomycetota > Actinomycetes > Kitasatosporales > Streptomycetaceae > Streptomyces > Streptomyces sp. NPDC028928. Next base: position 170,597 of record NZ_JBVHVI010000007.1, read on the forward strand.
GCACGGCGGCGTGCCGTACCTCCTGCGAGGCCCGGCGGTAGCGGTCGAGGAACAGCTCCTCGCCGCCGATGCCGCGCAGCACCCGCAGTCCGGCAACGGTGTCGGAGGCCAGTTCGGTGGCCCGGCCCGCCTTCTCGCGCTGCACGTCGGCGCGGCGCGTCGCCCGGGGCAGCAGCGGCAGGACCGCGAGGGCCACGACCGGCAGGCCCACAGCGACGACCACGCCGAGCGCCGGCTGGTACACGAGCAGGCTGACGCAGACGACCAGGACCGTGAGCGCGGCCGCGGTGAACCGGGAGACGGCCTCGACGAACCAGCCGATCTTCTCCACGTCGCCGGTGGACACGGCCACCACCTCACCGGCGGCCACCCGCCGGGTCAGGGCGGAGCCCAGGTGGGCGGCCTTGCGCGCCAGCAGCTGCTGGACGCGGGCGGCGGCGGTGATCCAGTTGGTGACGGCAGTTCGGTGCAGGAAGGTGTCGCCGAGCGCGATACCCGTTCCGCAGAGCAGCATCAGACCGCCCGTCAGGGCGAGCCGGCCGCCGGAGCGGTCGACGGCCGCCTGCACGGCGAGACCGACACAGAAGGGCAGCGCGGAGACGGACACGAAGTGCAGCAGGCCCCAGGCGAGCGACTTCAGCTGCCCGCCCAGCTGGTTGCGCCAGAGCCACCACAGGAATCGGGGACCCGAACGCACGTCGGGGACGCCCGGATCGGGATACGGAAGGTCTTGAATCTGCATGACGTCCCAGTGGCTCGTGTCAAGGGGAGGGGAAGGACCGGGAAGCCGCCGTGAGCGGCAACAAGCCGTGAAAGGTTCGCGTCGCAGAGTGGTGAATTTCAAACGGTTTTCCTCGACGGCCCGCGAAATCCGCCGACTTCCGGCCAGGGCCCCGGACGCCCCGCTCACCCCGCCGTCAAGTCCGGGTAATCGTGTCACCCGACAAGGTGATTGCCCGAACATTCACCCAATCAGCCGGTTCGGTGATGGCAGCATGGAGGTGTGCAGATCGACAGTGTGCGGCGCCGGACGGTCGCTGTGGTGGCGGCCCTCGGCGCCCTCCTCGCAACGCTCTCCGCCTGCGGCACCAACGCCCCCGCTCATGGCGCGCACGGTGCCGCGCGGACCACCACCGTGCCATCGGCCGCCCCCACGACCGACCCGACCCGCATCCCGGGCGTCGGCGACCGCCTGTACCGGCGGATACCCGCCGGCTCCCGCCAGGTCGTGGCCGTGTACGGCGAGGGCCGGAATTCGGCGGACTCCCTGGTCGTGCTGTACTCCCGACAGGGCGCGCACTGGCGGCCGCTGGCCGGCTGGCCCGCCCACAACGGGCGCAGGGGCTGGACCGCGCACCACCACGAGGGCGACGCACGCAGCCCGGTCGGCGTGTTCACCCTCACCGACGCCGGCGGCGTGCTCGCCGACCCCGGCACTCGGCTGCCCTACGACCAGAACGAGGGCGCCTACGCACCGCCCGCCGACTGGGACGAGGCCCACCAGCACGACTTCGACTACGTCATCGCCATCGACTACAACCGCGTCAAGGGCACCCCGCCGCGCGACGCCACCCGCCCCTGGGGCGTGGACAAGGGCGGTGGCATCTGGTTGCACCTGGACCACGGCAGCGGCACCTCGGCCTGCGTCAGCGTCTCCAGAAAAGCCATGGAGTTCCTGCTGCGCACCCTGGACCCGGCGCGCGAGCCTGTCGTGGTGATGGGGGACAGACCGAGCTTGAAGGCGTAGCGAGGGCATCGGGACGTAGCCCGCCCGCCGGCCCGCACCCGTCCACCACGAGGTCACCGCCCGGGCGGTCCCGGCCTGGGGCCCCGGCCACCGCGAGGTCACCGCCATGCCACCACCCGCACGGCCCGGCCTGGAGCCCCGGCCACCGCGAGGTCACCGCCATGCCACCGTCCGTCCGGTTCAGCCTGGAGCCCCGGCGCCCGCGGAGGTCACCGACCGGCCCCGTCTCCCGGCGCGCCCGCGGCGGCGGACGAGTTCACCACGTCCACGTCGCTGGCCCGGACGTACGCGAGCCGGTGGCCGAACTGGATCTCGTAGTACCGTTCCCGGCCCCACACCACCGGGTTGGGCGTGTCGCTGAACGACTTGGCGGTGTAGGAACTGCCGACGCCGGCCTGCGTCACGTACCGCTGGCCCGCCAGGAGGTTGTAGGGCAGCGGTGACTCGGTCGGCTCGTCCACGTCGTCCGGGTAGGCCTCCTCCTCCGGAAGGGCTCGCCCGTACACCGGGATCTCGTCCAGGCCTTCCTTGGGCGTCACCATGCGCCCGGCCGCACCGACGGCCGTCGGCTTCTTCGCGGGGTTCTTGAACCAGGCCTTCCGCCCCTGGAACCAGATCGCCGTCCAGTCGCCGCTGCGGTCGGCGACGGCGAAGGTCTGACCGGCGGAGACGCGCGATCCGAGGTCGTTGACGTCCTGGGTGGAATCCTCGCCGTCCGGCTTGCGGCCCGGGTCCTGGATCAGCGGGGCCTTCTCGTCCGGTTCGGTGTACAGCCGGACGGCGCTGGAGCCGTGCGGCCGACACGGTGAACCACTGCCGGTGCAGCCCGTGAACGCCGGTTTGTGCGTGGTGTAGTCCGGCAGGATGGTCACCATGTCGCTGTCGGGTCCCGCCGTCGCGCGCAGCGGCGCGCCGAGGAGGTCGAAATAGTGCCGCCAGTCCCAGAAGGGGCCGGGGTCGTCGTGCATGTCGGGGATGGTGTCGGCGGTCGGGGCCGGCACGTTGTCATGGCCGAAGATGTGCTGCCGGTCGAGCGGAATGGAGTACTTCTTCGCCAGGTACTTCACCAGCCGCGCCGACGCCCGGTACATCTGTTCCGTGTACCAGGTCCCCGGGTGGGTGAGGAACCCCTCGTGCTCGATGCCGATCGAGCGGGCGTTCACGAACTGGCTGCCGGAGTGCCAGGCCTCGTCCTTGGTCCTGACGTGCTGGGTGACGTGGCCGTCGCTGGAGCGGATCGAGTAGTGCCACGAGGACTCCGTCGGATCCTGCACCGTCTGGAGCATGCTCGGCAGCTCCGCCTCGGTGTCGTGGATGACGATGTACTCGATCGGCTGGTCCCTGGGCCGGTCGGCGAGGTCGTGATTGCCGTACGAGCTGTCGTCGATCTCCTCGTACGGCGCACCGAGCCAGTCACAGGCCAGTTCGGCGGGGCACTCCGCCAGCTTCGACCGCTGCGGATTCTGCTGGCCGGCGGTGCGGGGGTGCGGCCGCACCCGGGGGCTGGCGGGGAGAGAGACGTCCTGGCCCTCGGCGGTGGTGCGGTGCGCTCCCCGGCGGATCACGGAGAAGACGTCGTCGGCGTACGCGGCGGCTGACGTGACGTCACGGGTGCCCGGGAAGCGTGCCACCGCCTCCCACCAGTCCGCCGGGTCGGCGCTGAGGGGCTTGCCGAGCCGCCGTTGCGTTTCGGCCAGGATGGCCGCTCCACCGCGTACGTTGGCGACGGCGTCCGTGCGCAGGCGCCCGGCAGGGGCCTCGATCAGGCGTGCCGCGTGCTGCAGGTCCGCGGGCTGTACGGCACGGCGGGCCGGCGCGGTCGCGCCGGCGGGGCCCCCCGCCGTGCCCGTGCGCGGCCGGTCGTGTCCGCCGAGCGGTGGCTGCGGGGCGGACGTGGGGGCTGCCGCCTTGACGCGGTCGGTGTCCACCAGGTGCATCGGCCCGAAGCCGCCCGAGACGCTGGGCGCCCCCGGGTGGGTGTCCCAGCGCGACTGCATGTAGGAGACGCTCATGAGCACACTGCGCGGCACCTGGAACTCGCGCGCGGCGTTGGTGAAGGCGTCCTGCAGACGCCGGTCCGCCGCCTCGTCGGCGCCGGACATCGGGAGGATCAGCAGCGGCGGCAGCAGAGCCGCCCCGGCGATCACACAAGCCGTGCGGCGGCACCTCCGGATGGCACCGGGGACATGTGCAGAAACATTTCTTCTCATCGCAGAGGCTCTCCCAACCACGCTCGATCGCAACCAGGGGCAAAGGAGTTGCCCGTGGCGCCACCCCTTGTACGTTTCCGTGCCCCGAGCGCCGTGTCGTGGCGAGCGTCACCGGGGTGGACCAGCGGCCCCGCAGAGGCCACCCGGTCGGCGGCAGTGACTCGGCTGCCTGGGGCAACCACGCGCGACCGGGTACGGCTCAGTCCTCCACCGGGTCCACCTGCCAGTCGGGGTGGCCCGGCATGGGCGGGGTGTGCGGGCCGTACAGCCACGGTTTCAGAAACGGCGTCAGGTCCTCGCCCGCGACCCGGGAAGCGAGCGCGACGAAGTCCCGGGTGCCGGCCGCGCGGCCCCGGTACTCGGTCACCCAGGCCCGCTCGATCCGCTCGAAGGTCTCCTCGCCGACCTTCTCCCGCAGGGCGAACAGCACCAGCGCCGAACCGTCGTACCGCATCACCCTGAAGAGCGTCTCCTCGGTGGGCTCGGCGGGTGCCCCTTCGTCGTGCCGCCACTGGTCGTGCTGCTCGTACGCGTCCCGCATCGCGGACTCCAGGCTCACGCCGCCGTGCTCGTCGGAGTACAACCGTTCGTACAAACGGGCGTGACCCTCGCTCAGCCACAGGTCGGACCAGCGGCGGATGGCGACGCTGTCACCCGTCCAATGGTGCGTCAGCTCGTGGACGAGGTTGCGTTCGGCGGCGACCCGGTCGCCCAGCAGATCGTCGCGCGGTACGACGGAGAGCGACTGGGTCTCCAGGGCCACCGGCAGGTCGGTGTTCCCGACCAGCACGCCGTAGCGGCGGAACGGGTACGGGCCGAGCCGCCGTTCCAGCCAGGCCAGATGGTCCGGGGTCAGCGAGCGGTACTCCTCGGTGTCCGTGACCAGGTCGTCGGGGACCACGTCCCGGACGGGCAGCCCGCGCGGGCCGCTGCTGTCGACGAACGTGAACCTCCCGATCGCCAGCTGGACCAGCTGTGCGGCGATCGGCTGCTCGGAGTCGTACGTCCACCGGGTGCGGCCGTCGGGTCGCCGGACGGTGGAGACGAGCCGGCCGTTGGCCACCGCGCTGAGCCCCGGCGGGGTGGTGATGCGGAACGTGACCGGTGCCCGCAGGCTCGGGTGGTCGTTGGCCGGGAAGATCATCTTGGCTCCGTCGGGCTGCGCGCAGACCATGGTGCCGTCGGCGGTCGGGACCCAGCCGTAGTCCTGGATCGCGTCGTCGCGGTGCCGGCCCTGGGCCGGGTCGGCGGTGTAGGCGACGCGCACGGTGAAGGTGCTGCCGCGGGGGATCGGCCGCGGGGGAGTGACGACGAGTTCGTCCCCGTCGCGGCGGGTGGTGGCCGGTGTGCCGTCGACGGTGACGCGGTGCAGCGCGTTGCCCGCGAAGTCGAGGTCGAAGCGGGACAGGGCCTGCGTGGCGGTGGCGCTGATGGTGGCACCGGCCTCGAAGGGCGTCCGTGGTGCCCGCCAGTCGAAGTCCAGTGTGTAACGGCGGACGGTGTAGCCGCCGTTGCCGGCGAGCGGCATGAGCGGGTCGCCGATGCCGGGTGCGCCGGGGGCCGGGGCCGGGTCCGACGAGGCGGCCGGACCGGGCGCGGGCGAGCCGTCGGTTCCGTGCGGCAGCAGGCCCGCGACGAGGGCGGCACCGGTCACCGCGCCCGTTCCACCGAGGGCGAGGGCGAGTGTGCGGGCCGCGCGACGGGAGAGGGACCCCTTTGCGATCTCCATGAGCGCACTATGCCATTAAGGTCCGCTTATATCATCAAATGTTCTGTCTCTGGGTGCTCGCCCTGTACTGCGCGACGGCCGTACGCATCGCGCCGATCTTCCGAGGCGTCATTGCGGGACGGCCCGTCTCCCCGTAGAACACCGGCCATGAGAAGACGGATGGTCATGTCCATGCTCGCTGGAGCAACCCTCCTGGTGAGCGCGCTCTTCGGCACGGGGACGCCGACGGCCCGAGCCGCCGAGGTACCGGCCGAGTTCGGCACCGACTGGCACGACCCGCTGACCGCGGCCCCGCCCGTCGACCGGCCGCACACCACGTCCTGCCAGGTCACCCTCGCCGACGCACAGTTCCGCGATTTCACGCCCTACCGGGGCGCGTACGCGCCGCCCAAGGGCTGCGGCGAGCGCTGGAGCAAGGTGGTCCTGCGCCTGGACGGCAAGGTGAAGGGCCGTCAGTACGACCGGCTCGGCTATCTGCACGTCGGCGGGGTCGAGATCCTGCGCACTTCCACGCCGGAACCCTCACCCGACGGCATCGAGTGGCACGTCGAGAAGGACGTCACCCGCTACAGCGACGCCTTCCGCCGCTCCCAGGGCGTGGAGATGCTGATCGGCAACGTGGTGGACGACACGTACACCGGTGTCATCGACGTCCACGTCACCCTCACCTTCTACGCCGGCCGCCCCGCGACGCCCGCCCCCGACCGCGTGCTCACCCTCGCCGACACGCCCGCCGGTACGACGCTGACCACCCCGCGCAACAGCGAACGGATCGTCGCCGAGGTGTACGCGACCGGTTCGGGCGGCGGCTGCGAGGAGTTCTGGTACCTGACCGTGGCCGACCCGGCGCCGTACTCCTGCAAGGCCGACCGCGGCCCGTACCGCGAGGTGCAGATCAGCGTCGACGGCCGGCTCGCCGGCATCGCCGCGCCGTTCCCGCACGTGTGGACGGGCGGCTGGTCCAACCCGTTCCTGTGGTACGTCCTCCCGGCCCCGCGCGCGTTCGACGTCCGGCCCGTCGAGTACGACCTCACGCCCTTCGCCGGTCTCCTCAACGACGGGCGCCCGCACCGTGTCGAGGTGTCCGTCGCCGGGGTGCCCGCGGGGCAGTCGGGCTGGAGCACCCCGGTGAACGTCCTGGTCTGGCAGGATCCGCACCGCGCCCACGTCCCCGGCGCGCTCACCGAGGACAAGGCGACCGATCTCGCCAACTCCTCCGCCTTCACGCCCGGTGCGGACAACCGGGTGCACACCGAGGCGGGGCACCGGCTCACCGTCTCCGGATACCTCGACACCTCGCACGGGCGCGTGACCACCACCGTCACCCGCACGCTCGCCAACACCTCCGACCACCGCTGGACCGACGGCGAGAACACGGACGGACTCGACGCGAGCTGGACCGACGCCGAGACGGTCAGGACCGCCGGCCACGGCCCCGCGCGGACGACGCGGACGCACCGCACGTACACCATGAACGGCGCCGTCACCCTGGGCTCGGACGACCGGCTGCGCACCGTGCTGACCCTCGGCGACCGGGCGCAGACGGTGACCCGCGAGGGCGGCCGGCGCACCGCGTGGTCGCGGCTGGACGACACCTACAGCGGCGACGCGGCGTACACGAGCAACGTCCCGCGCGACCAGCGGCACGCGGTCGGCACCTCGACCGAGCGCTATCGCCTCCTCGGCTCGGACGGCTGCTACGACCGTGCGCTGACCACGGTTCAGGGGGTGCTGACGGAGGACCGCAGTCGCTGCTGAGAGCGGCGGCGGGGCGCGAACCCGCCGCCGTGGGCGGTGTACGGCCCCTGCTCCGTCCTTGGGGCAGCAGCCGTGGGGGTCTGTGGCCGTGGCCCGTTCAGCAGCGCTGGGCGGCGTCCCCGTCGATCAGGGTGTCCAGCAGCACGCCGAGCACCTCGCGCTCCTTCTCCGTCAGCGGCGCCAGTATCTCCTCGGCCGCGGAGCGGCGGGCGCCGCGCAGTTCGCGCAGGGCGGCGTGGCCCTCGTCCGTCAGCTCGATCCGGGTCACGCGCCGGTTCGCCGGGTCCGCCACCCGCCGCACCTTCCCGCTCGCCTCCAGCCCGTCGACCAGCGTCGTCACCGCCCGGGGCACGACCTCCAGGCGCTCGGCCAGGTCGGCCATGCGCGGAGGCGAGGCGTAGTGCGCGAGGGTGCGCAGCAGCCGGGACTGGGCCGGGGTGACGCCCAGGTCGCGCTCTTCCAGATGGCGCTTCTGGATGCGGTGCACCCGGCGGGTGAGCCGTAGCAACTGCTCGGCGAGCAGGCCGTCGGGATCGGGGGTGGTCATGCGGGAACAATATCAGGATGCCGTTCATTGTGAGTATAGGTAACAATGAGCTACGATCCGTTCCGCCATCGCCGGCCGGCCCCTGACCGGCGCCCGTCCCTCCCGTAGGAGCCCATGCACCCCGACCGTGAACCCTCCTGGACCCCGCCTGCCGACGCCGGCGAACAGCCCCGGCAGGTGCGCCGCATCCTGCGGCTCTTCCGTCCCTACCGCGGGCGGCTCGCGATCGTCGGCCTGCTCGTCGGCGCCTCGTCGCTGGTCTCGGTGGCCACGCCGTTCCTGCTCAAGGAGACGCTCGACGTCGCGATCCCGCAGGGCCGCACCGGCCTGCTGAGCCTGCTCGCGCTCGGCATGATCCTCAGCGCCGTCCTGTCGAGCGTCTTCGGTGTGCTGCAGACCCTGATCTCGACGACCGTCGGCCAGCGGGTCATGCACGACCTGCGCACCGCGGTCTACGGCCGGCTGCAGCGCATGTCCCTGGCCTTCTTCACCCGCACCCGCACCGGCGAGGTGCAGTCCCGCATCGCCAACGACATCGGCGGCATGCAGGCCACCGTCACCTCCACCGCCACCTCCCTGGTGTCCAACGCCACCAGCGTGGTCGCCACCATCGTCGCGATGATCGCCCTGGACTGGCGGCTGACCATCGTCTCGCTGCTCCTGCTGCCGGTCTTCGTCTGGATCAGCCGCCGCGTCGGCAACGAACGCAAGAAGATCACCACCCAGCGGCAGAAGCAGATGGCCGCGATGGCGGCCACGGTCACCGAGTCGCTCTCGGTCAGCGGCATCCTGCTCGGCCGCACCATGGGCCGCGCCGACTCGCTGACCGCGTCCTTCGCCCAGGAGTCCGAGCGCCTGGTCGACCTGGAGGTCAGATCGAGCATGGCCGGGCGCTGGCGCATGGCCGTGATCACGATCGTCATGGCCGCGATGCCCGCCGTCATCTACTGGACGGCCGGCCTCGCCCTCCGGTTCGGCGGCCCCGAGGTCTCCCTCGGCACCATCGTCGCCTTCGTCTCGCTCCAGCAGGGCCTGTTCCGCCCGGCCGTGAGCCTGCTCGCGACCGGCGTCCAGATCCAGACCTCGCTGGCGCTCTTCCAGCGCATCTTCGAGTACCTGGACCTGCCCGTCGACATCACCGAGCGTGAGCGGCCGGTCCGCCTCGACCGGATCAAGGGCGAAGTCCGCTTCGAAGACGTCGAGTTCCGCTACGACGACAAGGGCGGCCCCGTCCTCGACGGCGTCGACCTCACCGTGCCGGCCGGCGGCAGCCTCGCCGTCGTCGGTCCGACCGGCGCCGGCAAGTCCACGCTCGGCTATCTGGTGCCCCGCCTGTACGACGTCACCGGCGGCCGGGTCACGCTGGACGGAGTCGACGTCCGCGACCTCGACTTCGACACTCTCGTGCGCGCGGTCGGCGTCGTCTCCCAGGAGACGTACCTCTTCCACGCCTCGGTCGCCGACAACCTGCGCTTCGCCAAGCCGGACGCCACCGACGAGGAACTGCACGCGGCGGCCGAGGCGGCGCAGATCCACGACCACATAGCCGCCCTGCCCGACGGCTACGACACGGTCGTGGGCGAACGCGGCCACCGCTTCTCCGGCGGCGAGAAGCAGCGGCTGGCGATAGCCCGCACCATCCTGCGGGACCCGCCCGTCCTCATCCTGGACGAGGCGACCAGCGCCCTCGACACCCGCACGGAAGCAGCCGTCCAGCAGGCCATCGACGCGCTGTCGGCCGACCGTACGACGATCACCATCGCCCACCGCCTGTCCACCGTCCGCGGCGCCGACCAGATCGTGGTGCTGGACTCCGGACGCGTCGCCGAACGCGGCACGCACGAGGAACTCCTGGAGCGGGACGGCCGGTACGCGGCCCTGGTGCGCCGGGACGCGCAACTGCAACCGACAAACTGAACATATGCCGGGTTTATGACGATATGCGTATTACCGTGCCCGCATGCAGACGAACACTCCGTCACGGAGCAGAATCCGACTGACGCGCCGGGGCAGACTTGCCGTCCTCGTGACCGGCGCCGTCGTGGCCGGCACCGCCGTGGCGGTGCCGCTGCTGACGCTGGGGGCCGGCCGCGAGCAGGCGAAGCCCGCCCTGCTGGTCATCCCGGAGGGCTGGCGCGCGAACCAGATCTACGACGCGATCGACAAGGCCCTCGCACTGCCACCGGGCAGCACCCGCAAATCCCTCGACAAGGCCGCCCTGAAACTGCCGAACGAGGCCGGGGGCAACCCCGAGGGATATCTCTTCCCGGCGACGTATCCCGTCCGGAAAGGAGCGACACCCGAATCCCTGCTGCAGCTCATGGTCGACACCGCGGAGAAGAAGTTCCACGGCGCTCCCGTCGCGGCCGGCGCCCAGCGCAACGCGATGAACGTCTACCAGGCCGTCACCGTCGCCAGCATCGTCCAGGCCGAGGCCTCGACGAAGGCGGACATGGGCAAGGTCGCCCGGGTCATCTTCAACCGGCTGAACAGCGGAATGCCGCTGCAGATGGACTCGACCATCCACTACGCGCTGAACCGCGACACCATCCACACCAGCCAGAGCGACACCCAGGTCGAGAGCCCGTACAACTCCTACCAGCGCATGGGTCTGCCGCCGACACCGATCGACAGCCCCGGCGAGGACGCGATGCACGCCGCGCTCAACCCGACGCCGGGCGACTGGCTGTACTTCGTCACGGTGGCGCCCGGGGACACCCGCTTCACCGCGAACTACAACGAGCACCTGCGGAACGTGGCCGAGTTCAACGCCCTGCACCAGGGCGCGGCGACGGCCCAGCCGAGCGGCAGCCCGCTGGGATCGTCCCCCGCCTCCCCGGAACCGTCGGGCAACTGAGCCGACGGGACCTCATGCGGCGACCGGCTCCTGGGCGAGCAGCCGCCTGATGTCCCGGACGGCCGAGCGCCCGGCCCGGTTGGCCCCGATGGTGCTGGCCGAGGGTCCGTAGCCGACCAGGTGGATCCGTGGATCGGCGACCGCGCGGGTGCCCTCCACCCGGATGCCGCCGCCCCGTTCGCGCAGCCGCAGCGGAGCGAGATGGTCGAGCGCGGCCCGGAACCCGGTCGCCCACAGGATCACGTCGGCGGCCACCCGCCGGCCTCCCCCGAGTGCTCCGCTTCGCTCGGACGAGGGGGACACCCCTCGCCACTCCACGCCGTCCGGGACGATCCGGTCGAACATCGGCTGCGGAGCCAGCACCCCGTCCGCGAGACCCTGCCGGACGGCGTCGTTCAGGGGCAGTCCGGTGACCGAGACCACACTGCGCGGCGGCAGTCCCTGGCGCACCCGCTCCTCCACCAGCGCGACGGCCGCACGGCCCGCCTCCTGGTCGAACGGTCCCTCGCGGAAGACGGGGGGCCGCCGGGTGACCCAGGTGGTCTCGGCGGCGTAGGGGGCCAGCTCCAGCAGGTGCTGGGTGCCGGAGGCGCCACCGCCCACGACCACGACCCGCTGCCCGGCGAACTCCTCGGGACCGGCGTACTGCGCGGTGTGCAACTGGCGCCCGCGGAAGGTCTCCTGGCCCGGGTAACGCGGCCAGAACGGCCGGTCCCAGGTGCCGGTCGCGTTGATCAGCGCCCGCGTGGACCAGGTGCCGTCGGACGTCTCCACCAGCAGCCGCCCCCCGGCGCCCTCGCGCACCGCGCGCACGTCCACCGGGCGCCGTACCCGCAGGTCGAAGGTGCGCTCGTACCGGTCGAAGTACTCCCGGACGACCTCGGCCGAGGGGCGCGCCGGGTCGGCGTCGGTCAGCTCCATGCCGGGCAGCGCGTGCATCCCGTGCACCTTGCCGAAGGTCAGCGAGGGCCACCGGAACTGCCAGGCGCCGCCCGGCCCGGGGGAGTGGTCGAGGACCACGATGTCGCGGTCCGGCTCGAAGCCGGTGCGCCGCAGGTGGTAGGCGGCGGCCAGACCGGCCTGACCGGCACCGATGACGACAACCTCGACCTCACGGACTTCGTTCACGCCTCAACCAACAATGAGCCGTGTGCGGATCTTCCCGGCCGCTCAGCCCTTGGCCGGGGTCGTCGACGGCGGCAGGTCGCCGTTGTACCGCCGGTCCACGAAGTCGGCGAAGTCCACTTTCTCCGGGATGAGCTTCAGCTCGGTGAACGCGTCGGCGATCTGCTGCTCCGAGGCGACCAGCGGTGTGTCGACGGCGACCGGGACTCGGGTGGCATTCGTGCGCTTCACGGAGGCCAGAGCCACCTCGTACGGCAGCCCGGTGTCCTTCGCCCACACCTTGGCCCACTCCTCCTGGTGGTCGTACACCCAGGCCGTGGCCCGTCGCAGCCGCGCCAGGTAGTCCTTGACGGCGGCGGCCTTCTTCGGGTCCTTCAGCGCGGCGGGCGCGGCGACCTGGAAGGTGAGGCCGTTGGTGATGCCGTCGCCGGTGGTGAGGACCCGGCCCTGCCGGGCCTGGAGGATCTGCGAGGTGTACGGGTCCCAGACCGCCCACGCGTCGACCTTGCCCGAGGTGAACGCGGCGAGCGCGTCGGCAGGCTGGAGGTACTCGACCTCGACGTCGGACAGGCGCAGCCCGGCCGCCTTGAGCGAGGCGACCAGCTGGTAGTGCGCGGAGGAACCCTGCGCGACGGCGACGGACCTGCCCTTGAGCTGCTGAGGCCTGGTCAGCTTCGAGCCCTTGGGGACGAGAATGGCGTCGCCCTTGGAGGTACCGTGCCAGGCGGCCACCACGGTGATCTTCGAGCCGGCGCCGGCCGCGAAGACCGGCGGGGTGTTGCCGACCCCGCCGATGTCGACGGCCCGTGCGTTCACGGCCTCCAGCAGCGGCGGGCCGGAGGTGAAGGTCGACCACTTGATCTTGTAGTGCAGGTTCTTCAGTTCTCCGGCCGCGCGCAGGATCGCCTCCGAACCGCCCTTCTGGTCACCGACGTCGAGGGTGACCGAGCCCGTGCCGTCGGTGCCGGTACTGGCGGAGGAGTTGCCGCCGCAGGCGGTGAGCAGGAGGGCGAAGGGCAGGAGCAGCGCGGCGGGGACGAGGCGTCGTCGCATGACGGTTCCGTTCGTGTGCGGGGTGGGTGTTCAGGCGGCTGCGGCGGCGGTGTCGACGCCGAGCCGTTCGAGCAGTCGGGCGCGCAGGGCGGCGAACCGGGGGTCGGTGATCTCGCGCGGCCGGTCCAGGTCGACGGGCTGCTCGTGGGCGATCCGGCCGCCGTCCATCACCAGGACGCGGTCGGCGAGCAGCACCGCCTCCTCGACGTCGTGGGTGACCAGCAGCACCGCGCAGCCCCGGCGCTGCCACAGCTCCCCGACCAGACGCTGGGCCCTGATCCGGGTCAGGGCGTCGAGGGCACCGAACGGTTCGTCCAGCAGCAGCAGATCGGGCTCGCGGACCAGTGCACGGGCGAGGGAGGCGCGCTGGGCCTCGCCGCCGGAGAGGGTCTTCGGCCAGGCGTCGACGCGGTGACCGAGACCGACCTCGTCCAACGCCCGCTCCGCGCGGGCCCGTTCCGGCCTCCCCGGCAGCCCCAGCAGCACATTGCGCCACACCTTCTTCCACGGCATGAGCCGGGGTGCCTGGAAGGCGACGGCCCGGCGGCGCGGGACCAGGGCCGTGCCCTCGATGTCCCGGTCCAGGCCCGCGAGGATGCGCAGCAGGGTCGACTTGCCGCAGCCGCTGCGCCCGAGCAGGGCGACGAACTCGCCGGGCGCGATGTCGAGTCGGAGGTCGTCGATGACCGCGCGGCCGTCGAAGGAGCGGGTCAGCCCCTCGACACGGACCACGGGGCCGGTCACCGGCCGGTGAACGTCGGTCGCCATTGCAGCAGCAGCCTTTCGAGGGAGCGGACGATGAAATCGGCGAGCAGACCGAGGAAGGCGTAGACGATCAGGCAGACCACGATCACGTCGGTCCGCAGGAAGTCCCGCGCCTGCACCATCAGGAAGCCGATGCCGGCGTCGGCGTTGACCTGCTCGGCGAAGACAAGCGCCAGCCAGGCGATGCCGAGCGAGTACCGCAGCCCGGTCAGCGCCCCGGGCAGCGCGCCCGGCAGCACCACATGCCGGACCAGCCCCCATCGGGACAGTCCCAACGACTCACCGGCCTCGATGAGTTGGGCGTCCACACCGCGGATGCCGGCGTAGACGTTGAGGTAGAGCGGGAAGGTCACTCCGAGGGTGATGATCGCGATCTTCGGGGCCTCGCCGATCCCGAACCAGATGATGAACAGCGGGATGAGGCCGACGAACGGCACCGTCCGCAGCATCTGCACCGGCGCGTCCACCAGGTCCTCACCGATCCGGAACAGCCCTGAGAGCAGGGCGAGTCCGGTGCCGGTCACCGTGCCGACCAGCAGTCCGAGAGCGACGCGCTGGAGGGAGGTGCCCATGGCCGACGGCAGTGAACCGTCGGCGATCAGATCCCAGCCGACCCGCGCGATCCGGCCCGGCGAGGCGAGCACGTCGGCCGCCAGCACCCCGGTGCCGCTGAGGAGTTGCCACAGGGCCAGGAGCAGCAGCGGTCCGGTGGTCCGGCGCAGCCAGCGGGGGATCCGGGTGCGGCGGGTGGAGGCGGGGACGAGGGGCTGGAGGTCGGGGGGTGTGGGTCCGGGCGGGCGCGCGCCTGCGGTCCGCCCGGATATACCGGAAATATCCGGCTTCAGGGAGTTGGGTGGGGCATGGTTGATGCTCATGATGTGCTCCCGCTATGTCATGCCTAGTTCAAGGAACGGCACAAGAGAGGGCATACGGGTAGGCCGGAAGAGAAACCGGCAGAGCCCGCGAAAGAAAAAAGAAGAGGGGAAGGAGGGGGGAGGGGCGTCAGCAGCCGCGGCGACACGCGGCGGAGGTCACCCGCAGCAGGTCGATGTGACCGCGCGTGGTGAGCAGGGCTGAACGCAACATGCGGCTGAACGTAGCCAGATGGAAGCACGCTGGTCAACGGTGTCTCGTCTGATGGACCACCCGTATCGGACAACGCGGGCGCCACGGGGTGTGGAAACCGGCGTATGGGTCAGGATGGGGGCATGTCCGATGCCTTCACCACACGCATGCTGCACGTCTCCACCGGCACCCGGGAACGCGTCGTCGACCTCACCACCGACTGCGAGGACTTCCTGCGGGAGGCGGCGGCCGGCCGCGACGGCCTGCTCAACATCTTCGTCCCGCACGCCACCGCCGGCATCGCCGTCATCGAGACGGGTGCCGGCAGCGACGACGACCTCCTCGCGGCGCTGCACACGCTGCTCCCCGCCGACGACCGCTGGCAGCACCGGCACGGCAGCCCCGGTCACGGCCGCGACCACGTCCTGCCCGCCATCGTCCCGCCGCACGCGACCCTCCCGGTGATCGGCGGACGCCTGGAACTGGGCACCTGGCAGTCGGTGTGTCTGGTGGACACCAACAAGGACAACCCCGACCGCCGGGTCCGGTTGAGCTTCCTGGGCTGAGCCGCGCCGACCGGGCCGACAGAACGGCCGACCAGGCCGACGGAACAACCATCACGAAGGGCCGGCCCAGGCGGCCTCCGCCGGACCCGGCGACGGCACCAGGCCGAGGCGCTGGGCGCGCAGTACCGTGCCGACGCGGTCGCGGGTGCCCAGCTTGCGGTAGATGTTCTCGACGTGCTTGTGCACCGTGCGCACCGAGATGCCGAGGCGGCGGCCGATCGCGTCGGCGGTGAGCGCGTCGGTGAGCAGCAGCAGGACGGCGGTCTCGCGCGGGGTCAGCGCGCAGTCCGCCGCCCGCTGGTCCGGAGCCCGGGCCGGACCCAGCGCCCGCCGCCACTCCTCCAGCAGACGGCGTTGCCGCTCGACCGCCGCCAGCAGCGGCTGGGCGCGCTCGGCCATCACCACCTGGTCGTCGGTGAAGTCCGTACCGGCGCGGTACACCAGGCACCCCGTGATCGGCTCGGCGCTCCCCGGGAGCGGCACCCCCAGCGCATGGTCGACGTCCAGCACCTCGCGGAGCAGGCGGGCCGTCGGGCTGCCCGGCCAGGTACGGCCCACCGCCCGCAGCGCGGTGACCGGCGTACGGTCGGCTCCGGGCCCGTAGTGACCGGCGAACGGATACCCCGCGCGCAGCAGGCCCAGGTCGGCGTCCCCGAGCCGGCTCAGCTCCGCGGCGGCCGCGTCGGGCACCGTGCCCAGCGTGCCCCTGCTCTCGTTCCAGTCGTCCAGCTTGTGGATGACCGCCTCACCGCCGCACACCTCGGCCAGCGTGCCGGCCAGCATCGGCCACAGCCGCTCGGGTTCCCGTTCGTGCAGCGCCGCCACGGCGACGGCCATCATGCGCTCGTAGGCCTTGTCCAGCCGCACGAGTTCCTCCGGTTGCCTTGCGTACCCGTCCTCCCCCGTCCGCGTACGTAGTTGTACGCATACCCCCGCCGTCCCCCGCTGTCGCACACTTCAACCGGCGACACCGGCCTGGTCGGACCAGCGTGTCCGACGGGCCGCCGGCACGGGGGAACGGCGGCCCGTCCGGTGTCGCCGGCGCGCCTCTCTCCCCGAGGGACTCGGCGGACCCGCCGGAGAACCGACAACGCCCCCCGGGCGGAGCCGGAGGGCGTCGGGACAGGCCGGAAGGATCAGCCGCGCTCGGCGCCGCTCTCCTTCTCCTTCTTCAGGTTCTTCAGCCGCACGGCCTCCTTGCGGACCTCGGCCTGGGTGGCGCGCTCCTTCTCCAGCCACTCGGGCTGCTCCTGCTTGAGCGCCTCGATCTGCTCGGTGGTCAGCGCCTCGGTGACACCGCCACGGGCCAGGCCGGCGATGGACACGCCCAGCTTGGCGGCCACCACCGGACGCGGGTGGGGACCGTTGGCCCGCAGCTCCCGCAGCCACTCCGGCGGGTTGGCCTGCAGCTCGTTCAGCTCGGCGCGCGACACCACACCCTCCTGGAAGGAGGCGGGGGTGGCGGGGAGGTACACACCCAGCTTCTTCGCCGCGGTCGCGGGCTTCATCGTCTGGGTGCTCTGCTGCGACTTCATGACGTCAAGGGTATCGGCCGCGTGCGGGAGACCCGACCACGGCCGGTAACCTGGCCTGGTGACAGGCTCGGAGGATTCACCGTCGTTCCGGCTCGCGTACGTTCCCGGGGTGACGCCCGCCAAGTGGGTGAAGACCTGGAACGAGCGCCTGCCCGACATCCCGCTCACCCTCGTCCAGGTCCCGGCCGCCGAGGCGCCCGAGGCGCTGCGCGCGGGCGAGGCCGACGCGGGCCTCGTGCGGCTGCCGGTCGACCGTACGTTCTTCAGCGCGATCCCGCTGTACACCGAGACCACGGTGGTGGTCGTTCCCAAGGATCACCTGATCACGGCGGCGGAGGAGGTCACCCTGGCCGACCTCGCCGACGAGGTGCTCTTCCATCCCCTGGACGACGTCTTCGACTGGGACGCCCCGCCGGGTGAACCGGCCTTCGAGCGGCCCGCCACCACCGCGGACGCCATCGAGCTGGTGGCGGCGAACGTCGGCCTGCTGATCGTGCCCCAGTCCCTGGCCCGCCTGCACCACCGCCGGGACCTCACCTACCGCCCGGTCGTCGACGCGCCCCAGTCGAGCGTCGCCCTGTCCTGGCCGGAGGAGGCCACCACCGATCTGGTGGAGGACTTCATCGGCATCGTCCGAGGACGCACGGTCAACAGCACCAGGGGTCGTACCACCGCGCCGTCACAGGCCAAGCCGGCGCAGGGCACGTCGCAGAACAAGTCGTCGGCGAAGTCGCAGGGCAGGACGTCCGGGAAACCGGCCGGCCGCACGGCACGCGCCCGCACGGGCGGCGGCAAGTCCGCCAAGCCCGCCCAGCGGGGCAAGCCGCGCCGGAGGTCCTGAGCCCGGACGCTCAGGTTCAGGGCCGGACCGTCTCTTCGGCGCCGCCCTCTCCCGCACCGCGCCCGACCGCCTCCCCGGCCCTCTCGGGCTCGGGACGGATCTGCCGTTCCCGCAGGTCGGCGACCGCCAGCACGAGGGCGACCACGATGATGCCGACCGCGGAGAGCAGCCCGAGCTGCATCGCCGTGTCGGTGCGGCCGTGATTGGCGAGGTGGGCGAAGTACACCGAGCCCACCACCGCGATCCCGGCCGCCGAACCGACCCGCTGCCCCGTCTGCAGCACGCCCCCGGCCGCGCCCGCACGGTTCACCGGGACCCGGGTGAGGGTGAGCGTGGTGTTCGGGGAGACCGTCAGGCCGGACCCGATGCCGCCGACGAGCAGCGGAAGCGCCGACGCCCAGCCCAGGTTCGGCCCCGGCACCAGCTCCACCGCCGCCATCACCCCGAGCAGCCCCAGCGCCACCCCGCCGAGACCGATGACGACCAGCTTCCGGCCGAATCGCACCACCAGCCGGCCGCCGGCCGCCGCCCCGACCGCCGAGGCCGCCGCGAACGGCAGGACGGTCAGACCCGAGGCCAGCGCGCTGTAGCCCACGCCGTTCTGCAGGTACAGGGCGTACAGGAAGAAGACGGTGGTGAAGCCCGCGAAGTAGGTGAGGCTGATCAGCGCGCCGAGGGTGAAGGACCGCAGGGAGAACAGCCCCAGGTCCACCAGCGGAGCGCGTCCCAGCACCCCCATCCGTTTCTCCCACGCCCAGAACGAGCCCAGCAGCACCAGGGCCAGCGGCAGCAGCGCCCACTTCTCCCGTCCGGGCCACTGCTGCTCCTGCACCAGGGGCAGCATCAGCGCGAAGACGCCCGAGCCGAGGAGCAGTACCCCGAACAGGTCGAACTCCTCGTGCTTGCCCGCCGCCGGGTAGCGGGGCAGCAGCCGGAGCCCGGCGGCGAAGGCGGCCACGCCGATGGGCAGGTTGACGAAGAACACCCAGCGCCAGCCGTCGTCGGTGCCGACGGCGTCGATCAGCAGCCCGCCCGCGAGCGGGCCCGCCGCCGTCGACACCCCGATGACCGTGCCGAGCACCCCGAAGGCCTTGGCCCGCTCGGCGCCCGGGAACATCTGCTGGATCAGCCCCGAGGTCTGCGGCGCGACCATGCCCGCCGCCGTGCCCTGGATCAGCCGGAACACCACCAGCCAGCCGGGGCCGGCCGCGAGCCCGCAGGCCAGCGAGGCCACCGTGAACAGGGCGAGCCCGAACAGGAAGGCCTGGCGCCGGCCGCGCATGTCGCCCAGTCGGCCCGCTGGGACCAGCGCGAGCCCGAAGGTGAGGGCGTACCCGGAGACCACCCATGACTGGACCGCCTCGGAGGCCCCCAGCCCGCGCTCCAGCGAGGGCAGCGCGACGTTCACGATCGAGGTGTCGAGGAGCGAGATGAAACCCGCCGCCAGACAGACCCCGAGCGCCTTCCACCGCCGCGCGTCGGGCGCGGGTGGGGCCTGGACTGTGCTCATGGGGTCACGCTATGCAGTCGTGGCCACACGCGCACGCGGAGCCACGATGCGTCACCCGCCGGAGCGCGCCTCCGCCGTCACCTGCCGGAACGGCTCCTTCACCGCCCCGGGCCGCTCACGCGACGCAGCACGCCCGCCGTGCCGTACGGACCACCGTGTCGCCCTCCGCACGTCCGAGCCGTCCCTCGGCGACCCAGGCGTCCACCATCTTGCCCACGTGAGCGACCAGGGCGGCCTTGCTCCGGAAGGGTGCACCCGCCCACACCGCGTCGAGCAGCGTGGTCCCGTCCGGGCGGGCCGAATTGACGACGCCGGAGCCGAGGCCGCCGAACACCACCCGGGGTTCGCTGCGCCGGACGTACGCGTGGGTCGGGTCCTCGGTGTGCCCTCCAGGAAGGGGGTAAGGAGTTGCTCAGCGGGCCGTGTCCCGCAGCCACGCGTACGCCGACCGTGCCGTGAACTCGGCCTGGCCGCCCCGCAGCAGCAGCGACGCGGTGGTGAACTCGGGGGCGTCGGCCTGGGCGGGGACGTACGGGACGGCCACGCACCGCATGCCCGCCGCGTGGGCGGCGGCCGCGCCCGGGGCCGCGTCCTCCAGGACCACGCAGTCGGCCGGGTCCGCGCCGAGCCGGCGGGCCGCCTCCAGGAAGACGTCCGGAGCGGGCTTGCCGTGGGGGACCTCGTCGGCCGAGACCACCGTGCCGAGGTGGGCGGCCAGGCCGGTGCCCGCCAGGATCGCCTCGATGGCCTCCGGGGAGGAGCCCGAGGCCACCGCCATCGGCACCTTCTCGGCGGCCAGCAGCTCCACGAACGCCCGCATCTCCGGGTACGCGCGCGTGTGGGCGCGGGCCAGCTCCAGATAGCGGCGGTTCGTCGCGGCCAGCAGCTCCGCCGCCGGGGCGCGCAGGCCGTAGCGCTCCCGCCAGATCGCCACCGCCTCGCGGGTGCTGATGCCGACGTAGCCCTCATGGTCCGCCCAGGTGAACCCGGGGACGCCGTGCTCGGCCAGGACCTGCCGGCTCGCCTCGTAGTAGTTCGGCTCGCTGTCCACCAGCGTTCCGTCGAGATCGAAGATGACCGAGAGGATGCCGAGATCGCTCATGGCGTTCAGGATGCCAAGCGTCAGGCGCGAGCTGCCCGGCCGACCGACTCGACCAGCGGCAGCAGCCGGTACGGGACGCGCTCGCGCAGCGCCACCTCGGTGCGGGTGCGCACCACGCCCGGAAGGCTGATCAGCTTCTGGATCACGTCCTCGAGATGCGCGTTGTCCCGGCCCACCACCCGCGCGAGCAGGTCCCCGCCACCGGTGATCGAGAAGGCCTCCACGATCTCCGGTACGGCGGCCAGCGCGTCCCCCACGTCGTCCAGATGGCCCTGGGTGACCTCGATGTGCACGAACGCCAGCACCGGGTGGCCCAGCGCGGCGGGGGAGAGGGAGGGGCCCGTACCGGTGATGACGCCGTCCCGTTCCATCCGGTCCAGCCGGGCCTGGAGCGTGCCGCGGGCCACACCGAGGATGCGGGCGTACTCGCGCACGCTGGTGCGCGGCTGCTCCAGGAGCAGCCGCAGGATGCGGGTGTCGAGTTCGTCCACGGCCATGATGTACGACTGTACCAATGGCTCAGCAGCCCCTGAGCGCCGTCTGCCGTCCGACCTGGTCCGTTGGCATTCCGGCGGGTGTGCGTGCCGGGTTCATGCTGAGCCAATGGCCCAGCAATTTCAGGTCCACTTGAGCCAGTTACCTCGGTGATGCTCTCATGGACGTGTCGATGGCGCTGCGGATCCCCGCGGCGCCTTTTCTGTGCCGGTGTACCCATGTACCCAGGGGAGGGCAGCAGTGCTGAAGAGGATGTTCGTGGCTCCGGACCCAGGGCGGGCGCGGTTGCGCTTCGCCGCGCGGGCCGTCCTCGGCATCGGACTGGCGGTCGTGGTCTGCGGACTCGCCGGACATTCCCTCGCCGGTGCGGTCACCGGCGGCCTCGCCGCGCTGCTCGCCCTGTTCACCGTCACCGACCCGACCGTGCGCGGGCAGGCGGTCACCACCGCCCTGCTGCCCGCCGTGGGCGTGCCGGTGCTGGCCGCCGCGGCCGAGCTGCACGACCACCCCGTCGCCCGCGACCTCACCTTCCTGGCCGTCGTCGGCGCCGGCGTCTACGCCCGCCGGTGGGGCCCGCGCGGGCACAGCCTCGGTGTGTTCGCCTTCATGACCTTCTTCGTGGCCCAGTTCCTGCACGCCACCCCGGGCCAACTGCCCGAGCTGTACGCCGCCGTGCTGCTCTCCGTGCTCACCGCGGCCGTCGTCCGCTTCGGCCTGTGGTGCTACGAGCGCCGGCTGCCCCCGCCCGCCGTACCCGCCCCGCCCGCCGCGACCGGGCTGCTGCGCGTGACCACCCGGCAGGCGGTCCAGGCGACCGCGGGCGCCGGGTTCGCGCTCGTCGTGGGCCAGCTGGTGTCGGGGCAGCGCTGGTACTGGGCCGTCGGCGCCACCTGGTGGATCTTCGTCAACACCGCCTCGCGCGGCGAGACGCTGATCCGCGGCTTCCGCCGGGTCCTCGGCACCGTGATCGGCATCTGCCTGGGCTTCCTCGTCGCCGTCCCCGTGCACGGCGCGCCCGTCCCGACGGCCGTCCTCGTCGCGGCCGCCGTCTTCGGCATCTTCTACACGGCCGCCGTCTCCTACACCTGGATGATGCTCTGCGTGACCCTGCTCGCCGAGCTGCTCTACGGCCTCCTCGGCGTCCTGAGCCCCGGACTGCTCGCGCTGCGGCTCGCCGAGACCGGCGTCGGCGCGGTCGGCGCCGCCCTCGCCGTCCTGTTCGTGCTGCCGGTCACCACGCACGCCACCACCGACGCCTGGATCCAGCGCGCCCTGCGCTGCGTGCACGCCTGCACGGCCGAGGCCGCCGCCCGCCTGGCCGGCTCCGCAACCGCCGACCCCGCGCCGCGCGTGGCCGAGCTGGAGCAGCTGCTCGGCCGGGTCCGGCTGTCGGTGGCCCCGCTGGTGCACCCGCTGAACCCGATGCCGGCGCGCAAGGCGCGGGCCCGCCGGGTCCTGGAGCTGCTCGACGACTGCGCCCGCGAGATCCGGGGCCTGGTCGCGGTCGCCGCCGACCCCGAGGCCTCCCACGACGCCCGCCTCGCCGCCGCCTGCTGGCGCGTGGAGGCCGCCGTCGAGGCCCTCACCGCGGGCCGCGCCGAACCCCTCCAGCGCCCCGCCGAACCGCCCGCCGAACCCGCCCTCGCCCATCTGCACGGCCTGGAGCGCGCCCTCGCCGACCTCGCGGAACCGCTGCGGACGCCGTCCGGTTCGCGGATGGTCGGCGCCTGAGCGGCGGAGCAGACGGGAACGGGGCGACCGGAGCGGCGCGCAGGGGCGGCGCGCGCTCCGGGAGAGGCCGGCGGGGAGGGCGGCGCGCGTACCGGGAGGGGCTGGTGGGCAGGGCAGCGCGCGTACCGGCGGAGGGGCCGGTGGGGAGAGCGGCGCGGCGGACCCGCGCCGGCGTACCGCAGCGCGGGGCGGCGCGCGGGCCACGGCCGCACGGCGGGGGCCACCTCGACGCTCGGTCGGCTCCGGCCCGCGTCTCCCGCGCGCGGCCGTCACCGGGCTGGACGCGGCCGCTGACCCGGGTCACACCGGTGCGGTACGCCCGCATGCGCCGGTTTGGGCAACGAACGTCCCCGCTCACCCCCGCACCCTTGGTCTAGACCGCTCCTGATCGACTGCTACCGTCGGCCCCGGACCGGCTCCACGGGCTCGACCGAGAGGGGACAGCGGTGGCACAGGACGGCAGGGCGGGCAGGCGCCGGGCGTTCATCGGATCGTTCACGGCGGCGGGCGGCCCCGGACTGGTGACCGCGGAGGTCGGCCCGGACACCGGCGCCCTCACCCTCGTCTCCGCCGTCCAGGACCTGCCCGACCCCTCCTACCTGGCCCTCTCGCCGGACGGGCACACCCTCTATGCGGTCAGCGAGACCGCCGAGGGCGCCGTAGCCGCCTACCGCGTCACCGGTGACCGGCCCGAACCCGCCGGCGCGCCCGTCCCGGTGGCCGGCAGCAGCCCCACCCACCTCGGCCTGTACGCCGGGCACGTACTGACCGCCAACTACGGCTGCGGCAGCGTCACCGCCATCCCCGTGCGCCCGGACGGCGCCCTCGCCGGCACGCCCTCCGGACGGCTCCAGCACACCGGCTCCGGCCCGCACGACCGGCGTCAGCGGGGCCCGCACGCCCACCAGGTACAGGCCGACCCCAGCGGCCGCTGGGCCGTCAGCGTCGATCTCGGCACGGACTCGGTGCGGGTGTGCACCCTCGAAGGCGGCAGCCCCGCCGTGCACCGCGAGATCGCCCTGCGCCCCGGCTCCGGCCCGCGCCATCTGGCCTTCCATCCCGACGGCACGCACGCCTACGTGGTCAACGAACTGACCCCCACGGTCACGGTGTGCCGCTGGGACGCCGCGGGCGGCTCCCTCAAGCCGCTCACCGAGGTCCCCGTGCTGCCCGGCGCACCCGTCGGCGACGCCTACCCCTCGGGGATCGTCGTCTCACCCGACGGCCGCTTCGTGTGGACCGCCACCCGCGGCGAGGACGTGCTCTCGGTGCTCGCCGTCGAGACGGACGGGCTCCGGCTCAGCGGCACCGTACCCTGCGGCGGACACTGGCCGCGCGCGCTGGCCCAGCACGACGGCTTCCTCTACGCGGCCAACGAACGCTCCGGTGACGTGTCCTGGTTCGCCGTGGACGAGACGACGGGCATCCCCCGCTACGACGGCTCCGTACGGGTCACCGCGGCCTCCTGCGTCGTCTTCGGCTGACCGCGTGAGGGGGGCTGCCGGGCAAGGCGAAGGGCCCGCCCCGGGCGGGGGCGGGCCCTGTGTCGTACGAATGCCGGGCGCCGGACGCCGCGTGCGTCAGCGGACCGGTGCGCCCTGCGGCTGCGGCGGGGCGATGCCCAGCGCCGTCGTGTACTTGGCGAGCGCGAGCTTGCCGATCGCCGGGTACGCGCCGAGCGCCTCGGCCGTGGAGCAGCCCGCCTCCTCGGCCGCCGCGGCCGGCAGCGCCGGGTCGATCTCCGGGCCGATCAGGTACGGCGCCAGGGCCAGCTGCTGCGAGCCCGACGACCGCAGCTGCTCGGCCACGGAGGCGATGGAGCCCTCCTGGTCCAGGGCCGCGGCCATCACCGGGACGGCCAGGCGCGCGGCGAGCAGCATGCCGGTGATCCCGGCCGCCTGCACCGCCTCCTCGCCGCCCACCGAGGCCAGGATGATGCCGTCCGCGGCGGTCGCCACGGTGAACAGCCGGGCGCGGTCGGCGCGGGCCAGGCCCGCCTCGGACAGCCGCACGTGCAGCGCCTCGGCGAGCAGCGGGTGCGGGCCGAGGACGTCGGTCAGGTCGGCGGCGACCCGGCTGTCCATCACGGACTGACGGATCTGACGCAGCAGCGCGCTGTCCGGACCGGCCAGCAGCGGGACGACGACCGCGACCGGGCCGTCGGGCTCCTTGATTCCCTCGACCCCGGCGGCGACGGCCTGCTCGTACCGGGCGGCGCGCTCGTCGGCGGCACGCGCCAGCACGGAACGCAGCGTGGGGAACTCGGAGTCGTCCCCGTCCAGATACCCGATCCGGGCGTCGAGGCCGGGCAGCTCGGAGCGGGCGATGCTCACGACCTCCTCGGCGAGGCTGCGCGTGGTGGTGCTGGGCACACCGGGCACCGCGAGGACGAGCGCGGGCGCGCCCTCGGGAGCCACCAGCGGTTCCGGGCGGCGGTGCCGTCCGGGCTGGCGGGGTCGCGGCATTCGTACAGGCAGGCCGGACGCGGGTCCAGTGGGGGAGCTCATGGCGCCGCATGTTACTGGCTTCCTCGCCTCCGCCGTTCGGGGAGGGTGCAGGTGAGCGGTATCCGTCCGCTTTTGTCTGATGAGTTACGCGGCGACGACACATGTTCCGGGCACGTGCCGGGAACATGGGCCGACAAAGGGGTGACAAGGGTGAACAATCCGCTTTTGTGGGCGTCTCGATCGCCTTGCGCCGGGACGACGCAGAGCATCGCGGGTTCACCCGGCAGGGTGAGCCGGCCGGCCGCCGGGTCGCCCGCGATCCGTACCGCGCCGTGCAGGGGGTCGCCCTCGGCCGGTCCTGCCGGGCGTACGGCAGCCTGTCCGCCAACTCCTCCCGCAGGGGCGCGAGGAGGGGCTCGCCCAGCCGGAACAGGCCGGCCGTGAGCGCGAGTCGGGGGGGCGAAGGAGGCCGGTACGGCGGGTCGGTCGGAGCGCGGGTAGGGCAGCCCCGGCAGACCGCGCACCGGGCCGAACTGCTCCTCTGCGCGGGCCGGCAGCGGTGCGGAGCCGCCGTCCCGGCCGTCGTGGGCGCGCAGCGCCGCCTCCGGGCCGGCCCGCCCGGTCCAGGCGCCGCTGCCGCAGTCGCCGAGCAGGTGACCCCAGCCGTCGGCCCGCCGCCGGGCCGTGAGATCGGTGCCGACCGCGATCAGCCCGGTACCCGCGGCGAGCGCCACCTGCCGTATCCCCAGCTCCCGG
This sequence comes from Streptomyces sp. NPDC028928, assembly GCF_055564915.1. Classification (NCBI taxonomy): domain Bacteria; kingdom Bacillati; phylum Actinomycetota; class Actinomycetes; order Kitasatosporales; family Streptomycetaceae; genus Streptomyces; species Streptomyces sp. NPDC028928. The sequence continues at coordinate 196,436 of NZ_JBVHVI010000007.1, forward strand.
GCCAGGGCGCCCGGCAGTTCGGCGCGCGGGGCGTCGCCCAGGGCGGCGAATCCGGCAGCGCCGACGACGGTCGTGCCCAGCCCCTCCACTCCCGCCTCGACCGCGGCTGCGCGGGCCGGCGGGAGGGCTCCCGCGACTCCCGCCACACGGCGGGCGCACGGCCCGGCATGCCGACGGCGACCCGGAGACCGGAGCCTTGGGAGTCCACCGCCAGACAGCCGGGGACGGTCACGGCAGTCGCCAGTCCACCGGCTGTCCGCCCTGCTGGATCAGCAGGTCGTTGGCCCGGCTGAACGGGCGCGAGCCGAAGAAGCCGTAGTCGGCCGACTTGGGCGACGGGTGCGAGGACTCCACCACCGGCAGGCGGCCGAGCAGCGGACGCAGATTGCGCGCCTCCCGGCCCCAGAGGATGGAGACCAGCGGCTTGCCGCGTGCCGCCAGGGCCCGGATCGCCTGCTCGGTGACCTCCTCCCAGCCCTTGTCGCGGTGGGCGCCCGGGCGGCGCGGAGCCACGGTCAGCGCCCTGTTGAGCAGCAGCACACCCTGCCTGGTCCACGGCGTGAGGTCGCCGTTGGACGGCTGGGGCAGCCCCAGGTCGGTGTTCAACTCGCGGAAGATGTTGTTCAGGCTGGGCGGCAGCGGGTGTACCTCGGGTGCCACCGAGAACGACAGGCCCACCGCGTGCCCCGGGGTCGGATACGGGTCCTGACCGACGATCAGGACCCGTACCTCGTCGAAGGGTTGCTGGAAGGCCCGCAGGACGTTGGGTCCGGCCGGGAGGTACGTGCGTCCCGCGGCGATCTCCGCGCGCAGGAAGTCGCCCATCTCGGCGATCCGCCCGGCCACGGGTTCCAGGGCCTTCGCCCAGCCCGGTTCGACGATTTCATGCAAGGGTCGTGGTGCCACGGGCGTCACCCTACTGCCGTACACGGCCCGGTGATCAACCGATGGCCCAAGCCCCCCGCGGGTGCCCGCGGCCCGCCGGCGTCCCTCAGCCGACCACCGCCGCCCGCACGCACAGCACGTCCGGCAGATGCGCGGCCAGCTGCTGCCAGCTGTCGCCGTCGTCGGCCGACGCGAACACCTCGCCGTTGCGGTTGCCGAAGTACACCCCGGCCGGGTCGCGGTCGTCCGTGCACAGGGCGTCCCGCAGGACCGTGCCGTAGTGGTCCTCCTCGGGCAGCCCATGGGCCAGCGGCTCCCAGGTGCGGCCCGCGTCCGCGGTGCGGAAGACCCGGCAGCGGTGCTCGGCGGGCACCCGGTCGGCGTCGGCGTTGATCGGGAAGACGTACGCCGTGTCGCCCCGGTGCGGGTGCGCGGCCACCGCGAAGCCGAACGTGGTCGGCAGGTCCGCGCCGATGTCGGTCCAGTGCGCGCCCGCGTCGTCGCTGCGGTACACGCCCCAGTGGTTCTGCAGATACAGCCGGTCCGGGTCGGCCGCGTCTCTGGCGACCTTGTGCACGCACTGGCCGAACTCCGGGTTCGGGTCCGGCAGGAACACCGCGGAGACACCGGAGTTGGACGGCGACCAGCTCGCCCCGCCGTCCGTCGTGCGGAACACGCCCGCCGTGGAGACGGCCACCGTCACGGCCCGCGGGTCGCGCGCGTCGGTGAGCACCGTGTGCAGGCCCTCGCCGCCCCCACCGGGCACCCACTGGGAACGGGTCGGGTGCTCCCACAGCGGGCGGACCAGCTCGAAACTCTCACCGCGGTCTTCCGAGCGGTACAGCGCGGCCGGTTCCGTGCCCGCATACACCACGTCCGGCTCGGCCGCGGCCGGGTGCAGCTGCCAGACGCGCTCCAGGGAGGCGCCGGTGTCCTTCGGGAACTTCACGGCGGGCTGGGGCGGTTCGGTCCACGTACGGCCGAGGTCGTCGGAGTGGAACACCGACGGCCCCCAGTGCGCGCTGTCGCCGCCCGCCAGCAGCCGGGGGCGGGCGCCCCGGGTGTCGATCGCGACCGAGTAGACGGCCTGCGCGTTGAAATACGGACTCCCGTCGAACTCCCACGGGCCGCTGCCCCGCCGCCGCGCGATGAACAGGCCTTTGCGCGTGCCCACCGCCAGCAGAACCTCGGTCATGCCGATCACCTCCGGACGCCGTTGTCCAGGTAGTCGTCGTCAGATATCGGCCAGTCTGCCCCCCGCCACTGACACTCTCCCCCGGAGTGCGTGTCCGCGCAGGTCAGGGCCTGTGTCGTGGGGCTGGGGCGAAGCTCGGCCGGGCGCGTTCCGGGATGCGCCTGCGCGAGAGGGGTGTCTCGTGCGACCGTCGGGGAGACGGCTCGTCGTGAGCAACGGAGCGATCTCTCCCGTATGGGAGGGCGGTCCGGCCGGTCGGTGCGCTCGTGAGGAGGATGCCTTTGAAGGCGTTCCGTGGTCCGAAGGTGTGGCTGTGGCGCTGGCGGCGCAACCCGCTCAAACGCCGGGCCGACGTGCTGGAGGCCTGGGTGGTGCTCGGTGCCTGTCTGCTGACCGTCCTGGCCGGAGTGCTGGCCGGCCTCGCGGCGGCCGGCTCGGTGGAGCACGGACTCGCCCGGGAGCGGGCCACCTGGCGGCCCGCCGTGGCCCGGGTCGTCGAGCAGGTACCGGGGTCGTCACCCGCGCACGGCAGCCGTTCCTCCGCCGGGGAGCGGGTCTGGGCCGAGGTCCGCTGGACGGTGCCCGACGGCTCCGCCCACACCGGCCAGGTCCGGGTGGATCCCGGCAGCAAGCCCGGTACGCCGGTCACCGTCTGGACCGACCCGCAGGGCCACCTCGTCTCCCGCCCCACCACCGCCTCCGAGGCCGCCTTCCGGGCCACCCTGATAGGCCTCCTGGTCGGCGTGAGCACCGGCGCCGTCCCCTTCGTCGCCGGCCTGGCCGTAGGCCGCCGCCTGGAGCGCCACCGCCTGGCCGCCTGGGACACCGAGTGGGCGCGACTCGGCCCGCAGTGGGGGCGGATGGTGTGACCGTGGCGGGGCCGGGGCACCCCGGGTGAGCTGCCGTGGCTCGGTCGTCGGCGGGCCTGGCTGGGACCTGTCGGTTCAGGGGCGGGGTGCCGGCTGGTCCCGGCCTCGGACGCGGTGGGGGCGGATGGCCGCCTCGGCTGGTTGCTGGTTTGGGGCGACCGCGGGGGTGCGGCCGAGGGCCGTCAGCGGGCCCGGCCGGCTCGCCGTCGGGTCAGGGCTTGGCTGACTCCGGCCGCGGCGAGCCACCGCGCCGAGCCGGTGACCCGGGCGGAGCACGGTGGCTCTGGGCGTGGCCTGGAGTGCGTCACCCGACCTTCCTGGCGACGCGCCGGCGGCTCTCATGCGGCAATGGCGGCCTTCCGGCGGCCACGGCGGCCGTCCTGTGTCGGCCGTCCTGTGCCGGTCGTCATGCGGGGTGGCGGTGCCTGCTGGCGTTCGCGGGCCCCTGCCCAGGGCGGCTTGCGCCGCAGGGCTGCTGCGTCCTCGTCGCCTCCATGCGGCCTGGAGCCCGGCGGGTGCTCGCGTGTATCCGTCGCCGGGGGCCGCCGCGGCTCCAGGGCCGTCTCCGGCCTCGTCGGCCGTCACGCCGTGTGCGATGCCTCCTGGCGCTCCCGCGCTCCCGCTCAGGGCCCCCTCCGCCCCATGCCCCCTCCGCCCCATGCCCCCTCCCGCCTACACCCCCGCCAGCACCCCCTTGCACATCCGCAGCAGTTCCTCGTCGTCCGGGATGTCACAGGGGACGTACGCGCTCTCCTGGGCCGTGTGGCGGCGGGGGTGGGTCAGTTCGGTGGCGAGGAGGTCGTGGAGCGGGGCGGCGGCTGGGCCCATGGTGGTCAGGCAGTGGGCGATGGGGGTGCGGGTGTGCGGGTCTGACGTCCAGGCCGTTCGGAAGACGGGCAGCACCAGGTCCGGATCCCCGGCGATGTGCCACAGCGCGCACGCGGCCGGTATGCGCTCCCGCAGCGGGCCCTCCCCGGCGAGCCGGCGCAGCTCGGGCAGCGCCGCGTGCGCGGTCGGGCCCAGCCTCGCCAGCTGCCGTGCGGCGGTGCGCCGGGTGTCCGGGTCCGGCTGCGTCAACTCCCCCAGCAGCACGGGGAGTACGGCGGTGGTGTCCCCGTCGACCGACCACAGCGCGCCCGCCGCGGTGGCCGCGTGCCGGGTGCGGAGCAGCGTGCGCAGGAGCGGTGCCGCCTGTGCCGCGGCGCCCAGGTCCGTCAGCGTCTCGATCACCTGGCCGGCGATCCCGTCCCGCGCCCCCAGGCCGTCGGGAGCGCCCGAGAGCAGCCGGAGCAGTTCCGGGACGGCGTTCCCGTCTCCGGCGGCCCTGACCGCCGTCAGCAGCGGGGCGGCGACCCGGGCGGCGGTCGGGGAGGCGAGCGGGACGCGGCCGAGGTGGTGGCGCAGCGCGGGGGCCAGCGGTGCCGCGGCCCGGCCCAGGTGCGCGACCTCGCAGCCCAGCCCGACGGGTGCCGCCGGGCCGGCCAGCAACTGGGCCAGGGGCGGGATCGCGCGCGGGTCGCCGGTTCTGGCCAGCGCCTTGAGCGGGCCGCCCAGCGTGGGCGAGCAGCGCTCCCAGCGGTGCGTCCACAGGTCGGGCCGGGCGGTCACCAGCGCGTGCAGGTCGTCCGCGGCGGGCGCGGCCAGCGCGAACAGCTCCGCCAGCACCGACACCGCCGCGTCCCGTAACCGGTCGTGCTCGCTGCCCAGTTGGGCGCCGAGCAGCCGCACCGGTTCCTCGTACGCGCCCCGCCAGCCGCGGAACAGCCCCGCCGACATCCAGACCGCATTGCACCGGTCCACCGGGTCCGGACTGGTCAACTGCCCGGTGAGCAGGGCGATCCGGTCGTCCACCCGGTCACCGAGCGCACTGTGCAGGGTGCGCAGCAGTACGGCACCCTGCTCGTCGGAGGGGCGCAGTCGCCGTATCCGGCGCACCAGGGTGTCCGTGCCCGCGTGGTCCCCGCGCCGCAGGCGCTGCGCGGACCGCTCCTGCAGCAGCCGGACCGCCGCCGGCACCAGGTCGGCGGGGAGCCGGCCGGGCGCGCGGAGCGCGAGCTGGCCCAGCGCCGCGAGCCGCAGCCCCGGCGGGTAGGGCGGCGCGCTCTGTTCGGCCAGGAGGTCCACCGCGCCGTCGGCGTGCGCGGGGTACCGGAGCGCGAACAGCCCGAGGGCCTCCGTGACGGCCAGCAGGACGCAGTCCTCCCGTTCGGCCCGCAACCGCCGCCGCAGCAGCTCCAGGACCCGCGGGGGCTCCTCCAGGAAGCGCACCAGGGCCCCGGCCGCCGCCCGCCGCACCGCGGGGTCCGGGTCCCCGGCGAGCGTGGCGAAGGCCTCGGCGCCGGCGCACACCGCCTCCCGCGCCCGCCGGTCCCGGTCCCCACCCGCCCCGCTCTCCGCGTTCCCCGCGGTCTCCCCGCCGATGCTGAGCAGCAGTTCCACGATGCAGCCCCGGTCCGGCACCTCCTCGCGGGCCAGCAGCGCGAACAGGAAGGGCACGCAGGCCAGCGTCGAGTCGTACACCCTCCCCTGGTGGTGCACCGCGCCGAACATCCCGTCGAGCGCGGTCGCCCGCTCGGCGGTGTCCGCTGAGGCCAGCGCCCGCAACCACCCGGGCACGTCCTCCGCGCTGCCGTACGCGTGCCGCAGCGAGGCCCAGTCGACCTCGTCGATCCCCGTGAACACGTTGTCCTCCCCAGACGAGTGCCACCTGATCGCGAGTGTGCACCACGCCACTGACAACGGTCCGGAGGCATCTGCTGACTGTGTGCGATCCGTCGGCGGTCACCGGCCACGGGAGGGGACTGCGCGCACGCCCGCGGGCAGGGGTCAGTTCAGGCCGGGCAGGGCGCGCTCCAGGATGGTGTCCAGGCCGGTTCCGGCGGGCAGGGTGCCGAACGCGTGGCCCCAGTCCCCGCCCAGCCGGGTCGCGCAGAAGGCGTCCGCGACCGGGTGCGGAGCGTGCCGGACCAGCAGGGAGGCCTGCAGTGCGAGCGCCATCCGCTCGACCAGCCGGCGGGCCCCCACCTGATCGGTTCCGGCCAATTGGTCCTTGAGCGCGGCCACGGCCGTGTCGAGGCGGGCGTCCGCCCCACGCGCGAGGGCGAGTTCGGCGAAAAAGGCCTCGGCGGTGTCCCGTTCGCGGCCGAGGGCGCGCAGCACGTCGAGCGCGTTGACGTTCCCGGAGCCCTCCCAGATCGACAGCAGCGGTGCCTCCCGGTAGTGCCGGGGCATGCCGGAGTCCTCGACGTACCCGTTGCCGCCGAGGCACTCCAGGGCCTCGGCGGTGAAGGCCGGGCCCCGCTTGGTGACCCAGTACTTGCCGACGGCGGTGGCGAGGCGCCGGAAGGCCCGCTCCCCGGCGTCCCCGCGCACCGCGCGGTCGGCCGCGCCGGCCAGCCGCAGCGTGAGCGTCGTCGCCGCCTCCGACTCCAGCGCGAGATCGGCCAGGACGTTGCGCATCAGCGGCTGGTCGATCAGCCGGGCCCCGAACGCGCTGCGGTGCCGCGCGTGGTGGCCCGCCTCGACCAGCGTCTTGCGCATGAGGGTCGCCGAGGACATCACACAGTCCAGCCGGGTGCAGTTGACCATCTCGATGATCGTCTTCACGCCCCGTCCCTCCGGCCCCACCAGCCACGCCACGGTCCGGTCGAACTCCGGCTCCGAGGAGGCGTTGGAGCGGTTGCCGAGCTTGTCCTTCAGGCGCTGGATGCGGAAGGTGTTGCGGGTGCCGTCCGGCAGGACGCGCGGCACCAGGAAGCACGACAGCCCGCCGGGGGCCTGCGCGAGCACCAGGAAGACGTCGCACATCGGCGCCGACGTGAACCACTTGTGCCCGCGCAGCGTGTAGACCCCCGCCTCGCCGGTGGGCGTGGCCGTGGTGGTGTTGGTCCGGACGTCGGAGCCGCCCTGCTTCTCCGTCATGCCCATCCCGGCGAGCAGCCCGGGCTTCTCGGTGGGGACGCGCAGCCCGGGCTCGTACTCCCGGCTGGTGAGCAGCGGCTCGTACACCTTGGCGAGATCCGGCTGTGCGCGCAGGGCGGGCACGGCGGCGTACGTCATCGAGGTCGGGCAGCCGTGTCCCGCCTCCGTGTGCCCCCACACCAGGCCGCCGGCGGTCCGGGCGACGTGCGCGCCCGGCCGGTCGTCGGCCCAGGGCGCGCCCGCCAGGCCCTCGGCGACCGCCGTCCGCATCAAGTGGTGCCAGCTGGGGTGGAACTCCACCTCGTCGACGCGGTGGCCGTAGCGGTCGTGGGTGCGCAGCACCGGCTCGTACCGGTTCGCCAGCTCGCCCCACTCCTGCGCCTCCGCGCTCCCGGCGCGCGCCCCCAGCCGCCGGATGTCGTCCTCGGCCCACCCGGCGCCCTCCCGGCGCAGCCCCTCCAGCAGGGCCGGGTCGGCGGAGGCGTCGTACGGGGCGAGGGGCGGCGCCTGGTTGGTGACGTCGTGCGTGGCGTACGGCTGCTCGGACGGCGACGGCGACGGCGGCGACGGCGGCTGCCACTGCGGCTGCGGCTGCGGCTGCGGCTGCGACGGCGACTGCGAGGGCGACTGCGATTGCGGCTGCGCGGGAATCGAGACCATACGAGCATGTTGCACTCTTCCTGCGGCTGTAGCAATGTTGCAACAACAAGGCGCACGTACAGTCGGGGCCATGCGCATGAACGTCCCAGCGGAACCGGAGCGGGAGGAGGGCCCGGCCGGTCTGCGACCGCTGTCCGCCCGGTCGGTCGTGCTGAGCCTGCTGCTCGGCGCCCACCCGCCGGAGCTGCCGGTCAAGGACCTGGTCCGGCTCGTGGAGCCCTTCGGTGTCGGCGGCTCCACGCTGCGGGCCGCGCTGAGCCGGATGGTGGCCGCCGGCGACCTGCGGCGCACGGACGCCGTGTACCGGCTCAGCGACCGGCTGCTGGCCCGCCAGCGCCGCCAGGACGAGGCCCTGCACCCCCGCACGCGCGCGTGGGACGGCGACTGGGAGATGGTGGTGGTCACGGCGACCGGCCGCGGCCCCGCCGAACGCGCCGATCTGCGCGCCCGGCTGACCGCCCTGCGCCTGGCCGAACTCCGCGAGGGCGTCTGGATGCGCCCGGCCAACCTCGACCGCCCCCTGCCCGCCGGTCTGCACCAGGTGGCCCTGACGTGCACCGCGCGCCCCGACGAGCCCCCGCGTGCCCTTGCCGCCCGGCTCTGGCCGCTGGCCGGCTGGGCGGCCGGCGCGCGCTCCCTGCTCGTCCACGCGAGTCGGGCCGACCACCCGGCCGACCGGTTCACCGCCTACGCGGCGGCCGTCCGCCACCTGCTGACCGACCCCGTCCTGCCCCCCGAGCTGCTGCCCGCCGACTGGCCGGGGGAGGAGCTGCGGACGGCGTACGCCGGGTACCGGTGGGAACTGGGCGCGGCTCTGGAGGCGCGGGGAGCGAAGTGTTCCCGGCACTGGATGACCCCTCCATAGGGCACGACCGGCAGAAGACTCCGAGGCCGACTCCGCAGCAACTCCCTTTGGCTACGCCTGCGTTCGGCATGAACATGCTTGTGAGGGAAGCCGCGTCGTGCCAGAGTGGATTTGTCGCGACCCTTCTGCGTGGCGTGCGCCGACTGTTGCGCACCGACCGGCATCGGTGACCGGTATGCCGAGCTAGGGGGAACGTGAAGTGTTCAATTTTGAAATTGTCGCCGGCGGTGCCGTACGCGAAGTGCTGCGCACCAGGCGGCGAGAAGTCCTGGACCTGGTCGGCCACACCTATCGCCTGCACGAGGCCGGCGAGACCGTCAATCCCGACAGCTACTTCCTGCGCTTCCCGGAGAAGCCGGATTCCCGCATCATCGCCCTGCCCGCCTTCCTCGGCCCCGAGGCCGGAGTCGTCGGCATCAAGTGGATCGCGAGCTTCCCGAAGAACACGGAGTCCGGCACACCCCGCGCCTCCGCGGTGCTGATCCTCAACGACTACGCGACGGGCTATCCCGTGGCCTGCCTGGAGGCCGCCGCCATCAGCTCGGCCCGCACCGCGGCCTCCGCGGCCGTGGCCGCGAGCGCGCTGCGCCCCGAGGGCCACCAGGGCAGGACGATCGCCGTGGTGGGCGCCGGCGTCATCGCCCGCAACATCTGCGACTACCTGCACGCCGCGGAGTGCGTGCCCGAGGCCTACCTCGTCCACGACCTGCACGAGCCCTCCGGCCAGGCCCTGGCCGAGCACCTGCGCACCACCCAGCAGGTTCCCGTCTCCTTCACCATGGACCTCGCCGAGGCCCTCGCCGCCGACACCGTCGTGTTCGCGACCACGGCGCTGAAGCCCTACGTCACCACGCCGTTCAGGCCCGGCCAGCTCGTGCTGCACATCTCGCTGCGCGACCTGGCCCCCGAGGTGGTGCTGGCCGCGCAGAACATCCTGGACGACGTCGACCACTGCCTGAAGGCCGACACCTCCCCGCACCTCGCCGAACAGGCCACCGGCGCAAGGGATTTCGTCACCGGGACCCTCGCCGGCGTCCTGAACGGCGACGTCACGCCCGACAGCGGACGCCCGGTGGTCTTCTCCCCGTTCGGACTCGGCGTGCTGGACCTCGCGGTCGGCGCCTTCGTCCTGGAACAGGCACGCCTGGACGGCACGGCCATCGAGATCCCCGACTTCTTCGGGGAGACACGCCGGTGGTGACCCCGATACGACACTGGTGGACCCGCCGCCCCGTCGGCCCCGGCTCCCGCCCGGCCGGCCGGCTTCGCGGGGCCGCGCTGATCACCTTCCTGGCCACCGCGTCCGGCGTCACCCGGTGTGGCATCGGGGCGTGACCGTGGGCGGGCCGCCGCCGCGGTCCGCCCAGGTGGTCGCCCCGTGCTCAGCCCGGGCTCACTTGTAGGTGATGTCCGAACTGGAGTACTTGCAGTACGTGCCGTCCGGGCCCGAGCCGTTCGTGGTCGGCTCGGCACCCGTGTTGTTGCCGATGTACTTCTGGCAGGGAACGATCTTCTTGCTGGTGTCCCCGACGATGGTGATGTTGCGCAGGGTCGCGCTGTCGCCGTAGTTGGTGTTGATGCCGACGAGCTTGCTGCCCTTGTAGGTCGCCTCGATACCGCTGAGGTTGATCGTCCGCTTGTACTGCGTCTTGCAGTTGCCGCAGGAGCGGGCGAAGGTGCCGAAGTTCTTCACGGCGAAGCCGGAGACGTTGAGCGTGCCGGCGCCGTTGAACTGGAACACCTTGTCGCCGGCCTCCTTCGCCCCGCCGCCGCTGACGGTGTAGACGTTGGACGAGGAGGAGCCGAGGAAGGTGGCCGCGTCCTCGCCGACGTCCTCCCACCACACGTTCTGCAGCGTGCAGCTGCCCAGGCAGTGGATGCCGTCCGCGGCGGGCGCGCCGATGATGACGTTCTTAAGGACCGTGCCGGGGGCGAGTTCCAGGATGGGGCCCTGGTCCTCGTCCTGGTTGTCGCTGCCGAGGTCGCCGGTGCCGTACAGCCGCTTCATCCCGTAGTCCTTGGTACCGGACAGGGAGATGGTGGCGGAGACCGCCTGGCTGCCGTTGGGGGTCGGCCAGGTGGCCGCGCCCGCGGGGGCCCCGGAGGTCATGATCATGCCAAATGTGAGTCCGAGGGTGGCCAGGCCGCCCAGCAGGCCGCGCGCGGTTGCCGATGAGGTCATGTCCCGAATGCCTTCTTCCGAGTGGGGTCAGAGTGGGGTCGAGTGGGGGTGGGGGGAGATCAGAGCTTTCCGGTGCCCGCACCCGACGTCACCGAGGCGACGACACCGGAGGCGGGTTCGGTCGTGTAGCCGTACGGCGGCGTGGTGAAGCTGCCGGGCTGTGGGGGTTGGTTTGTGTACGTGAATGATGCACGCCATATGGAACAAATCTGTGGGCCTGGATGACCGAAGGGGCCCTTTATCGCACCCACCGGTCACGCTGATGAACGGACCGTAGAGGGCAAGCGCTTTCTAGTCAACATGTCGCGCAGGGGTGTTTCCGGCCATGGAGAAGTGGCGTGGGAGCGCTTCCATGAACTGTGTGTCCATGTCACGATGCCGGTGCCCCGCACGAGCCGCGATCAGAAGGGACAGGTGACGTGCCCCCCACACCGCACCGCTCGCCAGCCGGCCTCCGCAAGGCACTCGTCGCACTCCTGGGTGCCCTGCTGCCGCTCCTCGCGGCACTGACCCTCGCCGCGCCGCCCGCGTCGGCCCGGGCCCAGGCCGTCCCCACGGCCACCCTCACCGAGGTCACCGGCTTCGGCCCCAACCCCAGCAACCTGCAGATGTACGTCTACGTGCCGGACAACGTCCCCGCGCACCCCGCGGTCGTGGTGGCGGTGCACTGGTGCACCGGCTCGGCCTCCGCGATGTACTCCGGGACCGAATGGGCCCAACTCGCCGACCAGCGCGGGTTCGTCGTGGTGTACCCGTCGGTGACCCGCGCCAGCAAGTGCTTCGACGTCTCCTCCCCGCAGGCGCTCCGCCGCGACGGCGGCAGCGATCCGGTCGGCATCCGCTCCATGGTCGACTGGGTGACCCGCACCTACGCGGCCGACACCGGCCGCGTCTTCGTCACCGGTATCTCCTCCGGCGCGATGATGACCAACGTCCTGCTCGGCGACTACCCCGACGTGTTCGCCGCGGGCGCCGCCTTCTCCGGGGTCCCCTTCGGCTGCTTCGCCACCACCGACGGCTCCGAGTGGAACAGCGCCTGCTCCGGCGGCACCGTCACCCACACCCCGCAGCAGTGGGGCGACCTGGTGCGCGCCGCCTACCCCGGCTACACCGGTCAGCGCCCGCGGATGCAGCTGTGGCACGGCACCGAGGACGACACCCTGCGCTACGCCAACTTCGGGGAGGAGGTCAAGCAGTGGACGAACGTGCTCGGGGTGAGCCAGACCCCGGCCGCCACCGACACCCCGGCCTCCGGCTGGACCCGCACCCGCTACGGTGCCACCGGTGACCGGGCTCCCGTCGAGGCGATCAGCCTCCAGGGCGTCGGCCACAACCTCTACAGCTGGGGCATGGCCTCCCGGGCGCTCACCTTCTTCGGCCTCGACGCCGGCGGCACCACACCGCAACCGCCCGCCGGCGTCTGCAAGGTGACGGCCGGCGTCAGCAGCTGGAGCACCGGTCTGACCGCCTCCCTCACCCTCACCAACACCGGTACGACCACGGTGAACGGCTGGCAGCTCGGCTTCACCCTCCCGGCCGGCCAGACCATCACCAACGGCTGGAACGCCACGTACAGCCCCCGCTCCGGCCCGGTGACCGCGACCAACGCCGCGTACAACGCCACCCTCGCGCCCGGCGCGAGCGTGACCCTCGGCTACCAGGCCACGCACACCGGCAACAGCGCGGCACCGGCCGCGTACAGCCTCAACGGCACGGCCTGCACGGTGGGCTGACGACCGGGGGTGCGTGCTGGGCCGCCATGGCGGGTTCGGTGAGCGTTCGGTTGGGCTGCCCTGGGTCCGGTGCGCGTTCGGTCGGGCTGTCGTGCGGCCGGTGCGTGTCCGGCTGGGCTGCTCTGGGTCCGGTCGTGCCCGGCTGGGCTGCTCTGGGTCCGGTCGTGTCCGGCTGGCTTGTCCTGGCGGGTTCGGTGTGCGTGCGGCTGGGTCGCCCTGGCGGGTCTGGCGTGTACTCCGCCGGGCCGCCTGGCCGGTCGGGGCGTACCTGGCTGGGGTGCGCTGATGGGTCTGGCGTGCGTGCGGCTGGGCTGCCCGGCGGGTCTGGCGTGCACCTCGCCGGACCATCCGGCCGGTCGGGGCGTACCTGGCTGGGCTGCCCTGAATGGGTCCGGCCTGCGCCCCGCTGAGCCGCACTGGCGGTTCCGGCATGCCCCCGGACCGCCTGACCGATCCGGGACACACCTGGCTGGGTCACCTGACCGGTCAGGCGTACCGGGCCGGGCCGGTCCTCCGGGCACGCCCGCACCCGGCCGGGCCCCGCCTCCGGGGCACGCCCGCACCCACGTCGTGTCTGCCCGTCTCCGAGGACCCCTCACTCCCGCCGTGCCGGCCTGCCGTCTCCGAGAACCCCGACCACTGCCGTATCCGCCCGCCTCCGAGAACCCCGCAGCCCCGCCGTGCCCGCCCGTCGTCTCCGAGAACCTCGCAGCCCCGCCGTGCCCGCCCGCCCACCCCGCGAACCCTGCACCGACCCGCGTCCCTCCTCGCCCCCCGCACCTCCGCCGACCCCGCGAACCCTGCACCGCCCCCGGCCCCCCGCACCCCCGGCCCCCCGCACCCCCGTCCTCCCGCCCACCGAAAGGTCTCCATGAAGCCGTCTCGCAGAACGCCGTTCGTCACCGTGCTCAGCAGCTTCGTCCTCGTCCTCGCCCTCGCCGTGACGGCCTCCGCGCTCACCGCGCTGGTCACCAGGTCGGCCCCGGCCGGGGCCGGGGCCGGGCGGCACTGGGTGAACACCTGGACCGGTATGCCCCAGCTGACCGAGCCCGCCAACCTGCCGCCCGCGCCGTACACCGGTGAGAAGTCGGTGCTCGTGGACACCACCCTGCGGCAGACCGTGCGCGTCACCGCCGGTGGTCCCCGGATGCGGCTGCGCTTCTCCAACGCGTACGGCGACACCCCGCTGCCGCTCACCGCCGTCACCGTGGCCCTGCCCCGCGGCGGCAAGGCCGGCGTCAGCGGCGTCGAGCCGGAGAGCCTGCGGCGGGTGACCTTCGCGGGCCGGGACTCCGTGACCGTCCCGGTCGGCGCGCAGATGGTCTCCGACCCGCTGGACTTCGAGCTGCGCGCGGGATCCGAGCTGACCGTGACGGCGTACACCGCGCGCGGCCAGGCATCGCTCGCGCTCACCTCGCACCCCGGCTCGCGCACCACGTCGTACCTCGTGCGCGGCGACCACACGCGGGACGCGGATCTGGCGGGCGCGACCGCCGTCGACCACTGGTACCTGCTCAGCGACGTCGAGGTGCTGGCACCCGGCCGTACCCGGGCGGTGGCCGTCGTCGGTGACTCCCTCACCGACGGACGCGGTTCCACGACCAATGGCAACGACCGCTGGCCCGACCAGTTCTACGACCGCCTGCACAGCAGCCCGGCCACCTCGGACATCGCCGTCCTCAACCAGGCGGCCGGCGGCAACCGCGTCCTCAACGACGGGCTCGGCCCCAACCTGCTCGCCCGCCTCGACCGGGACGTCCTCTCCCGCAGCGGAGTGGCCTGGCTGATCCTCTTCGAGGGCGTCAACGACATCGGCACCGCCGGCGCCACCCCCGAGGCGCAGCGGGCGGCGGCCGACGACCTGATCGCCGGCTACCGGCAGATCGTCGTCCGCGCCCACGCCCAGGGCATCCGGGTCTACGGCGCGACCATCACCCCGTTCGGCGGCAACACCCAGTACGACGACCCGGCGGGGGAGCGCGAGGCCGCCCGGCAGCGCGTCAACGCCTGGATCCGCACCCCCGGCCACTTCGACGCGGTGATCGACTTCGACCGGGCGGTACGGGACCCCGCGGCGCCCGACCGGCTGCTGCCCGCGCTGCACGTGGGGGACTGGCTGCACCTCAACCCCGAGGGGTACCGGGTCCTCGCCGCGGCCGTGCCCGAGGGCTTGTTCCGGCACGCCTCGGCACACGCCTCATAAAACGTCCGGGGGCAGGTGGCGCCGAAGGGATCCGTGGCGTTCCCTGGGAAGGGGTGGCGTTTCCCGGGAAAGTGGGGATGACCAGCACGGTCGCGGGCACTCGGTGGGGCACGCAAGACGGATCTCACCCGAGGAGAGTCATGGCTGAGCAGAAGTCGTCGTCGGTCCTCACGGCGCCCCTGCGCGGCGCGGCCTCGGTACTGCGCAGGATGCCCGGCGCCGGAACGGTGAGCAGGGCCGCGGAGGAGACACTGGACAAGGTCGGCGCGGTCTCGCCGCGCGGGCGGCGCATGGCGGTGTACGCGGGGGCCGGTCTGCTCGGTGCCGCCGGCGTGGTGGAGTGGCCCGTCGCCGTCACCGGTGCCGCGGTGGCCTGGCTCACCCAGCCCCGGCCCGACCGGCCGACGGCCGCAGCGGACGCGGGCGCGGCGCAGCCCGAACCCGCCGCGCACGACCTCGGCACCGCCGCCCCCGGGTCCGGCACCGCCGCCCCCGGGTCCGGCGCCGGCGGCTCCGCCGGGACTCCGGCGGGAGGCCAGGCCTCGGGTCGTACCGCGACGCCGGGGCGGGCCACGGAGTCCGGTGCCACGGAGGCGGCCAGTCCGCCCGAGGCGTCCCACGGCGTTCGGGCGTCGGCGGGCAAGACGTCCCCCAGTCCCCTCGGGCCCACCGCGCGGCCCGACCGCACCACGCTCTGAGGAGGTCATGGTGCTCGGTGTGCTGACGGCTCCGACCGCCGCTGCCCGGCTGCTGCCCGCGGCACCACGCCTGCTCGCGCGGGCGGCGGCACCGGCGGTCGGACTGGCCGCCGGTGCCGCCGCCGGAACGGCGCGGGCCGGCGTGCGCGGCGCGGACACCGCCGCGCGGGTGGTGCGGGTGGCCCGCAACGCGCTGCCCGGCGCCGGCGACCACTGGCGGTCCGGCGCCCGCGCCCACCTGGCCGTGCGGCCCCTGGAACAGGAGCACGCCCGGCACGCCGGCGGCACGGCCCACCTGGCGCGCCGGCTGGCCGAGTCCCTGGCCGACCACCCTGAAGTCCTTGTCGCCTACTGGGACCAGGGGCTCGCCCGCCTGGTGGTGACCGCGACCGGCGAGGAGGCCGCCGACCGGGTGTTGGAGCACGCGTCCGGCCTCGCCGAGCGGCACGGCCTCGTCCTGGCGGCCGCGGACGTGGAGGAGACCACGCATCCGGCCGACCCGGCCGGGGTGCGCGCCGCGGCGGCCACGCTCGCCGCCGACGGCGTCGGGATCGCCGTCGCCCTCGCCGCGTACGCGATGCGGCTGCCGCCCTCGCCTCGGATGGTGACCGCGGCCGTGACCCTGCTGCGGGAGAACCCGCGCTTCCGGGCCTGGCTGCGCGCCCGGATCGGCGACACCCCCATGGACCTCGTGCTGGCCTGTGCGAACGCCGCCGTGCACGGCGCCGGCCAGACCCCCACCTCGCTGGTGCTCGACGGCGCCCTGCGGGCCTGCCAGGTGGTCGAGACGGTGGCCCGTTCGGCCGCCTTCGACACGGTGCACGACCGGCTGTGCGCGCCCGACCGGGTCAGCCTCGCCGCGGGCCCGGACGACCCGCCGCGCCCGCCGCTGCGCGTCTCCCCGGCCCAGGAGTACGCGGCCCACGCCTCCGCCGGGAGCGTGCTGGGCGCGCTGGCCACCCTCCTGGTCAAGCACGACACCGCCGAGGCCGCGGAGGCGGTGCTGGCCGGTTCCCCGAAGGCCGCCCGCTACGGCCCCGCCGCCTTCCACGCCCTGCTCAGCGCCGCCCTGGCCCGCACCGGTGTCCTGGTCCGCGACCCGGAACGGCTGCGCGAGCTGGAGATGGCCGGCACGGTCGTGCTGCACCCGAGCGCCCTGCGCACCGAGGACGGCGAGCCCGACGCATGGGCCGAGCCGGTGCTGGACGCGGCCCGCCGGGCCGGGCTCCGAGTCGTGCTCGTGGACGATCCGGCTCTGGAGGACTTCACCGGCCTCGCCGACCAGGTCGTCGACGCCCGCCGTCCGCTGGACGACGTGGTGTACGAGGCGCGCGGCGACGAGGGCGCGGTGCTCGCGGTCGCCCGGGTCCGCTCGGCCGACGAGCACGACGTGCTGGGCGCGCTGCGCGCCGCCGATGTGGCACTCGCCCTGACCGACCGGGACGGGGCGGTGGTGTGGGGCGCGGACATCCTCGCCCTGCACGGACTGCCCGACGTGTGGCGGGTGCTGACCGCGATCCCGGCCGCCCGTCGGGTCGGCCACCGGGCCCAGACCCTGGCCCGCTCCGGGGCCGCGCTGTCCGGGCTGCTCGTCGCCATCGGCGAGTCCGGCGGCGGAGGCGGCCGAGGCGGCCGATGGGCCATGCTGCCGGGGCTGCGTCACGCGCCGGTCGACGCGGGCGCCGCGGCCGCGCTGCTGTCCGGGGCGCGGGCGGCCCTCGGTGTGGCGGCGGCCCGCGCCCCGCACCCGCGCCCCCGGGTGCACTGGCACGAGCTGGACCCGGAGCAGGCCCGGGACCGGCTGGCACACGAACCGGCCGCCGAGCCGGGTGCGTTCGACGCGCTGACCGCCCGGCTGCGCAAGGCGGCCGAGGGCGTCACCGGGCATCCGGCCGCCGCTCCGGTCCGTTGGTCCTACCGGCTCGGCCGGGCCGTCCGCGGGGAACTCCAGGACCCGCTCACCCCGGTCCTGGCCGTGGGTTCCGCGGCGTCGGCGATCCTCGGCTCCGTCGTGGACGCCCTGCTCGTGGTCGGCGCCCTCGACCTGAACGCCCTGGTCGGCGGCGTCCAGCGGCTGCGCGCCGAGCGGGCGCTGTCCGGGCTGGTCGCCGAACAGAAGCAGAAGGCGCGCGTGGTGCCGCCGGAGGCCGAGGCCCCGGCCGGCGGCACCCGCACCGTGGAGGCGGGCAAGCTCCACCCCGGCGACGTGATCCAGCTCAAGGCGGACGACGTGGTGCCCGCCGACGCCCGGCTGCTGTGGCAGGAGGGCCTGGAGGTGGACGAGTCCGCCCTGACCGGCGAGTCGCTGCCGGTGGAGAAGCAGACGGATCCCACCCCGCACGCCGTCGTCGCCGACCGGCGCTGCATGGTCTTCGAGGGGACGACCGTGGTGGCGGGGGAGGCGCGGGCCGTCGTGGTCGACACCGGGGACAGCACCGAGGCCGCGCGTGCCGTGCACCTCGCCGCCCGCACGCCCCCGGCCGGCGGCGTCCAGGCCAGGCTCCAGGAACTCACCCGCAAGGCGCTGCCGCTGACCCTCGCGGGCGGCGCCGCGGTCACGGGTCTCGCGCTGCTGCGCGGCACCCCGATCCGCGAGGCGGTCAGCGGCGGGGTGGCGGTGGCCGTGGCGGCCGTACCCGAAGGACTGCCGCTGGTGGCGACGGTGGCGCAGCTGGCGGCCGCCCGGCGGCTGAGCCGGGGCGGTGTCCTGGTCCGCACCCCGCGCACGCTGGAGGCGCTGGGCCGCATGGACACCATCTGCTTCGACAAGACCGGCACGCTCACCGAGAACCGGCTGCGGCTGGTGCGCACCTCCGACGCCGAGGGCGCGGTCCGCCCGGTGGACGACGCCGGCTCCCTGGACACCGTCCGGGCCGCCGCGCGGGCCTGCCCACAGCTGAACGGCGACTCCGACCGGCCGGTACACGCCACCGACGAGGCCGTACTGGCCGCGGCCCCGCCCGATCCCGACTGGACACAGCTCGCCGACCTGCCGTTCGAGGCCGCGCGCGGGTACGCCGCCGCCGTCGGCCGGAGCGGGGACGGCCCGCCCGTGCTGGTGGTCAAGGGCGCCCCGGAAACCGTTCTTCCGGCCTGCTCCGGTCTGCCGGCGCACGCCCCCGAGTCCGCGCACGCGCTGGCCGGGGCCGGTCTGCGGGTGCTGGCGGTCGCCGAACGCCGGCTCGGCCCGGGCGAACAGGAGACGGACGTCCTCGAACAGCCCCTGCGGGACCTGGAGTTCACCGGTCTGCTGGCGCTGTCCGACGTACCGCGCGAGACCTCCACGGCCCTGGTGAACGGGCTGAACGGGGCGGGTGTACGACCCGTCATGCTCACCGGCGACCATCCGCAGACCGCGCGGGCCATCGCCGCCGACCTGGGCTGGCCCGAGGACACGGTGGTGGTCACCGGGGACGAGCTGGCCGCGGCCGACCGCGCCGCGCGGGCCCGGATGCTGCGCGACGCGGGCGTGGTGGCCCGGGTGGCGCCCGAGCAGAAACTCCAGGTCGTGGAGGCGCTGCGGGACGCGGGCCGGGTGGTCGGCATGGTCGGCGACGGCGCCAACGACGCCGCGGCCATCCGTGCCGCCGACATCGGCGTCGGGATCAACGCGCGGGGCTCGGCGGCCGCACGCAACGCCGCGGACATCGTGCTGACCGACGACGACCTGACGGTGCTGATCGACGCGGTCGGCGAGGGCCGCGCCCTGTGGCACAGCGTGGCCGACGCGATCGCCATCCTGATCGGCGGCAACGCGGGCGAGGTCGGGTTCGGCCTGCTCGGCACGCTGCTGTCCGGGCGGGCGCCGCTGTCCACCCGGCAGATGCTCATGGTGAACCTCTTCACCGACCTGTTCCCGTCGATGGCGGTCGCGGTGACGGAGAAGGAGGACGAGGCGGACCTGGAGCACGTGGAGGAGGCGGCCGGGGTGCTGGGCGACCCCCTGCTGCGGCAGATCCGGCACCGGGCCCTGACCACCTGCCTGGGCGCGGTCACGGCCTGGCTGATCGGCCGCTTCACACCGGGCACCGCCCGCCGCTCCAGCACCATGGCGCTGTGCGGGGTGGTCGGCACCCAGCTCGTGCAGACCCTGCTGGACCGGCGCGACAGCCGCCTGGTGCAGGTCACCTCGCTGGGCTCCGCGCTGGCCCTGGTGGCCGTGGTCCAGACCCCGGGCATCAGCCGCGCGGTCGGCTGCACCCCGCTCGGCCCGGTCGCCTGGGCCGGCGTCGTGGCCGCGATCGCCCTGGCCCTGGCAGGCCAACGCACCCTGCCACGCCTGGAGCAGACAGTGACCCGCCTGCTGCCGGGCTGACCACCGTCACGGCCCGCCTGAAGCGGACGGGCACGGCCGGTGCCGCCGTGCCGCCGTGCCGCCGTGCCGCCGTTGGACGGGGGGTGGGTCGGTACGGCCGGTGGCGCTGCCCGACGGGGGTGGGCCGGTACGACCGGTGCAGCCGTCGGACGGGAGTGGGCCGGTACGACCGGTGCTGTCACCCCACGGGAGTGGGTCCCCACCGGGCTGCCCGGGCCGGGCTCGGACCGGCGGTGGCGCAGGCCACCGCACCGGGCGTCACCGAGCGGTGGGACTTGTCCGGTGGCCGGATCTCCGCGTACCGCCACACGGGGCCCGAGACCGAGCGGTGGGACTTGTCCGGTACCTGGCTCTCCGCGTACCACCGCGCCGGGCGTCAGACCGAGCGGTGGTACTGGTCCGGCACCCGGATCTCCGCGTCCAGTTCGCGGGCGGCGTGCCGGGCCCAGGAGGGGTTGCGGAGCAGCTCGCGGCCGAGCAGCACCACGTCGGCCTCGCCGTTCGCCAGGATCTTTTCGGCCTGCCCGGCCTCGGTGATCAGGCCCACGGTGCCGACGGGCATCGGCGTCCCGGTCTTCACGCGGGTGGCGAAGGGGACCTGGTAGCCCGGCTCGGTCGGGATGGTGACGCCGGAGGCGTTGCCGCCGGTGGAGACGTCGAGCAGGTCGACGCCGTGGGCGTGCAGGTCGCCGGCGAAGCGGACCGTGTCCTCCGTGGTCCAGCCGCCGTCCTGGAGCCAGTCGGTGGCGGAGATGCGGAAGAACACCGGCTTGGACGCGGGCCACACCTCCCGTACGGCGTCCACGACCTCCAGGGCGAACCGGGTGCGGTTCTCGTACGAGCCGCCGTAGGCGTCGGTGCGGTGGTTGGAGTGCGGGGAGAGGAACTCGTTGATCAGATAGCCGTGGGCGCCGTGGATCTCGACGGCCTCGAAGCCCGCGGCGAGCGCCCGGCGCGCGGCGGCGGCGAACTGTCCGACGATTTCCCCGATCTCCTCGACGGTCAGCTCGGTCGGCACCGGGTGGCGCTCGTCGAACGGCACCGCGCTCGGCGCGAGCGGCTGCCAGCCGAGCCCCTCCGGTCCGACCGGCGCGCCGCCCTTCCACGGCCGGTCGGTCGAGGCTTTGCGGCCGGCGTGGGCGAGCTGGACGGCCGGGACGGTGCCCTGCGCGGCGAGGAAGCGGGTGATCCGGCGGAAGGCCTCCACCTGGGTGTCGTTCCACAGCCCGAGGTCGTACGGGCTGATCCGGCCCTCGGGCGAGACCGCGGTGGCCTCCACCACGATCAGGCCGGTGCCGCCGGTGGCCCGCGCCGCGTAGTGCGCGAAGTGCCAGTCGTGCGGCGCGCCGGTGAGCGGGCCCTCCGGCTCGGCCGAGTACTGGCACATCGGGGCCATCCACACCCGGTTCGGGATGGTCACTTCGCGCAGGGTGATGGGCTCGAAGAGGGCACTCACGACGGACTCCATTCGTCACGGACCGCTGACGGGCTCGTACGATACTCCTCGTACTACGAGGGATGTCAAACTACGATGTCCCTCGTACAATGTGGGGAGCCGAGAGATCCCGTGACGAGGGGGCAGCCGCCGTGACCGACACCGCCACCACCGGCCGCGCGCTGCCGCACCCGGAGCGCGAGCAGATCCGGCTGGAATCCGTGCTGCACGCGCTCTCCGACCCGATGCGGCTGCAGATCGTGCGCGAACTCGCCGCCAGGGAAGCGGAGCTGAGCTGTTCGCAGTTCGACCTGCCGGTGACCAAGTCCACCACCACGCACCACTTCCGGGTGCTGCGGGAGAGCGGGGTCATCCGGCAGGTCTACCGGGGCACGGCCAAGATGAACGGCCTGCGCCGGGACGATCTAGAGGGCCTCTTCCCGGGGTTGCTCGACAGCCTTCTGGCCGCCGCCGACCGGCAGGCCGGCCGCATCGGCGCCGGCGGCTGAACCACGCCTCGCCCGAAGGTGGTTGAAGAGCAGGTTCAGCGCGATCGCGGACAGGCAGCCCGCGCTGATACCGCTGTTCATCACCGTCTGGAACCAGTCCGGGAACTTCTCGTACACCGTCGGCACCCCCACCGGCAGCGTGCCGACCGCCACCGAGACGGCCACCACGGTCAGGTTGTCGTTGCCCCGGAAGTCGACCCGGGCCAGCGTCCGCAGCCCGCTCGCCGCGACCGTCCCGAACATCACCAGACCGGCCCCGCCGAGCACCGGCGCCGGGATCGCCGCGACCACCGCGCCCAGCTTGGGCAGCAGACCGAGCAGCACCAGGATCCCGCCGGCCGCGGCCACCACCCAGCGGCTGCGCACCCGGGTCATCCCGACCAGGCCCACGTTCTGCGCGTACGCCGTGTACGGGAAGGTGTTGAACACCCCGCCCAGCACGGTCGACAGGCCGTCCGCGCGCAGCCCGTCGGAGAGGGAGCGCGGCTCCACCTTCCGCCCGGTCAGCTCGCCGACGGCGATCAGGTCACCGGTCGTCTCGGTCATGGTTACCAGAGCCACCACGAGCATCGACACGATCGCGGACGCCCGGAACTGCGGCGCCCCGAAGTGGAACGGCGTGCTGATGCCCACCCAGTCGGCGTCCCCGACCCCGCTGAAGTCGGTGAACCCGAACGGCACGGCGACGGCCAGGCCGGCCGCGATGCCGAGGAGCACGGCGATCCGGGAGAGGAAGGCGGGCGCGAACCGCTGCACGCCGAGCACCACGGCCAGCACGAAACCCGCCAGCGCCAGGTTCCTCGGCTCGCCGAAGTCCTTCGCCCCGGCGCCGCCCGCCGCCCAGTTGCCCGCGACCGGCAGCAGTGAGACGCCGATGATCAGGATCACCGTGCCGGTCACCAGCGGCGGGAAGAAGCGCAGCAGCCTGCCGAAGACCGGCGCGAGCAGCATGATCGCGAGTCCCGCGACGATCACCGAGCCGTAGATCGCCGGCAGCCCGCCCTCCGACGTCCCGATGAGCACCATCGGCGACACGGCCGCGAACGTACACCCCTGCATGATCGGCAGCCGGACCCCGAACCGCCAGAACCCGACGCACTGGATCAGCGTGGCGATACCGCACACCAGCAGGTCCGCGGTGATCAGGTACGCCAGGTCGGCGGGCGGCAGCTTCATCGCACCGCCCACGATCAGCGGCACCGCGACGGCGCCCGCGTACATCGCGAGCACATGCTGGAGCCCGAAGGCGGCCAGCTGTCGTACCGGGGGTGTCTCGTCGACGGGGTGCACGTCTGCGGTCGTGGCCATGGGAACTCCATCAGCGGCGGGTGGGGAGCGGCATCCGAACAGGACCAGACCGTAAGGCTCTTGAACAGTTTGTTGATTTCCAGACTGTTGCCGCCGTGTGTCCTGCCCGCCCCCCGGACGCTCCCCGCCGGCCGCGAGCCGCTACGACACCGCGCCGTCCCGGGCTACGACACCCGCGCCGCCCCGAGCAGGGTGTCCCAGTCGGCCAGCTTGACCACGCCGCGCCCCAGCCGCGCCCCCAGCTCGGCCTCGGCCCGCTCGATCGCCAGCCAGCCGTCCCAGGGCACGGGTTCGACGCCCGCCGCCCGGAGGGCCGCGACCGGGTCCTCCGGCACGTCCGCGCGGGCGAGCGCGGGCGCGTCCGCGAGCAGGGAGGTCACCGTCTCCTTGGCGCAGGGCCGGTTGGTGCCGATGACCCCCGTCGGGCCGCGCTTGATCCACCCGGCGACGTACTCGCCGGGGGAGGGCGCACCGTCGCGCAGGACACGGCCCTCCTGGTGCGGGATGGTGCCGCTCGCCGGGTCGAACGGCAGCCCCTCCAGCGGCACTCCGCGATAGCCCACCGAGCGCAGCACCAACTGCGCGGGCACGTCCTCGTACCGGCCCGTGCCGGTCACGCCGCCCGTACCGTCCGGTGCCGTCCGTTCGAAGCGCACCGCACCCACCCGGCCGCTCTCCGCCAGCAGTTCCACCGGGCGCAGGAAGAACCGCAGCCGGATCCGCCGGGCCGCGGCAGCCGTCGCGGGCCGCGCCGCCCACTCGCGCAGCACCTCCACATTGCGGCGCGGCCCGGCCGGCAGCGCGCCCGGATCGGCCGGATCGAGCGCCAGCTCGGCCTCGTCCACGATCACGTCGGTGCCGGGCAGGGCGCCCAGCTCGCGCAGCTCCTTGGTGGTGAAACGGGCCTGGGCGGGGCCGCGCCGGCCCACCATCTGCACCTCGGTCAGCCCGCTCGCCGCCAGCACGTCCAGCGCGGCCTGCGGGATGTCCGTGGGCCGCAGCTCCGCCGCGCCCCGGACCAGCATCCGGGTGACGTCCACCGCGACATTGCCCACCCCGATGACCACCGCCGACCGCACCCCGCGCAGGAAGCCCGCGTCGGCCGCGTCCGGATGGGCGCTGTACCAGGACACGAACTCGGTCGCGGACCAGCTGCCCGGCAGCTCCTCGCCGGGGATGCCGAGCCGGCGGTCGGTGGCGGCGCCCACGCAGTAGACCACCGCGTGGTAGAGCCCGCGCAGGCGCTCCGCCGGCAGGCCGCCGGGGCCGCCCACCCGGACCCCGCCGAGGAACCGCACCCGCTCGTGCTCCAGCACCGTACGCAGGCTGCCCTGCAGGGACTTGATCTTCTCGTGGTCCGGCGCGACACCGTAGCGGACCAGGCCGTACGGGCACGGCAGCCGGTCCAGGACGTCCACGCGGACCCCGGGATCACGCTGAACCAGGTTCTGGGCGGTGTAGCACCCACTCGGCCCGGAACCGATGACGGCGACACGCAGCACAGCGGTACTCCTCGCCCCAAGGAGGGTGTGCGGACGGCTCCAGCATGGCACTCCGGGACGCCCGGCGGCAGGGGCCGGTGGGGTGACCCGAGGGGTGTCCGCCGGTGTCCGTCGGTGCGGGCTGTGATCATTTCAATACGTTGCGTGTGTGCTGGAAGCATCCTTTCTCAATCTTCCTGACCGGAACGCGGGGGACGGTGCGGTCTCCGTGCGGCCCGCGTGGGAGGTGCGGGAGCACGGCGGCGCCACGTCCTGGTTCCACGTCCGGCTGGCCTTCCCCGACGGGGCCGGGGTCGACGCCCTCGCCGTGGTGCACGCGGGACGCCTCTCCATCGAGGACGTCAAGGCCCAGCCGCCCCTGTCCCTCGCCGATCTGACGGCGCTCGCCGACTGGCTCGAGGGGCCGCTGTCCGAGGCGTGCGGAGTGGAGGCGAGCGGCGTCGGTGGCGAGGAGCCGGGCGAGGGGTGCGAGCGCGACAACACCGGTACGGGCGCCCGGTGCGCGGCGGCCGGCGGACCCGAACCGGATTCCGGCCACCCGGGCCCGCGCCGCGCGAGGCAGGCCTGGCCGCGTGGGACGGAGGGCCGTCGACTCGTCGCGCAGAAGTACCGGACCGCCCAGGACGAGGGCACCGACCCGGTGCTCGCCGTGATGAACGCGACCGGACGCGGCCGCCGGCGCGCCCTGCGGCTGATCGCCCAGGCCCGGGACGCGGGCCTCCTGACCCCCCGTCACGCCCGCCGCTGACCCGTCAGGAACCGCCCGGACGCTCCTCCGTGGCGAAGAACCGGGACAGATCCCCGTGGTCCGGCCCGGGTTCCGGCTCGCTCTCCGGGGGCACGCCCATCTCCCAGTCCAGCCCGTACCGCTGGAACAGCTCGGCCCGCAGCACCGGTACCGGCATCGGCACCCCCGGCACCAGAGCCGAGTACACCGCGCCCATCAACAGGGACCGCAGCATCGGGTAGTCGGCGGAGACGTTCTGCGCGCCGTACCGGGCGACGGTGTCGCTCAGCAGCTCCGCGAGCCGGCGCTGTTCCGGGCACTGCACGAAGCCCTCGGCCTGGAGCAGGCCCGCCATGTGCTGGCGCATCAGTACGGGCCGGTCCCGGGCCAGGCCCAGGATCGCGTCGATGGCCCGGGCCAGCCGCTCCCGCCCGTCCCCGGTGCGCGGCTCGCGCTCCAGCGCCTCCTCCAGCGTGCGGTGCATCAGCCGGTGCACGGCGGACTGCACCAACTGGCGCTTGCCGGGGAAGTAGTACGACACCAGTCCGCGCGCCGAACCGGCCCGGTCCGCGATGTCGCCGAGCGTGGTGGCCTCGAACCCGCGTTCACCGACCAGCTCCACGGCGGCCTGGAGCAGCCGTTCCCGGGAACGCCGCCGCAATTCTTCATTGACCGAGGCGCTGCGCGGGGACATCCTGTAACTCCTGCGTTGACTGGCTGCCAGCCAACTATACTCAACGCATCGGGGCACCCCCATGCCGGGGGCCCGCCCGGAACAGCCGTCCGTCTGGGGCGACGCGGGGGAGCGTCCCGGACGGACGGCACCGGACCATCCGGGCCTCAGCCCACCAGGTCCAGCACCGGCAGCAGCGCGTCGGGGCGTCGCTCCACCGGCAGATGGTCCACGAAGTGCACCCGGCAGCCGAGGGCGGTGGCGCCGCCGTCCGCCGTGCGGCTGTCGCCGACCATCAGCACCTGCCGCGGATCCGTGCCGAGTGCCTCGCAGGCGACCGAGAACAGCCGGGGGTCGGGCTTGTGCACACCGTGCTCGTACGACAGGACGTACGCGTCCACATAGGCGTCGAAGCCGTGCTCGCGGAAGACCGGGCGCAGGTCCCAGCCGATGTTGCTGACCACGGCGATACCGATCCCGCGGTCGCGCAGGGCGCGCAGCACCTTCTCGGCGTCGGGGTACGGCGTCCAGGCGTCGGGGGACATGTGCCGGTCGTACAGGGCGTCGTACAGACCGGGGTCCGGGAGCGGCACCCGGCGGGCCAGGCCCGTGTAGGCGGCCCGGTGCAGCTCCGCGCTCCGGTCCCGTACCGCCCGCAGGTCCGCCAGGTCCGCCGGCAGGTCCAACGGGTCCGCGCCGCCGGGGAGTGCGCCGGCCGCCTCCAGCTCGCGGGCGGCACGGACCAGTTCGGGTCCGGGGAGGAGGTGGCCGGTCTCGGCCAGTACCGTGCGGAGCCAGGACTCGGTGGACTCGACGCGGAACAGCGTCCCGGAGAAGTCGAACAGCACGGCAGCCATGCGCGGGACTCTACCCGCGCCGGCGCGGCGGCAGCCGGGTCCGGCCGCGTGGCCGCTCGTACACCAGCACCGCCACCGCCACCAGCAGCGCCCCGGACAGCCAGCCGCCCAGCACGTCCGAGGGCCAGTGGACACCCAGCCACACCCGGGTCACGCCGACGCCCACCACGGAGACGAGCGCCGCCGCCACCGCCGTACGCCACAGGGCGCGGCCCGGGCCGGAGCGGTGCAGCAGCCACAGCAGCAGGCCGCAGACGACGGTGGCGGTCATCGCGTGACCGGACGGGAAGGCCGCGTAGTGTGCGGAGTCGACGGGGTCCCGCCAGACCGGGCGGGGGCGGCCCACGACGGCCTTCACCGACTGCTGCACGCCCGTGGCCACCGCGCAGGTGACCGCCAGCCACAGCGCCGTCCACCAGGCCGAGCGCCGCCGGATGAGCCACAGCGCCGCCGCCGCGCACAGCAGACGCATGGTGACCGGGTCCCACACCCAGTCGGTGAGCACCCGGAAGACGTGCGTCACCTCCCGGTCGCGGACCGCCCAGCGGTGTGTGGTGTCGGAGACGGCGCCGTCCAGGGCGGTCAGGGGGTGCCAGCGCAGGGCCACGAGGACCAGCAGCACCAGGAAGCCGGCGCCGAGGGCGGCGGCCACTCGGGCGGCCGTGCGGGGCACCGCCGGCGGTTCGGGTGACGGGGGAGCGGCGGGGTGATGGCGCATGCGGCGATCTTTGTGGAAGGGACGGGCCGGGGCCAAGCAGCCACCGGCGGGCGGGGTCAGCCCAGCGCGCGCAGCCCGGGCACCAGGGCCACCAGGACCGGGACGACGGGCACCAGCGCGGCGGTCGCCGTCAGACGCAGCCGGCGCAGCGCCGGAAGCCGGTCCGGCGCCGTCAGCAGCCGTTGCACGCGCTGCGGCACATGCGCCTGCGGAGTCGGACAGGGCCCGAACACGCCCCGCTCCTCGTTGAGTTCGACCAGGGCCAGGGCCGTGGTCAGCCGGCCGAAGCGCCGGGACGCCATGTCGTCGGCGGCCAGCTCCACCAGCCGGTGCATCTCGTCGCGGAACGCCGCGAACACCGGGACCTGCGGGAAGCCGCCCGCCAGCGCGGCCGAACAGTGCAGCAGCCAGTCGTGCCGGGCCTGCGCGTGCCCCTGCTCGTGCGCGAGGAGCGCGTCCAGCTGACGGCCCTTCAGGCGGCGCAGCGCGGCCGTGGTGATGACCAGCCGAGGCGCCGTGCCGGGCAGCCACCAGGCGTCGGGCCGGTCGCCCTCCAGCACCACCAGCCGCCCGCCCGCCGGCTCCTCGCCCGGCAACAGCGGTGCCCGCACCAGGAGTTCGTCGCGTCTCCCGCGCCGCCCCGCCCGGGCCCGTACGACCTCTCGGACCAGCATCGCCAGGTTCCACAGGCCGCCGCACGCGAGCAGTACGGCGGTGGGCGCCGCCCAGGAACCGGCCGCGCCGAGGGCGTACGCGTCCACGACCGAGGTCGGCGCGCTGGCGAACACATGCCCGCGCACCGCCTGCCAGGCCGCCGCCGCGCTCAGTGTCATCGACAGGGCGCAGCACAACAGGACGGCCGCCACGACACACTGCCACACCCAGAGGGCGACGACCGGCTCGCGGTCCGGCCAGTCGGCCCGGGCGAGCAGCCGCGGGGCGACGACGGCGGTCAGGGCGCCGAGCAGCAGCAGGGTCACGGGGACCATCATGGTCAGCACCCTATGAGCGCGAAGCCGCTCAGCGGTACGGTCCACGGGGCCGAAGTGACGCAGGCAACGCGAGCCTTCCGGGGCCGGCGGTCACATCGTCAGCAGCATCGCCACCATCCCGA
Organism: Streptomyces sp. NPDC028928; assembly: GCF_055564915.1. NCBI lineage: Bacteria > Bacillati > Actinomycetota > Actinomycetes > Kitasatosporales > Streptomycetaceae > Streptomyces > Streptomyces sp. NPDC028928. Next base: position 224,805 of record NZ_JBVHVI010000007.1, read on the forward strand.
TCCCCATCGACAGCCGGCACGCCCGGGCCAGCTCGGGACGGTCGCCCCAGCGGGTCGGGCCGGTCCCGGCCGCCGCGGTGCCGGCCGGCACCAGACGGGCGCCGGAGAGCAGCACGTACCCCGTGAAGTACAGCAGCAGCGCGCCGGTCAGCAACGGCACGCCGGCGCCGCCGTGCGCCGGGTGGGCGGCGGGCGGGGACGCGGCCATCGCCACCGCCATGTAGACCATGGCGGCGCTGCCCACCAGGTGGTGCAGATGGTGCGGGCCGCCGCGCGCGGACCACAGCGCACGCAGGGCCGCCGCGCCGAACACGGCCGCGTACACCGGCCACGCCCATCTCGGGGGCGTGAACACCGCCGCCGGAACGGCCATCGTGGCCATGCCGAACCCCATCAGCGCCTCGCCGCCCGCGGCCCGGCGCTGCTCCTCGACGGCGCTGCGCATCCGCAGCAGGCAGTAGGCGCCGGTCAGCGCGCACAGCGCCACCAGCAGCCAGGCTGTCGACACCGGTCCGTGCACGCGCACCTCCACGCTCGACGGTCGGTCGAGGGATGCGATGCCCACGCCCGGCGGAGCGCACGCGAGCGCACGGGCGTACACGGGGAGCATGCGGGGGAGCGCGGCGGGTGACGACCCCCTCGCCCTCGCCGCCGCAAAATATTTCACGAGTAAAACACATGTTAAATTGATGATATGAGCAGTGCGACCCCCCACCGTCTGCCCCTGGCCGGAGTACTCCGCCTGGGGCGTCCCTCCGACATCTGGTTCAAACCCGCGCTGAGCGTGGTCGCCGCGGTCGCCCCGCCCAACCTCACCCTGCTCGCGCTCGGCCGCCTCGACCTCGCGATGTACACGATGGCCGGATCGCTGTGCGCCCTCTACGGCCACAACCGGCCCTACGCCGCCCGTGCCCGCGCCCTGGCCTGGGTCGTCCTCGGCATGATCGGCGGGCTCGCCGTCGCCCTGCTCGCCGCGGCGCTCACCACGAACGCCGTCGTCCTCGTCACCGTCGGCGCCGTCCTCGCGGCGGTCCAGAAGACCGTCTGCGACGCCACCCGGATCGGACCGCCCGGCAACGTGGTCCTCACCTTCATCAGCTCCGCCTCGCTCTTCGCCCCGCAGACGCTGGGCGGGCTCCCCGGCCACCTCGGGCTGGCCCTCGCCGCCGGCGCCTGGGCCTGGCTGGTCGGCATGGCGCCCGGGCTGCTCCGCCCGCACGGCCCCGAGCGACGCGCCACCGCCCAGGCCCTGAACGCCGCCGCCGCGTACGCCGACACACGCGGCACCGCCGACGGCCACGCCCGGGCCCGGGCCGCGAGCGCCGTCGCGATCCACGCCGCCTGGCAGTCACTGCTCGCCGCCGGCGCCCGCCCCGACCGCACCCGGCGCGCCCTCGAACAGCTCCTGGTCCGCGCCGAGGTCGCCCTCGCCGCACCCGCCGACGCCGACCCCGCACGGCTGCGCGCCTGGGCCCGCGACCTGCGCGGCACCGGCCGGATCCCGCGCGTCGAGCCGCCGCGCGGGGACGCCGACGAACTGCTCGGCGTGGCCGCCGCCCAGGCCCTCCCGGTCCGGCACCGCCTCGCCCTCCTCGCCCCGCTCGCCGTACGCACCGCGCTCGGCTGCGCCCTCGCCGGATACGCGGCCCTCGCGCTCGGCGTCGGCCGCCCCTACTGGGCGCTGGTCACCGCCGCCTCCCTCTACCAGGCCAACGTCACCCTCACCTGGAGCCGGGGCGTGCAGCGGGTCGTCGGCAACCTCGTCGGCGTCCTCCTCTTCGCCGCCCTCGCCCCGCTCGCCCATCTGCACCCGGCCGCCCTGGTGCTGTGCTCGCTCGCCCTCAACTTCGGCGCCGAGGCGCTCATCGGCCGCAACTACTGGCTGGGCAGCGTCTGTGTCACCCCGATGGCCCTGCTCATCACCGAGTTCGCCCGCGCCCAGAACCCGGCCGAGCTGATCACCGACCGGATCGTGGACACCCTCCTCGGCGCCCTGGTCGGCTTCGTCACCGCCGTCGCCGTCACCAACCGGCGCGCCGGCGACCGCCTGGAGCACGCGCTGACCGCCGCCGAGCGGGCCCGGGAGAACGCCGCCCGCCTGCTCGCCGAGCCGCACCCGTCCCCCCAGGCCCTGGAGTCCGCCCGCCGCGGCCTCGCCGCCGCCCTCGTCGACCTGCGCGCCACGGCCGACGCCGCCTCCGGCGAGTGGTGGCAGCGCGCCCTGCCCGAGGAGCGGGTCGTGCTCACCGAGCAGGCCGGACACCGTACGCTCGCGGCGACGGTACGACGCCAGGGGCTCGTACCGCCGGACCGGGACACGGACCAGGGCCCGGCGCACGACAGCGACCGGGACCCGGGCAGAACGACGGAGGACATACGGCCATGACGGCGACGAACGGCGGACCGACGCCCGGAAGCGACACGGCCGGTGCCCGGCCGGGGCCCGGCACCGACCCCGCGCGCGGCGACACCGTCTCCGCCGTCGTCCGCCAGTGGCGGGCCGTCCACCCCGAGCTGGACACCGGGCCCATGGAGGTCATCGGCCGCATCAACCGCTGCGCGGCCCTGCTCCAGCAGGCCGAGGACGCCCCGCTGCGCCGGGCCGGGCTGAGCCGCGCCGAGTTCGACCTGCTCGGCGCGCTGCGCCGCACCGGCCACGAGCTGACCCCGGGCGAGCTGGCCCGCGAGACGTTCTCCTCCGGGGCCGCCGTCACCAAGCGGGTCAAACAGCTGACCGAGCGCGGCCTGGTCGAACGGCGCGGCGACACCCGTGACCGCCGCGTCGCCCACCTCCGCCTCACCGACGCCGGCCGCGACCTGGTCGACGGGATCCTCCCCGAGCAACTCGCCTACGAGACGGCCGTGCTGTCCGTCCTCGACCGGGAGGGCCAGGGCGAACTGGCGGGTCTGCTCGCCGAGTTGCTCAGCCGCCTGGAAGGCCTGACGGGCGCGCTGCGGGCTTAGGGGCGGGCGCTACAGCACGTCGTGCACCGTACGGCGGTACGTCGAGCGGCGGTCCTCGATGTCCTGCCACCGGTCGCCGTACACATTGCGGGTGATGGGAGGCTCGCGCAGGAAGTCGTGCGGGAACCCGAGCGGGACCGCGCTCACCTCGTCCAGGCGCGCCACCGCGTCGGCGTCGAGCCGTACCCCGGTGGCGGCCAGGTTGTCCGCGAGCTGCTCGGGCTTCGTCGCCGAGACGATCGGTACGACGTTCCCGGGCCGCCCCAGCAGCCAGGCCAGGGCCACCTGGGCCGGACTCCAGCCGCCCGACTCGGCGATGTCCAGGACGGCGCTGACGACGTCCTCCTCCCACGCCTCCGGCCGCACACCGACCGTGTCCAGCCGGCCCGGCTCCCCGCGCCGGTACTTCCCGGTGAGCCTGCCCGCGGCCAGCGGCGCCCAGGCGAACACGGCGAGGTCGAAGGCCCGGGCCTGCGGCAGGAGTTCGCGCTCCGGGGTGCGCTCCAGCAGGCTGTAGCGCAGCTGCGAACCCGCGAAACACGTCCAACCCCGCAGCTCGGCGAGGGTGTTGGCCTGGGCGATCTCCCACGCCGGCCAGTCCGACACGCCCACATAGAGCACCTTGCCGGAGCGCACGACGTCGTCCAGGGCGCGCATCACCTCCTCGACCGGGGTGAAGTTGTCGCGGGCGTGCACCCACAGCACGTCGAGCCGGTCCGTGCCGAGCCGCCGCAGGCTCTCCTCGACCGACCGCACCAGGTTCCGGCGGTGGTTGCCCGCGGAGTTGGGGTCGCCGTCGCGGGTGCCGCAGGTGTACTTGCTCGCCAGCACGAACCGGTCGCGGCGCCCGACGAGCAGCTCGCCGAGGATCCGCTCGGAGTTGCCCGAGGCGTAGTTGTTCGCGGTGTCGACGAAGTTGCCGCCCGCGTCGGCGTAGGTGTCGAGGATCCGGGCGCTGGTGTCCTTGCCGGCACCCCAGCCCGCTTCCTCACCGATGGTCATCGCGCCGAGCGCCAGCTCGCTGACGCGCAGACCGGTCCGTCCGAACAGCGTGTACCGCACGTGTGCTTCCCTTCGAGCAGATGGTGCGTACGACGCTAGGAGCTGGAGCGCCCTCCAAGGCAAGCCGCTCCTCAGCCCGCCTCGCCCGCCCGCCGCACCGCGCACGCGGCTCCCCGCGGATCCCGCAGCACCGCGACGCTCGGGCCGTCCGGCACCGACGCGGGAGCGATGACGACGGCACCGCCCGCCCGTGCCGCGACCTCGGCCGCGGCGCCGCGGGCCCGGCCGGTGTCCCGGGTCGCCGGTTCCACCCAGCCGAGCGCGCCGGGGCGCGTCGCACAGCCCGGCGCCCGGCACGGTCCCGCCGGCCGGCCCACCTGCCGGGCAGAACCCCGGCCATCCCGGACCTCTGGCCCGGCCGGCCCGCACGGGCGTACCCTCGGCGCCGTACCGCATCGCACGGCGGCCTTCCCGATCCCTTCCGAGACCGGAGGTCACCCATGCCCGAGGTGCGCCCCTTCCGCCGCGACGACCGGGACCAGCTGACCGACCTCGTGAACGCCCATGTGGCCGCCGTCGTGCCCGGCGTCTTCGTCTCCGTCAACACCGTGCTCAGCGCGCTGGAGCGGGAGCCCGACGAGTTCGTGACCGACCCGTGGGTGGGCGAGCGGGTCACCCTCGTCGCCGAGGACCGCGGGCAGCTCCTGGCGGCCGCCCATCTGAAGCGGTACCGCGCCGACGACGAGGTCGGCCCGTGCTACCGGGACGCCGGCGACATCGACTGGTTCCTCTGGCACCCGCCCGCCTCCTTCCGGCCGGACACCGAGCAGGCCGCCGACCTGCTGATGGGCGCCTGCCTGGCCCGGCTGGCCCGCTGGCGGGTCCGGGTCCGGCGCGCCTCCGGAGACCTTCCCGCCCCCGTCGTCTACGGCCTGCCCCGCCCCTGGCCGCATGTCCGGGCCGTCTACGAACGCGCCGGTTTCCGGCACACCGGGGTCACGGAGGTGATCCTCCTCGCCCGCGTGGCCGACCTGCCGGGTCCCGAGCCGCGCCCCGGCGTCACGGTCGAGCGGACGGTGGGGGAGAGCGGCACCCGCTTCACCGCGCGCACGGACGCGGGCACCGTCGGCTTCGTCGAGACCGACACCTCCCTGGTCCGCCCCGAACGCCACGCGCGCGGTGCCGGCCTGGCCGACATCGGCAACCTGCACGTCGAACCCGCGCACCGGGAGCGGGGCTGGGAGCGCTGGTTGCTGGGCCACGCCGCCGACTGGCTGCGGCTGTGCGGGACGGACCGTGTGCTGGCCTTCGAACGCGCCGAGGACGAGGCCGCCCTCGGGCGCCTGCTCGACGCCGGCTTCCACGAACTGACCCGCACGGACCGCGGCTGGGAACACCGGCCCCGCTGACCGCGCCCGCCGACTGGGCCGACGCCTGCGCACGGCACCACCCCGGCCGACCTGCCCGCGAGGCGCCCGCTCCCCTTTCGCCGCGGCCGAGTCGGCCCGACCGGCCCCTTTCGACATGGTCCTGCTGGGGACTGCCGGCGGAGTGTTGGGTGTGGTCCGGTGCCGGGGGGCCTGGCGGGGTTTTGGGTGTGTCCGCTCCCGGGAGTCCTGGCGGGCTCTTGAGTGTGTCCGCTCCCGGGAGTCCCGGCGGACTCTCGGATGTGGTCCGCCCCCCGGAGTCCCGGCGCGACTCATCCGTGTGGTCCCGCCCCGGAAGCCCCGGCCCAGTCTCGGGTGTGGCCGTGTCCGGGATGCCCCGGCCCAGTCTCGGGTGTGGCCGTGTCCGGGATGCCCCGGCCCACTCTTGGGTGTGGCCCTGTCCGGGACGCCCCGGCCCGCTCTTCGGTCCGGTCCTGCCCCGCAGCCCCCGACCCGCCTCCGGACGACCCGACTCCGGACGACCCGACTCCGGACGGCCCGACTCCGGACGGCCCGACTCCGGACGGCCCGCCTCCGTACGCCTCGCCGAGTGGGGCGGCGCCGTCCGAGCCGGACCTCCGGGGCCGGGCCGGCTCCCTACACGCCCGGCCGGTACCGCAGCGGATGGTCCGCCGGGACCTCCACCAGCACGATGGGGGTGCCGTCCGGGTCGGCGACCCACATCTCGACCAGGCCCCACGGCTCCCGCACCGGCGGCCGTACGATCTCCACGCCCCGCGCCCGCAGTTCCTCGCACGCGGCCGACACGTCCGCCACCTGCACCCACAGCCGCACCGCGGGCGAGGGAGGGTCCTCGGAGCGCCCGGACAGCTCCAGGAAACCGCCGCCGAGGAAGTAGACCGTGCCACGCTCGGGACCGGTACCGAACTCCCGGTAGACGGACAGCCCGAGCTGCTCGCCGTAGAAGGCGCGGGAGCGTTCGGGGTCGGTGGGCCGGAGCAGGATCCGGCTGCTGAGTACATGCACCATGCAGGCGGAGCCTAGCGGCAGGGTTACCCTCGTCCGTGGCTCAGCCACGCCCGAGATCGGAGACCCAGCCATGGACACCCCCGCCACCGGACCGACCTTCCGCGACGCCACCGACGCGGACGTCGACGCCCTCGTCGCCCTGGTCGAGTCGGCGTACCGGGGAGACAGCAGCCGGGCCGGATGGACCACCGAGGCGGACATCCTGGAGGGGCAGCGGACCGACCCCCAGGGCGTGCTGGAAGTGATCAAGGGCTCCGAGAGCCGGCTGCTCACCGTCGAGCAGGACGGCCGTATCGTCGCCTGCTGTCAGCTGGAACACCGCGGCGACCACGCCTACTTCGGCATGTTCGCGGTCAGCCCCACGCTCCAGGGCACCGGCCTCGGCAAGATCGTCATGGCGGAGGCCGAGCGCCAGGCCCGGGAGACCTGGGGAGTCACCGAGATGCGGATGACGGTGATCTCCGTACGGGAGGACCTGATCGCCTGGTACGAGCGCCGCGGCTACCGCCGTACGGGAAAGACGCAGCCCTTCCCGTACGGCGACGAGCGCTTCGGCATCCCGCTCCGCCCCGATCTGCGGTTCGAGCTGCTGGTCAAGCCGCTGGTGTGACGTTCAGGCGGGCGTCCGGGCGCGCGCCCGGGGCGCCGTGTCACGCGGTGAAGCGGCCCGTGCGTTTGATCTCCGGGTAGTCGGTCGTCGCCCCGTCCAGCTCCAGGGCGCGCACCAGCCGCAGATGGTCCTGCGTGTTGACCACCCAGCCGATGATCCGCAGCCCGGACGCGCGCGCGTGCTCGACGACCTCCAGGGTGAGCCGGCGGATGTTGAGACACACGGTCGCGGCACCCACGGCGACGGCGCGGTCCACCACGTCGGTGCCGTACCGGCTCGCGATCAGCGCGGTGCGCACCCCCGGCACCAGCCGCCGGATCTCGGCGACGGCCTCGTCGTGGAACGAGGACACCTCCACTCGTGCGGTCAGGTCGCGGGCGTGCATCACCTCGGCCAGCGCCCGGGCCGCGGCCACGTCCTTGATCTCGGCCTGCAAGGGCGTCTGCACCGCGTCCAGCACCTCCTCGAAGACCGGCACCCGCTCCCCGCGGCCCGCGTCCAGGGCGCGCAGCTCGGCGAGGGTCTTGTCGGCGATCGGCCCGGAGCCGTCGGTCGTACGGTCGACCTCTGCGTCGTGCATGACGACCAGGGCGCCGTCCTTGCTCAGGTGGAGATCGAGTTCGATCAGGTCGAGGCCGGCCCGCTGCGCGGCGACGAAGGAACGGAGGGTGTTCTCGGGCTCGACGCCCATGACACCGCGGTGACCGATGGTAAGGAAGTTCAAGGTTCGACTCGCTTCCGTCGACGGCGGCTCGGCGACGCGCGGACCGACGCCCCCGTACCGGACCTCGTCGTCCACGCGGCAAGGCCGCAGCCTAGTGGCCGGGCCGTCCGTTGAACCCGCGGCTGCGTGGGGCATTCGGGGTGCGGGGCGGGCGCCAGTTGGCCGGTACCCGCCTGCGCCGTCACTCTCCCGTGGGCGAGTCCCCCCTCCCTTGACCGACCCGGCGGCTGCCCGTGGAAGGCCGGCGCCGTCGAGTGGAAGTGAGCGTCGTCACGGTGGACGGCAGGAAAAACATCGGTGACCAAGGTGATGGACAGAAAAATTTCCGGACCATGCTCTTGCTGAGAGAAACCGGGTATGCATACGGTGTCCATACGCGAGGTTCTCCCGTGGAGGATGGGACATGACGGAAATTCTTGTGCAGGCGGGTGCGGAGGGACAGGTTCCTTCGCTGACCAGGGTGGTTGAGCACCCGGCTTGGCCTGTGCTCAAGAATGCCGTGGAGCAGATCCGGCCATGGCAGTCGAAGGACGGATCGATCGACTTCGACGCCGAGGGCGCCCCCGAGCGGGCCGACGCCGTGGCGGCCGTCGAGCGCGTCGTGGACGCGGTCGAGCAGCTCTCCCCGCTCCTCCCGCACGACGGCGCCTACCACGAGGCGCTCGTGAAGGACCTGCGCCGCTGGGCCGAGGGCGGCTTCCAGGTGCCGGACTTCCTGGACTCCCTGCTGGCCTTCCAGCCCGCCGCCAACCGCGCGGACGGCCTGCAGCACCTGGTCGTCTTCCCGATGTACACGCAGAACGGCAACCCGGACCGCAACCTGGAGGCGGTCGTGCTGCGCATGGTCTGGCCGGAGTGGCTGGCCGAGCTGGAGCGCACCCGCTACGACAACCCGCTGTTCTGCGGCATCACCTTCGAGGACTTCACCTCGGGCTACGACACCAACTCCGCGGTGCTCTTCCCGGAGACGATCGCCGTCCGCGAGGCGCCGGAACGTTTCTCCTGGGGTGGCATCTTCTGTGACCGCGAGGCCGCCCGCTTCCGCCGCGTGACCGAGGCCGCGGTGGAGATCCTGGGCCTGGAGCTGCCCGAGGACATCGCCGCGATGGTCCACGACCAGAAGCGCTGCGAGGAGGCCTTCGTCCTGTGGGACATGGTCCACGACCGCACCCACAGCCACGGCGACCTGCCGTTCGACCCGTTCATGATCAAGCAGCGCCAGCCGTTCTGGATGTACGGCCTGGAGGAGCTGCGCTGTGACCTCACCGCCTTCAAGGAGGCCGTGAAGCTCCAGGCGGACGGCGTCCCGCAGGCCCGTGACGTGCAGTACGCGGTGCTCTTCGACCGGATGTTCCGCTTCCCGGTCACCGGTGACCGCAACCGCAACTACGACGGCCTCGGCGGCCAGCTGCTCTTCGCCTACCTGCACAAGCACGACGTCGTCCGCTGGACCGACAACAAGCTCTCCATCGACTGGGAGCGCGCCCCGCAGGTCACCAACCAGCTGTGCGCCGAGATCGAGAAGCTCTACAAGGACGGCATCGACCGCCCGAAGCTGGTGCACTGGTTCGCCGGCTACGAGCTGGTCTCCACCTACCTCGCCCCGCACCCCGGCTCCAAGTGGGCCAAGGGGCCGGACGCCCTCGACCTGACCCAGCCCCCGCGCAAGCTCGTGGACGACGTGCTTCCGGACGAGTTTCCGCTGAGCATGTTCTATGAGGCGCTGTCCAAGAAGCTGAAGAACGTGATCGCCTCCACGAAGGGCATCACGGCGGACGCCGCCGAGCGGATCGCCGCGTGAGCGACCGCGTCCACAACACTGTTCAAGAGGGGAAGAACGTGGCGAACAACGGGTCTCTCAGTGGTGCGGTGATCGCGGTGGCCGGCGCGGGCGGACCCGCCGGGCACGCGACCCTGGTCCGGCTCGCCGAGGCGGGCGCGGTCGTGGTCGGCGCCGACAACAACCCGGAGCGCCTCGCCGAGTCCGTCGACGCGGCCCGCTACGCCCGCGGCGGCGCCGTCGTCACCGGCGAGACCGTCGACCTGCTCGACCTGCGCTCGGCCCGTGACTGGGCCGCGCGCATCGAGAAGGAGCACGGCCGGATCGACGGCCTGGTCCACCTCGTGGGCGGCTGGCGCGGCAGCGCGACCTTCGCCGAGACCGACCTGGCCGACTGGGACCTGCTGGAGAAGCTGCTCGTCCGCACCGTCCAGCACACCTCGCTCGCCTTCTTCGACGCCCTGCAGCGCAGCGACCGCGGCCGGTACGTGCTCATCAGCGCCGCCGGCGCGTCGAAGCCTACGGCGGGCAACGCGGCGTACTCCGCGGCCAAGGCCGCGGCCGAGGCGTGGACGCTCGCCATGGCGGACGGCTTCCGCAAGGCGGGGGGCGAGCAGGGCCCGCACTCGGCGGCTGCCATCCTGGTGGTGAAGGCGCTGGTGCACGACGCGATGCGCGCCGAACGCCCCAACGCGAAGTTCGCGGGCTTCACGGACGTCAAGGACCTGGCCGAGGCCATCGAGGGCGTCTGGAGCAAGCCCGCCGCAGAAGTGAACGGAAACCGTCTGTGGCTGACCGAGAAGCCGTGAACCCTCCCAAGACCGACGCGCGTCGCCATCACGACCCGCAGGTCCGCGGTTTCGCCAGTGACAACTACGCCGGAGCCCACCCCGAGGTGCTGGCCGCCCTGGCCCTGGCCAACGGCGGCCATCAGGTGGCGTACGGCGAGGACGACTACACCGAGAACCTCCAGGGGATCATCCGCAGCCACTTCGGTGCGACGGCGGAGGCCTTCCCGGTCTTCAACGGCACCGGCGCGAACGTCGTCGCGCTCCAGGCGGTCACCGACCGCTGGGGCGCGGTGATCTGCGCCGAGAGCGCGCACATCAACGTGGACGAGGGCGGCGCCCCCGAGCGCATGGGCGGCCTCAAGCTGCTCACCGTGCCCACGGCCGACGGCAAGCTCACGCCCGAGCTGATCGACAAGCAGGCCTGGGGCTGGGAGGACGAGCACCGCGCGATGCCGCAGGTCGTGTCGATCACCCAGTCCACCGAGCTGGGCACTCTCTACACGCCCGAGGAGATCCGCGCGATCTGCGAGCACGCCCACGCGCACGGCATGAAGGTGCACCTGGACGGCTCCCGGATAGCGAACGCCGCCGCCTCGCTGAACGTGCCCATGCGGACGTTCACCAACGCGGTCGGTGTCGACATCCTCTCCCTGGGCGGGACGAAGAACGGCGCGCTGTTCGGCGAGGCCGTCGTCGTGATCAACCAGGACGCGGTGCGGAAGATGAAGCACCTGCGGAAGACGTCGATGCAGCTGGCCTCCAAGATGCGCTTCGTCTCCGTGCAGCTGGAGGCCCTCCTCGCCAAGGACCTGTGGCTGCGCAACGCCCGCCACGCCAACGAGATGGCCCAGCGGCTCGCCGAGGGCGTCCGCGCGGTCCACGGTGTGGAGATCCTCTACCCGGTGCAGGCCAACGGCGTCTTCGCCAAGCTGCCGCACGACGTGAGCGAGCGCCTGCAGAAGCGGTTCCGGTTCTACTTCTGGGACGAGGCCGCCGGCGTGGTGCGCTGGATGTGCTCCTTCGACACCACGGAGGAGGACGTCGACCTGTTCGTGGCGGCACTCAAGGAGGAAATGGCCCGCTGAACCGCGGCCACACCCCAAGCTCTGCATAGTTATGCGGTTACCTGAAAAGTCATTGACGCTCGGGTGGCCGCATTCCTATGCTCTGCGGGCATGCAGCTGATCCAGAACACCGCCGACCTGTCTGCCTATCTCGCCGCCGACGAGGCCATCGACCACCACCATCCGGTGGTCCGGGAGACCGCCGCCCGCCTGGCCGCCGAGGCCTCGGACTCGTATGAATATGCACGGGCCGCCTTCGAGTTCGTCCGGGACGCGATCCCGCACTCACAGGACTCCGGCGACCTCCGCGTCACCTGGCGCGCCTCCGACGTCCTGGCCCTGCGCACCGGCGTATGCCACGCCAAGTCCCATGCCCTCGCCGCGCTGCTGCGGGCCGAGGACATCCCGACCGCGCTGTGCTACCAGCGCCTCACCGACGACGAGGGCGGCCACGCCGTCCACGGCCTGGTCGCCGTCCGCTTCCACGGGGCGTGGCACCGGCAGGACCCGCGCGGCAACAAACCGGGCGTCGACGCGCGGTTCTCCCTGGACGGCGAGCGGCTCGCCTGGGTCCCCGACCCCGCGGCCGGCGAGCTCGACCATCCGCTCCTGTACGCCGCACCGCACCCGGTCGTCCTCGCCGCCCTGCGCGCGGCCCACGACCGGCCGCACCTGTGGAAGACGCTCCCCAACTCCCTTTGACCGCCTGCCGATTGACGCATCGCCCTCAAGTAGGAGGATCCTTCTCCTCCTTGAGGCGGATGCCGAGGCCCGTACCGCCCTGTGAGGCTGGGTCCCGATCACAGGCGGCATCACGGTGCAGCCGGTCAACGGGGGATTCACAAGGGGGAAATCAGCATTTTCCGGGGCGCGTCGACCTTCCGCGTCCCCATTCCTTTCGCGTCCTTTCCGCGACCTGACATCCAGGACGTGGATGTATCACGCTGCGCCGACCGTGGAGAGATCCGGGTCCGTACCCGGCCGTGCCGCCTGCTCAATTCACGGGGAGAACAGTTGAATCGAAGAATCGCACGAGTGTCACTCGGCCTGAGCACGTCCGCCGCGCTGGCCGTCGCGGGCACGCTGGCCGTCTCGGCGCCCGCCCAGGCGACGTACTACAGCGGGGGCATGCCCACACGGTCGTTCAGCGTCAAGACCGTCGGCATCAACAGCGAGTGGGTGAAGTACTTCGACACCGCCCGCGGCAACTGGAACAACGCCGGTGTCGGGGCGAGCATCAAGCGCAAGTCCAGCGCCAAGCCCAGCTTCACCGCCGGCAACTACAACCAGAGCTGGTACGGCCTGTACGCGCCCTCCGGAACGCGGGCGCACCGGTCCTTCCAGATCAAGGTCAACGCCCGCACCCTGTGGCGGGACACCGGGAACATCCCCAAGTACGACAAGTGGGTGCGCAGCACCAGCACCCACGAACTGGGGCACGCGCTCAGCCTCGCCGACAACCCGAACACGAGCAAGGTCTCGCTGATGAAGCACAGCCGCGACCGCTCGAGGGTGCAGACGCCGCAGCCGTACGACAAGTCCGAGGTGAAGAGGATCTACCGATGAACGTGAGACGGAACATTCTCATCACCGGGTCGGCGGTGCTCGCCGCGTTCGCCGCCGTCGGCTGCTCCGCGGACGGCACCTCCACGAAGGGGGCCGGGTCCGGGGCGGCTTCGGACACCGTCACCTACCACGCGGACTACCCGGCGTACTCCTCGCTGGACGACGTCATCAAGCAGTCCGACGCCGTCGTCGAGGGCACCGTGGTCAGCAGCCGGGTGCAGCAGGTGCTGCCCGACGCGCCCGCCGGCGACGACCCCGCCACCAACCCGCAGGCCGGCCTGTCGCCCGCCGAGGCCAAGGAGGCCAAGAAGGAGGCGGAGGCCAACCCGGTCGTCGTCACCGTCTCCAAGGTGAAGGTCACCCGGACCCTCTCCGGGAAGGTCTCCGTCGGCGACACCATCGAGGTCAGCCAGCTCGGCGGCACCTACAAGGGTGTGGCGTACCAGGAGACGGACACCACCCTGCTCGCCAAGGGCGCGAAGAAGTACGTGCTGATGCTCGCCGCCCACGGCAAGAGCCCGTACGACCTGCTCAACCCGGAGCAGGCGCTCTACACGGTGAAGTCGGACGGCACGGTCAAGGCCGTGTCGGTCGGCGGCTTCGCCGACGCGGGCAAGGTCGACCAGCTGGCCGCCAAGGCCGGCCGGATCGCCAGGAACGCGCGCTGAGCACACCGCACGCACCACACCGGCCGGTGCGCCACGGGATCGTCCGTGGCGCACCGGCGCCGTCTCACCGGCCCCGCGGTGCGAGCCGGAGCGCCTTGCGCACGTCCGGACTCAGGGCCACCCGGTTGTCCTGAGCGGCGACCGCCGCGCCGCCCTCGACCTCGTACCAGCCCTGCGTGGTGTTCACCAGGACGTAGCGTCCGCCGTCGCCCTTGTCGAGCAGGAACACGTACTCCTTCCCGGCGCTGAGGCCGGCGGTCTCCGGCCCGGTACCGGGGGTCGTGTACGACACCTCGATGGAATCCCCCGGTGTCCCGCCCTTGGCGGTCGCCACGACCTGTGCCGTGGCCACCGTCGTGCTGACGTCGTCGACCATCTCCTCATGGCCTTCGCCGAGCCGCGCCCGCACGATCACGTCCGCCGCTCCTTCCAGCTCGGCCGTGCCGGCGAAGTAGGGCTCGTCGGCGAGGGTACCGCCGCCCGTGGCCTCGCCCGGTCCGGCCGAACCGCTCCTCGAACCCGCCTGGTGGCCGCCCGGCCCGGCCGGCTCGCCCTGGAGGCTGAGGAAGGTGACGCCGGCGAGGACGGCGGCGGCTCCGCAGGCGACGGCGGCCATCAGCAAACCCCGGCGGGGCGACCGGCGAGCGGCGGCGGGAGGAGTGACGCCGCCGGGGCCGACCAGCGCGGAGAGTTCGTCGGCGGCGCGTGCCGACAGGGTCCCGTCCGCCGTGCCAGGGACCGGGTTGGCGTTCATGATCAGAGACTTGACACGCATCACACTGGCTCCTGGGACAGATCGTAGACGGCACGGAACGCTTTGCGTGCTCGGTGCAGCCGGACCCATACCGCGGACGCGCTGCACCCGAGGACCGCCCCGGCCTCCGCCGCGCTCAGCCCGTCCCAGTAACTCAGCAGCAGCACCTCGCGGTGCGCGGCGGGAAGCAGGTCGAGGGCGTCGAGAACGGCGTTGTCCCGGTCCGACGCGGGAGCGCCGCCCATCGTCTCGGCGACGGCGCGGTGTATCTCCGTCAGGCGGGCCATGGAGCGGTGGTGGTTGCTCAGCAGGTTGCGCGCGGTGACGAACAGCCACCCGGTTCCCACGTCCTGGCCGGCCGTCATGCGCTCCCACGCGGTGCGGAAGACCTCGGCGGTCAGTTCCTCCGCCGCTCCCCGGTCGCCCGACCGCCGGTGCACATAAGCGCACACCCGCGGGTGCTCACGGGCGTACAACGCCGTGAAGCGCGCGGCCAGCTCACCGTCGCTCCGGGTCTTCAGGGTCTGCACACCTCTTACATGTCTGAGACCCGGTGCATCCTTACCGATCCGTTCAGGGAATTTTTCGGCTGACGGGACGTCACGTCGGCTGACGCGAGGTCACGCCGGGCGCCGGCTCCGGCTCAGTGGGCCTCCGCCGTGCGCAGCTGCTCCGCCGTCGGTGCCGTGCCGCCCAGGTGGGCGGGGAGCCACCAGGAGTCCTCGGGGCCCTTCGGGCGGCCCGGGTAGGCGCGCTGGGCGGCGTCCAGCAGTTCCTGGACGCGCTCGCGCAGCCGGCGGGTGATGGCACCGGCGTACTGGTCGCGGGGCGCCTCCACCGGCTCGCCGACACGGATGGTGACGGGCAGGTGGTCGCGCCTGAAGTTGCGCGGGTGGCCCTTCGTCCACAGCCGCTGGGTGCCCCACACCGCCATCGGGACCAGCGGAACGCCCGCCTCCTGAGCCAGCCGGGCCGCGCCCGACTTGAAGCTCTTCAGCGTGAACGACTGCGAGATCGTCGCCTCCGGGAACACCCCGATGACCTCGCCGGAGCGCAGCGCGTCCAGCGCGTGCGCGTACGCCGCCTCGCCCTGCCCGCGGTCCACCGGGATGTGCTTCATGCTGCGCATCAGCGGCCCGGACACCTTGTGCCGGAAGACCGACTCCTTCGCCATGAACCGCACCAGGCGCTTCTGCGGCAGGGCGGCCAGGCCGTTGAAGATGAAGTCCAGGTAGCTGATGTGATTGCTCACCAGCACGGCGCCGCCCGAGCGCGGGATGTTCTCCGACCCCTGACAGTCGATCTTCAGGTCCCAGACCTTGAACAGCGTCTTGGCGAAACCGATGACGGGACGGTAGACCAGCTCTGCCATGGGCGGGGCGGACCCTTTCTGCTCTGCTCGGGAAAGGGGCTCCCGGCGGGAAAGTTACGCAGCCGTAGGTTAACGGCGTCTCGCAGATCGTGCCCCAAGAACGGACGGGGAGCCAGTCCTGGTGCCCCGCGGCGGCGAGATCCTCGTCACGTCGGCCTACAACCCGTCTCGTATCTTTAACCCGCCTTTACGCTCGGAAGTGCGCTGGGCGGCGGGCGGGAATCTTTGCAGTCTTGTGAACGCTTGTGCCGAGGACGACCGGACGGGCATGAGCGGCGGAACGGGAGAATGCGGTGCGCGGGCGCGAGGACGGCAAGCGGCTCGGAGCGGCGGAACTCGGCGGAGAACCGGGGGAGCGCGCCACACTGGTGCAGTTCTCCAGCGCCTTCTGCGCACCCTGCCGGGCCACCCGGCGCATCCTCGGCGAGGTCGCCGCAATGGTCCCGGGTGTGGCCCACGTCGAGATCGACGCGGAGGCCCACCTGGACCTCGTACGCGACCTCGAGATCCTGAAGACGCCCACCGTCCTGGTGCTGGACGCCGGCGGCCATGTGGTGCGGCGCGCCACCGGACAGCCCCGCAAGGCCGACGTCATCGCCGCCCTGGGGGAAGCCGTCTGAGCGGGTTTCAGGGAATCGTGAGACATCTTCCAGATCCCGGAACCCGCTTGACTGCACCCACCACCTATCGTCAGCCTGACCGTATGCCGATCGAACTCCTTCTCTACGGACGGGTCCACGTCGACCTCGCCCGCACCGCGAGCGCGCGCTGTCCGGGCTGTTGAGCAGCCACGGACCGGTCTCCCCTCCCTCGCAGAAGGACAACTCCATGACGGCCACGCCCCACCTCGGCACTCCCCAGCTCGCCTCGCCCGAACTGCTGCGCTCCACCTTCCGCCGGCACGCCGCCGGTGTGGCGGTGATCACCGCGCGCGGGGCCTCCGGCCCGGTCGGCTTCACCGCCACCTCTCTGACCTCCGTCTCCGCCGAGCCGCCGCTGATCTCCTTCGGCATCGGCACCGGCGCCTCCAGCTGGCCCGCGATAGCCGAGGCCGACCACGTCGGCGTGCACATCCTCGGCGAGCACCAGAGCGAGCTGGCCGCCACCTTCGCCCGCAGCGGCGCCGACCGCTTCGGGGCACCCACCGCCTGGCGGGAGGGTCCGGAAGGCGTGCCGGTACTGGACGACGTGCTCGCCTGGCTGGTCTGCCGGATCGTCGGGCGGGTCCCCGCCGGTGATCACCGCATCGTGCTCGCCGAGGTGGTCCTCGGCGATCCCTCCGGCGCCGGACGGCCGCTCCTCTACCACCAGGGCCGCTTCAACGGCCTGCGGGATTGATCACGCCGCCGCCTCCTGCGAAGCGGTCGAGTTCCGATTACGCTGCGTTGCGAAGGTCACAGTTCAAAGCGCTTGCTTAGCGGGCAGGAACTGGGTGTACTGACGAGTAATATCTCGTTCGGAGCGCGCGGACGCCCCGACCGGGATCGGCCGCTTGAGGCGCCTATGCTGCCTGCAAGAGGCAGCCCGAAATGACGATGCAGTAGGAGAGCCGGCGTGAGCTTGAGGATCGTTGTCACTGTGAAGTACGTGCCCGACGCCACTGGCGACCGGCACTTCGCCGATGACCTGACCGTCGACCGCGACGACGTGGACGGTCTGCTCTCCGAACTGGACGAGTACGCGGTCGAGCAGGCCCTCCAGATCAAGGAGAACGCGGACGACGCCGAGGTCACCGTCCTGACGGTCGGCCCCGAGGACGCCAAGGACGCGCTCCGCAAGGCCCTCTCGATGGGTGCCGACAAGGCCATCCACGTCGAGGACGACGACCTGCACGGCACCGACGCCATCGGCACCTCCCTGGTCCTGGCCAAGGCCATCGAGAAGGCCGGCTACGACCTGGTGATCTCCGGCATGGCCTCCACCGACGGCACCATGGGCGTCGTCCCGGCGCTGGTCGCCGAGCGCCTCGGCGTCCCGCAGGTCACCCTGCTGTCCGAGGTCTCCGTCGAGGACGGCACCGTCAAGGGCCGCCGCGACGGCGACGCCGCCTCGGAGCAGCTGGAGGCGCAGCTCCCGGCCGTCGTCTCCGTGACCGACCAGTCCGGCGAGGCCCGCTACCCGTCCTTCAAGGGCATCATGGCGGCCAAGAAGAAGCCGGTGGAGTCCTGGGACCTGTCCGACCTGGACATCGAGGCCGAGGAGGTCGGCCTGGACGGCGCGTTCACCAAGGTCGAGGCCGCGACCGAGCGTCCGGCCCGCACGGCCGGCACCATCGTGAAGGACGAGGGCGAGGGCGGCAAGCAGCTCGCTGAGTTCCTCGCGAGCCAGAAGTTCATCTGAGGCTCGCCCCCGCTGACCGCCCCTCAACTTCGTTTCGCAGGAGAGCAATCCCATGGCTGAAGTCCTCGTCTACGTCGACCACGTGGACGGTGCCGTCCGCAAGCCCACCCTGGAGCTGCTGACCCTGGCCCGCCGCCTCGGCGAGCCCGTCGCCGTCGCCCTCGGCAACGGCGCCGCCGACACCGCCGCCACGCTCGCCGAGCACGGCGCGGTGAAGGTCCTCACCCACGACGCGTCCGAGTACGCCGAGTACCTGGTCGTGCCGAAGGTGGACGCCCTGCAGGCCGCCTACGAGGCCGTCTCCCCGGCCGCCGTGCTGGTCCCGTCCTCCGCCGAGGGCAAGGAGATCGCCGCCCGCCTGGCGCTGCGCATCGGCTCCGGCATCATCACCGACGCCGTCGACCTGGAGGCCGGCGACGAGGGCCCGGTGGCCACCCAGTCGGTGTTCGCCGCGTCCTTCACCACCAAGTCCCGTGTCATCAAGGGCACCCCGGTCATCACGGTCAAGCCGAACTCGGCCGCCGTCGAGGCCGCCCCGGCCGCCGGTGCGGTCGAGGCCCTCGCCGTGACCTTCTCGGACAAGGCGACCGGCACCAAGATCACCGGCCGTACGCCGCGTGAGTCGACGGGCCGCCCGGAGCTGACCGAGGCCGCGATCGTGGTCTCCGGTGGGCGCGGTGTGAACGGCGCCGAGAACTTCGCGATCATCGAGGCCCTCGCCGACCAGCTCGGCGCGGCCGTCGGTGCCTCGCGTGCCGCCGTCGACGCCGGCTGGTACCCGCACACCAACCAGGTCGGCCAGACCGGTAAGTCGGTCTCGCCGCAGCTCTACATCGCCAACGGCATCTCCGGCGCGATCCAGCACCGCGCCGGCATGCAGACCTCGAAGACGATCGTGGCCGTCAACAAGGACGCCGAGGCCCCGATCTTCGAGCTGGTCGATTTCGGTGTGGTCGGTGACCTCTTCGACGTCGTCCCGCAGCTGACCGAGGAGATCAAGACCCGCAAGGGCTGATCCGCCGCCGCTGTCAGGCGTACGAGGCCCCCGTGACCGAACCGACGGTCACGGGGGCCTCTGCTCATCCCGGCGTGAGCCAGGCCTGCACCGGCAGGTGGTCGCTCGGGAACCGCCCGGCCGCCGAGAAGGTGTCGACCGAGGCCCGGTGCACCGTGACACCGGGCGTGGCGAGGATCCAGTCGATGCGGTCGCCGCCCGGCGTCAGCGGCCGGTAGCCGTGGAAGGTCCCGTACAGCGCGCTGCGCTCGGCCGCCGTGTCCCAGGTGTCGCCCAGGCCGGCGCCCAGCATCGTGTCGGGACGGAGCCGCGGCCCCAGGTGTTGGACCCGATCACGTCCGGGGTCCCGGAGAGCCAGAAGTGGTCGTACTCCTGCGGGGCGAGCCGGCGGGTGTCGTGGAAGACCGCCATGAACTCGTCGTTCGCGGTGCGGCAGGGCGCGCGTCACGGGCCTGCGGGCGGCCCAGCTGTGGGGCTCGGCGGTGCTCGCGAAGCGGAGGTTGAACGACATGACGCGGAGCGGACCGCCGTGCCGTTCGCCCGCCGAGGCGGGGTCGGCGGAGAGTGCTGTACTGGACAGGGGAACGGAGATCGTGGCCACCTACGCGGTCCTCAGGCCCATACGGCGCGTGACTCGGCCGGGGATCGGCACGGGTGCTCCTTCTGCGACGGCTTCCGGACGAGTCGGGTGCTGGTGCGCTGTGCGGGAGCAGGGTGCGGTCCGGAGGGTGCCAGATGGATGTGAACAAGCCGGGATGGCGGGACGGAGTGCGGCCGAGGCGGTGTTGACCAGCGGGAAGGTTGCCGGATAACTTCGCCATACGGATTGTCGATTCCGTACAGCGGAAAGCTTGGAGGGTGTGGGATGGGTCAGCAGGAGAAGGTGGCGACAAGCCTCGCGGGCGCCGTCAGCGAGGAGATCAGCGCCTCCCTCGCACCGGTCGACGCGGAGCTGGAGCGCCGCTACCCCGGGGACCCCGGCACCCGGCAGCCCGTCCACACCGTGTACGTCCCCGGTGACGCCTTCGCCGCCGACACCATCCGCTCCTGGGGCGACCAGGCGCTGGCCCTGCTCGACGAACACGCCCCGGACGCCGCCTCCTTCGCGGCGGTCCTCGGCCTCTCCGACGAGCTGGCCGAGCCCGTCTACTCCCGCGTCCGAGCCAAGCTCGAGCGCGAGCCGATCGAAGACCTGCGCGTCGACTTCGAGGACGGGTACGGTCCCCGCCCCGACGCAGAGGAGGACGAGACGGCGGCCCGCGCGGCCCGGCTGATCGCGGAGGCGTACGAGAACGGCACCGCGGCGCCGTACATGGGCATCCGCATGAAGTGCATGGAGGCGGCGGTACGCGACCGGGGCATCCGCACCCTCGACGTCTTCCTCACCGGCCTGACGGAGGCCGGCGGCCTGCCCGAGGGTCTGGTCCTCACCCTGCCCAAGGTGACGTACCCCGAGCAGGTCAGCGCCTTCGTACGGCTCCTGGAGGCCTTCGAGAAGGCGCACGGCCTGGACGCCGGCCGACTGGGCTTCGAGATCCAGATCGAGACCAGCCAGGCCATCCTCGCCACCGACGGCACCGCCACCGTCGCCCGCATGATCCAGGCGGCCGAGGGCCGCGCCACCGGGCTGCACTACGGCACCTTCGACTACAGCGCCTGCCTCGGCGTCTCCGCCGCCTACCAGGCCAGCGACCACCCGGCCGCCGACCACGCCAAGGCGGTCATGCAGGTCGCCGCGGCGGGGACGGGGGTGCGCGTCTCGGACGGCTCGACCAACGTCCTGCCCGTCGGCCCGACCGCCAAGGTCCACGACGCCTGGCGCCTCCACTACGGCCTCACCCGCCGCGCCCTCGCCCGCGCCTACTACCAGGGCTGGGACATGCACCCCGGCCACATCCCCACCCGCTACGCGGCCGTCTTCGCCTTCTACCGCGAGGGCTTCGAACAGGCGGCGGCCCGGCTCGCCCGGTACGCCAACCGGGCCGGCGGCGACGTCATGGACGAGCCCGCCACCGCCAAGGCCCTCAGCGGCTACCTGCTGCGCGGCCTGGACTGCGGCGCCCTGGACATCGCCGAGGTCGCCCGCCTCACCGGCCTCACCCGTGCCGACCTGGAGAACTTCGCGTCCCCGCGCCGCGGCAACCTGACGGCCTCCGCCAAGTAACCGACCCGGCCCCCTGGCGCCCCGCGGCCAGGGGGCGCGGTGCCTTCAGGCGGCTCCGGGAGGCCCGCTCCGCCGCAGCGGACGTGCTCAGTCCGCCGGGGGCAGCTCGCCCGAGCCGCGGGTGATCAGGCGGGTCGGCAGTTCGATGCGCTCGGGGGCGACGAGGGTGCCGTCCAGCTGGCGGAAGAGGCGTTCGGCAGCGGTACGGCCCAGGGCCGCCGCGTCCTGGGCGACGACCGTGACTCCCGGCTGGAGCAGATCGGCCAGCTCGATGTCGTCGAAGCCGACGAGCGCGACCCGCCGGGCCTGCTCGGCCAGCACCCGGATCACGGTGACCGTCACTCGGTTGTTGCCGGCGAAGACCGCGGTGACCGGGTCCGGACCGGACAGCATCTCTTCCGCGGCCCGGCGCACCCGCTCCGGGTTCGTCGCCCCGAGGGACATCCAGCGTTCCTCGACGGCTATGCCCGCGTCCTCCATCGCCGCCCGGTAGCCGCGCAGCCGCTCGGCCGCGGTGTGGATGCGGGGCATGTCGCCGATGAAGCCGATCCGGCGGTGGCCGTGCGCGATGAGGTGGGCGACGCCGTCGCGGGCGCCGCCGTAGTTGTCGGACAGGACCACGTCGGCCTCGATCCGGCCGGCCGGGCGGTCCACGAACACGGTCGCCACGCCGGCCCTGATCTCCGGCTCCAGATAGCGGTGGTCGTCCCCGGCCGGGATCACCACCAGGCCGTCCACCCGGCGTGCGCACAGGGCCAGCGCCAGCTCCTGCTCGCGCTCGGGGTCCTCGGCGCTGGAGCCGTTGATCAGCAGGGCGCCGTGGGCACGGGCCACCTCCTCGACGGCTCGGCTGAGCGGGCCGTAGAACGGGTCCGCGAGATCCTCCAGGACCAGACCGATGCTCGCCGTACGGCCCTTGCGCAGCACGCGCGCGCTGTCGTTGCGGCGGAAGCCGAGCGCCTCGATCGCCTCCTGCACCCGGCGCTCGGTGTCCGGGGTGACCCCGGGCTCGCCGTTGACCACCCGGGAGACCGTCTTGAGCCCGACCCCGGCGCGTGCCGCCACGTCCTTCATGGTCGGGCGGTTGCCGTACCGGTTCCCGGGAAGGCGGTCTGCGCGGCGGGTGGTCTCGGGCACGATGCGTCTGTCCTGTCTGTCGTCCGGGGCGGGGGTGCGGGATCCGTGGGCTTGTATGAGGATGTGGCGTCGAGCATAGAGCCTGGACAACGTTGTCAGATGCGAGAGAGACTGTCCACCGCTGTCTCCGGCCTGCGCCCCCACCGCTTGACCGGCCTGCCTTTCTTTGGTTTTCAAGCTTCAACGGGGAGATCTGACTCTGATGCACACCGACCTCGTGGCGGCCCTGGACATCGGCGGCACCAAGATCGCCGGCGCGCTGGTGGACCGCGCCGGCCGGATCCTGGCCAGAGCCCAGCGCGCCACGCCCGCCCAGCAGCACGGCGAAACGGTCATGCAGGCCGTGGCGGAGGTGCTCGGCGACCTCGCCGGGTCGCCCCTGTGGGGACGCGCGGGCTCGGTCGGCATCGGCAGCGCGGGCCCGGTGGACGCCTCGGCCGGCACGGTCAGCCCGGTGAACGTGCCCGGCTGGCGCGACTTCCCGCTGGTCGACCGGGTCCGCGAGATCACCGGGGGCCTGCCGGTGGAGCTGATCGGCGACGGCGTCGCGATCACGGCGGCCGAGCACTGGCAGGGCGCCGCGCGCGGCCATGACAACGCGCTGTGCATGGTGGTCTCGACGGGGGTCGGCGGCGGCCTGGTGCTGGGCGGCCGGCTGCATCCCGGTCCGACCGGCAACGCCGGGCACATCGGGCACATCAGCGTCGACCTCGACGGCGACCCCTGCCCGTGCGGCTCGCGCGGCTGCGTGGAGCGCATCGCCAGCGGGCCCAACATCGCCCGCCGGGCCCTGGAGCAGGGCTGGCTCCCGGGCCCCGACGGTGACACCTCGGCCGCCGCGGTGGCCGCCGCCGCCCGCGCGGGCGACCCGGTCGCCGTGGCCTCCTTCGAGCGGGCGGCGCAGGCGCTGGCCGCCGGTATCGCGGCCACCGCGACCCTGGTCGAGATCGAGATAGCGGTGATCGGCGGGGGCGTCGGCAAAGCGGGCGACGTCCTGTTCACACCGCTGCGCAAGGCCCTCACCGACTACGCGACCCTCTCCTTCGTGCAGCGGCTCACCGTCGTACCCGCGCAGACGGGCACCGACGCGGGGCTGGTCGGCGCCGCCGCGGCAGCCCTGACCCACAGCCCGGACGTGCCGGCGGCGACCCGCTAGATCCTTCCTTCCGCTAGGCGGCCGCCGCCCCCGCGCGTCAGCGGGAGGACCTCCGGTTCGCCTGGCCCGGCCGGCTCAGCAGACGAGCCGGGCGTCGGCCCAGTCCGCGTGGTCGGAGTCGATGCCGTCTCCGCCGTCGGTGACGACGAGCCGGACCACCTGGGCGCCGCTGATGTCGGCGGTGAGTGGCTGGGCGGGCACCGCGTTGGTCAGGACACCCGTGGCAGCGGCCTTCGTGCCGTCCGCCCATATCTCGAAGGCGACGGTGCCCTCCGTGCCCTTCTCGTCGTCCATGCCGACGTCCGCCGTGACCTTCTCGCAGGCCTTGCCGGTGTAGAAGGAGACGTCGCTGAGCGCGTGGACGCCGAGCCCCTTGGCGTACACGGTCCCGCCGATGGTGAGCGCGGCGCCGTCGCCGGCGGCGCTCTCCCCGTTGCTGGTGTCACGCTCCACGGGGCCCCAGCCGCTGGTCGCCGACAGCCAGGGCAGGTCGCCGAGGTACGACGTCCCCGCGGGCGGTCGTGTGACGACGGACGCGGTCAGCGGGAGACTGCTGCCGACGGGTGTGCCGGACGGTGAGCGGTGACTCGTGCGCAGTACGAGGCCGTAGGAGCCGGTGGGGGTGCCGGCCGGGGCGGTCACCTGCCAGCCGGTGCGCAGTGTGCGGCCGGTGGCGAGGGTGGGTGCCGAGGTCGCCGAGGTGGCCCGTACGGTCCAGCCGGCGGGTCCGGTCAGCGTCACGGACACCTGCCGCGCGGGCGTGCGGCCCAGGTCGGTGACGGTGCTGGTCAGCGTGGCCGGGGTGGCGGCCTCCAGCAACGGGCTGCCGTCCAGGCCGAGTTCGACGGCGGGCGGGTGGGCGGCCCAGCGCGGGTCGGCCGAGACGCGCAGCAGGACGGTGCCGTGGGCCGGGACGGTGGCGGCGACGGTCCCGGCGGTGTTGGACGAGCGGTGCTGCCACAGGTCGCGCAGGGTGTAGCCGTCGGCGTCGGGCAGGCCGACGGCGCTCGCGCTGGTGGCGATCCGCTGGGCGGTGCCGGATTCGTTGAACAGGGCCACCGCGCGGCTGCCGTCCTTCATCTCCTTGGCGACGACCCAGCGTCCGCCCGCGGAGGAGACGACCACGCCCTGTCTGCCGAGCGGGTCCTGGTCGACGGCGATGACCTCCTTGTTGCCCAGGATGTCGTAGGTCGCCTGGGAGGCCTTGCGCAGGTCGGTGCCGATGAGCAGCGGCGCGGCCATCACCGACCAGAGCGAGAAGTGCGAGCGGTACTCGGTGTCCGTCATGCCGCCGTTGCCGACCTCCAGCATGTCGGGGTCGTTCCAGTGGCCCGGGCCGGCGTACGGCGCGAGGGGGAGGTTCTGCTTCAGGATCGAGAGCATCGAACTCCAGCTGTCGCTGATGTCCCCGGTGGTCCGCCACAGGTGGCCGACGTCCGCGGCCCACTCCCAGGGCTTGTTCTCACCCCATTCGCAGATGCTGTAGACGATCGGCCGACCGGTCGCCTTCAGCGCGTCCCGCATGGTCCGGTAGCGCCGCTCGGCGTCCACGCCCTGGTTGTTGCAGTTGTCGTACTTCAGGTAGTCGACGCCCCAGTCGGCGAACTGCCGTGCGTCGCTGTACTCGTGGCCCAGGGCGCCCGGAAAGCCGGCGCTGTTGCAGGTCTTGGTGCCGGCACTGGTGTAGATGCCGAGTTTGAGGCCCTTGGCGTGGACGTAGTCGGCGACCGCCTTGATCCCGTGGGGGAAACGCACGGGGTCGGGTACCAGCTTGCCGTTCGCGTCGCGGTCCGGCAGGGCCCAGCAGTCGTCCAGGTTGACGTACTGGTAGCCCGCGTCCTTCAGGCCCTTCTGGACGAAGAGGTCGGTGACACCTTTGACCATGGACTCGTCGAACTCCGCGCGGCAGTGCGTGGAGTTCCAGTTGTTGAAGCCCATCGGCGGGGTGAGCGCGAGGCCGTCGGCGAGGGCGGGGGCGGCCGGTGCCGCGGGGGTCCGGACGGGGGCGGCCAGGGCGGGGACGGCGAGGCCCGCCGCGCACAGCAGCCCCGCGGTGAGGGCTCCGGCCACTCTTCGGCGGGTGGTGCGGGTCGTGCGGGTGTGAGGGTGACGCATCGTTACGTTCCTCCGACTCGCGAAACCGGGATGACGGCATGTACCTGCCATCAGTGTGCGTTTACGGTAGGACGTGTCGAAGTCTGTTGGAAGGGGGCGGGTGTGGACGGGGGGTCGGGTGTCCGGCTCTGTTCGCTTCGGTGCTACGACGCCTCGGTGACCCTGCCCCAGCCCGGCAGCGGCGGCTGAGGCCAGGCGGGCGGCCGGGGCAGCGACCCCGCCGGGCCGTCGACGACCAGCCCGTCGGCGGGCAGCCGGCCGGTGAGCCAGCCGAGCAGCCGGTGCCCGGGCCCGGAGACCGACGGGCCCTCGGCCGCGAGGGGCCTGCGCAGGCCGAGGTCGGTGGCCGCCACGGAGGCGAGCGGGAAGCCCTGCGCCCGCAGCGTGCCGAGGGTGTCGTCCAGCGCCCAGCGGACGTACCGCTCCGGCCAGTTCTCGGTGCCGTACCCGAGAGCCAGGTCGAGGTGATGCGTCTCCAGCTCGCGCAGACAGCGCAGCAGCAGGTACCAGGCCGGGTGGCGCCAGCCGGCCAGTGCCGGGACGAGCCGGTCCCAGGCGGGGGCGGGCGTCGTACGGGCCTCGGCCGTGAACCGGTCGAGACCGTCCCGCAGCAGGGCGGCGAGCCGGCCGGCGGGCAGCGACGCGTCCCGCTCCACCGCCGCGGCCGGCGCCGGCGCGTTCGTGCGCGGCCCGGGCTCACGGCCGGTGCGCGCGAGCCGCAGCAGCCATCCGTAGGCGTCCACGCTGTGGCGGACGTGCGCGAGGACATGGCCGCGGGTCCACGTCGGCAGCCCCGAGGGGGCCCGCACCTCTTCCTCGGACAGCCGGGCCGCGCCGCGCACGAGCCGCTCGCCCGAGCGCACGACGTCCTCGACGTACTCCCGGGCCTGGGCGCCGGAGGCGGGGAAACCGGTCACGCGCGGTCCTCGGCTCGGCGGAACTCGTGCACGACCTCGATGCGGCCGACGATGTGCGCGTTGAACTCGTCCAGCTCCTCGGCCGGCACCCACAGCTCCAGGATGGTCTCGCCGCCGGCCTGACGGACCGGGTAGCGGGCGAGGAAGGCGCTGTCGACCTCGAAGCGGGTGACGAAACCGGCGCCGTCGTGCCGGACGTTCCAGTCCCGGGCGATGCGGACCGCGTAGTCCTCGTTCAGCACCGGATAGAAGATCGGCTGTTCCGGAAGCCGGGGCGGCCACGCCCGCCACTCCAGCTCGCGGACCAGCTCCAGTTCCACGGGGCCCGTCGGGCGCCAGAGCGTGGTGGTGGGACGGGGGCTGGGCATGGCTGTGGCCTTCCTGGTGGTCGCCTCCGGTGGTCCCGGTGCCACCGGGCCTCCCGGAGACTACCCTCCGGTTGATCACCGGGGCCACGAGGTTTCGCTGCCGCCGCGCCTCACGGTTACGCGGGCAAGCCGCCGGTGTCGCGCGTGACTCCTGGCCGTCCGCGTAGTTGATCAGGGCATGAAGAAGCGCAGCATGCTCGCCATCGCCACCCTCGCCGCGGGATTCGTCGTGGCCGCCGTCACCCCGTCCCACGCGGCGGACGAGGGGCCGCTCGGCGACCTCAACGTCTCGGACACCCTCGACTCGGCCGGTCACCTCGTCGCCCAGGACAGCCTGGACGTCGACCACAGGGCCCTCGGGGACAACTGACCGACCGCGTACGGCGTGTGTGCCGGTGCTCCTCGCCACCGGGGACACCGGCACTCCCGTGTGCGCGCGGACAGGCGCCCTCAACGGGAGGGGGTTTCCGTGGCAGGGTGGAGCGGGCAAGCCTCAGGGGGCCAACAGAAGAGGGGGAGTCCGTGACCGTCGTCTGGATCAACGGCGCGTTCGGTGCGGGGAAGACCACCACCGCACGCGAACTGATCGAACTGATCCCGAACAGCACGCTCTTCGACCCCGAGGTCATCGGCGGGGCGCTCACGCACCTGCTGCCGCCCAAGCACCTCGCCGAGGTCGGCGACTTCCAGGACCTGCCGATCTGGCGCCGGCTGGTGGTCGACACCGCCGCCGCGATGCTCGCCGAGCTGGGCGGCACCCTGGTGGTGCCCATGACCCTGCTCCGGCAGGAGTACCGCGACGAGATCTTCGGCGGCCTCGCCGCCCGCCGGATCGCCGTGCACCATGTGCTCCTCGCCCCGGCCGAAACGATCCTGCGCGAGCGGATAGCGAGGCGGGAGGTCCCGCCCGACATACCCGACGGCGAGATACGCACGCGGCAGTGGTCGTACGACCACATCGAGCCCTACCGCGCCGCCCTCGCCTCCTGGCTCACCGCCGACGCCCACCCGGTCGACACCAGCGCCCTCACCCCGTACGAGACCGCCGTCCGCATCGCCGACGCCGTCGGCAGCGGTGCCGTCCCCGTCTGCGACATCGTGCAGACCCCCGAGCCGACCGCCGAGACGCTCGCCGCCGGGGTCCTGCTCTTCGACGAGCAGGACCGGGTGCTGCTGGTCGACCCCACCTACAAGCCCGGCTGGGAGTTCCCCGGCGGCGTGGTGGAGCGGGGCGAGGCGCCGGCCCGCGCCGGGATGCGCGAGGTCGCCGAGGAGACCGGGATACGGCTTCGGGAGGTGCCCCGGCTGCTCGTCGTGGACTGGGAGAGGCCCGCCCCGCCCGGGTTCGGCGGGCTGCGGCTGCTCTTCGACGGCGGCCGGCTGGAGTCCGGCGAGGCCTCCCGGGTGCTGCTGCCCGGCCCGGAGCTGCGGGCGTGGCGGTTCGCCACGGAGGAGGAGGCCGCCGGGATGCTGCCGCCGGTCCGCTACGAACGGCTGCGCTGGGCGCTGCGCGCCCGGGAACGGGGCAGTGCGCTCTACCTGGAGGCGGGGGTGCCGGTCGGCTGACCCGACGCCGCGCCCAGGGCCTGTCCGGCAATTCCCTCCCCACTCTTCGGCCGGGAGGTGCCCCGGCCTCGCGACGCCATGGACGCTTCCCGGAGGGGCACCCCCACTCGCCGCACCGGGCGCAGACCCGAATACGTCCGGATCGGTCAGACAGGCCCTAGCGAGCGGAGCACGGCGGTGGCGCCGGAGAGCACCGGGTCGCCGTGGCCGAAGCAGGCGACCTCCGCTCCGAGATCCGCCAACCGCCGTATCGAGGCGATGAGTCGGGCGCGGTCCAGGTTGAACACTCCCGGCATCGGCGTTCCGTCGGCCGGTGCCGCCGCCACCGTGTCCCCGGTGAAGAGCACACCGTGCGCGGGCAGGAACACCGCGATGCTGCCGTCGGTGTGCCCCGGGATGTGCACCACCCGGGCGCCGCCGCCGAAGCCGAGTACGTCACCGTCGGACAGCTCGGTGAGCGCGGGCGGCGGCACCGGGGGGCCCGGGGGCAACTGCCGGAGGGCCGCCGCGTGCAGGGGCCGCTCCCACTCCTCCACCCGCGGTGCCGGGCCCGGCCGTTCCCCCCGGACGAACGGGGCGTCCAGGTGGTGTGCCAGCACTTCGGCCCCGCTCAGCGCGGCGAACTCGCCCGCCCCGCCGACGTGGTCCTCGTGGAAGTGGGTGAGCACGACACGTCGTACGTCCCGGGGCGCGTGCCCCAGCGCGGTGACCGCGTCGGCGATCGGCCGGCCCGCGCCGATCGGGCCCGCGTCGATCAGGGTCAACTCCGCGTCGTCGCGCCAGAGATAGGCCTGGCCGACGGGGAAGCGGAGCAGGTGCAGTCGGGGCAGCAGTTCGATGACGTCCATGCGCCGACCGTAGGCAGGGCCCCGGCCCGTGGGCGAGGGCCCTCTGCCGTGGGCAGAAGAGGTCAGCCCGCCGCGTAATTGCGCAGGAACAGCGCCTCGGCGACCGACAGCCGCTCCAACTCCTCGGGGGACACGCTCTCGTTGACCGCGTGGATCTGCGCCTCCGGCTCGCTCAGGCCGATGAGCAGGATCTCCGCCTGCGGGTACAGGCCGGCGAGGGTGTTGCACAGCGGGATCGAGCCGCCCTGGCCGGCGTACTGCATGGTCTCGCCGGGGTAGGCCACCGCCATCGCCTCGGCCATCGCCTGGTAGGCGGGGCTGGAGGTGTCGGCGCGGAACGCCTGGCCCTGGCCGATCTGCTCGGTGCTGACCCGGGCGCCCCACGGGGTGTGCGCCTCGATGTGCGCCTGGAGCAGCTTGGTGGCCTCGGCGGCGTCCACGCCCGGCGGCACCCGCAGGCTGACCAGGGCGCGGGCGCTCGACTGCACCGACGGGGTGGCGCCGACGACCGGCGGGCAGTCGATGCCGAGGACGGTGACCGCCGGGCGGGCCCAGATCCGGTCGGCGACCGAGCCGTCACCGATCAGCTCGACGCCGTCCAGCACCCGGGCGTCCGCGCGGAACTGCTCCTCGGTGTACTCCAGGCCGTCCCACTCGGCCGTGGCGTCCAGGCCGTCGACCGTGGTCGAGCCGTCCTCGGCGCGCAGCGAGTCCAGCACCCGGATCAGCGCGGCCAGCGCGTCCGGGGCGGCACCGCCGAACTGGCCCGAGTGCAGATTTCCGGCCAGGGTGTCGATCCGCACCCGGACCAGCGTCATGCCGCGCAGCGTGGTGGTCACCGTCGGCAGGCCCACCCGGAAGTTGCCCGCGTCGCCGATGACGATCGTGTCCGCCGCCAGCAGTTCGGGGTGCTGCTCGGCGTACCGCTCCAGGCCCCCCGTGCCCTGCTCCTCCGAGCCCTCCACGATCACCTTCACGTGCACCGGGACACCGCCGTTCGCCTTGAGGGCGCGCAGCGCGAGCAGGTGCATGATGAAGCCGCCCTTGCAGTCGGCGGTCCCGCGGCCGTACCAGCGGCCGTCGCGCTCGGTCAGCTCGAACGGCGGGGTGGCCCAGCCGGCCTCGTCGAGCGGGGGCTGCACGTCGTAGTGGGCGTAGAGAAGAACCGTTTTCGCACCCGCCGGGCCCGGCAGATAGCCGTACACGGACTGCGTGCCGTCCGGGGTGTCGAGCAGTGCCACGTCCGTGAAGCCCTCGGCGCGCAGCGCGTCGGCTATCCAGCCCGCGGCGGCGTCGCTCTCGCTCTTCGGGAACTGCGTGAAGTCCGCCACCGACTTGAAGGCGACCAGTTCGGCCAGCTCCGCCTTCGCCCGGGGCAGCAGCGAGGCGACGGTCTCGGCGACCGGATTCGACGGCATGGGCACGCTCCTCGTGGGTGCGACGTTGTACGGGGTGAGTACACCGGCTTTGTACGGGGTGAGTACACCGGCTTTGTACGGGGTGAGTACACCGATCCTCCCACAGCGGCCTGCACGGACGGCCGCCGTAGGATGCGACAGGACACTTGGCAGCGGCTTTGATCGGAGCGGTAGACCATCGTGAGCGGCGAGAACTCTTCGGCGGACGACGTGCAGCGGGTGTGGGACGTCGTCGTGGTGGGCGCGGGCCCAGCGGGCGCCTCGGCCGCCTACGCGGCGGCGGTCGCCGGACGGCGCGTGCTGTTGCTGGAGAAGGCCGAGTTGCCGCGCTACAAGACGTGCGGCGGCGGCATCATCGGCCCCTCGCGCGACGCCCTGCCGCCCGGCTTCGAGCTGCCCTTCCGGGACCGCGTGCACGCGGTCACCTTCTCGAACAACGGCCGCTTCACCCGCACCCGCCGCTCCAAGCAGATGCTCTTCGGGCTGATCAACCGCCCCGAGTTCGACCAGCAGCTGGTCGAGCACGCCCAGAAGGCCGGTGCCGAGCTGCGGACGGGCGTCACGGTCCAGCGGGTCGAGCAGCACGGCTCGGCGGTGCCGGACCGCCGCACGGTCGCCGTCGTCCTGCAGGGCGGGGAGACGGTGCTGGCCCGCGCGGTCGTCGGGGCCGACGGCAGCGCCAGCCGGATAGGGGCCCACGTCGGTGTGAAGCTCGACCAGGTGGACCTCGGCCTGGAGGCGGAGATCCCGGTGCCGGAGACGGTCGCCGAGGACTGGAAGGGGCGGGTCCTGATCGACTGGGGCCCGCTGCCGGGCAGTTACGGCTGGGTCTTTCCGAAGGGCGACACGCTGACGGTCGGCGTGATCTCCGCGCGCGGCGAAGGCGCCGCCACCAAGCGGTACCTGGAGGACTTCATCGCCCGTCTCGGGCTCGCCGGTTTCGAGCCGGCCATCTCCTCCGGTCACCTGACCCGCTGCCGCGCCGACGACTCCCCGCTGTCCCGGGGCCGGGTGCTGGTCTGCGGGGACGCGGCCGGTCTGCTGGAGCCGTGGACCCGCGAGGGCATCTCCTTCGCGCTGCGCTCGGGCCGCCTGGCGGGGGAGTGGGCGGTGCGGATCGCGGAGGCGCACGACGCCGTGGACACCCGTCGCCAGGCCCTGAACTACGCGTTCGCGATCAAGGCCGGGCTCGGCGTCGAGATGGCCGTCGGCAAGCGGCTGCTGACCGTGTTCGAGAAGCGCCCCGGCCTCTTCCACGCGGCCCTCACCGGCTTCCGCCCGGCCTGGCGGGCGTTCCGGGACATCACGCAGGGCTCGACCTCGCTGGGCGAGATCGTCCGCTCCCACCCGCTCGCCCAGCGCGCCCTGACCGCGCTGGACCGGGGGCCGGCCGCCCCGGCGGAGGAGCCCGTCAGTTCGTGACGGTGATGCGGAAGACCGGGTGGTCGGGGGCGATCCGGCGCAGCTCCGCGTCCGGGGAGTCGGGGCCGACGCCGTCGAAGAAGGCCCCGACCTCCGCCTTCCAGCGCTTGAGGTAGGCCCGCAGCAGCGGGACCTTGTCGTCGTCGGGGACCTCGGTGGCGGTGAAGACGTCCACGTTCCTGCCGAGGTGGAGTTCGCCGCCGCCGGCCGCGCGCATGTTCCGTGTCCACTGGACGTGACCGCGCGGGGCGACCAGGTACTGCTGCCCGTCCACGGTCAGCAGGTTCACCGGCGTGGTGCGCCATTCCCCGCTCTTGCGGCCCCGCACCGCCAGCACACGCGAGCCCCAGATGCTGATGCCGCGCCGGGTCAGCCAGGACACGGCCCGGTTGAAGACGTGGACGGTGAACCAGCCCGGCTTGATGACGTGTGTCGACATGGAGACCCCCACGGTTTGAGAGAGCGGTGCTCTCGCTTGCCTCCAGTGTGGGCCAGACGGGTGCTCCGAAGCAAGAGCACTGCTCTCTTTTTTGTTCGTCGCTCTCTTTTGTGTGCACTGCTCTCCCGCATGGCACACTGCTGGCATGAGCACCGCACAGGGCGCCCGCGCACGGGCCAGGCAGGAAGTCACCGCGGCCATCAAGGAGGCGGCGCGCAGACAACTGGCGGCGGAGGGCGCGGCCAAGCTCTCCCTGCGGGCGGTGGCCCGCGAGCTGGGCATGGTGTCGTCGGCCCTGTACCGCTACTTCCCCAGCCGGGACGACCTGCTGACCGCCGTGATCATCGATGCCTACGACTCCCTCGGCGAGGCCGCGGAGCGGGCGCGGGACGCCGCGGCCGACGCGGTGCCGGCGGCCCGCTGGGTGGCGGTGGGCGAGGCGGTGCGCGGCTGGGCGCTCGCCCATCCGCACGAGTACGCGCTGATCTACGGCTCACCCGTGCCCGGCTACTCCGCCCCCGAGACCACCGTGCCGGCCGCGGCCCGCGTCGGCACGGTCCTCATCGGCATCGTCCGGGACGCCCACCAGGGCCCGGGCCTCGCCCCCCTCCCCCTCCCGGCCGGCCTGCGCCCCGAGGCCGCCCGGATGGCCGCCGACCTCGCCCCCGACCTGCCGGCGGAGGCCGCGGTGGCCCTGGTGGCGGCCTGGGCCCAGCTCTTCGGACTGGTCGGTTTCGAACTGTTCGGTCAGTTCCACCGGGTGGTGGAGGACCGCGAGACGTTCTTCCGGCACGCGGCCGGCCGCCTGGCGGAGGGCGTGGGCCTGGGGCGGGACTGAGTCGCCCCTTCGGGGTGGGCTGTCACACAGGAGGTTCCATGCGTTCTCTGTTCGTTGCGGCAGCGGCATTCGCTCTGATCACGGCAAGCGCGAGTGCCGGCGCGGCCGAGACGGCCCACGACAGCGCGGGGTGGAAGTGCGCGCGGGACGTGTGCCTCCGGTGAGCAGGATCCCCGAGCACAGGGACGCGCACGGGTGCAATCACAACGGCAGGTACACCCCTGTCGGACTGCCCTGTGAGGACGTCAGCTGAGCGCGCCGGCCTGCCACCGGGAGCCGCGTACTCCCCCGGGAGTACCGGTGGTCACCTCGCCCGGCTGACGCCGTCGCGGCCCGTCGGCGTCTAGCGTGGCCGCATGGAGGAACAGCACGGCGGGGGGCCCGGGCACTGGTGGCGGTACGGCCCCCCGGGGTGGCATCGGGCGGACGGTACGGAGGCGGGCCGCGGCCGGCTGCCGTGGCGTTCCACCCTGCTGCTCACC
Source organism: Streptomyces sp. NPDC028928 (assembly GCF_055564915.1). NCBI lineage: Bacteria > Bacillati > Actinomycetota > Actinomycetes > Kitasatosporales > Streptomycetaceae > Streptomyces > Streptomyces sp. NPDC028928. Next base: position 258,742 of record NZ_JBVHVI010000007.1, read on the forward strand.
ACGTTCGTGCTGATCGGTACCCGCTTCGCCGCCCACGGCCAGCCGGACCGGGTACCGCTCGACGGCTACGCGCGCGTGCTGCTGCTCGCCGCCTCCGTACCGCTGCTGGGGCGGCACCGCCATCCGGTGGCCGTGGCGTACGGCACGGCAGCGGCGGCACTGGCCTACCTGGCCCTCGGCTACCCCTACGGGCCCGTCTTCCTGCCCGTGGCGGTCGGCTGCTTCAGCGCGGTCGTCGCCGGTCACCGCCGGGCCGCCTGGACGGCCGTAGGGCTGCTGTGGGCCGGGCACGTCCTGGTCGCGCTCTGGCTGTACCGGTGGCTCCCGCCCGCCGGGGACCGCGGCGCGGGCCTCGGCCAGGAGATCGTCGTCGCCACCTGGGTGCTGGCCGTCGCCGCCCTCGCGGAGCTGGCCCGGCTGCGGCGCGAACAGTGGGCGCGGGAGCGCGCGGACCGCGCCGAGGCCGCGCGCCGGCGCGCCGACGAGGAGCGGCTGCGCATCGCCCGCGAGCTGCACGACGTCCTCGCGCACAGCATCTCCGTCATCAACGTCCAGGCGAGCATGGGCCTCGCCCTGCTCGACAGCGACCCGGAGCAGGCCCGGGCCGCGCTCACCACCATCAAGTCCGCCAGCAAGGAGGCGCTCGGCGAGGTGCGCCAGGTCCTCGGCACCCTGCGCGCACCGGGCGCCGCACCCCGCGCCCCCGCGCCCGGCCTGGACCGGCTGCCGGAGCTGGTGCAGCAGGCAGCGGCGGCCGGCCTCACCGTCGAGACCGAGGGCGAGCCGCCCCGGCTCCCGCCCGGCGCCGACCTGGCCGCCTTCCGCATTCTCCAGGAGGCCCTCACCAACGTCGTACGGCACTCCGGTTCGCGGCACGCGCGCGTGCACTTCGGGTACCGCGACGGCGTGCTGCGGCTGCGGATCGACGACGACGGGCCGGCGACCGGCGCGGACGCGGGCGGCAGCGGGAACGGGCTGGCCGGCATGCGGGAGCGGGCCGCCGCGCTGGGTGGCACCATCGAGGCGGGCCCGCGCCCCGACGGCGGCTTCCGGGTGCTCGCCGTCCTGCCGTCGGACCTCAGGGAGGACCAGTGATCCGGGTACTGCTCGCGGACGACCAGTCGCTGGTGCGGGCCGGTTTCAGGGCGCTGCTCGACGCGCAGCCGGACATCGAGGTGGCCGGCGAGGTCGCCGACGGCGAGGAGGCGCTGCGCCGGGTGCGGGAACTGCGGCCGGACGTCGTCCTCATGGACATCCGCATGCCGCTGCTGGACGGCCTGGCCGCGACCCGGCGCATCACCTCGGCAGCGGAGCTGGCGGAGGTGAAGGTGGTCATGCTGACCACCTTCGAACTGGACGAGTACGTCTTCGAGGCGATCCGCGCGGGCGCCTCCGGTTTCCTGGTGAAGGACACCGAGCCGGACGAACTCCTGCGCGCCGTACGGGCGGTGGTCGCCGGGGACGCACTGCTGTCGCCGGGCGTCACCCGCCGGCTGATCGCCGAGTTCGCGGCCCGCTCCAAGGAACCCGCGACCGCGGACGCGCTCTCCCGGCTCACCGAACGGGAGCGGGAGGTGATGGCGCTGGTCGGCATCGGACTGTCCAACGAGGAGATCGCCCGCCGGCTGGTGGTCAGCCCGCTCACCGCCAAGACCCACGTGAGCCGGACCATGGTGAAGCTGGGCGCCCGGGACCGCGCCCAACTGGTCGTGCTCGCCTACGAGTCGGGGTTGGTACGGCCCGGCTGGCTGGGCTGAGCCGTCTGCCGGAAGCGCACCAGCACGCTGATCACCCGGGCCAGGAACACCACCGGTGCCACCGCCATGCCGAGCCGGAGCAGCACCGTGGGCAGGGGGCCGGGCAGGTCGAAGAGGAGCGCGGGCCCGGCCACGGCGCCGAACAGCACCGCCGCCGCGAAGGCTGCGCTGACCAGCGCGTACCCGATCTCGACCGTCGCCGCGTCCCGCTCCGCCATGGTCCGGCGGCCCCCGTGTGCGTCCATTCCGTCAGTTTCACAGACGTGCGCCCGGCGGGACAAGCGACTCCCGCCGGGCGCACGCGTGGAGGCGATCCCCCTAGTCGCGGACCGGTACGCGGTCCGCGTCCGCCTCCTTCACGGTGGACCTGGCGACCACGAGGGACCGGCCCGGACGGGACCGGCGCAGCCCGGTGAGCGACAGCAGCAGCCCCGCCACGGCGATGACCGTGACCACGACCAGGCCGGGCCGGTAACTGTCCAGGACGGCCTGCGGGGTGGCCTTCTCGGGGGCGTGCGCGGTCACCACCGCCGTCACGACGGCCAGGAAGATCGCGCCGCCCACCTGCACCGAGGTGTTCAGCAGACCGGAGACCATGCCCTGCTCGTGCTCGTCCACGCCGTTGGTGGCCTGGACGTTGAGGGACGGGAAGGTCAGGGCGAAGCCGGAGCCGACCAGCAGCATGGTCGGCAGGATGACGGCCGCGTAGACCGGGTGCAGGTCGATGCGCAGGAACAGCACGTATCCGGCCGCCAGCAGGACGAAGCCGAGCACGATCAGCCGCGTGGTGCCGAACCGGTCGATGACGTCCCCGACCTTGGTCGCGGAGAGCGCCACCAGGGCGCCCGCCGGCAGGAACGCCAGCGCCGTGTGCAGGGCCGACCAGCCCAGCACCTGCTGCATGTAGAGCGTGACCAGGAACTGGAACCCCGTGTAGCTGCCGACGAACGTCAACGCACCCAGCTGCGCCCGGATCTGCGGCCCGGAGCGCAGCACGCCGAGCCGGACCAGCGGGCTCGGGCTGCGCCGCTCGACGAGCACGAAGGCGATCAGCATGACGGCCACGGCGACGAAGGACAGCAGCGTCCGGGCCGAGGCCCAGCCGGCCTCGGGCGCCTGGACGACGGTGAACACCAGCAACAGCATCGAGGCGGTGCCGAGGACGGCACCCGGGACGTCGTAGCCGCCGTGGTCGCGTTCGCGCTCGCTGCGCGGCAGCAGCTTCATGCCCGCGAGCAGGGCCAGCAGGGCGACCGGGGCGGGCAGCAGCATGGTGAACCGCCAGCTGACCTCGGTGAGCAGACCGGAGAGGACCAGGCCCATTGAGTAGCCGGCGGCGGCGCAGGTGGTGTAGATCGACAGGGCCCGGTTGCGCAGCGGGCCCTCCGGGAACGTCGTGGTGATGATCGACAGGCCCGCCGGTGCGGTGAAGGCAGCGCTGAGGCCCTTGATGAAGCGGCTGGCGATCAGCAGCGGGCCGGAGTCCACGAGCCCGCCGAGCAGGGAGGCCAGCGCGAAGACGCCGAGCGCCACCAGGAACACCTGGCGCCGGCCGAGCAGGTCGGCGGTGCGGCCACCGAGGAGGAGCAGGCCGCCGTAGCCCAGGATGTAGCCGCTGACGACCCACTGCAGGGCCGATGTGGACAGACCGAGATCGGCGCCGATGGACGGCAGCGCGACGCCGACCATCGACACGTCCAGCGCGTCCAGGAACATCGCGGCGCACAGCACCAGCAGGGTGCCCCACAGCCGGGGAGTCCAGCGGACCGCCGGGGACGGGGCCGTGGAAGAGGTGAGCGGAGAGGTCATGCCGAGGAGATTACATGCGTATGCATGGAATGCAAGCGCATTTAATGACGGTGCAACGAACCGGATTCTCTGCTACGGTGCGGTCATGGCGGCGAAGAAGCAGCCCGAACAGGCACTCGCGGAGCAGTGGCGGGACATCCTGGCCCTGCACGCCCGCACCCAGTGCGAACTCGACCGCGAACTGCACGGGCACGGCCTGTGCGCGAGCGACTTCGAGGTCCTCGACCTGCTGGCCGAGGGCGCGGGGGCGGACGGCTGCGCCTACCGGGTGCAGGAGATCTCCGACCGGGTCCATCTCAGCCAGAGCGCGCTGTCCCGGCTCATCGGCCGGCTGGAGAAGGACGGCCTGGTCGAGCGGGCGATGTGCACGGAGGACCGGCGCGGGGTGCGGGTGGCGCTCACCGCGAAGGGGCGCGGGGGGGGGGGGGGGGGGGGGGGGGGGGGGGGGGGGGGGGGGGGGGGGGGGGGGGGGCGGGGGAGGGGGGGGGGGGGGTGATGCGCGGTAGGGCGCTCCCCCAACACA
>NZ_JBVHVI010000007.1:262840-449564 GCF_055564915.1 Streptomyces sp. NPDC028928
CCCTGTGAAAGAGCGAGAGCTAAAGGAGAACCATGGGGGGGGCCCGTCCCCCCCCCCCCCCCACGGCCCCCCCCCCCCCCCCCCCGCCCCCCCCCCCCCCCCCCCCGGTGCTGGCCCGGATGCTCCCCGAGACCGGCTGATCAGGCGTCAGATACCGGCGCGCTCCCGCCACAGGGCCGCGAGCGCGGGGTCGCCGGACACCCGCGGCAGCGCCGTCCGGTTCCACAGCGCCAGGTACAACAGCTCGGCCGGACCGGACAGTTCGGCCTCGGCCGGCCCCTCCTCCGCCCGCACGGTCACCGGCGGCTCCGCCGTGAGCCGTACGGTCCACACCGCGTCCGGCCCCGCGTCGACCGCGCGCACCCGCAGCACCCGCGGCTCCTCGCTGCGCAGCCGGCTCCGGGAGCGGGCGTGGAAGCCGCGCAGCAGCTCGTCGATGCCGTCCACCGCGAAGTCCCGCGCGATCGGGGACGGTGTACCGCCGCGCGCCGCCTCGGCGTCGTAGCGGTGCACGGTCGTCTCGTGCGCCTGCCGCCGCGTCCAGAACGCCAGCGGCGACGGATTGGGCGCGGGATGGAAGGTCCAGCACTCCACGTCGGCGGGTGCGGCGGCCAGCGTGTCCACCAGCAGCCGGTGGCTGTCCCGGTACCAGGTCACCAGCTCGGCGCCGTCCAGCTCCGGCGGGTCGCCGAAGGGCCGGGGCGCCGTGTGCCCGTCGGCGACGAACGCGGCGGCCCACCGGTGCACCGCACCGGTGTGCCGCACCAGGTCCCGCACCTGCCACTCCGGGCACGTCGGCACCTTGGCGTCCGTCCCCGCCGCACCGGCCGCGGCCGCCAGCAACTGACCTTCGCGGTCCAGGATCTCAAGGAACTCGGCAGTCTCCATGGGCTGAGTCTGCCGGATGGAGTGCGCTCCAACGGGCGCGGTTCTCCGGACCCGACCCGATCGGGCACAGGATGTCGGGTCGGGCAGGGGGCCCGCTCCCTAGCGTGGTGATCACGAAAGAGGAAGGAGACCGGGAGTGCTGGAGCGTCTCAACCAGACCCTGGAGCACATCGAGCGCCGCCTCGACCAGGAGATCGACGCAGCCGAACTGGCGCGCATCGCGGCCACCTCGGAGTACCACCTGCGCCGTATGTTCTCCGCGCTCGCGGGGATGCCGCTGTCGGAGTACATACGGCGCCGTCGGCTCACGGTCGCGGGTGCCGAGGTGCTCGCGGGGCGTGAGTCGCTGCTGGAGATCGCGATGCGCTACGGCTACGGCTCGGGTGAGGCGTTCGCCCGGGCGTTCCGCGCCGTGCACGGGGTCGGGCCGGGCGAGGCCCGGCGCACCGGTGCCGCGCTCGTCTCCCAGGCCCGGTTGGCCTTCCGCCTCACCGTCGAAGGGAGCAGCAGCATGCGCTATCGCGTAGTGGACAGGCCGGACTTCAACGTCGTCGGCCTCAGGGCCAGGGTGCCACTGGTGCACACGGGGCCGAACCAGGCGATCATCGACTTCGTCAGCGGGATCGACCCGGAGATCCTGCGGGGCCTGGAGAAGCTGGCGGACCAGGAGCCGCAGGGCATCGTCGCGGTCTGCGACGACCTGGACCCGAGCCGCGCCGAGGGCACCGAACTCGACTACTACCAGGCGGTGATCACCTCGGCGCCCGCACCCGACGGCACCGCGTTCCTCCCGGTTCCGGCCGGTACCTGGGCGGTCTTCACGACGTCCGGGCCGGCCCCGCAGGCCATCCAGGAGCTGTGGCGGGACGTGTTCACGGAGTGGTTCCCGTCCAACCCGTACCGCAGCCGGCCCGGCCCCGAGATCCTGCGCACCCGCCTGTCGCAGGACAGGACCGAGGCCGACGCCGAGCTGTGGCTTCCGGTGGAGCGGGAACAGGGCTGACGCCCGGACGCGGGAGTGCTCCAGCCGGCCGGAGCGGCCGGCCGGAGCACTCACACCGGGGCAGTGTGCCGCACTCAGCCGCGGGGCTGCGCCAGGCCCGGCGCCGGCACCGGTGCCGGAACCGACGTCCCGCGGCGGCCCGAGCGGGCGAGGAGCACCCCGCCGATCAGGAGGACCAGTCCGACGCCGGCGGAGATCAGGCCGGTCAGCCACAGGGACTGTTCCAGCGGCGCGTTCTTGGTCTTCGGGGTGCCGTCCGGAGTACCCAGGTACGTCTTGCCCCGGTAGGCCACCGGTCCCGTCGTGTCCTTGGGCGGCGAGGCGGCGGCCGTCACCGCGGCGTCCGCGTTGATCAGGCCGTAGCCGAGCAGGGCACTGCCGCCGCCGGCGGGGCGGTGGGTGGTGGCGATCAGGACGTCGTTCGCCTGGGCCGGGGTCAGCTTCGGGTTCTTCGCGTACATGAGGGCCACGACCCCCGCGGCCAGCGCACACGCCGGCGAGGTGCCGTTGACCGGCTCGTAGCCGCCGGTGTTCTTCGCGCTGACGATGCCGACGCCGGGCGCGGCGACGTCGTTGTAGGTGTGCACCGAGGAGAACTCGGCGCGTCCGCCGCCCTGTTGGGTGGCGGCCACCGCGATGACGCCCGGGTAGCCGGCGGGGTACTGGCTGTCGTTCAGCTCGTCGCCCGAGTTGCCGGCCGAGGCGAGCAGCGTCACGCCCTGGCGCAGGGCGTAGGCCACGGCCCCGGTCTCCTCCTCGTCGTAACTGGCGAACCCGTCACCGCTGCCGAACGACATGGAGATCACGTCGGCGCCGTGGTCGACGGCGTAGCGGATGCCGTCGGCGACCGGGCTGTTGCCCGCCTTGCTGCGCTCCTCCAGCTCCTTCTCGGTGACTTCCTTGTCGTCCTTGTCGGACGTGACGCGTATGGAGAGGATCTTGGCCTTCGGGGCCACCTTGAGGACGTCCGAGGCCATGGCGGTCCCGTGTCCTCCCCAGTCCGGGTCACCGGGCTTCAGCCCGTCCTGGCGGTAGTCGGGTCCGGTGGTCACCCTGCCCTTCAGGGCCGGATGGCTCACCACCACACCGCTGTCGAGTACGGCGACCGTCACTCCCTCGCCCTGGCTCTGCCGCTGCGCCGCGGACAGGCTGAGGGCGTTGCCCTCCCAGCCGACGGGCGTGGCCGCCTGGGCGGGCGCGGTGGCCAGGGTGCACAGCAGACCGGTGAGGGCGGCGGCGGTGCAGGTCGCGCGTAGGGTCCGGTACTTCACCGCGGGTCTCACCTCTCCAGGTTCAGGATGTGCGTGTGGAACGTGTCGCCGAGGGCCTTGGCCGCGTCCATCCAGGGCTGCCGGTCCTCCTCGGTTCCGCCGTAGTCGCCGAAGTCGCCGGGCAGGTGGGAGCTGAGGCGGCCGTCGACCGCGCCCGTGGTGACGGCGATCGCGTAGGGGAGGTCGCCGCCCAGGCCGGTGCCGCCCATACCGTTGCGCCGGTCCGCCTGCCACTTCGCCGCGAGTGTCCCCGGGACCTGGAGCGGGACCACCGCGGCGTCGGGCGCGTCCGCGGTCTCCTGCTCGTCGAGATACTCGCCCAGCTCCTGCGCCGGGGTGCCCTTGGGCAGCACGACGATCGCGACCGTGGCGACCATCTCCCCGGTGAGATCGACGTACGTGGCGCGCAGGACTGCCTGGCAGCCGAGCTTCTGCGCGGTCTCCTTGGTCTTGCCGCTCAGGCCCTTGTCGCACGAGGTGTCCTCGGAGATGCCCATCCGGCTCCACTGCGCGACCTTCTTGTCCGACGCCTGGAACGTGTAGTTGGGCGGTTCGCCGATGGTCGCGGGGAAGAGCGACTCGGTGCCCGCGTTGCGCCAGAGGACCGGGCCGTAGGCGTCGTTGGGCACCTGCAGCCGGCTGTTGCTGTACGCGTGCTGCGCCAGCGCTCCGCCGCCCAGCATGCCGAGCACGCCGAACACGGCGAGGATGGTCCCGAAGACCTTCCGGGCGGTGCGTCCTCCGCCCGAGGTGGCCGAGGGGGGTGCCGGCGCTCCGGGGACAGGGGGTGCAGGCGGTGGGTACGCACCGTACGGTGAGTGCCCCGGCTGGGGCGGGTACGGCTGCATATGGGGCTGCTGCGGTTGCGATTGCACTTGCTGGTGCCCGTGCTGCTGCTGCGGTTGCCAGCCACTGGGCGAGGGCGGCTGCCCGTAGGGATTGCCGCCTCCCGGCGGGGTGGGGTAAGACAAGGGTTCCCTCTCACAGGTCAAGCTGCGAGGGAGCACGATGGGTGGTCCGGCCTCACATGCACTGCCCGCATCTCAACTGACCCGCACCCCAGGGTGCAGCGAGGCACAACTTTCAGCCACTCGCGCACCTTTCGGCGCCCCCGCGAATCTCCCGCCATCCTAGGGGCTTCGCAGACGCAAGGCGTGTGCTGTTCGTGGAGCTCGGATAACGATCTCGGTCGAACGCCCGGGCCCGGCGGTGTTCTCAGCGCGCGAGGGCGCCCATCGGGTCCCAGGCGGGCAGGACGATCGGCGGCCGGTCGAGGGCGGCGGCCAGCTCGGGCGGCAGCGCGGAGCGCCGGACCGCGATCTCGAAGACGTGCTCGCCGAACCACGAGTCGTTCATGGTCCAGAAGCCCTTGTCCGCCTTGTCCTCACCCCAGCTGTTCTCCACCCGCCAGCGGCGCGGGCTGCCGTCCACCACGTCGACGCCGGTGAACAGCATCGCGTGGGTCATCTGGGTGTCGTGGTGCAGCAGCCGGTCGGCCTTGTCCAGGGTGAAGGGGGTGTCGTAGACGGCCGCGTAGTCGAAGAGCGCGGCGTCCCAGACGCCGGCGTCCGCGCGCATCATCTTGGCCACGTCACAGCCGAACCACACCGGCTCGCCACCGACGATCGCCTCCATGGCCAGCCGCTTCAGCAGCTCCATCGGCGCGTTGAGATAGACCACCGGCGGGGCGTCCACGACATTGCCCAGGTATGCGACGGTGAAGGTACGGCCCATGGGGCTGGACTCCCGCGGGTCGTGCACCAGGCAGACGTACTCCTCCAGCGGGAGCTGTACGTACGACGCGGCGAACTGGGCCGGGGTGAGCCAGCCGTCGCGGTGGAACTCCCGGTTCTTGTCCTCCCACTGCCACAGGAACCGCCGCGGAGGGGTGCCGAGGTGGATGCTGAGCACCCGGTGGACGGCGGCCAGCACCTCCCGCTTGTGGCCCCGCTGCGCCTCGGCTCCCTCGGCGGCCAGCCGGCGCAGGTCGCGGGCGCCCTGGCGGAGCAGGGTCTTCAGGGCCCGGTTCATCGCCCGGGTCGCGGAGGAGCTGTCGGTCTCCGGCATGGCCGACTTGGGGACCAGACCGTGCTTGGCGACCAGGGCCACGAACATGTTCCACTGTCCGCCGTCACCGATCGGATCCGCCAGCAGGTGCGCCACCGTGCGGTCGTCCACGTCCCGGTCCGAGGTCTCGACGATCGCTTCGAGGAAGTGGTTGGCCCGCTCGAACTTGTCCCACCAGAGCAGGTAGTTCTGCGAGAACTCGAAGTCCTTCACACCCAGCTTCCGCGCGGCCCCGACCCGGAGCAGGTTGAGCCCGGCGAACATCCAGCAACGCCCGCTCTGCCGCTGGTTGGTGACCTTCCAGTCGTCCAGGTGGTGGGAGACCGAGTGGTCGATGCCGGTGAGCACCCGCCGGTCCAGCGCCACGTCGTCCACGGGCGTCTGCGTGACCGCGTTCTGCATCAGCCGGTTGGCCGGCCGGGCGGCGAACTCCTTCTCGAACCACTCGATCCGGTCCGGCGTCAGGCTTCGCCCCACGGCCTGGCGGGAGTCCTCGTCTCCGAAGGTCACAGCGGTCCGCCTCCCGTTCCCAGGGCTTTTCGAAAGCAGCGCGCCCTCACGGTCGCACGGCCGTTCGCCGCAGTCAACGGAGCGTGGGGGCAGACCGGTTGGCGGGTCAGCGGCCCAGCGCCCGTCGCGTCGACACCCCGATGACGGCGGCTACGGCGGCCAGCGCGGCCACGCTGGTGAGGGCGGTGGGCAGGGAGAACCAGTCGGCCATGAACCCGATCGCCGGTGGCCCGAGCAGCATGCCGCCGTACCCCAGGGTGGAGGCGACGGCGACGCCGGACGGGCCGGCCACCGCGCCCGCCCGCTCCACGGCGACCGGGAAGAGGTTGGCGAGGCCGAGCCCGGTGACCGCGAAGCCGGCCAGCGCCGCCGCCACGGAGGGCGCCAGCGAGCCGAGCAGCATACCGGCCGCGGCGACGGTGCCGCCGGCGATCACGGTACGGGCCCGGCCGAGGCGGGCCAGCAGCGCCGAGCCGGTCAGCCGGCCGACGGTCATGGCGAGCGCGAAACACGCGTACCCGGCGGCCGCGGTGCCGGGGGAGGCCGCGAGGTCCTGCTGGAGATGGAGCGCGCCCCAGTCGGCCATCGCGCCCTCGCCGTAAGCCGTGCACAGCGCGACGAGCCCGAGCACGACGACCAGCCCGCGCCCACCCGGCTTTCCTGCCGCCCCGCCGCCCGGCTCCGCCGCCGACGCGGGAGCCCGCTCCGGTGGCACCGGCGGTTCGTGGCGCAGCAGAGTCCGCCCGGCGACGGCCGTGACGAGCAGCCCGATCACGCAGAGCCCCAGCAGATGACGGGCCGGGGAGAGGACCCCGGCCACCAGCCCGCCGAGTCCCGCGCCGACCATGCCGCCCAGACTGAACGCCGCGTGGAAACTGGGCATGACCGGCTTGCGCAGCGCGGCGACCAGGTCGACGGCGGCGCTGTTGAAGGCCACGTTGACCCCGCCGTAGCCCGCGCCGAACAACAGCAGCACGGCCCCCAGCACCGGCGCCGAGCGGGCCAGCGGAGGCAGCGCGACACTGAGCGCGAGCACCACCATGCAGACCACGGTCACCGGATGACTGCCGTAACGCCGGCACAGCCGGCCGGTCAACGTCATGGTGAGCACGGCCCCCGCGGACACCCCGAGCAACGCGAGCCCGAGGGCCCCGGCGGAGGCATGCGTCTGATGCTTGATGTCGGGGATCCGCACGACCCACCCCGCGAACAGGAAACCGTCCAACGCGAAGAAGGCGGTGATCGCCACCCGCAGGGTGACGAGGCTCCGACCCGGCACGACACTGTGCGAACGGGTTTTGTTTATTTGCGGCACAAACTCAGGGTAGGGGTGGGCGGGGAGGGCTGCAAGGGGGTGTGCTTCGGCGCGGCACGGCTGATTCCGGCCGATGCGGCGCATGCAAGCGCATCCACACAGGTCACGCCCTACGCTGCTGGATCGGGGCTTGATCAGGGGGAACGGGGGTGCCGGATGGGGGGAGCGACGGGTGCCGTCGCCGACTTCTGTGCCGCGATCCGTCGTCTCGTGCGCGGGTCGGGCGTCCAGCAGAAGGAACTGGCGCGTGTGCTGCACCGCAGCGAAGCCGCGGTCTCCGAACTCCTCAACGGCCGTCGTACCCGGCCGCCCTCGCTGGACGAGGTCCTGGCGATCGTGGAGCACTGCCGTACCCGCGCGGGCGCCCACGCACCCCCGAGCCTGAACACGGACCCGGGCTGGTGGCGGAGCCGCTTCGCGGAACTGGAGAGCACCCTGGAGGCGCGGCGCGAACCGGTCGGGGCGCAGGCACCGCAGCGGCGGAGCCGGGAGTCCGGTCGGCCCCGGCGGAATCCGCCGTCCGCGGTCACCTTCGACTTCGCGGACGCGGTCGACATCCTCGTGGGCGGACGGGACGGGTTCGAGAACCTGGCCGAGGACCTGCTTGAGCCGCTGGGACTGGTGGGGGGAGGCGGCGCCGACCCGCGTGCTCTCTTCGACGGGTTCGGAGTCCGGGTGCGCGCCACGAGCGGCACCACCCGAACCGCCCTTCTCTGCGCGGCGGACGTCGTTCTGCTCGTGACCGCCTTTTGTGACGCCGTGGCCAGGACGGGCCTGGTGCGTAGTACGGAGGGCGCGGGAGCGAGGGGAGACGCCAGAGGCAGAGTGCTCGAAGAACTGGACCGGGTCGTCCTCGGTTCCGCAAGGGTCCGGGACACAGCGGAGCGGCGCGAGGAAATCGCCGCCGCCTACGCCTCCGCGGCCGGAATCGTCCTCAGCCTGGCCGACCCGCAGGGACGGCGCGCGGAGCAACTGGCGCTGCTTGCGCTGAGACGGTACGAGGCCCTGCTGGCCCCGGTCGTCTGGGACTGCTCCGAACTGCGGCTGACCTCCGAGGTGTTCGACCCGGACGAGGAACTGGGGCGGCCCCGCAGCACGCCGGACAGCGTCGGTCTTGTCGAACTCGGCCTCCTGCTCAGGGAGTTCGCCGACACCGCAAGCGCGAGCGGCAGGCAGCGGGCGCGCCTGCGCGCTCCGATCGCCCCGGTGGAGGGACCGGGCCCGGTCGTTCCGTCCCTGGAGACGGGATACGTCGAGCCCTCCTTCCGGGTGGCGAGGCACGCGGTCGGGTGGCAGCCGGCGACGGACGACTGGTGGGCGCATCAGCCCGTCAGGGACGACCTCGCAGGATTTCTCGCCGCTCACCTGCTCACGCATCAGGCCACGCAGTCCCCGCTCGTCGTGCTGGGCCACCCCGGATCCGGAAAATCCCTCCTCACCCAGCTGATCGCCGCCCGGCTGCCGGAGAACGAGTTCTTCTGTCTACGGGTCGAACTGCGGCACGTCAGCGCCGAAGCCGGCTTGCAGGAGCAGATCGAGGAGTCCCTGTTCGCCGCCACCGGCGCGCGGGTCGCGTGGCCGGACGCGGTCGAGGACACGTCCGACGTGGTGCGGGTGGTGCTGCTGGACGGGTTCGATGAACTCCTCCAGGCCGGTGCGGGCCGGCTGGACGCCGGCCGGCAGTGGCAGTACCTGAGAGGAGTCCAGCAGTTCCAGCAGCGGGAGTACGACCTGGGGCGCCCGACCGTGGTGATCGTGACGAGCCGTACGGTCGTCGCCGACCAGGTCCTCATGCCGACGGACGCCGTCGTCGCCCGACTGGAGCCCTTCGACGACCCGCGGATCGGCTGCTGGCTGGAGGTCTGGGAGGCCGTCAACCACCGTCACTTCGCCGCACCCGGGACCGAGCCGCTGACGTGGGACGTGATCCGCCCCCACCGGGAACTCGCACGGCAGCCGCTGCTGTTGCTGATGCTGGCGCTCTACGACGCCGTGGGCAATCCGCTCCAGCGGCTCGGCGGCCGGGACATCGGACGTGTGGACCTCTACGAACGGCTCATCACGGAGTTCGTACGGCGCGAAGTCGTCAAACAGCAGGGACCTCTCCCGCCGGCCGTCGAAGCCGACGCGGTGGAGCGCGAGGCCGAACGGCTGGGCCTCATAGCCATGGGCATGTTCAATCGGGGTCGGCAGAGCGTCACCGGCGAGGAGGCCGAGGCCGACCTCCAGGCCTTTCTCGGCGAGGGAGGGTCCGCCCTGGTCTTCGGCAGGTTCTTCTTCGTGCACGAGGCCCAGGCGGTGGTCGAGGGCGAACACCTCAGGTCGTACGAGTTCCTGCACGCCTCGTTCGGTGAGTATCTGGTGGCCAGGCTCATCGGCAGGGAACTCCGGCACGCCGCCGCCGAGGGGGCCGGGGGCTCCGGTGAGGACGGACGCCTCTACGCCCTGCTGTCGTTCGTCCCGCTGACCGACCGCGTGGAGATCATGCACAACCTCGCCGACATGCTGCGGCTGGACGCGTCGCCGAAACCCGCTGAACTGTCGACGCTCGCCCGGACCCTTTTCCGCGGCACGCTCCTGGCCCACGACACGCGTGAGGTGCCCGCGTACCGGCCCGCCGAGCGGCCCCGGGCGGCACGGGATGCCGTCTTCGGAGCGAACGCCCTGCTGCTGGCGCTTCTCGCTGAGGAGAACCTGCGCGCCTCCGAGTTCTTCGCCCCAGCCACACCGGCCGAGAGCTGGTGGCGTTGCGTTCAGCTGTGGCGCTCCCAGTTCGGGCAGGCGTCCTGGGAGGCGTTCACACGAGCCCTCTCCGTGGCATGGGAGAGCCGGGAAACCCAGTGGGACCTGTGCATCAGCCTGAGCGGGGCGGGGACAGCCGGTGCGGACCTGTCCTGGGCCCTGCAGCGAACACCTGGCGGACCGACGGCGTACCACGACCCCGGAGGCGCCGACCCGGCCGAGTTGCTGCACCGCCTGGCCCTGCTGTGCGACGGCGACATACAGCAGGTCGTGCACGCCGTACAGCCGCTCCTCCAGGTACTGCCGGGCGCCCTGCGCACCTACCGCGTCGGCGAGGACGGGTCGGTGCGTTCGGCCGCGCACGTGCTGGTGTCCCTGCTGAGCCGCGACACGGCGCAGCCGGCGGAGACCGAGCGGCGCTATCTGGACGCGCTCGCCGTTCTCCAGGCCCTTCCGGCGGCGGAGCGCGGGCGCGCGGCGGACATGCTTGTCCGGCATCTCGCCCATGACGCCGACGCCCTGCCCCACGAGGTGGTTTCCCGGGTTCTCCAGGAGGTGATGCGTCCGGGCGCGGCCGGGGACGGGCCGCCCGTGCAGATATGGCCGGTGCTGCGGTCCCATGTCGAAGCCCAGATGGAGCGGACGGATCTGTCGCCCGAGCGTGCCGAGTCGCTGGCCGGACTGCTGCTCGACCAGTTGCGGCGTTACGCGGCGCTGTTCACGGAGGACACCGAGCCGGTGGAACGCCTGCGGCAGCTGCTGCGGGAGGCGGCCTCCAGTCACGTCTGGGACCTGGTCATGCGCCGGAGTGGCCGGGACCGCCACCGCGTTCTCGACGAGGGACTCACGCATCTCGGTGCCGTGCCGGTCGATCGCCGGCCGCCCGATGCCGTCATCGGACTGCTCCGCCTGGCCCGGGAACTCGGCAGGGAGGACTGGCTCGGTGAGCACGCCGACCATCTGCTTCGGACGCTGCCGCGGGCCGCGCTGCGCCGGCTGCGTCCCACCGACGCCGACGCGCTGGCGGAGTTCGTGACAGATCCCGAGACGCTCGCGGGGCTGCGTGACGTGCAGCGGATGTGGCGGCACTGAACGGGCGCCGACCGGGGCGGGAGTGAACGCGGGCCGGCCGGGGCGGGGCTGTTCGATGGGGGGATCTGTGTGCGGATTCCTGAACGCGTCGTGGATACAGGTCGGTTAATGCTCGCTCACGAGCTGGTTGCGGGCGGGTGAGCGCGCCATGATGGGCCCATGACGTTGGCCTCGCGCGCGCTCGCGCAACTGGCGACCTGGCCGGACCTGAGACAGGCCGTCCCGAGCTGCGGTCTGGGACGGGCGGTGAGTTCGGCGCAGGGGGAGATCGTCCACTTCCACTCCGAGCGTGATGTCGACCTGCGGCTCACCAACCGGGCCATCCGGCGGTTCGCCAAGGACCTCAGGGACTCGGGGGCGATCAGGATCGTGCCGGGCTCGCAGTGGGTGACCCTGCGCCTGGACGCGGGGAGCGACGTCGACCTGCTGCTGACGCTGGTGAGCGTCGCGCTCCAGGCCCCGCAGACATGGCCCGACCCGGTCGACCGGCCGGTGACGGGCTGCAACGACCAGCGCGGCGCGGGGTTCGTGAAGGCGGACCTCGGCGGTTTCTGAGCCGGGCGGCGACCGGATCCCCGCCCTCTCACGCCCTCGGCACCCGGATCCCCGCCCTCTCACGCCCTTGGCACCCGGATCCCGCCTCCTCACACCGCCAGCACCCGCACCCCCGCCTCCTCGAACCGCCGTACCGTCTCCTCGGTCACCGCCGTGTCCGTCACCAGCGTGTCCACCAGCTCCGCCCCGCAGATCCGGGCGAACGCGCGCCGGCCCAGTTTGCTGGAGTCGGCGGCCACCACCACCCGCTCGGCGCGCTCGCACAGCAGCCGGTTGATCGCGGCCTCCGCCTCGTCGTGCGCCGACGCTCCGTGCGTGACGTCGAAGCCGACGACGCCGAGCACGGCGACGTCGAGCGTGATCTGGCTCAGCACACCGTCCGCGAGCGGTCCGATGAGTTCGTACGACTGCGCCCGCGCCACCCCGCCCGTCACCACGATCTTGAACTGGGGGCGCACGGCGAGCTCGTTGGCGATGTTGAGGGCGTTGGTGACGACGGTCAGGGCCGGCGAGCCGGTGGCGAGGTCGCCGCGGACCGCGAGGGCGCGGGCCACCTCCGTGGTGGTCGTACCGCCGGTCAGCCCCACCGCCTCGCCCGGCGCGACGAGTTCGGCCACCGCCTTGGCGATGCGCTGCTTCTCCGAGGCGCGCCGGGCCGTCTTGTAGCGCAGCGGGAGTTCGTACGACACCCCGTGCACCACCGCACCGCCCCGGGTGCGGACCAGCATCTGCTGTTCGGCGAGCTGGTCGAAGTCGCGGCGGATCGTGGCCGCCGACACCGCCAGCTCGGCCGCCGCCTCCTCGACCTCCAGCCGGCCGCGCTCCACGAGCAGTTCCAGCAGCGCCTTCCAGCGGGCGTCCCGGGACATCCGCGGCCTCCCTTCGCTTCGATCTCCCGGCGACCCTAGCGCACCCAGCCGTACGCTCGAATGCTTGATTGTGCTCGAAAGCTCGCTATATCTTGCAGGAACAATCAGCTAGGGGAGGGTGTGGGCATGACCCATGTCGAGAACGAGCTGAACAGCCAGCCCGAGTGCTGGATACGGGCGGCCGGGCAGGCGGAGCGGTACCGCGGCGCGCTGCCGGAACCGGGGGAGCGGGTCGCCGTCGTGGGGTGCGGGACCTCGTACTTCATGGCCCAGGCGGTGGCCGCGCTGCGCGAGGGCGCCGGGCAGGGCGAGACCGACGCGTTCGCCGCCTCCGAGTTCCCGCACGGGCGGTCGTACGACCGGGTCCTCGCCCTCACCCGGTCCGGCACCACCACCGAAGTGCTGGAACTGCTGGGCGAGCTGTCCGGGCGGACGCGCACCACCGTCGTCACCGCCGACCCGGACACCCCGGTCGTGTCCGCCGCCGACGACCTCGTCGTCCTCGACTTCGCCGACGAACGCTCCGTCGTCCAGACCCGGTTCGCGACCACCGCGCTCACCCTCCTGCGCACCCACCTCGGCCTGCACACCGACGCCGTCGTGGCCGACGCGCGCACCGCCCTCGCCACTCCCTTGCCCGAAGGAATCGTGGAGTGCGCGCAGTTCACCTTCCTCGGGCGCGGCTGGACCGTCGGTCTCGCCAACGAGGCCGGGCTGAAGATGCGCGAGGCCTCCCTCTCCTGGACCGAGGCCTACCCGGCGATGGAGTACCGGCACGGCCCGATCAGCGTCACCACCGAGGGCACCGCCACCTGGATGCTCGGCACGGCACCCGGCGGACTCGCCGAACAGGTCCGCGCCACCGGCGGCCGGTGGATCGAGGGGGCGCTCGACCCGCTCGCCGAACTCGTCCGGATACAGCGGCTCGCGGTCGCCGTCGCCGCCGCCCGCGGGCTCGACCCCGACCGGCCCCGGCACCTCACCCGCTCGGTGATCCTCGCCCCCTGACCCCGCCGGCCCCTCCCGGAAGGACACCTCACGTGCCCCTCGCGTCCACCGGCGAGCTGGTCACCCGGGCCGCCGCAGCCCGCTCGGCCGTCGCCGCGTTCAACGTCATCACCCTGGAACACATCGAGGCCGTCATCGCCGGCGCCGAGACCGCCGGTTCCCCCGTCGTCCTCCAGATCAGCGAGAACGCCGTCAAGTTCCGCTACGGACGGCTGCTCCCGCTGGCCCGCGCCGCCGTCACCGCCGCCGAACGGGCCGCCGTACCCGTCGCGTTGCACCTGGACCATGTGCAGAGCGACGACCTGCTGCGCCAGGCGCCCGGCGCCGGGTTCAGCTCCGTGATGTACGACGCGGCCCGTCTGCCGTACGCCGACAACCTCGCCTCGACCCGGGCCGCGGCCGACTGGGCGCACACCCAAGGGCTCTGGATCGAGGCGGAGTTGGGGGAGATCGGCGGCAAGGCCGGGCAGGGCGGGTGGGGCAGGTCCGTCCGGCCCCCGCTGGACGCGCACGCGCCCGGCGCCCGCACCGACCCGGCCCGGGCACGGGACTTCGTGGCCGGCACCGGCGTCGACGCCCTGGCCGTCGCCATCGGCAGCGTGCACGCCATGACCACCCGCACCGCCGTCCTCGACCTCGGCCTGCTGAAGCGGCTGTCCGCCGCGCTGACCGTGCCGCTCGTCCTGCACGGCTCCTCGGGCGTGCCGGACGAGGGCCTGGTCGCGGCCGTCGGCGGCGGCATCGCCAAGGTCAACGTCGGGACCGCGCTCAACAGTGCCATGACCGGGGCGATCCGCACGTTCCTCGCCGCCCGCCCGGAAGCCGTCGACTCCCGCACCTACCTGAGCGTGGGCCGGGAGGCGATGGCCCAGGAGGTACGGCGGATCATCGGGGTTCTGTCCCGCACACCCGCCTGATCGCCCCACCGGCGCCGCCCGTGCCGTTCAGCCCCTCTTGACCGCCTTCAGCACCACGAACTTCGGGTCCGACGCCACCAGTTCGCTGTTCCCGAACAACCGCCTCAGCTTCACGTGGTAGCCCAGGTGCCGGTTCCCGATCACCCACAGCTCACCCCCCGGCCGGAGCGAGCGCTTCGCCCCCGTGAACATCCGCCACGCCGTCGCGTCCGTGGTCGCCTGGTGGGAGTGGAACGGCGGGTTGTTCAGCACCAGGTCCACACTGCCGGGCGCCACCCCGGCCAGCCCGTCCCCGACCCGGAACTCGGCGTGCCCCGGCACGCCGTTGGCCTTGTACGTCGCCTCCGCCGAGGCCACCGCCTGGAACGACTCGTCCACGAACAGCACCTCGGCCGCCGGATCGGCCAGCGCCACCGCCGTACCGACCACGCCGTTGCCGCAGCCGAGGTCCACCACGCGCCCGGCGCCCGGCTCGGGCAGGTGCTGGAGGAAGAAGCGGGTGCCGATGTCCAGCCGGTCGGCGCAGAACACGCCCGCGTGGTTGACCACCGTGCGCCCCGACACCGCGCCCACGCCGTCCGGCAGGGCATAGCTGTACGGCCACGGGTTCGCCGGCCGCTCCAGCGCCGGATCCGGGGTGCAGAAGACCAGCCGGGCCTTCTGCCGCGCCAGCGAGGTCCGGGTCGGGCCGAGGATCCGCTCGAACATCCGGAGCGTCGAGGTGTGGATCTCCTTCACCATCCCGGTGCCGACCACGACCGTGTCCGCGTGCACCGCGGGCGCCAGCCGCAGCAGCTGGTCCTCCAGCAGCGCCAGGCTCTTCGGTACCCGCACCAGCAGCACGTCCACTCGCTCCGGCGGCGGGTCCTGCGTGGTGAGCAGCCGTACCGCACCCGGCTCCACGCCGGCCCGCGCCAGGTTCGCCCGGGTCGCCTCCTGGCCGAGGAAGGAGTCGGTGATCTGCGTCGGACGGTGCTCCGCCAGCGCCGTGACCAGAGCGCCCCAGCGGTCCCCGAGCACCACGACCGTGCCCGTGAGCGGCACCTTCTCCTCGGCGAGGTGGCGCAACAGGTACGCGTCGGAGGCGTCCCAGGCGCGCAGCCGGTCGCGGGGGTCCTCGGGGAAACGGGTCAGCTCGACCTCGCCCCACGGTGTCGTCATACGGTCGCTCATCGTGCGTCCAGGCTAGCGGAACCGCAGATCAGAGGCGGTGGGGCAGGATGGTGGCATGGAGGACGAGCTGTTCGGCCGGGAGCGCACGGAGGTCGCGCCGGGCGCCGTGCACGTCGTGGACTGGCTGGACGCCGAGCGGCAGCGCGCCCTGCTCGCCGCCTGCCGCGCGTGGGCCAGGCCCCCCGCCGGGCTGCGCACGGTCCGCACCCCGGGCGGCGGCACCATGACCGCCCGCCAGGTCTGCCTGGGCCGGCACTGGTACCCGTACGGCTACGCCCGCACCGTCGTCGACGGCGACGGCAGCCCGGTGAAGCCCTTCCCGGACTGGCTCGGCGAGCTGGGCCGCCGCGCGGTGGCCGACGCGCTCGGCCCCGACGCCGTTCCCAAGGCGCCGTACGACATCGCGCTGATCAACTTCTACGACGGCGACGCCCGCATGGGCATGCACCGCGACGCCGACGAGCGGGCGGACGCGCCGGTGGTCTCGCTCAGCCTCGGCGACGCCTGCGTGTTCCGCTTCGGCAACACCGAGACGCGCACGAAGCCGTACACCGACGTCGACCTGCGCAGCGGCGACCTGTTCGTCTTCGGCGGCCCATCCCGGCTCGCCTACCACGGCGTGCCGCGCGTCCGCCCGGGCACGGCCCCGGCCTGGCTGGGACTCACCGGGCGGCTGAACATCACCCTGCGGGTCAGCGGCCTGTAGCCGGCGGCGCAGGCCACCCCGGGTACGGATCATGGGAGACTCGCCCTCATGAGCGGCAAGGCGGATCCCCGGACAGCGGGGGAGAGGACCACCTCGAGGGCGCGGCTGGACCGGGGGCGCGGGGCGCTGGGGCCCGCGCTGGAGCTGGTGCACACCGGACGGGCGCCGACCCGGGCCGTGCTCACCGCCGAACTCGGCGTCACCCGGGCCACGGCCGGCGCGGTGGCCGCCGAGCTGGAGGCGCTGGGCCTGATCCGGGTGGACGCCCGGCCCGGCTCGGCGGCCGGCTCCCAGGGACGGCCGTCCCACCGGCTGGAGGTCGCCGAGGACGGTCCCGTCGTCCTCGCCGCGCAGATCCACGCCGACGGCTTCCGGGCCGCGCTGGTCGGCCTCGGCGGACGGATCGTGGCGACCGCGCCCGGCTGCGAGACCGTCGACGCCGACCCGGCGAAGGTGCTCGGCTCCGTGGTCGAGGCGGGCGCGGAGCTGCTGCGCGGCACCGGCCGGCGCTGCGTCGGCGCCGGACTCGCCGTGCCGTCCGCCGTCGCCGAACCCGCCGGCCTGGCCCTCAACCCGCTGCACCTGGCCTGGCCCGTCGGCGCCCCCGTCCGGGAGATCTTCGCGGAGCGCGTGCACGCGGCGGGCATCACCGGCCCGGCCTTCGCCGGCAACGACGTCAACCTCGCCGCGCTCGCCGAACACCGGCACGGCGCCGGCCGGGGCGCGCGCGACCTGCTGTGCGTGGCCACCGGGCACCGGGGCGTCGGCGGCGCGCTCGTCCTGGACGGCCGTCTGCACACCGGCAGTTCGGGTCTCGCACTGGAGGTCGGCCACCTCACCGTCAACCCGGAGGGCCGCCCCTGTCACTGCGGCAGCCGGGGCTGCCTGGACGTCGAGGCGGACCCGCTGGCCCTGCTGGTGGAGGCGGGCCGTGACCCCGGCCCCGAGGTGTCCCTGCTCCAGCAGGCCAACGACCTGCTGCGCACCCAGTACGACGACCCGGCCGTCCGCACCGCCGCCGAGGCCCTCATCGACCGCCTCGGCCTCGGTCTGGCCGGCCTGGTCAACATCCTCAATCCCGACCGCATCATCCTCGGCGGCCTGCACCGCAGCCTGCTGGACGCCGACCCGGGCCGGCTGCGCGCGGTGGTCGCCGACCGCAGCCTGTGGGGTCAGAGCGGCGGCGTCCCCATCCTGCCGTGCACCCTTGACCACAACAGCCTGGTCGGCGCGGCCGAACTGGCCTGGCAGCCGGTCCTCGACGATCCGCTGGGAGCGCTGGCCGGGGCCCACTAGCCGAGCCGGCCCCGGGCGACCGATCCGCCGGTAGGCCGGTCAGCCGGACCGCCGCAGATCCGCGAGGAGCGCGTCCAGGGCCTTGGCGAGGGCCTCGGAGTTGGCCGTGTCGAACCACGTGGTGCGGATGCGCTCGTTGAGGCCGCCGGGTGTCTCGTGGTCGCCGGCGAGCTGGTCCAGAGAGCGCGTGTCGTCGCCCAGCGCGCGCCCGGCACCCTGGAAGAGACCCCGGACGTACCGGTCCGCGTCCTCGGCGGGCACACCCTGCCGCGCGGCCCAGGCGGTGAGCGTGGCCAGGTAACCGTAGTGGGTGGTCAGCGTGCCCGTCAGGGCGGAGAAGACGCCGAAGCCGGCTTCGTCCGCGACGGGCAGCGCCCCGCCGAGACCGTCGAACAGGGCGTCCACGACCGGGTGGGCGGGGTACGTCACGGTGACGGACCGGCGTTGGCGCACGGCGGGCAACGGAATGGCACGCACCAGCGGGACGCCGGTGCCGAACGTCCGGCGCAGCTCGTCCACCCCGACGCCGGCCATGAGACTGACCACGACACGGTCGCCGCCGACCCGGAGCCCGGCGAGGGCCTCGGCGCGGTCCTGCGGGCGGACGGCGACGATCACCAGGTCGGAGCGGTCCACCACGTCCTGGTTGTCGGCACACACCCGCACGCCCGGGTACCGCCGGGCCAGTTCCGCGGCCGTACGGGACCCGCGCGGCGAGAGGAGGATCTCCGGTGGCTCCCCGGTGCCGTCGCACAGCCCCTCCACCAGGGCCCGGCCGATCTCGCCCACCCCGATGATCCCGACGCGGCCCACCGCGGCCCGGGCCGTGGGCGCACGGCGCGGGCGCGGCACGAGCCCGCCCCCGCAGTTGGGGCAGATCTCCCCCAGGTCCGTCGCGCACGCCTCGCAGAACGTGCACTCGTACGAGCAGATGCGGGCCGGGCCGTCCGGCGGCAGCGTGGTGGTCTCGCAGCGCTCGCAGCGGGCGCGCATCTCCAGGGCCATGCTCTCTCGTCCCTCCGGGCAGCGGTCGGTGGTCGTCCGGCTCCATCCTCCGGACCCCGGCCGACGGCGGTAACCGTCCGCGGGGACAGAGATCCACAGGATCGGGCCACGGCCCGCTCAGCTCTTCCAGCCGACCGCGAACGCCCGACCCGGATGCCCCCCGAGGATGCGGTCCACCAGTTCGGCGCCCACCGCCTCCGTCAGCCGCTCCCGCACCCGGCGCAGCAGGTACGGCATCCCGGGCCCGCCGTCGACCGAGCGGGCCCCCGGGGTCACCGTGTCCCCGCCGAGCAGCAGCCGGTCACCGAACCCCGCCTCCGCCAGGGCCCGCACCGCCTCCGGCATCCGCCAGTCGGTGGCGTGATGGGCGCGGGAAGGTCCGTCGAAGGCCAGCCAGCACCCGGACTCGGCGGCCCGCCGGTGCACCACGGGGTCGGGGGAGCGGTTGAGATGGCCCAGGATCACCCGCTCACCCGGCACGCCCAACTCACCGCACAACAGGTCCAGTACGTCCAGTGCGCCGGTGCCCAGCTCCAGGTGGACGGCGATGGGCGCGCCGGTGGCGTGGTGCGCCTCGGCCGCCGCCGTCATGGTCCAGCGGGCGTGCGCGTCGAGCCCGTGGAAGCCGCCGGCCACCTTGATCAGGCCGGCCCGCACCCCGGTCGTGGCGATGCCCTCGGTGAGCTCCGAGACGAACAGCCCGGCCAGCCGCCCGCCCCGCAGCCGGGCGAGCGACTCGGGCTCGTAGTGCGTCGCCTGGTGCAGCCCGGTCGCGCAGACGATCCGTACACCGGTCGTCCGGGACAGCGCCGCCAGGTCCGCGGCCCGCCGTCCCATGCCGTAC
Source organism: Streptomyces sp. NPDC028928 (assembly GCF_055564915.1). NCBI lineage: Bacteria > Bacillati > Actinomycetota > Actinomycetes > Kitasatosporales > Streptomycetaceae > Streptomyces > Streptomyces sp. NPDC028928. The sequence continues at coordinate 282,102 of NZ_JBVHVI010000007.1, forward strand.
GGCGTCCACTGCACGACGGCCGCGCCGCCCGCCGCGCGGAAGGCCGACAGCTCGGCCCGCGCGGCGGAGACGTCGTCCAGCGCCGGCAGGCGGGGCGTGCGCAGGAAGAGATGGTCGTGCGCGTCGCACACGCCCAGTTCCTCGGGCCGGATGTCGCCGAGGACCGTACGGACGTGGGTCACCACTGCCGTCCGCGCGGGAGCCGGTCCCGGCCGGGCGCGGACAGGTACAGCACCTCGAAGACGTCCCCGTCGGCCTTCGGTGTGCTGTGCTCCCAGAGGGAGAAGTGCACCAGCTCCCAGGCGCGGGTGTCCACGGCCGCCGCCGCGAGCACCGCACCGTCCTCGGCCGCCAGCCTCTCCGTCTCCGCCACCGCGTCCGCCATGAAGGAGGCCAACTGCACGCCCTCGGGCACCGGTCGGCGTCGGCGGACGGCGAACGCCGGCGCGGAGGCGGTCGCGGTGCCCTCCTCGAACGCCAGGCCGGTCCACTGCCGGACCGCCGGCCGCCCGAAGTCGTCCACGGGCCCCTGGAAGGCTCCGCCCCACAGGAAGCTGTTCATGCCCTCCATGGTGTTCCAGAGGTAGAACGGCCCGTACTGGTTGACCGGCGAGCCGTTCACCCCGCGCTCGCGCATCACGTACGTCTTGATGCCGAGGCCGTCCCAGTCGTCCAGCAGATGCCCGACCCGGGCGACGCGGGAGCGGATGACCCCCATGTCGTAGTCGGCGGGCAGGGTGAACTCGTACTGCATCGCGTGCATCTCGCGATTCCCTTCTCAGGCGGGGTAGTCGGCCACGTGCGCGTGCCACTCGACCGTCGTGCCGTCCTCGGCGGCCTCCACGACGGCGAGGTGGGTCATGAAGGTGCGGGGCCCGGCACCGTGCCAGTGCCATTCGTCCGGCTCGATCCACACCGTGTCGCCCGCGCGGATCTCCTGGACCTCCCCGCCCCGGCGCTGCACCAGCCCCTCGCCCTCCAGGACGTGCAGCACCTGCCCGTGCGGGTGCCGGTGCCAGGCCGTGTGCGCGCCCGGGGCGAAGTGCACGTGGAACATCCGCAGCCGGGAGGGAGCGGGGGGCGCGGCCGTCTCGTCCAGCCAGACCGTGCCGGTGAAGTTCTCCGCCGGGCCCTGCCGCGTGTCGGGCCGGCGTGTGGTGATGTGCACGTGACTCAGTTCTCCTGTCCGGGAGTCCGGGGTGCGAGCAGGGAGAGCAGACCCCGGACACCGGCGTCGAAGGCGGCGGGCGATCCGGACGCGCGGGCGAGGACATAGCCGCCCTGGACGGTCGCGAGGACGGCGGCGGCGATCTCCCGGCCGTCCAGCGCGGGAGCGAACTGCCCCTGCCGTTTGCCCTCTTCGACGATCGCGGCGATCCGCTCGCGGATGGCGGCGATGGTCTCGTCGACCGGCGCGCGCAGTTCGTCGCTCGCGATCACGTCCGGGTCCATGGTCAGCCGGCCGACCGGGCAGCCGCGCAGTACGTCACGCTCGCGCAGCAGATACGCCTCGATGCGCTCGTACGGCGTGCCCGGTCCGCCGAGAACGGCCTCGGCGGTGGCCCGCAGTTCCTCGGCGGTGCGCCGGATCGCGGCCAGGGCGAGATCGGGCTTGCCCTTGAAGTGGTGGTACATGCTGCCCTGGCCGGCCCCCGCGCGCTCCAGGATCGCCTTGGGGCTGGTGCCCACGTACCCGCGCTCCCACAGCAGCTCGCGGGTGGACTCGATCAGTCGTTCCGAGGTGCTCATGCGCTCACTGTACATACTAGTAGTTACAGCCCGCCAGTACCCCCCGGGAGCAGCCGGACGGTACGGCCGTACTCCCCGGGAGGTACCCGCACTGCCGCCGGCCGCACGACGACCGGGACCCCGTGCCGGAGCGAGCCTCGGAGCATCACCCGAAGACATGAACCGATGAGGGAGACCCGAGATGCAGACCCTGGCGCACTGGGACGGCGGCCCCGGCCCGTGGATCCTGTTCTTCCCGTTGATCTGGGCGGCCGTCGTGGTCGGCGCCCTCACCCTCCTGCGCCGCACCGCCTGGCGCGGGCGCGGCGGCCCCTGGCGGCCCATGGACGCGGGACGCCCGGCCGGCGACTCGCCGCTCGCCGTCCTCGGCCGCCGCTTCGCCTCCGGCGAGATCGACGAGGACGAGTACTGGCGCCGGCTGTCCGTCCTGGAGGAGCAGTTCGGCCGCACCGGCAGGAGCGGTACGGCATGACGACGACCGCGGCGGGGCCGCGGTCCGCGTGGACGTGCTGCGGCGGGGGCGCCACCGGGTGGGGGCGCCGCCCGGTCATCGGTGGACAGCCGGCCTCGTGTTCGGGGGTGTGGTGGTGACGGGGGCCGTGCTTCCCCCGCCCCCGGCAACGGCCCCACCGGGCGCCGGAGCCGCGGCCCCGACCACACCACCCGCGGTCACGGCCGCCCCGGTGGCCACAGCGGCTCCCACGGGTACGGCGGGCCCGGCCTCCACCGGCACGCCGACCCCCGCCCCGACAGGCGTGGCAACCGGGGCCGGCGTACGCGCCGGTGCCGGCGTCGGGGCGGGCGCAGCCCGTGTCAGCCCCCGAGGCGCTCCTTCCGGATGGCCGCGGAGCGGGGCCGCGGCCGGCAGGGTGAACCACACCACCTTGCCGTTCTCGCCGTCCGGCCGGGCGCCCCAGCTCTCGCTCACCGCGGCCACCATCGCCAGGCCCCGCCCGCAGGTGGGGAGCGGACCGGTGTCCGTGGTGTCCGGGGCGTCGGCCGGCACCGGGAGGCGCGGATCGTGGTCGCGGACCGAGACCGTGAGCCGGTCCGGCAGCAACTCCAGTTCGACGGTGCACGACTTGTCGGGCCTGGCGTGCCGGTGGACGTTGCTCAGCAGCTCTGTCACACCGAGCGCGGCCCGGTCTATCAACGGGTCCAGATGCCAGTAGCGCAACTGCGCAGATACGATTCTGCGGACCTGGCCGATCCGCGACGGCAGGGCTTGGAGCTCCACCGTGCAGTGCCTGCTTGGGTGACTGATCACGGCTGCGACTCCCCGATGTGAGGTCCGGAGGAACCGGAGGAACACGGAGAACAACGGATCCAGCAGGGTGCTTGCGTCCAAACGTCCGCCTGCTGTCGTGGCCGGCGGGCTGGTTCGCAGCGTTGTCGCCGGTAAACCCAGAGTGACGTGTGACCAGCGTGACGCAGCGGATGCGCTCCCGCAACTCGCCGCGACCGACCGCTGCACGCCGTGAGCGGCGCACCGTACGCGCCGCACCGGTACGCGCCGCACCGGTACGCGCCGCACCGGTACGCGCCGCACCGTACGCGGCCCGCGGTGCGGGGTGCCGTACGCGGCCCACGCCGCGCGGCGCACCGAACCCGGCGTACCGCCGCGCGGTGGACGCTCGTCAGCCGCCGCGCCCCGCCGCCCGGCGCACCGCCTCGACGAAGCGCCGTGCCGCCGGCGGCCCCGGCTGCCCCGGAGCGGGGTCGTGGTCGCCCAGCGTCAGCAGGTACCGCGTGCCGTTGACGTCGGCCAGCGCCCGGTCGTCCGGCACGAACCATGGCTTGGACGCGCGCACCGCCTGCACCGGCGCGCTGTCTATCTCGCTGCCGTAGCTGGTCAGCAGCTGCAGTCGGCCGTCGCTGATCCGGACCTGCCCGGCCCGGGTGAGCGAACGCAGACGTTTGCCGATGCGCACGCCTGTGGCACTGAACTCGGGCTCCGCCATGTCTCGCCGCCCCCTTACGGTCTTCCCGTGGTTCCCTGTGCGCCCCCGTCCGGGACGGTGGTCCCGTCGCGTGCAGTCTGCCCCGGTACGGCGTGGAGCACCAGTACGCCCGGGACGCCCGCTCCACCCGCCCGGAGCACTTCCGCCCATGCGCCCCCAGGTGGCTCGCACGCGTGTGCCCCAGGGGGTCTTTGGGCCGCTCAAAGATGCGTTTATGCAGGTGGGAAGCGGTGTGAAAGCTGCCTATGCTCGATCTGCCGGCCCGCGTGAGGCGCCGTCGGCCACGAGCGTAAGGAGCCTTGCCGTGAGCACTACTCCCCAGACCAGGACCGGCGCCACCGTCGACGTCGACCGCAGTGACGCCGCCTACCGGGCATGGCTGAAAGAGGCCGTCCGCAAGGTCCAGGCGGACGCCAACCGCTCCGCCGACACGCACCTGCTGCGTTTCCCGCTGCCCGAGCGGTGGGGCATCGACCTCTACCTGAAGGACGAGTCCACCCACCCCACGGGCAGCCTCAAGCACCGGCTCGCCCGCTCCCTGTTCCTCTACGGCCTCTGCAATGGCTGGATCCGCCCGGACCGTCCGGTGATCGAGGCGTCCAGCGGCTCGACGGCGGTTTCCGAGGCGTACTTCGCGAAGCTGATCGGCGTGCCCTTCATCGCGGTCATGCCACGCACGACCAGCGCCGAGAAGATCCGCCTCATCCAGTTCCACGGCGGACAGTGCCACTTCGTGGACGACTCCCGGAAGATGTACGAGGAGTCCGCCCGCCTCGCGGTGGAGACCGGCGGCCACTACATGGACCAGTTCACCTACGCCGAACGGGCCACGGACTGGCGCGGCAACAACAACATCGCCGAGTCGATCTTCCGCCAGCTGCGCCTGGAGCGGTTCCCGGAGCCGGCCTGGATCGTCGCCACGGCGGGCACCGGCGGCACCTCCGCGACCCTCGCGCGCTACGTCCACTACATGCAGTACGACACCCGGATCTGTGTCGCCGACCCGGACAACTCCTGTTTCTTCGAGGGCTGGACCACCGGCGACCCGGACGTCACCTGTGACTGCGGCTCCCGGATCGAGGGCATCGGCCGGCCGCGCATGGAGCCCAGCTTCGTGCCCGGCGCGATCGACCGGATGATGAAGGTCCCGGACGCGGCCACCGTCGCCGCCGTACGGGCCCTGGAGGGGGCCATCGGCCGCAAGGCGGGCGGCTCGACGGGCACCGGCCTGTGGAGCGCGCTGAAGATCGTCGCCGAGATGGTGGCCGAGGGGCGTACCGGCAGTGTCGTCACCCTGCTGTGCGACCCGGGCGACCGCTACCTGGACAAGTACTACTCGGACGCGTGGCTCGCGGAGCAGGGCCTGGACATCACGCCGTACACGGCGGTGCTCGACTCGTTCCTGGCGACGGGCGTGTGGCCGCACTGACCGCCCGCCCCGCCCTTCCGCGACCGCCGCGCGACGGGCGGGTTTCGGGCATGTGAGGGTTTGGTGACGTCTCAATTGAGCCTGTGGGCAAGTCGGTTGTGCCTGTGTGACTGATAAGATCATCGCACTTTTGAGTGGGCTGACGGCGTGTCATGAACGCGTCTGGGGGGACAGTCTCAAAGGCACCATCGCGCTGCTCACGCTCGCCGGCGCGATGCGACTTGAAGAGAGTCTCATGACGTCATTGACCCGGGATCCACTGCTGTGGATCTTGCTTGTGGTGCTCGTCGCTGCGGTCGTCGCAGTGATGCGGGCCCGGAGAACCAACATGGCGCTCCGAAGAACGAGGAAGGAGCTGGAGGCAGGGCTGGGGGAGGCCCGCGGTGATGTCGGTCAGCTCCACGCGCACATCGCCGCGCTGACCGCACAGCACCAGCGCGACCTGGCGGACGTACGGGCGGACGCGGAGGCGTCGACCAAGGCGGTGCTGAAGTCCGCCATGGGCACGCTCCAGTCGCTCGCCGAGGAACAGCAGGTCCTCCTGGACAGCCTGCTGAAGAAATACGGCGACACCACGGACGTCCTGGCCGACCTGATGACGGTCGACCACACCGGCAGCCAGTTCAGCCGCCGGGCCAAGGGCATCTCCGTACTGTGCGGCGGCTGGCTGGGCCGGCGCGAGCGCGCCGCCACCGTCTACGACGTCGCGCGCAGCGCCCAGGGCCGGATCAAGGACTTCGACCGGGTCAGCGTCCACTCGCAGGTCAACGTCTCCCTCGTCGGCAAGGCCGTCGAGCCGGTGGCCGTCGTCCTCGCCGAGCTGCTGGACAACGCGACGAACTACAGCGCGCCCGGGACCCCGGTCGAGGTCAACATCCAGACCGTCCCGAGCGGTCTGTGTTTCATCGTGGACGACGCCGGACTGGGCATGGACCAGGAGACCAAGGACCGGGCGGCGGCCCTGCTGTCGGTCGACGGTCCCGTCGACATCACCGGTCTCGGCGATCCGCCGCGGTTCGGCTTCGCCGTGTGCGGCATGCTCGCCGCCCGCTACGGCTTCGCCGTCTCCGTCGGTTCCGTGTCCCCCTACGGCGGAGTGCGTGCAGTGATTCGTGTACCCGAAAGTCTCCTCGCGGCCGACGCGCCCGCCCCCGTGGCCGACGCCCAGGACGCCGAGGGCCCGGAGGCGGCCCCCCAGCGACTGGCGCCGGTCCCGGTCGTGGGTCCCTCGCACGTGGTGGGAACGACCTCGGGAGGTCTGCCCAAACGCCGGCGGCGGGGCGGACCCGTCACGGTGGTCCCCGCCCTCGACGGCCAGGAGGGGACGCCCGAGCCGGCCAGCGAGGTGACGGCGTCACGGCTCGGGGCGTTCGCGCGCGGAACACAGCTGGGGCGGACCACGAACACCACGGAAGGACCTGACAACAAGTGAACATCGACCTGTCCTGGGTGCTGAACGACGTACTCGAGGTACGCGGGGCCCGGCACGCGATCCTCGTCTCGGGCGACGGCCTGCTGCTCCAGCGCTCGGACGACATCGGGCGGGACGACGCCGAGACGAACGCCGCCGCCATGAGCTCGATGCAGTCGCTGAGCCGGGCCGTCGCGGGGTTCGTGGGAGCGGGGCACGGGATCTGGAAGCAGACGCTGCTGGAGTACGACGGCGGCTGGATCTTCCTGATCGCGGCCGGTCAGGGCTCCTACCTCGCCGTCTCGGCCGCGCCGGACGTCGACATGGAGGCCATGTCCTTCCGTATGCAGAAGACGGTGTCCTCCCTGAGCAAGGCGATGAGCGTGGCGCCGCGCTCGGACAACGGCGTGGGCGCATGACGACGCCCGGCGAGGAAGCCTCCGTCACCAGCGACTTCGTCCGCTCCTACGTCATCACCGGCGGCCGGACCCTGCCGGCCGCGGACGACCTGGCGCTGCACACCCTGGTCACCCTGGCTCCCGACCGGACACCCCCGCTGGGAGCCGGCCCCGAGGTGATGGCGATCTGGAAGCTGTGCGCGGGCGGCTACCTGTCGGTCGCCGAGGTGGCCGGCCACCTGGGACTGCCGGTGGGGGTGGCCCGGCTGCTGCTGACCGATTTATCCGAGCAGGGCCACCTGCTGCGCCGCGCCGAGCCGCCCCGGGCTCAGAACGTTGACAGAGCGACCCTGGAAAAGGTTCTGAATGGACTCCAATCCCTCATCGGCTGAGACGGCCCCCGGATCCATATACGTCTCCAGCGCGGTGACCAACGCTGCCAAGATCCTGGTCGTCGGGCACTTCGCCGTGGGCAAGACGACCTTCATCGGCTCGCTGTCGGAGATCACCCCGCTGCGCACCGAGGAGAAGATGACGCAGGCGTCGCTCCACGTGGACGACCTCCGGGGGGTGGCGGACAAGACCACCACCACCGTGGCCCTGGACTTCGGCCGGCTCACCCTCAGCGACGACCTCGTGCTGTACCTGTTCGGCACCCCCGGCCAGCAGCGGTTCATGCAGCTGTGGGAGGACATGGCGCGCGGCGCGCTGGGGGCGCTGCTCCTGGTCGACCCCGCCCGGCTGGAGGAGACCTTCCCCGTCATCGACCTCGTCGAGCGGTACGGCCTCGAGTACGCCATCGCGGTCAACAGCTTCGAGCACGGCACGGTGTACGAGGAGGCGGAGGTGCGCGAGGCCCTCGACCTCCTGCCGGACACCCCGGTCGTCTACTGCGACGCCCGCGACCGGCAGTCCTCGGCCCACGCGCTGATCGCGCTCGTGCGCCACCTGCTCACCCGAGCCGCCTGACATCCCACCATCCGCCATCCCCCGTCTCTTTTTCCGGACCGTCCGCCCGGACCCCCGCCCGGAACCACCCCCCTACGGCCCCGGCCCGGAGCCACCCCCCGGACCCTCGGCCGGAGCCAGCAGAAGGAACCTCATGGACCGCCAGTCAGCTCCCGCCCCCGCCGGCGCCAGATGCCCCATGCACGACGCCGCGTTCGCCGCCGACCCCCACCAGGTCTACGACCGGCTGCGCGCCCACGGTCCGGCCGGGCCGGTCGAACTCGCACCCGGTGTCGACGCCACCCTGGTCGTCGGCCACGAGACGGCCCTGCGCGTGCTGCAGAACTCCACGCTCTTCGCCCGTGACGCCCGCCGCTGGAAGGCCCTGAACGAAGGGCGGATCGGGCTGGACCACCCGGTGCTGCCGATGATGGCGTACCGGCCGAACTGCCTGTTCACCGACGGCGCCGTGCACCTGCGGCTGCGCAAGGCCGTCACGGACAGCCTGGCCCGGCTCAACATCACCCGGATCCGCCGTGACGTCGAGCCCCTCGCCGACTACCTGATCGACCAGTTCAGCGAGCGGGGCCGGGCCGACCTCCTCAACGACTACGCCAAGCTGCTGCCGCTGCTGCTGTTCAACAAGCTCTTCGGCTGCCCCGCGGACATCGGGGACACCCTGACCAGCGCCATGTCGGCGATCTTCGACGGCAAGGACGCCCTGCGCGCCAACGAGGAGCTGACCGCCTGCCTCATGGAGCTGATCGCCCTCAAGCGCCGCCGGCCCGGCGACGACGTCACCTCCTGGCTGATCCAGCACCCCGCGGGCCTCACCGACGAGGAACTCAAGGACCAGCTGGTCATGCTGATGGGCGCCGGGGTGGAACCCGAGCGCAACCTCATCGGCAACGCCCTGCTCCTGCTGCTGTCGCCGGACACGAGCGGGCGCGACTCGGGCATGCTGATCGAGGAGGCGATCGATCACGTGCTGTGGAACCAGACGCCGATCGCCAACTACGCCACCCACTACCCGGTCCAGGACGTGGACCTCGGGGGAGTGGTGGCGGAAGCGGGCACCCCGGTCGTCATCAGCTTCGCCGCGGCCAACAGCGATCCCGCGCTGGCCGAGGCCCGCCGGATGCACAGCAAGGGCGCCCACCTGGCCTGGGGAGCCGGTCCGCACGCGTGCCCGGCGAAGGACCCGGCGCAGGTCATCGCCGTCACCGCGATCGAGAAGATCCTCAACGCCCTGCCCGATCTGACGCTGGCCGTCCACGAGAAGGAGCTGGAGTGGCGGCCGGGCCCGTTCCACCGGGCCCTGGTCTCCCTGCCGGTGGCCTTCAGCCCGACCCCGGCCACCCGCATGGCCTCCGCGCTGCAGAGCCGTACCGTCGCCGCCGCGGCGGAGCAGCCGCTGCCCACGGCCCCGGTCGTCGCCGTACGTCAGGAACCGGCCAGGAAGAAGGGCTTCTGGAGCAGCTTTCTGGACATCTTCCGGGTCTGATGTGCCCTGTGTGACGGGAGCAACACTGTCAGGCGCATGACGAAGGAGAGAGGAAGGGTAGGTTCCGGCGGTAACGGTAGCGCCCAGCGACAAAGGAGCTTCGCGTGACCGCCGTTGGCGTCATACGCGGTACCACCACCGACCGCCGAGCCGTCATCCCCCTCCTTCGTCGCCTGCGGTCCGAAGAGGGACGGGCCAACCCCCTGCCCGTCTGGGACGAGCTGCGCGCCCTGGGCGAGGTGGTACCCGCTCCCTGGGGCGGGTACTTCGTGACCGGATTCGAGGCGTGCAACCAGATCCTGCGCGGCAGGAACTGGCTCGTACCCGACTTCGACTGGCAGGAGCGCCAGCCCGACACGGCACGCTGGCGGGAGCCGGCGACCCGGGAGATGACGCGGACCCTCTCCCGCCTCAACCCGCCCGTGCACACCGCCCAGCGCCGCGCCCTGGGCAACCTCTTCGACCGCGGCACACTGGCGGCCCTGCAGCCACAGATCGCCGGGCACGTCACCGGGCTCCTGGACCGCCTCGACCTCCGGCTGCGCACCCGCGGCGCGGCCGACTTCGTCACCACGGTCGCCGAGCAGCTCCCGATCCGCACCGTCGGCTGGTGGCTGGCCGTCCCGGCCGAGCACTACCCGCGGATCCTGGACTTCACCCACCGCCAGGTGCACGCCCAGGAACTGCTCCCCACCAAGAGCGAACTGGCCGTCTCCGCCCAGGCCACCCTGGAGATGCGCTCCTTCTTCACCGGCCTCCTCGCCCACCGGCGCGCCCACCCTGGCAACGATGTCCTCTCGGGCTGGATCCGCTACTGGGACGCCCAGTACCCCGACGACCGCGCGGCGGCCGACCAGACGCTGTACGACCTGACGATGTTCATCACCATCGCCTCCCTGGAGACCACCGCGACGCTGCTCGCCAACGCGGTGTGGTTCCTGACCCGGGAGCCCGCCCGGGCCGACTGGCTGCGCCGGCACCCCGAGCACATCGACGACGCGATCGACGAGGTGCTGCGCTACGACCCGCCCATCCACCTCAACTCCCGCTTCGCCGCCGACGACACCGTGCTCGCGGGCGTGCCCATCGCCAAGGACACCATCGTCCACGTCCTCTACGGCGCCGCCAACCACGACCCGCGCCGCAACGAGAACCCGCACGTCTTCGACATCCGCCGCAAGGGCGGCCACCTCACCTTCGGCGGCGGCGCCCACTACTGTCTCGGCGCGGCCCTGGCCCGCCTGGAGGCCCGACTGCTGCTCACCCAGCTGCTCGAACGCTTCCCCACGCTGCGGCCGACCGCGGCCCCGACCTACGCGAACCGGATGGTCTTCCGGCGCGTCACCTCCCTGCACGTGACCACGTGACCACGTGACCACGTGAGCGTGTGCCCCCCGCATGTGACGACACCACCCCCCTGAAAGTGACGACATGACCGCGCTTCCCCTCACGGCTCTCCCGGCCGCCCCCCGACAGCAGACCCTGCGGACCCACCGGGAGGGCCCCGTCCTGACCATCGAGCTGAACACCCCCGAGCACGGCAACACGGTCACGGACGCCCTGCTGGACGACCTCCTGGCCGTCCTCCAGGACCAGGACCCGGCGGTCCGGGTGCTGGTGCTGGCCGGGGGCGGCGACGACTTCTGTCTCGGCGGGGACCGCGGCGAGTTCACCCGGCACCTCGCCGCCGACCCCACGGGCAGCGGCATCCGCCTGTCGGGGACGAAGGCGCGGCGCGTGTGTGACGCCCTGACCGGGAACCCGGCCGTCACCATCGCCCGCGTCCACGGCAAGGTCATCGGGGCGGGCATGGCCCTGGCGCTCGCCTGCGACCTGCGGGTGGGCTCCGAGGACGCGACCTTCCGGCTGCCGGAACTGGCCCTCGGGCTGCCCACCGCGTGGGGTGGCCTGCTGCCCCGGCTCATCAACGAGGTCGGCGCCGCCCGGGTGCGCGAACTGGTCCTCACCGGCCGGGCCTTCACCGCGGAGGAGGCCCGGTCCCTGTCCATCCTGCAGAGGGTCGTCCCCGCTCACGAGCTGGACGCGGCCGTCGCCGACTGGGCCAGGCCCGTCGTCCGCCGCCCCCCGGCGGCCCTGCGCGTCACCAAGACCCTGCTGAACTCGCTGTCCGCCGCCTCCCGCCTGGCCGATGTCTCCGCACTGGACGCGGAACTGATGGCGGCGGTCGTCACCGAGGCGCAGCACGCCCGCGGCGACGGCTGATCACCGTCCGGACAGGCGCCGGTCCAAGGACGTCACCGCGTCGCGGAAGGCGCGCTCGAGTCGTCCGGGCCAGCATGAGGACGAACCGGAACGGCGCCGTCCCGTCGGCGGCGAAGGTCCACCGCACCCGGGTGCCCGTGCCATGAGGAGCCAGGCGCCACTCCTCGACGAGGGCACGGGCGCCGGGCGCGTTGGTGGTGTCGACGCGGTAGGCGTACACCTCGGGCGCCTTCGCCACGAGCACCGTCTCCGTGAACCGCGTTCCGCCCCGCAGCCGTATCTCCCGCCCGGCGCCGCCGTCGGTGGCCCGGGCCGAGGTCACCGCGGAGAACCACCGCGTCCAGCCGGGCACGTCGTCGGCGAGCGCGCGGAAGACCTGCTCGGGGGGCGCGGCGATGTTCCGCGCGAAGACCAGACGCACGGGCGCGGCCCCGACGAAGTCGATCTCCACCGGACGCAGACGACGAGCCATGGACGACATCCCCTCGTGACGGTTGCGCAGGGCGATTGACCGGGCCCCGTCACGATAGCTGACGGGGCCTCAGCTGTCTGTGCCGTCCTCGTCCTCCGGCTCGCCCGCCACCACCACCCGCAGGTGCTCGGAGATCTCCGCGCGCGCCTCGGCCGGCAGCCCCGCATCGGTCACCAGCGTGTCCACCTGTTCCAGCGCGGCGAACGAACTCAGGCCCACCACGCCCCACTTGGTGTGGTCGGCGACCACCACCACCCGGCGCGCGGAGTGCACCAGCCGCCGATTGGTCTCGGCCTCCGCGAGGTTCGGCGTGGACAGACCGGCCTCCACCGATATGCCGTGCACACCGAGGAAGAGCAGATCGAAGTGGAGCGCGGCGATCGCCTGGTCGGCCACCGGCCCCACCAGCGAGTCCGACGGGGTGCGCACCCCGCCCGTCAGCACCACGGTGGCCGCGCCCTGCCGCTGTCCCGAGGTGCGCTGCGCCGCGTGGAAGACGTCCGCGACCCGCACCGAGTTCGTCACCACGGTCAGATCGGGCACCTCCAGCAGGTGCTGGGCGAGCGCGTACGTCGTCGTCCCCCCGGACAGGGCGATCGCCGCCCCCGGGGCGACCAGGCGGGCCGCGGCGCGCGCGATGTCCTCCTTGGCGGTCAGCTCCAGACCCGACTTCGCCTCGAACCCCGGCTCGTGCGTGCTCGCCTCGACCACCGGCACCGCACCGCCGTGCACCTTCTCCAGCACCCCCTGGCGGGCGAGCGCGTCCAGGTCACGGCGCACGGTCATGTCCGAGACACCGAGCTTGCGGGTCAGCTCGTTGACCCGCACCCCGCCCCGGCGCCGGACCTCGTCCAGGATCAGGGCGCGGCGCTGCTCCGCGAGGAGGTTCTGATTCTCACTCACGTACGCTCCGGTCCTTTCGCCGCCAACCGTCCGACACGCCCGGCGCACCGGCTCCGACCAGGACGTTCCATCGATCCTGCCGTGCGCGGGCGTCCCATCCTTTCATGGCTCCGCCCCGGTTGCGCCACCACCTGCCGGACCGTCCGCCATGACACGGTTCGGGGAGATTCCGTGACGGGAGGTGCACGCGACCGCCGGACAGGAGATCCTGAACCGCGCACGACACAGACGTCAGCGCGTCACGGGGGAAGTGCGAGAACAGTGGAACGTGCACAGGACCGCCCCGCCGGGCAGCACACGGACCGCACCACCGGGCCGGGGGAGTACGGGGACCGCACGGCCGGGCCGGGGCCGTACCCGGACCGGCCCGCGGAGCCGGAGAACGAGCTGGAACTGCTGGTGCACGGGGTCGGCGGCACCACACCGGAGAAGATGCTCGGCGACCCGCGCACGGTCCGGGTCACCGGCGACGACACCGCCGCCGTCTTCCGGCGCGCCGAGGACACCGGGGCCGCCCCGGACGGCCGGCGCCCGCGCGGCGGACCGGTCCGGGAGGCCTACGTCTGGTGCAACCTCACCTCCGGCGACGGCAGCCGCGCCCTGTGGCTGTTATTACTGCCGTTCATGGTGGTCAACCTCGCCCACTGGATGCGCCCGGCCGCACCCGCCCGGCCGCGCACCGTCCGGCTCTACGGCCTCCTGGTGCGCCTGGCCGCCCTCACCCTGACCGTGCTGCTGGTGGCAGCCGCCTGCGAGGTGGCCCTCGACCTGGTCGCCTGGCAGTGCGCGGGCGTCCAGGCCTGCGTCCGCCGCCACTCCTGGCTGGACTTCCTGTCGCCCGCCGCCGGCGGCTGGTGGAGCGCCCCCGGTCGCCGCCTCGCCCTCGCCGCGGTCCTGCCGACCGCGCTGACCGGCCTCCTCTGGTACCTCTCGCACCGCACCTGGCGCGCCTACGAGTCCCACCTGCCGCTGTCCCCCGAGCCCGAGCCGGACACCGGCGGCCCCGGACCCGACGCCCACGGCAGCGCGCTGGCCCGGCCCGGCTTCTGGTACGGCCGCCGCCTGGTCGCCCGGCTGCGCGCGGCCCACACCGCGGCCGGCCTGCTCACCGTGGCCGCCGCCGTCACCACCCCGGCGGCCCGCTTCGACCACCGGCCCGGCGGCCCCCGGATCCTGGACCTGCTCGGCTGGCTGCTGACCGCGGCCCTGCTCGCCTGCGGGACGGCGGTGGTGGGCGTGGTCTGCCGCCGGGGCCGCAGCGAGAACCGGCTCGACCAGCGGCTCGACCGGCACCTCGTACGCGGTCTGAAACTGGCCGCGCTCGCCCTGCTGCTCCTCGGCCTGGTCTACGCCGGCTGGTCCCGGCCCGGCTGGCGGTCCACGGGCCGGCTGCCCGGCGACCCGGCCTTCGGCGCCCTCATGCTGGCCCAGGGCATGCTCGTCGTCGCCCTCGCCGTCGTGGCCCGGTACCTGTACCGGCGCCGCCCCGACCCGCGCGCCGCGATGCGCGGCCTCGGCGGACCCGCCGTCGCGCTGCTCGCCTGCGCGCTGGGCGGAGTGATCTCCGGCGGGGTCGCACAGCGGGTCGCCGACTGGCTGGACGGCACCCGCGCCCTGCTCTCCGGGCCGCCCGTCCTGCTGACCTGGCAGGCCTCCGCCATCCCGTCGCTCCTCGCGGTCCTGCTCCTGCTGGCCGCCGGGCTCGCGCTGCGCACCGCCCGGCTCGCCCACGCCGAACGCGACCGGGTCCGCCACGAGCACCCCGGCGAACCGGAGGACCCGTCCCGCACCCGCGCCATCGCCCACGCCCGGGCCATGGCCGGCCTCACCGACCGGGCGCCCCTCGTCGTCGCCGTGCTCACCGCCACCACACTCGTGCTGGGCAGCGCCGCGCTGGCCGGGGCCCTGGCCACCCGGAAGACGCCCGGCGGAGCGGCCCACCGCGCCCACCACCTCGTCCAGGCCGTGGCCGAAACCTCACAGGCGGTGGGCTCCTGGCTGGTCGGACTCGGCTTCCTGCTGTTCGTGACCTGGGGCAGACGCGCCTACAAGGACGCCTCCGCCCGGCGCACCATCGGCATCCTGTGGGACGTCGGCACCTTCTGGCCCCGCGCCGCCCACCCCTTCGCCCCGCCCTGCTACGCCGAGCGCGCGGTGCCGGACCTCACCTGGCGCATGGCCACCTGGACCCGGCGCACCGAGGGCCGGCTGGTCCTGTCCGGCCACTCCCAGGGCAGCGTCCTCGCCGCCGCCGCGGCCTGGCAGCTGCCGCCGTCCGTCCGCGGACGGGTCGCCCTGCTCACCTACGGCTCCCCGCTGGAACGCCTCTACGGCCGCTGGTTCCCGGCCCACCTCGGCCCGCCCGCGCTCGCCGCCCTCCACGACGACATCGCCTGCTGGCGCAACCTCTACCGGCGCACCGACCCCATCGGCGGCCCCGTCCGCGTCCCCGACGACACCACCCCCCACGTGGACCACGAGCCCCTGCGGGACCCCCTCGCCTACGGCCGCACCCTGGACTACCCGCTTCCGGCCCCGATCCTCGGCCACTCCGGCTACCAGTCGGACCCCGCCTTCACCCGCGAACGCACCCGCCTCCTGACCCGGCTGCGCCCGGAGGTACCGGTCCAGCGCCCGGAGCCGGGCCCCGGCGGCTGAGCCGGTGTTCAGGGCAGCTCCGGCAGGTCCTCCGCGTACAGCAGGGTCAGTTCCTCGGTGGTCGGGTCGGGCAGCTGGGCGACGCGGCTCGCGTGACGCTCCACCATCGCCTCGAACGTCTGCCGGGCGGTACGGCCGTTGCCGAACGCAGGGCCCTTCGGGATCTCGGTGAAGTACTTCAGCAGCGCCTCGGACGCCCCCGGCGCCAGCCGGTACTCGTGCTCGTCGGCCTGCTGCTCCACGATCCGCAGCAGTTCCTCGGGACCGTAGTCGCCGAAGGTGATGGTGCGGGAGAAGCGGGAGGCCACACCGGGGTTGACGGACAGGAAGCGTTCCATCTCCGCGGTGTACCCGGCGACGATCACCACCACCGCGTCCCGGTGGTCCTCCATCAGCTTCACCAGCGTGTCGATGGCCTCCTTGCCGAAGTCCCGCCCGGCGTCCTCCGGGGACAGCGCGTAGGCCTCGTCGATGAACAGCACACCGCCGCGCGCCCGTTCGAAGGCCTCCTGGGTGCGGATCGCCGTGGAACCGATGTGCTCGCCGACCAGGTCGACCCGGGACACCTCCACCAGGTGGCCCTTCTCCAGCACGTCCAGCGAGGCGAGGATCTCGCCGTAGAGCCGGGCGACCGTCGTCTTGCCGGTGCCGGGGGATCCGGTGAAGACCAGATGCCGTTTGACGGAGGCCGCCTTCAGCCCCGCCCGCTGCCGGCGCCGGCCCACCTCGATCATGTCGGTCAGCGCCCGCACCTCGCGCTTGACGCTCTCCAGGCCCACCAGGGCGTCGAGTTCCCCCAGCACGTCCTTCGGGGTGCGCTGCGCCTGCTCCGGCTCGACCGCGGCGACCGGCTGCTGCTCCGCCGCCCGCTGCCCGGGGAAGGAGCCCAGCAGCCCGGCGGTCTGCGAAGCCGTCTGCACGGCCGCCTCCCGGGCCGCGGGCGCCCGCGGCCCGCCGCTCTCGTCGCTGGTGCAGTCCTCCACGACCGGCCCGGTCCCGGTCCCCGCGTCCGGGCCGCCCTCGGCGAACTCGTACCCACCGCGCGCACACCGCTCCGTGCGGCACCTGCGCAGCGTCGTACGGCAGCCGTCGATCACATGGAAGCCGTAGCCGCCGCTGCCGGTGACCCGGCAGTTCAGGAAGCTGCCCCGGCCGCCCGCGGAGACGTAGAAACCCGCCTCGGAGGGGGAGTCGACCGTGCAGCGCTCGATGGTCGGGTCGGCGCCCTTGGTGACGATCACACCGGTCTGGGTGCCGTCCAGGGTGCAGTTGTCGAGTGTGCCGCCGCTGCCGTGGTCGCGGAACCAGGCACCGGTGGCCGCCTCTTTGATCCGGCAGTCGTCCAGCTGCGCGGTCGCCCCGTCGCTCACCGACACGGCCGTGTTGCGCACCTGCGACAGATCGCTGTCCACGACGTCCGCGCGCGAGCCGCGGTCCAGCACGAACAGCGCGTCCGGCACGTCGTGCACCCGGCAGGAGTCGAGCACGGCGGTGGCCCCGTCGCTCACCCACACCGCGGGATAGTCGCCGGTGCTGTCGAAGATCTCGCACTGGTGGGCGTCCACCCGGGTCCCCGGGTCCCACACCGACAGGCCGTTGCGCCCGAACTGACGGACCGTCGTCCGGGTCAGTGTGAGCACCGAGCGGGAGCGCAGGTCGACCGCGTTCTCCGGGATGTCGTGGAGGCGGCAGTCGGCGAGCGTGAGCACCGCGTCGGTGTCCAGGGTGATGCCGTCGGCGGTGGTGCGGTGCACATCGCAGTCGGTCAGCTGCGCGGTGGCCCGCTGGGTGACCTGTACCCCCGAGCCGCGCACCTCGTAGATCTCGCAGCCCACCGCCTCCAGCGAGGAGTTCTCACCGGTGACCGTCACTCCGGTGCCGGAGGCGTGGTGCACCCGGCAGCGCTCCAGCCGCGGATGGGCCCCGCCGCGGACCGCCACGCCCGCCTGCCCGGCGGCGACGACCTCGCAGTCCTCGAACACCCCGCTGCCGCCGTCGAGTACGGCGATGCCGATGCCGGCCGGGTTGTCGACGGTGCACCGGCGCACGGTGGGGCGGGCGCCGCCGCGCACTTCGATGCCGACGGCGGACCGGGTGACGATCCGCACGTCCATCAGCTCGGGCGTGCCCTCCTCGACCAGCAGCGCCGGCGCCGCCGCGTCCTGGCCCTCCACGTGCACGTCCTGCACGACGGCCGAGGCCCGCACGGTCAGCGGCACCCCGTCCACGGGCGCGATCCGTACCGAACCGGGGGAACCCTCGGGCCCACGGAGCGTCACCGCCCGCTGGACGACGAGGTTCTCCCGGTAGGTGCCGGGGGCGATGGTGAGGACGTCGCCGTCGGCGGCGGCCTCCAGGGCGGCGGCGAGCGAAGCGTACTCACCCGTGCGGCGCCGCCACCGCGACGTACCGGTGTGCGTCACCTGGACCGTGCCCTGTGCCATGGCGTTGCTGTGCCCCCACCTCGTCGTACTGATGGCTCGCTGTCCGTCGGGGCGCGGCCGCCGGTGCCCGGCCGTGACCGTGCCCGGTCCCGGCGGTGTGAGCGCGTCCGCGCCCCGGTCACCCGCGCGCCCCGGGGTTCACGCACCCGCGGGTTGTCGCCGAAAGCGCTTCGGCCGGTCCACCGTAGCGTGTGCGTGCACGCCGAGTTGACCAGAGCCGGAAGGCCGTCAGCTGCCGGTGCCCGCCTTGCCCCAGTCCGGGCCCGCCCGCTCCCAGGCCTGGTCCCAGCGCGCGTACCGCCTGCGGACCAGGCGCCAGACGGTGATGCGCCGGCCGGTCTCGACCAGGCCCGCCGTCAGCAGGGCGGCGCCGAACCCGGCGAGCACGGCGTGCGTCGTCGCCGTGGCGGAGTCCAGCGGACGGGTCGTTATTCGTCCGTGCGGGTCGGTCCAGAGCCTGAAGTGGTCCCCCCGGTGCGGGGTCTTGAGGTCGGCGAGGACCGGGCCGTGCTGCCGGGTGCCGTCCGGCGCGGTCCAGTCCGCGAGGACGCGGCTGCGGGCCTCGCGCGCGGAGCTGGTGTCCGGGTCGGTCTCCGGCACGGCCCCGCCCAGGTCCCGCACCACGGTGGCGGTGACCAGGTGGCGGGCGTGCTGCTGCTGCCGCACCGACCGCTGGAGCGAGTCCTGCGCGGCGGCGCCGACCAGACAGCCGGTCGCGGGCGCGGCCACGGCGATCAGCAGCAGGGCCACGAGGGCCACCCAGGCCTCGGCCAGATCCGTCGCACGGCACAATGGATTGTGCCGCCAGCGCCACAGCCCGCTGAGAGCTCGCATGTCCCCACCCCCTTCCGGTCCGTCATATCCCCCGGCGCCGGTGCTCGCCCCCGGACCGGACCGGGAGAGAGCGACGTCACGTCCGCCGCGGTACCCGAAGCACGCGGCCTCTCACGAATTTCTCACGCTCCTTCAACGAGCGGGACGCGTCCCCCGGTTCCCGGTCCGCCGGATCATCACGCGACTGCTTCGCGCGCCGGTTCCCACTCCAGTACGCGTACCGGGTCGCCGACCCTGATCGTGCCGGGGGAGAGCGGCACGAGGTTCTGACCGAACAGCAGCCTTCCGTCCATCCGGCGGTGGCGGGCCAGGGTGTGCAGCGGTTCCTTGCCGCGGACGGCCGTGGTCTGGTCGGTGGTGGTCACGACACACCGGCCGCTGGGCTTCGCGGCCCGGAAGACCACCTCACCGACGGAGATCCGCGTCCAGCGGTCCTCGGCCCAGGGTTCGGTGCCGGCGACGACGACGTTGGGCCGGAACCGGTTCATGGGCAGCGGCCCCTCAGGGGCGTGCGGGCCCTCGGCGATCAGGGAGTTCAGGGCGTCCAGCGAGCCCAGCGTGGTCACCAGCAGGGGGTAGCCGTCGGCGAAGCTCACCGTCTCGCCGGGCAGTGCGTAGGCGGGGTCGACCGGGCGGCGGGTGGCCGGGTCGTCCATGTGGACCAGGCGGACCTCGGCCCCCAGATAGGAGCTGCACCAGGCGTGTGCGGCCGCGTCGGCCGGGACCCCCTCCACCTTGGTGCCGAACACGTTCAGCGGCACGGTCTGCGCCGGCTCGGGCACCGCGACCGTCAGCGGCGCCAGACCGGGCGCGGACAGACGAACGCCGCCGCCGGCCAGAGGCTCGGCGGCGGCCAGTGCGAGGCGCGGCTCCTCGCGCTGAGTGACGACCTTTCCCCCGTCGTCGATCAGCGTCCAGCGTCGGTCCCCGGCCAGGCCCCAGGGCTCCACGACGGCCTCCCGGGGCGACACGCCCCGGAACGCCTTGACCGGATGGACATGGATCGACTCCACTTCAGCGTTTCCCATGCCGTCCATCGTGCCAGGCGGCACCGACAGCACGGGTCCGCCGTCAGTAGCCGCGGTACTGCTGGTTGTTGTACGGGTCCTGGTAGGGAGCCGGCGCGGGGCGCGGGGCGGCCGGGCGCATGGCCTCGTACCCGTTGCCCGGGGCCATCGGCCGCTGCGGCTGCGGGGCCTGCGGACCGGGGTAGCCGCGCGGAGCGCTCGCCTGCTGCGGGATGTACGCCGTGGGCGCCTGCTGCAGCGGGGCGGGCTGGGGTGTCTGCGGGTAGCCGTAGGCCGGGGCGGGGGTCTGCTGGGCAGGGGCCGCCGGCAGGGCGGGGAGGGCCGACGGCAGGGCGGGCAGGCTGCTGCCCGTGTCGTAGGCGGCGGGGACCCGGATCGGGGCGATCTGCGGGGTGCCCCGCTCGGCCACGAGCGAGTCGTAGATCGGGGTGTCCGGGAAGGAGGCGGAGTAGTAGCCGCCGCCATAGGTGGAGCGGGGGGAGGTCATGGCACATAAGTTAAGCCCACGATGTGCTGGTTGGGGAGACCGATAAGAGGGTTGTTTTCCGTGTCGGCAGGTGCTGGGGATCCCCAATCCGAGCGAACTTGGCAAAAAGGGACGCGGATCGACGTTTGGATCGTGTAAAAGCCGAGTTCCTCTCGGGTTACCGGCGGTTGACCGGCGATCTTCCTGTGCCGTTCATGGGCGTGCGCTGTCCCCGGGAATAGGTTGTACGGGTAGGGATCACACGGGCCGGGACGACGCGGACCGCAGGACGAAACCCGGAAGTGGAAACCCGGAAGCCGACACGCGATGGGGGCGGACATGTCAATGCCGAAAGGATCGAACACGCCGGTGCCGACCACGGCGCTGCGCGTCGAACTGGGCTGGCGCTCCGGCCCCGGGGTACCGGACGCCGACGCCTCGGCGCTGCTGCTCGCCGCCGGAAAGGTCCGCTCCGACGGGGACTTCGTCTTCTACAACCAGCCCGCCCACGCCTCCGGCGCGGTGCGCCACGAGGGCAAGCGGACGGCCGGCGGACGCGTCACCGACACCCTGCTGGCCGACCTCACGCGCGTGGAGGGCGCCGTCGAACGGATCGTCCTGGCCGCCTCCGCGGACGGCGGAACCTTCGGCCAGGTCCCGGACCTCTACATCGAGGTGACCGACGCGGCCTCGGGGCAGGTGGTCGCCCGCTTCGACAACACCGGCGCGACCGTGGAGACGGCCTTCGTACTCGGCGAGTTGTACCGCCGTCAGGGCGGCTGGAAGTTCCGCGCCGTCGGCCAGGGATACAGCAGCGGACTCGAAGGCCTGGCGACGGACTTCGGCATCACCGTGGACGAACCGCAGCGCCCCGCACCGCCCAGCGCCGCCGCCCAGGCCGCCCCGCCGCCCCGCCCCGCCACGGCCCCGGCGCCCCCGTCGGCTGCCGTCCCGCCTCCGCCCTCCCCTCCGGCTGCCGTCCCGCCACCGCCGCCCGCGGCCCCGCCCGCCCCCGCCGCCCAGCCGGTCCGGCTGTCCAAGGTCACCCTCACCAAGGCGGCCCCCTCGGTCTCGCTGGCCAAGCAGGGCGGCACCTCCGGCGCGATGCGGGTGAACCTCAACTGGCAGATGCGCACACAGTCCACGGGCTGGGGCCGCTGGGGCGGCGGTGGCGACGTCGACCTCGACCTGTGCGCGCTGTACGAACTCACCGACGGCCGCAAGGGAGTCGTACAGGCACTCGGCAACGCCTTCGGCTCGCTGCACCGGCCGCCGTACATCCACCTCGACGGCGACGACCGCACCGGAGCCGTGGCGACCGGCGAGAACCTCACCATCAACCTCGACCACGCACAGGACTTCCGGCGCATCCTCGTCTTCGTGACCATCTACGAGGGCGCCCGCTCCTTCGCCGACCTGCACGCCACCGTCACGCTCCAGCCGCAGTACGGCGCCCCCATCGACTTCTCGCTGGACGAGTGCACCGTCGCCTCCCCGGTGTGCGCGCTCGCACTGATCACCAACACCGGCGGCGACCTCCTCGTCCAGCGCGAGGCGCGGTACCTGGTGCCGGAGCGCGGATCGAGCCCCCAGCGGACCATGGACCGCGCCTACGGCTGGGGCATGAACTGGACGCCCGGCCGCAAGTGAGCCGGGCTCAGCCCTCCTCGGGCACCGCGTCCGGGCGGGCGTAGGTGCGGCCCTTCCAGGCGGCCCCGCGCCCCCGGTAGTGCTGCACGGCGGAGTCGACCGTCATCAGCAGGTACAGCAACGCGGTGAACGGCAGGAGCGGAGCGAGCCACAGCGGCTGCCGGTAGTAGCGCAGCATCGGCACGTACGTTCCCGCCATCACCGCCCACGCCGCCGCCCCGGCGAGCGCGGCCGCCGCGCCGCCCCCTGCCGCGCCCACCGCCACGGCGGCCGGCGGCACCAGGTACACCAGCGCCAGCCCGGCGACCGTACCGAGCAGCAGCAGCGGGTTGTGCCGCAGCTGGGCGTACGCGCTGCGCGAGACCATCCGCCACAGGTCGGCCAGCCGCGGATAGGGGCGGACGCTGTCCACCCGGTCGGCAAGCCCCAGCCAGACACGACCGCCCGAACCCTTCACCGCGCGCGCGAGCGCCACATCGTCGATGACGGCGTGCCGGATCGCCTCCGGGATGCGCGCCTTCTCGGCCGTCTCCGCGCGCAGCAGGACGCAGCCGCCCGCCGCCGCGGCCGTGCGCGAACCCTGCCGGCCGATCCACCGGAAGGGATACAGCTGCGCGAAAAAGTACACGAACGCCGGGACCACGAGCCGCTCCCACAGGCTCGCCACCCGCAGCCGCGCCATCTGCGACACCACGTCGAAGCCCCCGGTGCGGGCCGCCGCCACCAGCTCCCGCAGACTGTCCGGCCCGTGCGCGATGTCCGCGTCCGTCAGCAGCAGGTACTCGGGAGCACGCGCGCGTGCCAGCCCGATGCCGTACCGCACCGCCCACAGCTTGCCCGTCCAGCCCGCCGGCGGCTCACCCGGCGACCCCACCGTGAGCGGCAGCCCGCCGTACCGCCGGGACAGTTCCCGGGCCAGCTCCCCGGTGCCGTCCGTGCTCCCGTCGTCCACCAGGAAGACCTCCGCCCGCCCCGGATAGTCCTGCGCCAGCAGCGAGGGCAGACTCCCGGGCAGCACGGCCGCCTCGTCACGGGCCGGTACGACCACACAGACCGACGGCCACTCCTCCGGCTCCCGGCGCCGTGGCAGCCGGACGTCCGTGCGCCAGAAAAAGCCCTGGCCGAGCAGCAGCCAGCACCAGGAGACCAGTGATACGACGGTGATCCACAGGAAGGCGCTCACGGCCGCAGTCTGCCCCACCCGACCGGGCCGCGAGGCCGCATCGTCTATCGTGGCCGGGTGAAGATCGCGCTCATGGACTCCGGAATCGGCCTGCTGGCGGCCACCGCCGCGGTACGGCGCCTGCGGCCCGACGCGGATCTCGTGCTCTCCCTGGACCCGGACGGCATGCCCTGGGGGCCGCGTACCCCCGAGGACGTCACCCGGCGTGCGCTGGACGTCGCCGAGGCCGCCGCGGCCCACCGGCCCGACGCGTTGATCATCGGCTGCAACACCGCCACGGTGAACTCCCTGCCCGCGCTGCGCGCCCGCCTGGAGCCCGGTATCCCGGTCATCGGCACCGTCCCGGCGATCAAGCCGGCCGCGGCCGGCGGCGGACCCGTCGCCATCTGGGCGACCCCCGCCACGACGGGCAGCGCCTACCAGCGCCGCCTGATCGAGGACTTCGCCGGTGGTGTGCGGGTGACCGAGGTGCCGTGCTGGGGGCTCGCCGAGGCCGTCGAGCACGCGGACGAGGCGGCCATCGACGCGGCCGTCGCCGCGGCGGCCGAACTGACACCCGACGATGTCACGACCGTGGTCCTGGGCTGCACCCATTACGAGCTGGTGGCGGAACGTATCCGTGCCGCCGTCCAGCGTCCCGGCGCCGCCCCGCTGGTGCTGCACGGATCCGCCGGAGCGGTGGCCGCCCAGGCCCTGCGCCGGCTCGGCGAGCTGCCCGCCCCCGAGGCCCCCGCCGAGGGCACGCTCACGGTCCTGCTGAGTGGCCGGCCGGGCCCGCTGCCCGCGCCCGCGCTGCACTACGCCGAGGGGCGGCTGCTGCCGGCTCCCGGCCCGCTCGCCGACCGAAGCTGACACCGACCGCACGGTGACCGTCCGGCGCGGCCCGGGCCCACGTCTGGGCCGCCCGGAGGAGTCACCCTGCGCGAGCGGCTACCCGCGCAGCGAAACCTGAGTAACCTCATAAACATGAGGCACCACCCCGACGCCGACGACAATCCGCACCCGGACGTCTGGACGGGACGCGCCACCAACCGGGTCCAGTGGCTGCTGGCGCTGGCCGGCGCCGCCTGCCTGGCCCTCGGGATCGAGCTGGCCGTCGACTCGGCCTGGACCTCCGGTATCGCCCCCCTGGCGATGTCCGTCGTGGGCTGCATCGCGGCCGGTCTGCTGGTTCTCTTCGGCACGCTCGCCTTCGTGCACGTCGACCTCAAGCTCGACAAGGAGTGCGTCGAGGTGCGCTGCGGACACATGGGGCTGCCGCGCCGCCGCATCCCGCTCTCCCACGTGGCCGGCGCCGACTTCACCGCCCTCGTCACCCCGCGCCACTGGGGCGGCTGGGGCTACCGCTGGCGCCCCGAGAAGGGCACCGCGGTCGTCGTACGCCGTGGCGAGGGCATCGTGCTGCGCCTGTGGGACGGCCACACGTTCACCATCACCGTGGACGACGCGGAGTCGGCGGTACGGGCCATCAGGGACCGCCTGCGCACGATCCGCCCCGGCACAGCCGGCTGAACGGCCGCCCTCGGACCGCCGCCCCCCTGTCACGGTTCCGCGGCGACGCCCGCCCACGGCCGGGCCGTGGCCCAGCCGGCCAGGAGGGCCGCGCCCGCCGTCACCGTCGTGAAGCTCAGGGCGTTGCTCACACAGGCGAGGGCGGCCAGCGCGGTCAGGGTGGTGCCCGCGGTGATGGCGATCGGTGTGGAGCGGGGGCTGCGCCACAGGGCGTACAGGACCCAGCAGAACACGGCGACCAGCAGCAGCACCCCGACCAGACCCTGCTCCGCCGCCTGCTGGAGCGGGGCGGAGTGCGGTGTGCCCTCGGCCGGCAGGGCCGGCGCTGCCGCGGGGCGCGGCTCGCCGAAGCGGCCGGGGCCGATCCCCAGGCCGCTGTGCCGGCCCGCCAGTCCCAGGGCGTCCCGCCACAGCCGCACCCGGTGTGCGGTGAACCGGCCTTCGAGCGCCCCGGTGAGGCCGTCGGGCAGTACGTCGGCGGCGGTCGCCCAGATCGCCGCCGCCGGCAGCGCCGCCGCCACGACCGGCGCCGCCAGCCATGCGGCCCGGCGGCGCGCCGCTCCCGCGGCGAGCGAGCACAGCAGGACGGCCAGGCCGGCCGCGCACCCGGCCGAGGACCCCAGCGCGGCCGCGGCCGCCACGACGGCGCAGGCCAGCGCGCGCAGCCCGAGCCGGAGGGCCGGTACGGCCGTCGCCCAGGCCGCACAGCACGCGGCCCCGGTGGCCAGCGCCAGCAGCGCGGCCGTCGCTCCGGCGTGCCCGAGCGGGGCGGCGTACCAGGGACCGGGGGAGAGGCCGGGCAGCGCCACGGCCAGGCCGAGCCCTGCCGCCGCGCCGGCGCAGGGCGCCGCCACCGGCAGCAGCGCGCCGGAGACCCGGCCCGCGGCATACCCGCCGGCCACGGCGAGCACCGCGAGCAGCATGCCCTCGGGCCGTCCGCCGTGGGCCGCCGCGGTGATCAGCGACCACCCGGCGCAGGCCCCCAACAGGATCATGCCCGTCCCGTCGGAAACGTTTCTTCGCGTGTTGTAGGCGTCCGCACCGTACGCACCGGTCGCGGATCCCGTCCCCGTCGACCCCACCCGTCGCCCCTCGTACCCGGTCCCCCGACCTGTGGCAGGCCACGGCCGCGTGCCGGGTCCGGCCACGCCGCCGAAGCTGGGCACACCGTAACGGCTCATGAGCGGTTTGGGCACGAGGCGCGGAGGAACGCCGCGATTCCGGCACATACCGGCGGCCTTTCCACCCGGGGGCACCGTTACCGGTCCGGGGCAGCGCATCCGGCCGGCGGTGCCCGGGAACGGGCGCCCACCAGCGACAACCGCCGCTGTTCCGGCGCCGGACCGTGCTGTCGGGGGTAAGGCCGACCGCCGTACACTCACCCGGGTGACCGTCACCGCAACTTCCGTGGACCAGCCGGACCAGCTCCAGCCGCGCCCCGCCTCCGGCGCGCGCGGCGGCCGGCTGCTGCGCCTGGTCCCGGCCGCCGCCTCCGCGCTGTGCGGAGTGCTGCTCTACGTCAGCTTCCCGCCGCGCGCCCTGTGGTGGCTGGCCCTGCCCGCCTTCGCCGGCTTTGCCTGGGTGCTGCGCGACCGGAGCTGGAAGGCCGCCCTCGGCCTCGGCTACCTCTTCGGGCTGGGCTTCCTGCTGCCGCTGCTGGTGTGGACCGGCGTGGAGGTCGGTCCCGGACCCTGGCTGGCGCTGGTCGTCATCGAGGCGGTGTTCGTCGCGCTGGTCGGCGTGGGCGTCGCCGCCGTCTCCCGGCTGCCCGCGTGGCCGGTGTGGGCCGCGGCGGTGTGGATCGCGGGCGAAGCGCTCCGCGCGCGCGTGCCCTTCGGCGGCTTCCCCTGGGGCAAGATCGCGTTCGGTCAGGCGGACGGCGTCTTCCTGCCGCTCGCCGCGGTCGGCGGCACCCCGGTGCTCGGCTTCGCGGTCGTCCTGTGCGGATTCGGCCTGTACGAGGCCGGGCGGCTGGTCGCGGAGCGGCGCCGGACCCGGACCGTGCGGCGGGCCGCCGGGGCCGCCGCGCTGCTGAGCGTCGCCGTACCGGTGGCGGGCGCGGTCGCGGCCCGCGCGCTGGTGAGCGATCAGGCGGAGTACGGCACCGCCACCGTGGCGGTCATCCAGGGCAACGTGCCGCGCTCCGGGCTGGCGTTCAACGCCCAGCGGCGGGCCGTGCTCGACTACCACGCGCGCGAGACGCACAAACTCGCCGCCGACGTCAGGGCGGGCAAGGCCGCCAAGCCCGACTACGTCCTGTGGCCGGAGAACTCCTCCGACATCGACCCGTTCGAGTACCCGGACGCCGCCGCCGTCATCGAGCAGGCGGCCAAGGACATCGGCGTGCCGGTCTCCGTCGGCGGAGTCGTGGAGAAGGACGGCAAGCTGCTCAACGAGCAGATCCTGTGGGACCCGGTCAAGGGACCGACGCAGACCTACGACAAGCGGCAGATCCAGCCCTTCGGAGAGTTCCTTCCGCTGCGCTCGCTCGTCGGAGCGATCAACAAGCAGTGGACCGACATGGCCCACCAGGACTTCAGCCGGGGCACCAGGCCGGGCGTGTTCGACATCGACGGCACCAAGGTCGGCCTGGCCACCTGCTACGAGGCCGCCTTCGACTGGGCCGTGCGGGACACCGTGACGCACGGGGCGGAGATGATCTCCGTGCCGAGCAACAACGCCACCTTCGACCGCAGCGAGATGACCTACCAGCAGCTCGCCATGTCCCGCATCCGCGCCGTCGAGCACAGCCGCACCGTGACCGTGCCGGTGACCAGCGGCGTCAGCGCGGTCATCATGCCGGACGGGCGGATCACCCGGAAGACCGGCATGTTCGTGCCCGCCTATCTCGTCCAGAAGGTGCCGCTGCGCACGTCCACCACACCCGCCACCGAGCTGGGCATCCTCCCGGAGATCGCCCTGGTGCTGGCCGCCGTCGGCGGGATCGGCTGGGCGGTCGGCTCCGGACTGCGTGCCCGGCGCGCCGGTGACGCGTAGCCGTACGACCCCTTGACCCGGCGGGACGCGGTGCTTCGGCCCGTTAGGGTCGGCGCATGGCTACTCCCGAATTCATCCGCACGCTCAGGGCCTCCGCCGGCCGGCAGCTGCTGTGGCTCCCCGGGGTCACCGCGATCGTCTTCGACGACGAGGGCAGGGTCCTGCTCGGCAGACGGACGGACACGCGCAAGTGGTCGGTGATCGGCGGCATCCCGGAGCCGGGCGAGCAGCCCGCGGCCTGTGCCGTGCGGGAGGTCTTCGAGGAGACGGCGGTGCACTGTGTCGCCGAGCGGGTCGTCCTGGTCCAGGCCCTGGAGCCGGTGACCTATCCCAACGGTGACACCTGCCAGTACATGGACATCACCATCCGCTGCCGGGCCGTGGGCGGCGAGGCCCGGGTCAACGACGACGAGTCGCTGGACGTCGGCTGGTTCGAGGTGGACGCGCTGCCCGAGCTGCACGAGTTCGGGCTCTTCCGGATCAAGCAAGCCATGTCGGAGGCACCCACATGGTTTGACCCTATGACTGCCGGCTGAAGTATGGGTCGTCACCATATGTGGGGACCATCGGGTGCCGCTTAGGGTCGGCGCATGACCTCGCCCACCCCCCTGCCCGGTCCCGAACCCCGATCCCAGGGCCTCGCCCTCGACCTCGACGGCCGCACCGCGCTCGTCACCGGTGCCGCGAGTGGCATCGGCCGCGCCTGCGCGCTGCGGCTGGCCGCCGCCGGGGCCGAGGTGCGCGCCGTCGACCGGGACGCGGCCGGCCTGGCCGAGCTGGCCCAGCAGGCGGAGCGGGCCGGCGGCCTCGCGGGCCCCGTCGTACCGCTGGTCGTGGACCTCACCGACCTGGACGCCGCCGAACGCGCCGCCGCCGGCACCGATGTGCTGGTCAACAACGCCGGGCTGCAACTCGTGCGGCCCATCGAGGAGTTCCCGCCCGAGGTGTTCCACACGGTGCTCACCGTGATGCTGGAGGCACCCTTCCGCCTCATCCGCGGCGCCCTCCCGCACATGTACGCGCAAGGCTGGGGCCGGATCGTGAATGTGTCCTCCGTCCATGGTCTGCGCGCCTCGGCCTTCAAGTCCGCCTATGTGGCCGCCAAACATGGCCTCGAAGGCCTGTCCAAGACGACCGCGCTCGAAGGCGCCGCCCACGGTGTGACCTCGAACTGTGTGAACCCGGCCTATGTGCGCACACCACTGGTCGAGAAGCAGATCGCCGACCAGGCGCAGGCACACGGCATCCCCGAGGAACGTGTGCTGGCCGAGATCCTGCTGAAGGACAGCGCCCTGCGGCGGCTCATCGAACCCGAGGAGGTCGCCGAGGCCGTGGCCTACCTGTGCAGCCCGCAGGCGTCCTTCGTCACCGGTACCTCCCTCGTCCTGGACGGCGGGTGGACGGCCCACTGACCGGTCCGGCGAGGCCGGCACCGGTCCCCGCTCAGGCTCCGGTTCCCGCTCCGGCTCCGGCCCCCGCTCCGCCGGTTCCCGCTCCGGCTCCGGTTCCCGCTCCGGCTCCGGGAGTTATCCACAGGCCTGCCGGGGCGGGTGGCCGATACGGAATCCTGTGACCATGTCCCGCGATCACCTGCAGTCGGCACCGAGCGGCAGCGCCGAGGCCCCGTACCTCGACCTGCTGGCCCGCGACGCCTCCGTGGAGGCCTACGAGCAGCCCGTCCTGCTCGCCCGAGCCGCGGGCGAGCCCGCCGACCGGATCGCCGCGCTGGAAGAGGCCAGACTGCGCGCCCTGCGCGTCCGCGCGGAGCTGGAGGGCCGCAGACGGCGCGAGGCGGAGCTGTCGGCGCTCTTCGAGACCGCACACGACCTCGCCGGGCTGCGCGACCTGGATGCCGTCCTGCAGGCGATCGTGCAGCGCGCCCGCTCCCTGCTCGGCACCGACGTCGCCTACCTCAGCCTCAACGACCCGGTCCGCGGCGACACCTACATGCGGGTCACGGAGGGCTCCGTCTCCGCCCGCTTCCAGCAGCTGCGCCTCGGCATGGGAGAGGGGCTCGGCGGGCTCGTCGCCCAGACCGCACGGCCGTACGTCACCGACGACTACTTCCAGGACGGCCGTTTCCAGCACACCCGCGCCATCGACGCCGGTGTCCGCGACGAGGGCCTGGTCGCCATCCTCGGCGTCCCCCTGATGCTCGGCCCGCACGTCATCGGTGTCCTCTTCGCGGCGGACCGGCGTGCGCGGGTCTTCGAACGCGAACAGATCGCCCTGCTCGGCTCCTTCGCCGC
This sequence comes from Streptomyces sp. NPDC028928, assembly GCF_055564915.1. NCBI lineage: Bacteria > Bacillati > Actinomycetota > Actinomycetes > Kitasatosporales > Streptomycetaceae > Streptomyces > Streptomyces sp. NPDC028928. The sequence goes on from NZ_JBVHVI010000007.1 coordinate 312,121, forward strand.
GCTCGCCGCGGCGGCCATCGACACCGCCAACCTGCTCACCGAGACCCGGGCCGCGCTGGCCGGCCTGGAGCGCGCCAACGAGATCATCCGGGACCGCAGCGCCGTCATCGAGCGCGCGTCCGAGGTCCACGACCGGCTCGCCGAGCTCGTCCTGCGCGGCGGCGGGGTGCACGACGTCGCCGCCGCCGTCTCCCAGGTCCTCGACGGAACCGTCGGATTCACCGAGGCCGCCGCGGCGCCGGCCGAGGCACTGGAGGCGTCCCGGGCCGAGGGACACGCCGTACGGCACGGCAGCGACTGGATCGCCGCGGTGGCCGCCGGCGGGGAACTCCTCGGCGCGCTGGTCCTGCGCGGTCATCCTGGCCTCGACCCCGTCGACCAGCGCACCCTGGAGCGCGCGGCGATGGTCACCTCCCTGCTGCTGCTCGCCCGCCGCTCCGCCGCCGAGGCCGAACAGCGCGTCCGCGGCGAGCTGCTGGACGACCTGCTCGACGCCCGCGACCGCGACCCCCGCCTGCTGCGCGAACGCGCCGGCCGCCTCCAGGCGGACCTGGACGCCACCCATGTCGTCCTCGCCGCCCGCCTCGACGGCCCGGCGGCCGACGCCGACGAGGAGGCCGCGGCCCGCCGCCGGTTGTGGTCCGCCGCGTCCCACCTCGCGGCCACCCGGCACGGCCTGGCCGCCGCCCGGGACGGCGGCACCGTCCTGCTGCTGCCGCTCGCCGCCCGGGACACCGCCACGGAGGTGGCCCGCCGCACCGCCCGCCATCTGGGCACGGCCGTCCACCAGCCGGTCACGGTCGGTGCCTCGGCACCCGTCACCGACCTCGCCGTGCACCCCGAGACGGTGGCCGCCGCCTACGCCGAGGGCCGCCGCTGCCTGGACGCGCTCCACCTGCTGGGCCGGGCCGGGGACGGTGCGGCGGCCGAGGACTTCGGCTTCCTCGGCCTGCTCCTCGCGGGCGAACGGGACATCGCCGGCTTCGTCGAGCGGACCATCGGCCCGGTGGTGTCGTACGACGAGCGGCGCGGCACGGAACTGGTGCGCACCCTGGACGCGTACTTCGAGGGCGGGATGAGCCCGGCGCGCACCAAGGACGCGCTGCACGTCCACGTGAACACGGTGGCGCAGCGGCTGGAACGCGTGGGCCGCCTGCTCGGCGCGGACTGGCAGACCCCCGCCCGGGCCCTGGAGATCCAACTGGCCCTGCGGCTGCACCGGCTGGCCGCACCGGGACGGCGCTGACCGGCCCCGTGCGGAAGCCGGTCAGCGCGGCGGTGGTGACGGCGTCGGTCAGACCGTCCGCGCCTCTGCGGCCGGCGCCGTCCCGGAGGTCTCCTCGTCCTCACCGTCGACCTGTGCGAGATCCCGATGCCGCGTCTCGCGCGAGACGGCCACCGCGACCAGGGTCAGCACGGCGGCGGCGATCACGTACAGCGCGATCGGGGTGGAGCTGTCGTAGTCCGAGAGCAGCGCGGTGGCGATGAGCGGGGCGGGCGCACCGGCCGCCACGGAGGCGAACTGGGCGCCGATCGACGCGCCCGAGTACCGCATCCGGGTCGCGAACATCTCGGCGAAGAACGCGGCCTGGGGGGCGTACATGGCGCCGTGCAGCACGAGCCCGACGGTCACGGCCAGGATCAGGTACCCGAACGAACCGGTGTCCACCAGCGCGAAGAACGGGAACATCCACAGCCCGACACCGGCCGCGCCCAGCAGGTACACGGGCCGCCGCCCGACCCGGTCGGACAGCGCGCCCCAGGCCGGGATGACGGCGAAGTGCACGGCGGAAGCGATGAGGACGGCGTTGAGCGCGGTCTGCTTGGAGACGCCGGCCGAGGTGGTGGCGTAGACGAGGATGAAGGCGGTGATGACGTAGTAGCTGATGTTCTCCGCCATCCGGGCGCCCATCGCCACGAGCACGTCCCGCCAGTGGTACCGCAGCACGGAGACGAGCGGCAGCTTCTCCTCCGCGCCGTCCCGCCGCGCCTCGGCCCGCTCCAGCGCCTCCTTGAAGACGGGTGATTCATCGACAGACAGACGAATCCACAGGCCGACGAGCACGAGCACCCCGGAGAGCAGGAACGGGACCCGCCAGCCCCAGGTGCCGAAGGCGTCCTCGGACAGTACGGCGGTGAGCAGCGACAGCACACCGGTCGCGAGCAACTGCCCCGCCGGCGCGCCCGTCTGCGGCCATGACGCCCAGAAGCCGCGCCGCCGCGCGTCCCCGTGCTCCGACACCAGCAGGACGGCACCGCCCCACTCGCCGCCGAGCGCGAAGCCCTGCACCAGCCGCAGCACGGTGAGCAGCACCGGCGCGGCGGAGCCGACGGTGGCGTGCGTGGGCAGCAGCCCGATGGCGAACGTGGCCCCGCCCATCAGCACGAGGCTCAGCACCAGCAGCTTCTTCCGCCCCAGCCGGTCACCGTAGTGCCCGAACACGAGCGCCCCCAACGGCCGCGCCGCGAACCCCACGGCGTACGTCAGGAACGACAGCAGCGTGCCGACGAGCGGGTCCGAGTCCGGGAAGAACAACGTGTTGAACACCAGCGCGGCGGCCGAGCCGTACAGGAAGAAGTCGTACCACTCGATGGTGGTCCCGATGAGGCTGGCCGCGACGATTCTGGGGAGGCTGGCGGGGGGAGGGGGAGCGGTGGTTCCGGAGGCCATGTGCGCCACTTCCTCGTGTGCGGTGGGGACGGGTACGTGTCGGCACACCGTAGAAACATGCAGGTCAGGCGCACATGTGGTGGAACACCATAGTTCCGGGGGTAGCTATGCGCGCGGCCACCATGCCAGCTCGCGGAAGGGCGGTTCAGGGGCTCGAAGGTGGTCGAAAACGAGTGCTGTCCGGGACGCGCAGTTCGGGATGATTTGATGGTGCGGTGCTGACTCCCGTGCTGGTTTGGTGCTGACTATGCTCCGTTGAACTCGGACATCTGGGGTTGATCGACTCAGAGTCGTTGCGTAAGAGCTGCCCGGCCTCAGAGACCGAGCCCGACCTCGCTGCTCAGCCTCTGCGGGCATGGGCAAGGCGCTGCGCCTGAACGCGGTGCGCGTTCATCCCAGCACGTTCTTCGTCTCCTGGTGGTGCACGGCGCACTTGGCTCTGACCAGTATGAATGCCAGTTTTCAAGACAGGGAGAGCTGGCTCTGGCCCGTACAATGTCCGGATCTTGATCGTGAACTGGGCGAGGCCGGAGGCGGAGAGGGGCTCGCTCTGGATCAGGCGTGATGCGCGAAGCCAGTGGACCACGCGATCTTCTTGAAGTCGTCTACCAAGTGGTGCTGACCTGCGGTGATGTTGCTGGAACACCTCTGACCTGGGCTGATCCGTCTTTCTGGGCTCCACGCTCGTGCCCGGCTATGCAGTCGAATGGCCCCGAGCGGGGTGGTGCCTTCCTTGCACCGGCGGCGTGCTGATGGGCACGCACCGCCGTGGAGCCCACGGACACATCCCAGTCGATCCGGCTGGCGGCGCCCTCAGCAGCCTGTACCCACGACGGCAGCATCTGCCAGGTCCCATCCGCCGACCAGCGACGATGGCGCTTGTAGACCGTCTCCCACGGCCCGAACCGCTCCAGAAGATCCCTCACTGCACCCCCGTACGGACCCGGTAGATCACCGTGGGTGATCGCTCCACCGGCCCCCACGCGCCACCACATGGTAGAACGACTTCAGCCGATCCCACTCCGCGTTCGTCGGGTCTCCGTGTCCCATGCGGCCAGCCTGCCCCCAACGCCCCCGCTCACGGAGGGAGACCCGGGAAACAGCGCCTAAAGACCAGCTGGATTGGGAGTGCAGGTCATGACGGTCGCAGTCGTGCTGGTGGCGAGCGAGGAGGACGTGGAGTCAGTACTCCGGTGGGTGCGGCTGTCGTGTACGGAGCAGGGCATTTATTTGCCCGCGCTGGCCAAGATCGCGCAGCTGAGCGCGCCTACCGGATCAACCGTGCCTCGGTCCACCGCATTTCCTGCCCGACGAGCGGTTCGTGAACCGCGACGGGATCGCCCACACGATGCAGGTCGACACCAATGAAGCCGCAGACGCGGTGCGCCGGCTGGTGGCCGAAGGGCTGTTCGTGGGGCCGCGCGGGCAGTACGTGAACGAGTACAGCGCCGAGCAGCAGCACCGGCGCATCCATTGAGCCCCGTGCCGTGAAGTCCTCGATCGTATCCGGGAAGCCGTGTGATTTCGCGGGACTAGACTCGTCGAGACGATGCATCAGGATCTTCTGTGCCGGATCCAGTGACGCGTGGTCGCGAAGCGCCGAGGGATGTGGGGAGGCCCGGCACCATTGTTGGGTAGGTGGTGGGGCCGTCCACAGCGACAGAAGTCGCTGCCCGTGGAGGGCATGCTTATGGCGACTGGTGCTCGCTCCGTGGTGGCAGCAGGGGACATCGATCTGGTCGTCACGGGCGACGGCAATCAGTTCCAGTTCGTCGCCTCCCCACAGCGCGTCGCGACGTCCAACTACCGCTACCAAGTGGAGTCCCTGGCAGCCGCCGAGTTTCGCGGACGGTCTCAAGAGCTGGCGCTGATGGCAGAGTTCTGCACCGCGCGGGAAGATGCCGACAGTGCCGAGGGCTCGTACTGGAGGTGGCTCGCCCCCGCATGGGCCGGAAAGACGGCTCTCATGGCCCAGTTCGTGATGGAGCCCCCTGCCGGGGTCGACGTCGTGTCCTTCTTCATCACATCGCGCTTGAACCGGCAAAACGACCGTGAGGCGTACTGCGAGGTGGTGCACCGGCAGTTTTACGCGCTGCTGGGTGAGGAGGAACCAGCGGTCACCGAGCACACGCGCGAGGAGAGCCTGCTCGCCGCGATGGACCGGGCCGGAGCCCTGTGCGAGAGCCGCGGCAGACGACTGGTGCTCGTCGTCGACGGTTTGGACGAGGACTGTGGGGTGCTCGCGGGCCCCGGAAGCCACAGCATCGCCGCGCTGCTGCCGCGCTCGCCCAGGCACGGAATGCGGGTAGTGGTGGCCGGGCGGCCGCATCCTCCCATCCCGGACGATGTGGCCCACGCGCACCCGCTGAGAAGCGGCGCCATCGACCGGTGGCTGGCACCATCGCCGTACGCGGAAGTCGTGCGCAGGGAGGCGGAGGACAGCCTCATGCGGATGCTCCAGGCCGGTGGCCTCGCACGGCAACTGCTCGGGCTGGTGACGGCGGCCGGTGGTGGCCTGACGGCGGCGGACCTCGCCCGCCTGGCAGGCACCCGTCCCCGGCTGGTCGAAAAGGAGTTGAGTACCGTTACCGGACGAGCCTTTCGCGTCCGCACGCCGCACTGGTCCTCCCAGGACGCCGACGCGTCCGCTTCCGGCGTCTACGTCCTGGCCCATGAGGAGATCCGGCGCAGCGCGGTTGAACTGCTCACCGAAGAGGAGCTGGCGGCGAACCGGGAGCGGCTGCATGAGTGGGCGGACGACTTCCAAGAGCAGCGCTGGCCGCCCCGCACGCCCGAGTATCTGCTCCGTGGCTACAGCCAACTGCTGCGCGCACAAGGCGACACACGGCGCCTTGCCCGGCTGGCCGCTGACGCTCACCGTCACACCCGGCTGTGGCAGCGGTCCGGTTCCGATCTGGACGGGCTGGCCGAGCTGTCCGCGGCGTTCGAGGGCCTGGTGGCCGGGGATGGCGAGGACCCTGCTGACGTTGCCGACGCATTCGTGCTCGCCGTGCGGCGCGACGCCCTGCTGTCACGCAGCGAGAGTCTGTCGGACACTTTGATCGCGGTGTGGGCGGGTCTGGGGCGGGTGCGGCGGGCTGTCAGCCTGGCTCGAGCCCGGCAGAGTGAAGTGGCCTGCCTGAGAGCCCTCGTGGAAGTGGTGCGGGTACTGGTCGCGAACGGTGAGCTGCAGCGTGCGACGGAGGTGGCCGACGAGGCAGCCCAGCTGGCCGATGCCGTAGCTGGAGAGGGCCGTAGGGAGGCCGTGACGTACGCGGTGATCATACTGGCCCTGGTCGGGTCCACGAACCGGGCGTACAACATGGCGTGTGCTCGGGTGCCCCAGCAAGGGCAGGACGAGGTGCTGGCGTCGGCGGCCACGGCCGCCCTGGACGCGGGGCAGCGCGGTACTGCGGAGATCCTCGCCCGTGCGGCCGCCGCCTCGCTCCCCGACTCTGTGCCGGTTATGGCAGCGCAGGCCATGATCCTGGACAGCGACTGTCCGCAGGCTGTGGCGGTCATCCGGACGGTCGGTGACCGCGGCCTGCGGGCACAGCTGCTGGCGGCCGTCGCGTCGGCCATGGCCGAGGACGGGCACACCGATGCGGTGCTCGTTGCCGAGGAAGCCCTCGCCGAAGCCCTCGCGGAGGGAGGAGCACGAGCGCTCATCCCAGCTGCTCTCGCCTTCGCGTACGCCGGTGAACCCAGGCGGGCAGGCGAGATCTGCCGATCGCTGCCCGACCCGTTCGACCGCATGACGTCCCTGGCTCGCGTCGCAGCGGTGCTCGCCGCCTCAGGCGAGGTCGGCGAAGCCGCGGACCTGGCCCACGAGTCCGCTGCCCTCGCGGACAAGGTGACCGCGGACAACCAGCGCGCCGACGGTCTCACCATGGGGGCAGTGGCTCTGGCCCTGGCCCGACAGCACCAGCAAGCTTTGGAGTTGCTGGCTCCTCTCAGGTCGACTGCGGCCCGGGAAGAGGCTGTGGCGGACATGGTGAGGGGCCTGGCGGAAATGTCGGACGATCTCCAGCGGGCCACCGAACTGGCCCGCAGCCTGAGCTCTCCGCGCAGCAGGAGCCGGGCGTTGGCGTACCTGGCGGCCGCCCACCTCGCGGCCGGAGACCGTGCGCGGGCACAGGCTTTGGCGGAGGAGGCGACGGACGCGACCCGTGAGAACACCGGGTGGGACAACTTCCATCACGTCGCCCAACTGGCCATGGTCCTGGCCCATGCGGGCGCGCCGGGTCTTGCCGTCGAGGCCGCCCGGAAGATCGACGAGCCGGACAGACAGGCCATGGCCCTCATGGAAGCGGCCGTCGGCGCGGCAGTCTCCGACAAGCCGGCCCATGGCGCGGACATCGCCCGCGCGATCGAGGACGCCTGGCGCCGGGCGCAAGCGTTCGGCTGGGTGGCAGCGGCGGCGGCCCGAGGCGGTTGTACGGGCTTGGCGGGCAGCCTGATCCAGGAGATGCGAGACATCGAGAGCCGTCTCCCTCCAGGGGGCCTCGTTTCAAGCGATCACCGCACAGCGGCCCTTGCCGCACTTGCCAAGGCCTTCACCGAGGACGGGAAGGACGACGCCGCGGGCGCCGTAGCCGATTCCGTAAAGGAGAACTCGGGTCGGCCGAAGGTCCTCGCGGCGATCGCCGGGAGTCTCGCCGACCGCGGAGAGGATGACAAAGCACATTCTCTTGTGGGGCAGTTGGTGATATCTCCGCGTGCTGCGCACCTTGCCGCGCCGATAGCCACCGTATGGGCGAGAGCAGGATCAACTTCACGTGCGGTGGATGCCCTTGACCTCCTGTCAGGAGCGGCGGACCAGGCGGAGGCACTGGCGCTGACCGCGAAGTCCCTGGCCGGGGCGGACGGCATCGTACGGAACTCGGTCCTGGCCCGTCACGCCCACGCCCTGGCCGACGTTCTGATCAGCCCAGCTTGGACCGACCACGTGCTGTCGGAACAGGCGGAACTGCTGCTCCGCCACGACCGCACCGATCTCGCCGCGGCCCTGAGCCAGCACATCACAGACCCGGGTCGACGTATGGAGCTGGGCGCTTTGTGCGTCACCGCTGCTGGATTGACGGCGGTCTCCGGCACCGGCCCGGCCGACGAGGACATGACTGCTGAGGCGGCCTTCCTCGTAGAACAGATCACGAACGTGCACGATCACCGTCAGGCCCTCGCCTCGGTCGTGGCCGCTCTGGCCTGGACCGGACAGCACGACCGCGCATGGTCCCTGCTCAACTCACTGCCGGATGACTGTCCCAGCAGGGCTGAGGCCGCTGCCGCGTTGGCCGATGCCCTTGCGGCTTCTGGGCATTACGAAGTGGGTCGCGCACTGGCACGGGACCTGCCGAAAGGGTTCCAGCCAGAGCGGGTGCTTGATGACGTCGCCTGCTGGGCCGCTCGGCGCGGCGACTTCCTCATCGCCATTGACCTGTGCGCCGCGGAACACCCCGCTGAGCAGAGCAATTTCCCTCTGCTCAACGTCGTGGACCTCGCGGCTGCGAAGAGACAGTACGCTGAAGCTGCTGTCGCCGCCCGCGCCCTCTGGGACACCGCGGACCAGGTGCGCGCACTGTGCGCCATCGCGGCGGCCGCCCGTCGACACGGCGACCACCACTGCATCGACGAGTTCACCGACGAGGTCGATGCCTTGCTGACGGCCGCCTTGGAGCCGAGGGAAGACTGGACGGGACGCCGGCGAGGCCAACTTCAGGCCGCCGCGGCCGAAGGGTGGGGGAACTGCCCCGCAGGCCGTGCAGCCGCAGTTGAAGCACTGAGCCTTGCCTCATGGCCCGCCTGTTTGGAGGCCGTTCGCCGGACAGCGTCCCAGGCCCTGCCAGCCGCATTGGGGCCGCTGCTAAGAGAGAAGGAGGACCTGCCATAGCAAAGCGGGCCACCACCGGCACACTCGGCGCCTCGAAAGACCAACCCAGCACGGATGAGATGGACGGGCCGAGCCCGCGCCACGATGGCAGGCGTGACCTGCCGGCTTACGACCACGCACAGGAGTTGATCGAGACATGAAGCCGCTCATGTACACCGGAGTCGGACTGTGCGGCGCCGGCATGGTCGCCTTGATTATCGGCGCGGTTGTCGACGTCGAGGCGGCGGACCCGTGGGCCAGCGTCGGTGGTGGCATCGCAAGTCTGGCGGGCATCGCCCTGGCGCTGTACGCCCAATTCGCGCAGTCGGCCGCTCCTGCTACCAGCGGAACCCAGGTCAGCGCCGAAGGAGAACGGTCCATCGCGGCCGGAGGCAGCATCGGCTCCGCCTCGACAGGCAATGGCACCGCCCCCGCATTCGCGCCGACGCCGTCCTCGGCCCCCACTCCGCCTCCGGCGTCCGGGACGGTAACCGCAGTCGGCGACCGGTCCATCGCAGCGGGCGGTCATATCGGCAGCGCCTCGACGGGCGACGCCTGAGTCAGCTGAAAGCTGGGGCACTGGGCATGTGCCCGAAGGGCAGCTCGGGCCGGTCAGTCCAGTGCCACCGCTAGGAGCTGTCCAATGGGTCGCGCGAGCTGGTCAGGTTAGTATCCTAGAGCCGCGATCTCCGACGGACGCAGTCAGCGTGGAGCTGTTGCGCTCGCAACAGGATCAGCTCCGCCGGGCTTTGGCAGCGCAATCGGTGATCCATATGGCGGAAGGCGCTCTGGCTGTTTTGGGACAGCTGCCCGTCGGGGAAGCAGGCCGAGCCCTGCGAGAGCTTTCCCACAGCCTGGACGGGGACGTGCAGACTGCCGCGCAACGTGTGCTGGATCTCGTCCAGGACGGCAGCCATGCAGATCTCGTACTCAATGAGCTGAACATGACTCTGCGTAGAGCCGGCTGTGAGAAGCCGGATACCGGGCAGTCGAGGGCATGACGGGTGGGGTCAGGGCACGACCCGGATCGGCTCCAGCCCGGCAAGCCCGACAACCGACAGGGCCGGGAGTTCCTGTCGGGCGCGATCTCGGCCGCCGGTGCCATCGCCCTGTTCAGCTACCTGGGCTTGGAAGCGGCCTCCGTCGTCGCCGGCCGGGTACGCGAGCCGGAGCGCAACGCTCCCCGCGCCACCGTCTACGGGACTCTCATCTGCGCCGTCGTCTACATCCTGGGCACCCTCCCCGTCATCGGCACCGTCTCCCACGGCAAGCTCGGCGGATCCACCGCTCCCTTCACCGACGCGGCGAACAGCATCTTCGGCGGCAGCTGGGGCGGAGACATCGTGGCCGTTGCCGCGATCATCTCGGGTATCGGCGCCCTCAACGGGTGGACCATGCTGTGCGCGGAGATGCCGTACGCGGCCGCCCGCGACGGCCTCTTCCCGCAGGCCTTCGCCCGGCTGCGCGGCGAGAGCGGCGTCCCGGCGTTCGGCATCGTTGCCTCCACCGTGCTGGCCTCGCTGATCACGGTGTTCAGCTACACCCGCTTCGACGACGTCTTCACCAAGATCGTGCTACTGAGCATGCTGACCGCCGTCGTCCCCTATCTGTTCTCCGCCGCCGCCCAGCTGTACTGGCTCCTGGTCCGCGGCCGGGAGAACCTCAACCCCCACAGGCTCGCCCGTGACATCACCCTCGCCGCGCTCGCCCTCGTCTTCTCGTGCTGGTCGATCCAGGGAAGCGGCTACCAGATCGTCGACTACGGCCTGTTCGTGCTCCTGCTCGGCGTCCCCGTCTACGTCTGGCTGAGGCGGGGCCAGGACACTTTCGGCGAGGCCACGGCGCCGAGGACCGCGGCGACCGTGGACCGGCCGGAACGCGCACCCGAGACGCCCCCGCCGGCCCAGCGGCTCTCCCGGGGGCTCCGTACCAGCCGCATCGGCGGAGCCCGGAAGCGCAACGACTTCCGCCACCACGACTGACCGCCCCAGGCACAGAGGAACCTCCGCGATGAACACCTTCCACGTCGACTCCGAGGTCGGCCCGCTGCGCCAGGTCATCCTGCACCGCCCCGGCCTCGAACTCTCCCGCCTCAGCCCGCGCAATATCGACGCCCTTCTCTTCGACGACATCCTGTGGGCCAAGCGCGCCCGCGAGGAGCACGACGCCTACGCCCAGGTCCCGTGCGACCACGGCGCCCGTGTCCACTACTTCGCCGACCTGCTGGCGCAGACCCTCGACGTCGCAGAGGCCCGTGACTGGCTCCTGGACCGGGTCGTCACTCCCGGCACCGTGGGCCCGGCCCTCATCGAGCCGGTGCGCGACTGTGCGCTGAACTCGACGGGCAGACGCTCGCTGGCTATTTGATCGGTGGGCTCCTGAAGAGCGATCTGCCGCTCGCCACTCCGCACAGCCTGGTGTGGAACATGCTCGGCGCTGACGACTTCGCCGTGACCCCGCTGCCCAACCACCTCTTTCCGCGCGACAACTCCCGCTGGGTGTATGACCAGGTGTCGGTCAACCCGATGGCCAAGCGCGCCCGGTGACGCGAGAGCCTGCACGCCGAGGCCATCTACCGGTTCCACCCGATGTTCGCCGGCGTCGCGCCCACCCCTCTCCTCGACGGACCCGTCGGCACCCTCGAAGGAGGGGACGTCCACGTCCTCGGCAACGGCACCGTCATGGTCGACCTGGGGAGCGCACCAAGGCCCAGGCCGTGGAGAACCTGGCCGCCCGGCTCTTCGCGACCGGCACAGCGAACAAGCTGATCGTCGTCCAACTGCCCGCAAGCCCGCGCGTACATGCACCTGGACACCGTGCTGACCATGGTCGACCGCGACGCCTTCGTCATCTACCCCGGCTTCGCCGACTCCCTGCGCTCCTGGACGCTGCGGCCCAGCTCCGAGCGCGAGACCGGTTTCGACGCCACCGCGAACTCCGATCTGGCGACCGCGTTCGCCGAAGTCCTCGACCTGGACAAGGTGCGGATGCTCTCGGCTCCTCAGGACATCCGCGATGCCGAGCGTGAGCAGTGGGACGACGGCAGTAGCTTCCTCGCCGTCGCACCCGGTGTGTCGTCGGCTACAAGCGCAACGTCACCGAGAATCAAGCTTAAGAATACACCGATGCCCCGCCTCAAGTAGTAGACGCGGTAGGGGAGTCAGCTTGTCAAAGCCGCATTTCCGTCAGGTGCGCCTACTCATCACGTGCCTCTTCCAGCTCTTCCGGGATGAGGACGGGCGTGGACTCCACGGCGTGGCTCGGGCAGGCGTACAGGGTTACTCCTGGGCCGCTCGGGCGCTCAATGTACGGATGGCGACGGAGGCGTGGCGAACCGGCTGTGAGCCATGCTCCTGCCCACACGCTGGCGAGTATCTTCCGTCCGGTCCGGGTCGCCAGCCTGCTTGGCGGCGAAGGCATTGCAGACAGCGTCCGCCCTCGGCTGTTTGCCACCTTTCGTCGGTCTTTTGCACGGAACGGCCCTCGTGCTGCACTACTGGCCGGTAGTACGCCCTAAAGCCGAACTGCCTTCCCCTTCGGGAAGCTGCGGCGACGGGGCGGCGACCCCATCGCTACCCGACTGATCGACGGGAATGATTGGCACATTGGCGTATTCAAACAATTCCGGAAGGGAGACGGTGTCCGGGGTTTGCTGCCATTCCTTCGCCTTTGCTGCACTTATGATGAATTCTACCTCGCGATCGAATGCATCAAATGCAGTCAGTCGGTAAGCTTCGACAGCGCCACCATCTACAGGCTCCGTGGTTGCGAACATCAGGAATCCCATAAGCGGGGCTCCATGATGAACTGGCAGAGGAGGCCAGTCGATCAAGTGTTCAGGGCGGAGGTCGACTCGATACTGACCGTTAGAGATGAGGATCTCTGGCAGTGTTGCTTTTCCTAGGCTGCGAAGGCGTTTTGAGGGAATCCAGACCCCTTTAATGCGCAAGTCCAGTTTGTAGTGGAGTATGTGAACGGGGTGAGTCGACGCGTTGGTCAGAAATACATGCACGAGTGAAACCAGTCCACGTTTGCCTGGGTCTGCAAACCTGATTCCGAGGTGCCAAACTGAGGTGATTCGCCCTCGCAGTTTGGGTATGGGGCGAATGGTTCTGAGGGCGACATAGAGAGACCCTAGCGATATTATCGCAGCGATGATTGAAACTATGAGACTCGACATTCTTTTCACCGCCTGTTCGGCGCGGCACCCAGCTCTTTGAGTCTTACATATTGAGCACACACCGCAAGGAAAGCGATTTCGTGATCTTTCATTGCTGTAGATGGTGGAAGCAGCAACATTTTCGAAACTTGATCGTCGTCGGTTGCCGATGGCTACCGCTCTGACGCGTCCCGCAGGTAGCGACGTAAGCCCGCCCGGGTCGAGTGATGCCTCCGGTCCGGGGACGCTCCCGAGCCGAACGTAACGAGGCGGTCGTGAAGCCACGTGACGCGAGCTGCTCGCTCGCCCGGAGCGCCCCGACTGGCGCGTCTTCTGAGATGATGAAGATCTGGGCTGGCAACCTGGATCACTCACTGCATTGGCAACTGATCTGGCTTGTAGTGCCGGCCTCAGGCTCCGCCACATCCGACACGAACGCCAGCGTCACACTCTGTCTCTGCCCTCTCTCGGCTGCCTCGGCTTGTATCGGTCGAACTGGATGCGTCACCGTTGAAGCCAATAGGCCACCGTGAGTCGGACCACCAGGGAGGTGGATGTGCCTCGGAGTGGCAGACCGGTCCAGCGCAGCGGGCGATCCCCCACGGGTACTGAAAGACTGTCCGCCAGGGCAGCAGTTGCTAGTGCCGTGATCGCCCTGCTCGCCGCCATCGCTGCGACAGCTTCCTCGCTCTACGGTGTCGATGCTTCGAGAGACCTCGCTGATGTGCAGCGGCTGGATGCAGCTCGAACCGCGATATCCCAATACGTCGTTCAGATGAGTGAGCTTGACCGCACGGGTGGAAACAGTCGACGTAATGAAATTGTCACTCTCGCAAGTCAAGTAGAGGCCCTCATCTCGCAATACGGTCAAGAGAGACTACATCTAAGTGCTTCGATTTATCGACTAACGGGACTATTCCTTACGCTTTCGACCACGGATCTCGAACTTGCGGAGCGTATGGGCCAGCAGGCGTTGAAATTGGCCACTCGTATGGAGTCAGACGGAGCTGGTGGCCTGCGTATGGCGGACCCTCTGGAGGCCTTACAGGCGCATCGAGTGCTTGCCGATGTCGCCGCGCAAAACTTGGATCTAGCCAAGATGACCAATGAGTATCAAGCGGCGCTCGCAATCGTCAAGTTGGAAGGCGGGCGCAATAGATATATCCGAATAGAAGCGCTTCATTTCACGCGTGTATACTGGGCGCTAAGTGCAATGATGCTAGCTGACGCTTTGGGCAATCCGAGTGCCGCGGTGTGTGAGGAGGTGCGGCGCCGCGCAATTGCGGCACGTGCTGACTTTCAAGTATTGGGTAAGAATCCGGAGATCGCTCGCCGAGCGAATCGGATTAAGAGTAACAGGTGTTCAACGTGGATAGATCTTAGGGATCTACAGCGGTATTGAACATCTGCCCAAACAGAACTCCCTGTCGTTTCGCAGTCGTAACCCTGATCGGCGAGGATGGCCTGCGGCCTGCGGCCTGCGGCCTGCGGGGGAGGGGGCTTTCGACAAGCGTGGCGATATTATCGAGCGAAATGCGCCAGCCGAGTGCGTTGTCAGCGGGTGCAATCCCGGCGGGAGGTTTTCGTGTCCGCAGGTGACGTCGGTACCGTCCCCGGCATCCGAGCGTATGGTTCATCGTCATCTCATCCCGCATCGCCGGGTCCAATGCCTGGGCGACCTCGGTGTCCGGCCCTAAGACTTGTCCCGTAAACGATCACGCAGGACGGCGTCGCAGCCGGGTATCGACCGGCTGCAGAGTCAATCGACCTCCTGATTCGCCCTGGCGATGATCCGGGGGTTGATCAGCCGCAGCTGGGTTGCGTAGACCGGGGAGTCGGGGCGCAGGTGTCCAGATGGCCGGTCACCGGGTGGAAAGCGACGGCAGCCAGGTGGTCGGGCAGCTACGGGGCGATTGCGGCCGCGATGTCGAGGTAGCGGTCCAGCACGGTGCCGCTGGCGGCAGGGAGGTCCAAGGGCCTTGGAGCGCGGCGGCGAACCCGGCCGGCTCCCGGCCGTTGCGCTGCACGACCCGGCGGCGGCGCGGGGCGTGGACCTTGTCCTCGCCGCGCTTCGCCTAGACGATCAGCTCGCGGATGAACTCCGACCGGTTTCGTCAGCCGACTCTCGATCTTCGTTCTTGGCTGAGTCATCGCGAGGGGCTCGTCCCTTGACAGCAGTGTGGACTTCACGCCAAGCGGTGACCACGGGGATGCATGCGCGCAGGAACTCGGCGAGCGCCGTGGGGATGCGGACTGCGGCGGTCAGGATCAGGGTGATGCCACCGATTAGCGCCAAGATCACGGTGGTGGTAGCGCTGCTGGTCACCGCGTTCTCCTTTCAAAACGGTCGGCAGCAGCGTGCGAGTGTTCGCTGTTCGGTTGCAGCAGTGTTGATATCAAGCACACAAAGCGGCAGGTCATGGTCTACGGTCACGACAGGACACCGATCGGCGGGCAGGCAATGCGTGGGCACCGGCTGCGGGGGTGAGATGGTGAACCCGTCCAAGATCCGGACCCGGGACGAGTGGACCAAGGCGCTGCGGGCCTTGTTCACTCAGGCCGGGCTGAGTTACCACGCTCTGGCTGAGCGCTGCGAGACGTCGATGTCGACGTCGACGCTGCAGAAGATGGTCAGTGGGCAGAGCTTCCCCAGACCCTCCACCGTGGGGCTCTTCGTCCGGGCCTGCGGCGAGCGCGACGTCCAGCCGTGGCTGGAGGCCCGGGCCCGGGTCGCCAAGGCCGATCCCCTTCTAAAACGGCACCGAACACCGCGCGGCCGGCAGATCCGCGTCGGGACCGTACCGTTGCCAGCTGACTGTTTCCAGGACCGGGCCGTAGCGGGCCGTCTGGAGGAGGCGGCTGAGGCCAGCGGGACCGTGGTGCTCACTCAGGTGCTGGCGGGGATGGGAGGCGTCGGCAAGACACAGCTCGCCGCCGCCTACGCCCGCCGCGCCTGGGACCAGGGGGTGGGGCTGCTGGTATGGGTGAACGCCGCCACCCGCGACGGCGTGGTCTCCGCCTACGCCGACAGCGCCCTGGAGCTCGGGCTGCCGCTGGCCGACCGGGACAACCCGGACCGATCCGCGCAGGCGTTCCTGACGTGGGCGGAGACCACCACCGACCGGTGGTGGCTGGTGGTCCTGGACGACGTACGCAATCCCGCCGTTCTGACCGGGCTGTGGCCCCCCGCTGCGGAGTCGTCCGCAGGCGGGCAGGTACTGGTCACCACCCGCCTCCGCGCAGCAGCCCTGGACGGGGCGGACCGGCAGGTCGTGCCGATCGATACCTTCACCGAACCCGAGGCCCGCGCCTACCTGCGCCACAAGCTCGGCGACCGCGCCACCGATCCCACCGTCGCCGACGCCCTGGCCGAAGACCTGGGCCGGCTGCCGCTGGCGCTGGCGCAGGCCACCGCCTACATCGTCAACGAAGACACCAGCATCGACGACTACCGGGAGTTGCTGGCCGGCAAGCGCCTGGCCGAGGTGGTTCCTGAGGAACAGGATCTGACCGACAATCACCAACGGATCATCACGGCGACGTGGGAATTGTCCATCGACCAAGCCGACTCCGCGCGCCCTTTAGGGCTTGCGCGGCCGGTCCTGCAGTTGATCAGCCTGCTGGATCCGGCAGGGATCCCCCAAGCCGTACTGTCCAGCCCACCCGCACTCAACTACTTGGCCACCTATCTGCCCGAACCGGCCCAGCAGCAGACGATGGACGCCGAGACTGTAGATGCCGCATTGCGGGTGCTGCACCGCTACAGCCTCATCGGACACGACCGCACGGCCGCCCACCGCCAGGTCCGTGTGCACCGACTGGTGCAGCGCGCCACCCGCGAAAACCTCACCTCCCAGACAGGCCTCGGCCCCGAGTTGTTCGCCGCCCTCGCTGACACCGCCGCAGACGCCCTGCTGGCCGTATGGCCACGTATCGAACGCGACGAACTCGGCCAGACCTTGCGCACCAACGCCGACGCCCTCCGTGCGCACGCCGGTGAGGCTCTGTGGACTGCCGAGGGATATCACGATCTCCTCGCCGTGACCGGCCAGAGCCTCGGCAACGCCGGGCAGGTCGTCGCCGCCGCCACGTACTTCGAGTGGCTGCACGAGCAGGCCGTGCAGCGGCTCGGCCCGGACCACCGGTACACCCTGGCCGCTCTTGGCAACCAGGCTGTCTGGCTGGCTGAAGCTGGGGACCGGGCGAGCGTGGACATCGCTCGACGGTTGGTCGACGCCCGGGAGCGCGTGCTCGGGCCCCGCCACCCCGACACCCTCACCGCCCGGCACACCCTGGCCCGCGCACGCGGCCAGCAGGGCGACCTAGAAGGTGCCGTGGCCGACCTTGAATCGCTGCTCGCCGACCGGATAGCGATCCTCGGCGCTGACCATCCCGATACCCTCACGACCCGGCACAACCTTGCCCAGAGCCAGGGCGACCTCGCCTTGCGCCGGGGTGTCGACGTTGCCGAAGTCGTCACCGAGTTTACGAAGATCCTCGCCGACACCCGGCGGGTCCTTGGCGCCGCCCATCCCGACACCCTCTCGGCTCGCCATGAGCTTGCTCGATGGCGGAGCCTGGCGGGTGATCCGGACGGCGCCGCAGCCGAGTTCGCGCAACTGTTCGCCGATCGAGTACGAGTGCTGGGGACTGATCATCCACATACTCTCAAAGCCCGCAATGAACTGGCTGCCGCCATCGGGCGTTCCGGCGACCCGGCCGCCGCGCGTGCCGAGTTCGACACGGTGTTGGCTCACCGGCAACGGGTCCTTGGGCCTGACCATCCCGACACGTTGAACACCCGCCTCCACCTGATCGACGTGAGCGCGGATGTTGGCCCCGGGGCGCCGGCCGCCATCGCCGAGCTGGAGGCGCTGCTCGACGACATCTTGCGCGCCCTCGGCCCTTCTCATGACGACGCCTGGAATGCATGTCTCCTGATCACTCTCCTGCGAGATAATGATGCCGACCCGCGTGTGCGCGTCCCTGAGGAGCTGCTCGCCGCGAGCCTGCGCGCCCTCGGGCCGGACCACCCTGAGATCTGGCGAATCCGTGGCAACGTTGCGATGGCCAGGGCGGAGACCGGCGACATTGCCGGCACTGTGGCTACCCTGCAGGAACTGGTGAACGACTTAACCCGTATCCACGGTCCGCACCACCCGGAAACGCTCATGGCCCGCGCCCATCTGGCCCGGTGGCGCGTGGACGCTGGAGATCACGCAGGCGCCATCGCCGACTACGAGGAACTGCTGGCCGATTGCCTTCGCATACACGGCCCCGACCACCCCGCCGTCCTCTTCGTCCGCGCCAAGATCGCCGAAGTTTACGGCTCGGTCGGTGACCCGGCCTCCGCCGCGGCAGCGTACGAGGGGCTGCTCGCCGACTATCTGCAGGTCCTCGGCACCGACCACCCACTTGTGATCTTGATCCGACAGAATCTCGCGTACTTCCGCGATATGGCCAGCGATCCGGCCGCCGAACCCGGCAGTTCGGCACCCAGCGACGAGGCCCCCGGCCGACAGCCAGACACGTGACCGGCCCGCTCTGGGCAAGCGCGAGCCATCGTGTCGAGAAGACTGCGCTAAAACCTCGTCCTGCAACTGATCTTGGTCTGAAGGTGGTTGGTCAGGACTGGAGCCTGGGAACCACTGGGGCGCGCCGCGGCCACGGTCGTGTCGTTCTCCTGGCCTGCTCGGTTTGATCACTTGGTGTCCAAGGCGGCCCAGGATGCGACGGGTGGTGGGCGGAGCTGCCTGGGGAAATGAGCGGCAGGGTCCCCTGGTACGCGGTACGGTGCGCCGATGTCAGAGATCAAGAAGTTCCAAGTCACCTTTGACTGTGCAGACCCTGAGCGCCTCGCTCGCTTCTGGTGTGAAGCGTTGGGGTATGTCACACCGCCGCCACCAGAGGGGTTCGCCACCTGGGACGATTTCAACCGCACCCTGCCTCCTGAGAAGCAGGGATCATGGTTCGCCTGCAGTGATCCCTCAGGCGTGGGCCCGCGCCTTTACTTCCAGCGCGTCCCCGAAGGCAAGATCGTCAAGAATCGCGTGCATCTCGACGTCCGGGTCGGCACCGGACTCGTGGGGGATGAGCGCCTCGCCGCGCTCGAAGCCGAGTGTGCACGACTGGTCGCGCTCGGTGCGACCCACGTGCAAACGCTTTATGCCGATGAGGAAAACGAGTCGTGCATCCCGATGCTAGACATCGAGGGCAACGAATTCTGTATCGACTGAAGATTCTTCGAGTCGGGGAGGTGGGGAGCCACCTCCATTGGGCCTCTCTGGTCTCGTGTGGGGCGTTACGCCGCGAGGGCGAGGTTGTGCAGCCGTGCGATGCCGAGCGATGACACGGTCGGGGGCCGACTTCGACACCCCGAACAGCGGAGCCAGCTGGCGCAAAGTGAGATTCGTGCGCCAGTACGCGGCTACCAGCAGCACTCGGTCCTCCAGAGGCTGGCTCCACGGTCGCCCCTTGCGGACCGGATCTGCACCCTCACGCCGCAACGCGATGATGAGCTTGTCAACTGACGTGGACTCAGCCCGGTGAACGGAGCTATTCAGGAGGGTTCCGACGCCGTGATCACACCAGACACGACAAGATCATCTCATTTGTACCAGCAGTTACGGGACAGCCCTTAGACTTGAACCGCGGGTGATGAGGGCTTGATGCCGCGCTCCCACGGCAGGCAGCGGTGCTTGTGGAAGTCGGAGCCGTGGTCGGCGTATAGGCCTCACACCCCTCGTATGCGGGGGGCAGCGTCGAGAAAGGCGTGCAGCTGGGTCACGTCGTGCCGGTTCCCGCCAGTAAGCGACACAGCGAGCAGGGCGCCGCGGCGATCGACGAGCACGTGGTGGGGGAATCCGGACGGCCTTGGTCGACCGGCGACAGCCCGACATGGTCCCGCCCTTTAACCGACCTCCGTATCTCGACTCGCCACGGGGCCCGGCAGTCTAATTTTCGGATCAGAGGACGGCGCATAACGCCAGAGCGAATCAGGGCTCTATGTGGCCGATTTCATGTAGATGAGGATGCGATTTCCGCCAATGGTCGCCCGCCACAGAATCACTATTTTGTGGCCCACGTCACTGGTTGATCTGGGACTCTTTGCATTCTCCGGGGTGCGATGGCCGTTTCGTGAGGCCTAGACCTTCCCTCGAACTCCTGTTTACCGTCTGTGCATGCCGACAGACGTCCCCGGCGCGGGCTGACGAGTCCGGCGGGCCCTTGTACGCAGGGCCCGCCCGGCCTCTTCCCAGGCTTGGCCTCCCAACCTCATTTCCGCTCCACCGTGCGCTCGGCATACACGCGGACCACCGCAGCGAAGGACGTAGGACACGATGAACGGCAGATCGAGCAGGCGCTTCGCAAAGCTCCGGCGACGCCTCGCATTGGCTTCGGCCACGGTGATGATGGCCACGCTCCTGCAGGGAGTGACGCAGCCGGCTCTTGCCGCGGATAACAGCAAGGGGCGGCCCGCCCTGCCCAGTTCCGAGCGACCGGTCGCCACCACAACAGGCAAGGTCAAGCCGCGCACCCTGATGAAGGGGCCGCGGACCCCGAAGGCAGTGCCCGATGCCGCCTGGCCCAAGGCAGCGACCACTGTGCTGCACTTCCCGCCGCGGACGCAAAGCGTCCCACGGCGTCCGTCCGTGCCGAAGGCCTGCCACTGACGCTAAACGCCCAGGGCAGTGCGACGAAAAAGCCCTTCAGGGGGGACGTCGAGGCTCGCCTCCTTAGCCACAATGTGGCGCAGAAAGCCGGCGTCGACGGACTGCTTTTCGCCCTGAAGCCCAGGACCGAGACGAAGGCTGGGCAGTCGGGCAACGTCCAGGCCCACCTCAACTACTCACGCTTTGCCGACGCCTACGGTGGCGGCTACGCCTCCCGCCTCACCGTAGTCCAGCTCCCTGCCTGCGTACTCACCGCACCGCACAAGTCCGCCTGCCGCTCCAGCAAGCCCGTCACTACGGTCAATGACGCGGAAAAGCAGACGCTGACCGCGCAGAACGTGACTCTGAACGCCGGTTCGGCCACGGTGCTCGCGGCTATTTCCGGCACCCAGAGCAACAAGGGAGACTACAAGGCGACCTCTCTTTCGCCCTCGGCGACCTGGAAAACGAGCCTTAACACCGGCGACTTCACCTGGTCCTACGGCATGCCGACCCCCAACGTCCCAGGCCGCCTGGCGCCCCAGATAGGCCTGTCCTACTCCTCCGCATCAATCGACGGACGCACGGCCAACACCAACAACCAGGCCTCCTGGGTGGGGGACGGCTTCGAGCTGTGGCCCGGCTACATCGAACGCCGCTACAAACCATGCTCCGACGACGGTGTCAAGCACGCGGACGGCAGCAAGCCCGCCGACCTGTGCTGGGGCTACGACAACGCACTGGATTCCCGTCGACAGTCCCGACTGCCGTCGCACGGTCACGCTGAGCTGGGGCACCGGCGGCCCTCTCCCGGCCGCTGCCCGGAAGTTGCGCACCACCCTCACCGGCTGGGACTGGAACCGGGAGCGGGGTGCCGGCGAAGGCGGCGGCCCTCTTGCAGGACCGTGAAAAAACCCGACGGAGCGGCAGCCGCCTGGCCTACAGTGTTGTGCGAGTGGACATGAATGACACGAGTGCGCGAATGAACATCGCCGACTGCGTAATCGCCTACGCGGTCCTGGCTGACGCGAGCAACGCCTGCGACGCAGTCGACGAGGTCGTCGTAGCCGCGGACAGTTGGAGAACGGCCACCGATCTCATGCGGGCCTGCGGGTACCAGAAGGTACCCAGACGCCCGGCCCGCCGGACCGTCGTCCGTGGCGCGTTGGACGCGGCGTTCGCGGCGCCAGGCACCGTGTTCCGCAGGCGGGTCGGAACGAACGCGCCATGGACCCCGGCCGCGGAGAGGGGGGACTGAGCACTCCTCCCCGGTTACCGCCTCGCCACGTGGGACACGGCACTCTTCTGTACCTGCGGGCTCGGTGCGATCAGCGATGCGGGTCCGGATGACCCGTGACGGTCACGAGACGGCGGTCCGGAGCCAGGGTGTGCACCTGCCCGCGAGTGCGTCTCATGGGGTCAGCTCCTCCTGGTGGCCGCCGCGCCACTCGACGAGCAGGACGGTGGCGTCGTCGGTGAGCCGCCCGTCGTTGTGGTCCATGACAGCCGCCATGAGCCGGCGCAAGGTTTCGTGCACGGTGTGGCGGCCTGCGTGGTGGCGGCGGATGAAGTCGGTGAACCGGTCCCGGCCGAACTCGGCACCGTGAGTGTCACGGGCCTCGGTGATCCCGTCGGTGTACAGCAGCAGGCGGTCGCCGGGCTGCAGTTGTTCGGTGGATTCCGTCACCGGCAGACGGAGATCGGTACCCATGGGACCGGCCGGCGGACAGGTCAACTCGATGGTCCAGCGGTTGTCACGGATGAGGACCGGCAGGTGATGGCCGCGGTTGATCCAGGTCAGCCGTCCGCTCGCCATGTCGAGGTCCGCCAGGATGCCGGTGACGTAGCGGCTGGTGCTGAACTGCTCCAGCAGCACGTGCTCCACCTGCTCACTGGTCTCGGCCAGCGACGCACCCTGGCGGCGGGCGTTGCGGCAGGCGGCCACGGCGACGTTCGCGGTGATACCGGCCGTCGTGTCGTGGCCCATGGCGTCGAAGACGCTCAGATGCAGCGTGGTGCCGGCAACGGCGTAGTCGAAGGCGTCACCGCCGACCTGATAGGCCGGTTCCATCACCGCACCGACCGTGACCTCGTGTCCGGAATAGGCGGAAGGCGGGGTGAGGTTCCACTGCATCTCGGCGGCGACGTTCATCGCCTCGGTCCGCACCAGCCGCGCGTAGGAATCGCTGAAGGAGCGCTTGCTGAGCAGCAGCAGAGCCGTCGTCGACGCCAGATCGCGCAGGGCGTCACGGGTCGGCTCGTCATCGGTGCCGGTGTCTGTGTCGGCCCGGAGCACACCCAGACGCTCCACACCGTCGGTGACGGCCACCCACCACCGCCGTCGCCCGTCCGGCCTCCCGCTCCACCCCGACTCGGCGAGCACATCCACCCGCTGGTACGCCTGACCGGGCAGACTGCCCTGGACGGTGAACTCCTGTCCTCCGCCCGCCGCGTCGCCCCCCTTGCCGGTGAGCCGACGCAGCACCGTCTCACGGATGTCGACGACGTAGACGGCGACGTCGTACAGCCCGGCGCCGGCAGCGTGCTCCGCGATCAGGTCCGGAAGCTGCTCCAGCGTGGCGGTATGACCGGCCTCCATCATCCGCACCATCGCCAGCGCGGCCACGGCCCTGTCAACCACGGTGGGCCTCCTCACTTCGTCGGCAGGGTCCCGCGGGCGGCGCCGCGCACGGTCTGGACCACCTCGCGCGCCGGAACGGACGGCCCCCGACACCCTGCGGCCGCCGTTACGCCCCCAGCGTCCCCCAGGGGGCCTTCCCGGGCGGTGAACTCGACCGCCTCGTTCACCCGCACGACGCCCTCGCCCTGACCCGCTTGACACGCTGATCACAGAGCCACGCCGGGTGACCACCGGTGGTGACCGGAGCAGCGGCCTCGCCACACGCGCGCTCTCCCGCCCGGACGGCTGCGCGCCGGGAGCCGCCCGGCCGCTCGGCCCGGCACGACCGGGAGTGCCGCCGGCTCAGGGTTCTGCCCGGCTCTCGTCCGGGCCGCTCACCACGGTGAGCAGGTCGTCCCGCGCGGCCAGGGCGTCCAGGGAGAGCGTGCGGTAGCCGACTTCGTCGAAGAGCACGGTGATGCGGTCCCCTTCCTCGCTCAACACGGTGCCGCGGCCCCACTCGCCGTGCTGTACCGCGGCGCCGGGCGGATAGGCGCCGGCGTCCGGATGCCGGCCGGTGCTCGTCGTGTCGCTGTCGCCGCTCTCCTGCTCGTTCTCGTCGCACATGTCGCAGTTGCCGCAGGGGGCCTCGTACTCCTCGCCGAAGTAGCCCAGGAGGAAGCGCCGCCGGCAGCCGGTGGTCTCGGCGTACGCCCGTGCCATGTCCACTCGCGAGCGGTCCATGCGCTTGTGGGCCTCGGCGGTGTCCACGGCGCGCCGCACCGCGCGTGACGGTGGCGTGCCCCGGACCGGACGGATGGCGCCCGACGCGTCCGTGACCAGGGCACCGGCTTCCTCCAGCAGGTTGACGGCCGTGGTGACCCTGGCGCGCGACATGTCGGTGTCCCGTCGCAGTCCGGCGATGTCCGGTGGCGCGTCACGGTGGGCGTGGACCGCCCGTACGACCGCGTCCACGGCCTCCGGACGGGGCGTGCGGCTGCTGAAGTAGGCCTGCAGCCCCGTGTCCTCGGTGCGGTAGTGCAGGACGGCGAGGGCGGGCCGTCCGTCGCGGCCGCAGCGCCCGATCTCCTGGTAGTAGGCGTCCAGGGAGCCCGGCAGCGACGCGTGCAGCACGAACCGCACGTTCTCCTTGTCGATGCCCATCCCGAAGGCCGAGGTCGCCACCACGACATCCAGGTCACCGCGGAGGAACGCCTCGTGGATCCGACGGCGTTCGGCGGCGCGCAGGCCCGCGTGGTAGGCGCCGGCGGCAAGACCGAGGGAGGCCAGCTCCGCGGCGTAGGACTCGCTGTCCTTGCGCGTCGCCGCGTAGACGATGCCGGGCTTGGGAGCGGCTGCGGCATCCTCGACCACGCGGGACCGCCGTTCGGTGTCGTCGAGGTGGCGGCGCACCTCGAGCCTGATGCCCGGACGGTCGAATCCGGTGACGAGCTGCCGCGGCCGGTCCATGCCGAGCCGTACGACGATGTCCTGCCGTACCGGAGGCGCGGCGGTCGCCGTGAGCGCGAGGACGGGCGGCCGGCCCAGCCGTCGTACCGCCTGGGCCAGGCGCAGGTAGTCGGGCCGGAAATCATGGCCCCACGAGGACACGCACTGGGCCTCGTCCACCACGAGAAGGGCCGGGTGCGCCTCGGCCAGCCGCTGTACGACCTCGTCCTTGGCCAGTTGCTCCGGGGACAGGTAGACATAGCGCACCGAACCCTCGCGCACCGCTGCCCAGACATCCTCGGTCTCGGCCGCGCCGAGGTCGGAGTTGACGGCGACGGCGCCCGGGACGCGGTCGCCGCCGGGCAGCCCCGCGATCTGGTCCCGCTGCAGGGCCAGCAGCGGTGACACGACGACGACCGGCCGGGACAGCAGCAGGCCGGGAACCTGGTACACGGCGGACTTGCCCGATCCGGTCGGCATGACGACGAGACAGTCCCGTCCCTCCAGCACCCACTCCATGGCGGTGAGCTGCTCGGGACGCAGCTCCTTCCAGCCGAACACCTCGGCGGCCGTCTCGCGCAGCCGCCCGGCCCACCGTCTGCGGGCCGGTGGTCCTTCCCCGGTCATGGCACGCTCCTCGCACGGTGGCAGGCCGTCCTGGGTACCCCCGCCCCCGGCCGAGTACCCCGGGCACGGCGGTCAGCCGCTCAGGTGCCGTTGCAACCAGTCGGCGGCGGCACGACGGAAGAACCGGCGGTTGTCGGCGCGGAGGAACTCGTGGCCTTCGTCGAGCAGCGTGAGCAGTTCGGCGGTCACACCGCGCTCGCGCGCCGCCCGGACGAACTGCTCCGACTCCCGCGGCGGCACATTGGTGTCGTGCTCCCCGTGCACGGCGAGCACCGGTGCCCGCAGCGCGTCGATACGGCTCATCGGTGACAGCGCCCGCAGCAGTTCACGGTCGCGTTCGGGATGGCCGTACTTGTGGGCCGCCGACTGGGCGATCCAGGGTTCGGTGCCCTCGAAGAACGTCGCGAGGTCCGACATGCCGCAGACCGCGACTCCGGTGCGGAAGAGGTCCGGGTGCCAGACCAGGGAGGCGAACGTGAGATAGCCGCCGTACGAACGGCCCATCACCGCCAGCCGGGCGGGATCGGCCGGGCCGGCCAGCACCGCGTGGGCGGCGCAGTCCGCCACGTCGTCGATCGCGGCGAACCGTCCTCTTCCCAGGTCCGCGTCGACGAACGACCGGCCGTATCCGGAGGAGCCACGCACGTCGGGTGCGAAGACATCGAGTCCTCGCCCGAGGATCTCGTGGTACAGCGGATTGAGGACGGGGCGTTCCTGGTCCTCGGGGCCGCCGTGCAGATGGATGACGCAGGGCGCCGGTTCGCCGGGGCCGCGGCCCGGCGCGCGGTAGTACCAGCCGTTCAGCGGCAGCCCGTCCCGGGCGGTGGGACGCAGGGGGACCGGTCGCACGGGCGGGCGACCCGGGGGAACGGCTTCCTCGTCGCGTGACGACCACGGGGTGCGCACCGGGGTCGCGCCGTCGGGCAGCCACCAGATGCCGGGACGACGGCGGGACCCGGACAGGGCCAGCAGCAGCCGGGGGCCGGCGTCCGTGATGCGGGTGACCACCTCGTGCGGCAGGGACACGGGCCGGGACGGGCCCGTGTCCGCCCTGGGCCGAGCGGACGCGTCCCGGCCCCGCCCGGCCCGACCGGACGCGCCGGCGTCTGCCCCCGGCCGACCGGCCTCACTCGTGTCCAGGACCTCCACCTCGCTCACGCCCCGGACGTTCCAGGCGAGCACGGCCGAAGCGCCGTCACGGGCACACCGCAGCAGCTCCAGGTCGCTGCCCTCACGCGAGGCACCGACCGACCAGCCGCGCGGTCGCCCGTCCGGGTCGAGGTCCGCGGCGAGAAGGACCGCGAACTCCCGGTGGGCGTTGCTGCGCAGCCACAGGGTCTCCGCGCGGGGTGAGAAGCCGCCGATCCACGGGTCCCCGTCGGCCACCGGCATCACACAGGTCGTCACCAGGTCGGCGGTGCGCAGCACGACCGCCTCGCGCCGGCCGCGGGGTCCCCGGCGCAGCAGCGCGAGCGCGCCGTCCCGGCTGAGATCGCACACGCGGAGCGTCGCCGCGTCCTTCTCGACGGCGAGCAGGACGGGGGCGGCGACACCGTCGGGGTCGATGAGGTACGCCGACAGTCCGTCACCGAATCCGGCTGCCGGGGCGGTCCTGCCGCCCGGTGCGCCGATCGCCGTCGTCTCCACGGTGAGCAGGGGCGACGGCAGTCCGGGTCCAGGGTCCGTGTGGGCTGCCGGACCGAGGAGCTGCGTGTCGCCCGTCCGGCCCTGCCAGGGCGCCGGCAGCAGGCCGTCGGCCGGGCCGGGGCCGGGCGGACCGGCCTCCGCCGTGGCGTCCGGGGCGGGTACGGCGGTGGGGACCGCGACGGTGACCGCGACCGCCGACCCGTCGTGCGCCCAGCAGCCCAGGTGGGCGGAGCTGCCCGGCTCGGCTCCGGCGAGGATGTGCCGGTCGCTGCCGTCGGGGCGGACACACAGCACCCGTGTGTGCTCACCGCCGCCGGGGGCCGTGGTGTAGGCGATCCAGCGGCCGTCGGGCGACCAGGCCACCTCCGTCACGGGGTCCGGTCCGTCGTCGAGCAGGTGTACGGCCGTTCCGTCGACGGGCCCCGTCCAGAGCTGCGGCACACCGCCTCGGTCGCAGATGAAGGCGACCTGTGTGCCGGCCGGGTCGGCCGAGGGGTACCAGCAGCCGTGCGCGATGAGCCGGGTCGTCGCCTCGCGCGGCCCGGAGGCGTTCGGCAGCGGGACGCGGGCGGGTGCGGCGAACGCGGCGGTACGGCCGTCCGGGGCCGGCGGGGGCGGCGGGGCGGTCCGCTGGGGGTGGGTGGTGGAAGGCCGCTCGGCGCCGGCCGTGCCGCTGTCGGGCGGCCGTACCGCGAGGGGTTCCCCGGTCAGATTCCGTGCGTCTGCAGCCATATCTCCAGCAAAGCCACTTGCCACAGTGCGTTCGCTCCGCGCTTGGTGCGGTGTCGGTCGGGGGCCGCCAGGAGTTCGGCGACGTAGGAGTCCCGGAAGAGGCCGCGCCGCTTCGCCTCGGGGGCGCCCAGCGCCTCACGCACCCTGTCCAGGACGGGTCCGGCCATGTGGGTGATCGCCGGGACCGGGAAATAGCCCTTGGGACGGTCGACCACCTCGCGGGGCAGCAGTTTGCGGCCGGCCTCCTTCAGGACGCCCTTCCCGCCGTCGGCCAGCTTCAGTTCCGGCGGGCACGCGGCCGCCAGCTCGACCAGTTCGTGGTCCAGGAACGGCACGCGGGCCTCCAGGCCCCAGTCCATCGTCATGTTGTCGACCCGCTTGACCGGGTCGTCCACCAGCATGACATGGGTGTCGAGGCGCAGGGCGGCGTCGAGCGCCGTCTCGGCCCCCGGCACCGCCATGTGCTCCCGGACGAACCGGCCGGAGACGTCGTCCCGCGGCAGCATGTCCGGTTGCAGCATCGCGGCGAGGTCGGCGTGCGGCCGGTCGAAGTACGTCTCGGCGTATCTGTCCGGCTCGTCCTCGCGGGCCACGGAGGCCAGTTCCGGGTACCAGCGGTAGCCGGCGAAGACCTCGTCGGCGCCCTGCCCGCTCTGGACCACCTTGACGCTCTTGGAGACCTCCTCGGACAGCAGGTGGAAGGCGACCACGTCGTGGCTCATCATGGGCTCGCTCATCGCCGCGACCGCCGCGTCCAGGGCCGTCGACACGCGCTGCGAGGGAACCACCAGCTGCCGGTGATCGGTGGCGAACTCCCTCGCCACCAGGTCGGAGTAGCGGAACTCGTCCCCCTCGTCGCCGCCTTCCGCCTCGAAGCCCACGCTGAACGTCGCCAGGTCCCGCTGCCCCTCGTCGGCCAGCAGGGCCACGATCAGGCTGGAATCCAGTCCTCCGGACAGCAGGACACCGACCGGGACGTCGGCGACCATCCGCCGCCGTACGGCGGTGCGCAGCGCGTCCAGCACCGCGTCCCGCCACTCGGCGGGGCCCATGCCGGCGTGCTCCGGGCGGCGCGTGTACGACGGCTGCCAGTAGCGGCGTTCCCGGTAGGTGCCGTCCGGCTCGACGACCCGCACGGTGGCCGGGAGGAGCTTGCGCACCCCCGCCAGCACGGTCCGGGGTGCGGCCACGGTCGCGTGCCAGCTGAGGTACTGGTGGACGGCGGCCGGGTCCAGCGAGGTGTCGACGTCTCCGGCCGCGAGCAGCGCGGGCAGCGAGGAGGCGAAGCGCAGCCGCCCGGGCGTCTGTGCCAGGTACAGGGGCTTGATGCCCAGCCGGTCGCGGCCCAGGATCAGACGGCCGGTCCGGTGCTCGACGAGGGCGAAGGCGAACATGCCGTAGAAGCGGTCGACACAGGCGGTACCCCACTGCCGGTACGCCGCGAGGACGACCTCCGTGTCGGAGGTGGACCGGAAACGGTGGCCCAGGGCCGACAGCTCCGCGCGGAGTTCCTTGTAGTTGTAGATGCACCCGTTGAAGACGCCGGTGATCTCCTGCTCGGTGTCGGTCAGAGGCTGGGCCCCGCGCTCGGAGAGGTCGATGATCTTCAGACGGCGGTGCCCCAGCGCTACGGCGTCCCGTGACCAGATCCCTTCGCCGTCGGGTCCGCGGGCGGCGAGCCGGTCGTTCATGCGCTCGACGGCGGCCAGGTCGGGACGCGTGCCGTCGAAGCGCATCTCTCCGCTCAGGCCGCACATCCGGAACCACCTCCCCCCTGCGCGTACGGGTCGCACGGGGTGTGCGGCGGTGAGGTGCGCGGCGGGCCGTCCGCCGGTATGTGGCCGGGACTGATGGACACGGTGGTGCTCCTCCTTCACGACAAGAGTGTGTACGGGATGTGGCGCGGGCTCAGCGGCCGGCGATCCTGGCCCGGGCGGCCCCGGAGGGGTGGGCGGCGGGCCGCCCCGGGGAGGTGAGGTGCCGGGCGGGGGCAGCGGACCGTCGGCGCGCGTGGTCATCGCCCCGGGTCTCCGCGATCGCCAGATCGGTGCAGGCGAGCAGGTCCTCCTCCGCGGCGGTGCGGCGCATGCGGTGGGCGGCGCTGCCGGTCGCGAGCGCCCGCTCCGCGAGGTCCCGGACCGTGTCCCAGTCCCCGACGGCCTCCAGCGCCGGGCGGACCCGCCTCAGCAGGAGCCGGACGACCTGGGCGGCGGGTGCCTCGTGGCGGGTCTCGGGATCGATCAGGGCCCCTTCCAGGCCCGACCGCGCGGCCCGCCAGGCAGCGGCGCGCAACCACTCGTGCCGCCCGGCGCAGACGGGCGCGTCCGCCGCCTCCAGCCGCTCGCGGGCCTCGGTCGCCAGGGCGCGGTAGAGCCCGGCGACCAGCACGACCGTTTCCGGTCGGGGGCAGGCGTCGCAGATGCGCAGTTCGAGGGTCTGCTGGTGGGCGGAGGGCCGGATGTCGTAGTAGATCATTCCCGCGTCGCTGATGACACCGGAGTCGATCAGGCACCGCACGGCCGCGTCGTACTCGGCGGCGTCGGCGAAGCATCCCGGCGGGCCCGCGGTGGGCCAGCGCTGCCACACCATGGTCCGCCAGCTGGCATAGCCGGTGTCGGCGCCCAGCCAGAAGGGAGAACTGGCGGAGAGGGCCAGCAGGACGTGCAGCCACGGGGACACCTCGCACATGAGGCGCACGGCCAGGTCGCGGTCGGGCACGTCGACGTGGACGTGGGTTCCGCAGATCAGCTGCTCGTCGGCGATCATGCGGTATTCGTCGACCATGTGGCGATAGCGGCGCCCGGCGGTCGGGCGAGTGTCCTGCGTGCGGGCCAGCGGTACGGTACCGGCGGCCACCACGGCCAGCCCGTGTGCGCTCGCCGTGGCATCGAGCCTGCGTCTGGCACTGATCACGTCGTCGTACAGGCCGGCGAGAGACTCGTGCACACCGCTGTTCGACTCGACGGTCGCCTGCTGCAGTTCGGTCGTGAAGGTGTCGGCGGGGAGCGTTTCCAGCATGGTGTCGGCTCGC
This sequence comes from Streptomyces sp. NPDC028928, assembly GCF_055564915.1. Taxonomy (NCBI): domain Bacteria; kingdom Bacillati; phylum Actinomycetota; class Actinomycetes; order Kitasatosporales; family Streptomycetaceae; genus Streptomyces; species Streptomyces sp. NPDC028928. The sequence continues at coordinate 342,578 of NZ_JBVHVI010000007.1, forward strand.
GGCGCGAGCAGGCCCGTCTCCACCTCGACGATGTGGAACTCCTCTTCCACTCCGATGCGAACGGTCACGGCACTCCTAAGGTGACGGGCGAACGCTGACTGCCTCACCCGGGAACCGACCCGCCCCGCCGGTCCACCGGAGGCGGGCTGTGCACCTCCGACTTCCCACGAGGCCCGTTACTAAGCAGGAATGCTCCTTGGAGAGCATGACCTCACAGATGAGCACACTGGCCACCCTGGAAGGCGCAGAAGTCGGCGATCCGGCGGAAGGACGTTTGTGCGAGCGCAGACGGTACACACGAGGAGCTAACACAGTCTTTACACGACGAGACGGAGAGGCACATGGGCATCATCGCGTGGATCATCATCGGCTTGCTCGCCGGCGCCATCGCCAAGGCCATCATGCCCGGCAAGGACCCCGGCGGCATCATCATCACCATGCTCATCGGCGTGGCCGGCGGTCTGCTCGGCGGCTGGCTCGGCAAGGTCATCTTCGGCGTCGACTCCATCGACGGGTTCTTCGACCTGTCCACCTGGATCGCCGCGATCGTCGGCTCCCTCATCCTCCTCGCGCTCTACCGCGTCATCACCGGCAACCGGCACTCGCACCGTCACGCATGACCGACGGATGCCGTACCCGTCACGGCAACTCTCCAGGCGGCTCCCACCCTGGTCGGCAGGGGGGAGCCGCCGCCGTGCGGCAGGCCGTCCACGCCTGCTGCAAGGGCGGCGCGGGCGCATGCCGGCGCCGACCGGAACGGACCAGGCGGTACAGCTACCCCACCCTGGACTCCGTCCCCGAGTGACGCCGGCCTCGCCCTGTCGGCCGGGGGTTCAGCCGAGGTCGTCGAAAAGAGCCAGCAGTGTCTGCTCGTCCGTCTCGGGCGCAGGCTGCTCCAGCTGCGGAATCTGCTCGGCCCACACTGTTTTGCCCTGCGGCATGTAGCGGGCACCCCAGCTCTTGGTGAACTGCGCCACGAGGAACAGGCCGCGCCCGCCCTCCTCGGTCGTGGCCGCGCGTCTGATGCGCGGAGAGGTGTTGCTGCCGTCCGAGACCTCGCAGATCAGCGATTCGTCGCGCAGCAACCGCAGGCACACCGGCCCCGGGCCGCCGTACCGCACGGCGTTGGTGACCAACTCGCTGACCACGAGCCCGGTGTTGAAGTCCAGCTCCGACATGCCCCAGGTGGCGAGCTGGGCCCGGGTCAGCGCCCTGGCCCGGGCCACGGCCGCGGGGTCGGACGGGAGTTCCCAGGACGCCACCCGGTCCTCGGGCAGCGCGTGCACACGGGCCAGCAGCAGGGCCACGTCGTCGTACGGGCCGCTGGACAGCAAGGTGTCCGTGACCCGGTCGCAGGTGTCCTCCAGCTCCGGACCGGCGAGCCTCAGGGAGGCCAGCAGTTGCGCGGTGCGCGCTTCGGTGTCCTCGTAGCCGCGGCTCTCCTTCAGCAGGCCGTCGGTGTACATCGTCAGCAGGCTGCCCGCGGGCAGGTCGACGGTGGCGGACTCGTACGGCTGGATCCCGCCGAGGCCGAGGGGCGGACCGGTCGGGAGGTCGATCAGCCGTGCCTCCCCGTCCGGGGTCAGCAGGGCCGGCGGCGGGTGACCGGCGGTCGCCGCCGTACATCGGCAGGACACCGGGTCGTAGATCGCGTACAGGCAGGTCGTCCCCGTTGCCGGGTCCTGTTCGTCGACCTCCTCGTCGGGGGTGCGGCTGACCAGGTCGTCCAGGTGGGCCAGTACCTCCTCGGGCAGCAGGTCCAGACCGGCCAGCGTCCGTACCGCCGTACGCAGCCGGCCCATGGTGGCCGCCGCCTGCAGCCCGTTCCCGGGCACGTCGCCGACGACCAGCGCCACCCGCATACCGGACAGCGGGATCGCGTCGAACCAGTCCCCGCCCACACCTGACCTGGCGTCCGCGGGCAGGTAGCGGGAGGCGAGGCCGACGGTGCTCAGCCGGGGCAGGGCGTGCGGCAGCAGGCTGCGCTGCAGGGTGAGGGAGGCGCGATGCTCGCGGCCGTAGCGGCGGGCGTTGTCCATGCTGATCGCGGCACGGGCCGCCAGCTCGCCCGCCAGCGTCAGGTCGTCCTGCTCGTACGGCCTCGTCCTGCCGCGGCGGTAGAACCCCGCCAGGCCGAGGACGGAGCCCCGCGCGGACAGCGGAGCGCCCAGGTAGGAGTGCTCGCCCGGGCCGAGGAAGCCGACGGGGTGCACCCGGCCGGCCGGGTATCCGGCCAGGGCGGCGGTCACCACCGAGTCCGTGACCGGCTGCCCGCTCTCCAGGCACAGGGCCTGGGGTGTACCGGCGGGGTAGCCGCTCGGCTCGTTCACCCCGCCGCTCGGGAGGCCGGGGGAGTCCTCGCCGGCCCAGGCGGCCACCCGGCGCAGTGGTACGCCGGGGCGCAGCGGCCCGGGCGGTGGCTCCTCACCCGCCAGGACGCTTTCGACCAGGTCGACGACGACCAGGTCGGCGAAGCGCGGCACGCTGATCTCCGCCAGTTGCTCGGCGGTGCGCCGCAGGTCCAGGGTGGTGCCGAGTCGGACACCCGCCTCGTTCAGCAGGGCCAGCCGTCCGCGCGCCTCGGCGGCGAGCCGGCCGACGCCCGGCTCGCCCACGAGCAGCAGCCACGCGTCGGTGGCTCCGGCGGCGGGCGGTTCCGCCGCCTCCGCGGGGCGGTCCGGGAGCGGCGCGCGCGGCCCCCGGACCGCCGTAGCCGGACGTGCCGTACCCGTACCGCCGGTGTCCTCGAAAGTGACCTCGACCGCCGCCCCCTCCGCGTCGCCGTGGTGCAGCTCCCGCCGGCGCAGGACGGCCACGCGACTGCCCGCAAGCGGCACCTCGGCGAGTGCCTCACCGGGCGAGGAGATCAGCTCGACGGCACGCTCCAGCAGGATCAGGCGCTCCTGGGAGGCCAGGCGGGGCGGCGGTCCGCCGCGCAGGGACAGCTCTCCCGAGTCGAGGTCCAGCTCGGCGTGCCCGCCACGCTCCATGGCCCGGCGGAACGAGTGCGTGAGTTCGCGCTCGCGGGCCGTGCCCAGCTCCAGCAGGCGTTCCCCGATGCGTTCGGCGGCGTCCTGCAGGACCAGCGCCATGCCGGGGTCGGCCAGCTCCCTGGGCACGGAGAGGTTGACCGCGCCCCGCACGGTGCCGCCCACCGGGTCGCGCACCGGCGCCGCCATGCAGGTGAGTTCCTTGAGGTCGTGCAGAAAGTGTTCGTGGCCCACGACCACGAACGGCGCCCGGGTGCTGAGCACCATGCTGACGCTGCTGGTTCCCATGAACCGTTCGTCGACATTGGCGCCCGGCACCAGGGAGGCGGCGTCCATCAGTGCCAGACCCGCCGGGTCGCCCCACCGGTCCACGATGTGCGCCCGCGAATCGGCCAGTGTCACGGTCACCGGTACGCCCGAGAACCGTTCGTACAGGCGGGTCAGCACCGGCGCCGCAGCCCTGAGCAGCCGGGAGTCGGGATCCAGGTCGTTCTCGATCGGCAGAGCGGCCCGCTCGCGGTCGATGCCGAGGGACTGTGAGCGCTGCCAGGAAGCGAGGATCTCCGGGCGTACTCCGGAGACCAGCGGTGCCCGGTCGCCCTGATCGCTGCCCGAAGGAGTTGGGTACGACTCCACAGCTCCAGGATAATCGGGCAAATAGGACACTTGCCTTGGTGTGGCTGCTCAGCCGCGTTCAACCGGCAGGTTCACACGTGCGTTTGCCTGCCTGTGGTGGTGGAGACGGCCTGAACCGCCGCCGAGTCCGCCGGAAGGTGCCGGGCGGCCTCGGCCGCGGTGTACGCGGACGCGAAGGTGAACGCGCGCGGGGACGGCCCGTGCGTCCGCAGGTAGGCCAGCCGCTCGAGGGCCTCGTCGACGGTCGGGAGGTGACCGGCGGGGATCCACCAGAGCACCAGGTGTGCCTCGACGTGCCGTTCGAACCATTCACGGCGCCGCCGCATGACCTCCAGGTGCCCGCTGCGGTAGGTGAAGTCCCACAGGGCCTCCTGGGTCTCCCACACGGACAGGTTGACGATGACGTCCTCGCCCGCCGGGCGCAGGCCGGTGGCGTCGGCCGTCCCCTCCTCCACGAGTCGCCATACGAAGCCGGGAGCGCTGTCGGCGGCGGAGTTGACCGGGTCGAGCATCTCGACGAACGGCGTCATGCGCGGGTCGTCGAAGGGGTGTCGGAGCGTGGCGACGTTCAGTTCGGCGAGGTGGGCGGCATGCGCGGATGCGGTCATGGCCTCATCCCAGCACGCCCCCGCTTTCTATGTCAATCACCGTTGTTTTTAGAAGACTCGACCACTACGCAGCACTCTCCGGGCCGGGCGGCCATGCGGGCGCGGACGGAACCGTCGGTGCCGAGCAACCCCTCCAGCAGCGCGAGATTCATGCCGCAGACAAGTGGCGGGAAGCGTTCGGCGACGGCGTGGAAGGGGCAGTTGCGCATCCGGACGACGGGTGCGGCCGCCCCGGTCGTCCCTTGGGTGCCTTCGGCGGCCTGGACGGCGTCGGTGCTCTCGGTGCCTTCGAGGTGCGGTTCGTAACCGCGGGCGGCCAGCACCTGCATGGCGTCTTCGAGGCTTTTGCAGGGTGCCGCCGAGCCGCGCAGTGCCTCACCCCGGCGACGCGCGGCCGCGCAGAGTCCGGCGTCCAGCCCGGCCTGCTCGGCCGCTTCGGCGAGCAGTTCGGCAGCGGTGCGGTAGTCGCGGGCGGGCAGCGACACCGACCGTTCGACCCGGGCCCGCGTGTACACCTTGGCGGGGCGGCCGGCCCCCGGCCCCGAGCGGCCCGTCAGCCGGCGGCTGCCGGATTCCAGCAAGCCGGCCTCGGTCAGCTTGTCCAGGTGGTGCGCGGCGAGCGTGCGTGCCACCCCGGCTGCCTCGGCGGCCTCGTTGCGGCCGACCTCGCGGCCCTGTGCCGCCACGTACTCGTACAGGCGGCGCCGCACCGGATCCTGCAACAGTGCGATCGAGTCGATGTCCTCCACCCGGCCATTCTATGAACAATCCGGGTTAGAGATAGAAAGGGGTTCCCCCGTGGTTCCCCCGTACGCGACGGGCGCGGACGCCCGCGCGGCCTGCCGTCAGCGGAGCGTCAGTTCGGCGTCAGTTGCCCTCAGCAGAATCTGGGACGTCCGACGAATGTGACGAGAGGGAACGACCGTGTCCCAGCAGGCCCTCCAGCATGGCGCAGCTCCCGTCGCCATTCGCAGCGCCGCCTGGTATCTGCCCGAGCACACTCTGCCGATCACCGATGTACGGACGTTCGACGACACCGAGCGCGCCACCCGCGACGGTCTGGGCATCGACACGGTCCGGGCGGACGACCGGCTCGGCTCCGTCACTCTCGCGGAACGCGCCGCGCGCCGGGCTCTCGAACAGGCGGGGCTTGACGCCCGGGACCTGGGCGCCCTGGTGATGGTGGAGTCACGGGTCCAGGAGACGTTCCTCAGCTCCGAGGTGACCCGGCTCCAGCAGCGGCTCGGCGCCGAGAACGCCCTCACCTTCTCGGTGGGCGGACTCGGCTGTGTCTCGATCACCCCGGCCCTGCTGACGGCCCGCGGGCTGCTGGCCGCCGACCCTGCCCTGGACGATGTCCTGGTCGTGCACGGCAGCAAGCCGGCCACCACCCTGCGCTACCGCCACCCCGTCACGGTGAACGGCGACGGCGGGCAGGCACTGCTGCTCTCCCGCAGCGGGAGGACGCGGGTACTCGACATCGCGCAGCTGACCAACGGGCGCTACTGGGACCTCTTCCACGTCGACTACCGGGACCGCCCCACCGCTCAGTGGCGCGAACGGTGCACGGAGCCCAGCACCTACTCCTTCCGCCTGGCCATGGAGACACGCAACCACCTCTCCGCGATGCTGGGCGACCTGCTGCGGCGCAACGGGATCGGCCGGGGGGACGTCGCCGGCTTCGTCAGCCAGAACCTGTCCGTCGGGAGCCTCACCTTCATCGAGGACTCCCTGGACATCGAACTGCTGCCGGCGTGCCGGGAGAACCTCCGGCAGTACGGACACCTCGGTCCCAATGACGTCTTCCTCAATCTCCGCACAGCACTCGACCGCAAGGAGCTGGCCCCCGGCGACCTCGCGGTCCTGATCAACGTGAGCCCGGTGGCCGCCTGGAGTCTGCTGCTGGTCGAGACAGGTTCACAGGAGGACCCGGCATGAACGACATCACCTCGCAGATCACCGGCTTTCTGAGCGCGGCTCTCCGCCGGCCGGTGGAGCCGGACGACGACTACTTCGCACAGGGCCTGGCCGACTCGCTGTTCGCACTGGAGCTGGTGACCTTCGTCGAGAGCCGCTTCGCCCTCACCGTCGAGGTCGAGGACCTGGATCTGGACAGCTTCAGGACCGCCAACCGCATCACGGAGTTCGTCCGGCGCAAGAACGGGGCGCCCGAGTCGGGAGAGACACATGCCGACAGTCCCTGAAAGCGGCTCCGACGCCGCGACGACCCATCCGCCGGCCGTGGAGCCCGTGGAGCCCGTGGAGCCCGTGAAGCTGGTGGAGCCGGTGGAGCCCGTGGAGCCCGTGGACCTGTCCCGGGTCGCGGCCGATCTGGCGGCCGACGCGCATGACAACGCCTCCCGTTGGGACCAGGACGGCGGACTGCCCGATGCGGTGCGCACGGAGTTCGCCGCGTCGGGACTGCTCGCCGCGGACCTGCCCCAGCGGTACGGCGGTGCCGGCCTCCACCCGCTCGTGCTCGGGGAGATCGCCGCCCGGATCGGTGCCGAGTGCAGCGCCCTGCGCGGGCTGCTGACCGTACAGGGCATGGTCGCGGCGGCGCTGCTGCGCTGGGGCACCGAGACACAGCGGGCCGACTGGCTGCCCAGGCTGGCCGGCGGCGAGCTGACCGCCGGCTTCGCGGCGACCGAGCAGGGCGCCGGCAGCGCGCTGGGGTCGGTGGAGACCCGCATCGAGGCATCGGGCCGGTCGGACCAGGAACTGGTCGTGAGCGGCCACAAGAGATGGGTCACCTTCGGGGCGGTCGCCGACGTGTTCCTGGTCCTCGGCACGTACGAGGGGAAGCCGGCCGCCGTGCTCGTGGACGCGGACCGCGCCGGTGTCGGGCGGGAGCCGGTGAACGGCCAGCTCGGCATGCGGGCCGCCCGGATCGCCCATCTGGCCTTCGACGGCGTGCGGGTGCCCCGGCGTCAGCTCGTCGCCCCTCCCGGCCTGGGGCTCTCCCATGTCGCCGGCACCGCCCTCGACCACGGCCGGTTCACGGTCGCCTGGGGATGCGTGGGCATGGCGGAGGCGTGCGTCGAGGACGCCGCCACCCACGCCGCGGTCCGCCGGCAAGGCGACAGCCTTCTGGGGGACCACCAGTTGGTCCGGTCACTGCTGGCCAGGGCCGCGGTGGACGCCGCCGGGGCCCGGCAACTCGCCCGCAGGGCCGCCGAGGTGCGGGCCGCGGGCCCGGGCCACGGGGTGTCGGAGACGCTCATGGCCAAGTACGCGGCGGCGTCCGCGGCGGCGGCGGGCAGCCGCGCCGCCGTGCAGCTGCTCGGCTCGGCCGGCTGCGCGCCCGACAGCAGGGCGGGCCGTCACTTCCGGGACGCCAAGGTCATGGAGATCATCGAAGGAGCACAGGAAGTGTCCGAACTTCACATAGCCGAACGGTTGTTGCGGCGCTTCGGTGACGCGGCGACCGGCACGGACCGCCCCGTCGGGCCCCGACGTCCCGGAGAGTCGCCGTGACGGCGGCAGCGGGCGCGCCCACCGTCAAGTGCCTGGTGTGGGACCTGGACGACACGCTGTGGGACGGAGTGGTACTGGAGGGCGACGATCCCGTCCCCTTCCCCGCGGCGCTGGAGACCCTGGCCGAGCTGGACCGCCGCGGCATCCTGCATGCCGCCGCCGGCCGTGGCGAACGTGGTGTCACCCAGCGTCATCTGGCGGAACGCCGACTGGCCGACTGGTTCTGCGCGGTGCAGGTCGGCTGGGGCGCCAAATCCGGTGCGCTGCGCCGGATCGCGAAGGCCCTCGGCATCGGTCTGGACACGATCGCGTTCGTCGACAACGACCCGGTGGAGCGGGCGGAGGTCGCGAGCGAACTCCCCATGGTCCGCTGCTACCCGGCGGCGCAGGTCGGACAGCTGCCGCAGTTCCGGGAATTCAGGCCCGAGCACATCACCCCGGAAGCCGCCGGGCGACGCCGGCTCTACCAGGCCGAGTGGCAACGCCGGGAGGCCCAAGCGGAGTTCACCGAAGGACGCCAGGCGTTCCTCGACTCCCTCGGCCTGGTCATGGAGCTGCGCCCGGCCACCGAGGAAGACCTGTCCCGGGCCGGCGAGCTGACCGTCCGCACGCACCAGCTCAACAGCACAGGACTGACCTACGGTATCGACGAACTGCGCCGGCTGATCTCCTCACCGGACCATCAGGTGCTGCTGGCCACGCTCCGTGACCGCTTCGGCGACTACGGGACCATCGGCCTGTCCGTCACGGAGCTCGTCGGACGGGACTCGGTCCTGCGGCTGATGCTGATGTCCTGCCGGGTCGCCTCGCGCGGTGCGGGGAGCGTGCTGCTGCACCATCTGATCCGGCAGGCCCTGGCGGCCGGCCGGCGCCCCGTCGCGCACTTCGTCCCGACCGAGGCCAACCGGAACATGCTGGTCACGATGCGCTTCGCCGGCTACGAGGCGACGGTCACCGACGAGGACCGCCTCGTGCTCACCGTGGACCCAGAGCGCCCGCTGCCCGAGGCCCCCGGCCACACGCGCGTGATCGCCGGTGCGACGGCAACGGCAGAGGAAGCGAGGCCGCGATGACCCGGCATCCCGGTGACACCGACGAGTTCGCCCCCGTGGACGCCCCGGCGGAGGTACGGCCGGTGTGGGCAGCCTTCCGCAGCCAGGTGGTCAGGACGCCCGAGGCGACCGCGCTCGTCATCGGCGGGGTCTCGCTGACGTACCGCGAGCTCGACCACGCCTCGGCCGGACTCGCCCGGCTGCTGTGGCGGCACGGGCTGCGGCCGGGGCGGGTCGTCTGCGTCCGGACGCGGCAGAGCGCCCTGTCCGTGGTCGCCATGCTCGCCGCACTGCGCACCGGTGCCACCTGGGCGGTCCTGGAACCGGACCTGCCCCTCGGGAGGTTCGAGGCGCTGTGCCGGGACGTCGACTGCGCGGTGGTGCTGAGCGAGGGCGGCGACGCCGTGCCGGCCTCCGCGCTCGCGGCGACGTCCACCCCGCCGACGGTCGTGGACGCGGCCGGCCTCCGTCTGACGCGGCTCGTCGCGGCGGGCCGGGAGCTGCCCACCGACCCGTACCCACCGGTCCCCGAGCAGAGCCCCGCCTACGTCGCCTACACCTCGGGATCCACCGGTGTGCCCAAAGGCGTGATGGTCAGCCGGGGCCAGCTCGCGGCGTCCATCAGCTGCCGGGGGCCGGTGTACGGCACCGAGCACTCCGTCTTCCTGATCGCGTTGCGGCTGTCCTTCGACGGGATCCTCGGCGGAATGTTCTGGTCGCTCACCGGCGGTCACACGCTGGTGCTCCCCGACCCCCGACAGCTCCTGCGGGTGGCGGAGTTCACCCGGCTGGCCAGGGAACACCGTGTCACACACCTGTTCAACATCCCCTCCTACTACCGGGCGGTGCTCCAGGATCCCGGCGGCCTGCCCGACACACTGCGCCTGGTGGTCGTGGGGGGTGAGGCGTGCACCCCCCAGCTGGTGGGCGCGCACAAGGAGCGACTGCCACGGACCCGGATCGTCAACGAGTACGGGCCCACCGAGACGACCATCGCCTGCACGGTGGAGACCGATCCGGACCCGACCCGGGACCGTATCCCCATCGGTCGGCCCTGGCCGGGAGCCGAGACCCTGGTACTGGACGAGCGGCTGCGGGAAGTCCCGGCCGGGGAGCGGGGCGAGCTGTACGTGGGCGGCTCCCTGGTGGCACTCGGCTACGCGAACCAGCCGGCCCGTACGGCCGAGCGATTCGTCGCGGACCCCTACGGGCGGCCGGGCGGGCGCCTGTACCGCACCGGGGACGTCGCCAGCGTCGACGAGCGGGGCGCGCTGCACTACCACGGCAGAACCGACGACCAGGCCAAGATCCGCGGTGCGAGGATCGAACTCGGCGAGATCGAAAGCGTGCTGGAACGCCATCCGGACGTCGAGCAGGCCGTGGTGCTCTGCGAACGTGACGGGCAGGACGAGCCGCAGGTGATCGCGTTCGTCCTGCCGACACCCGGCAGCGGGCCGCCGGACGCCTCGCGCTTGCGCGAACACTGCCGGGGCCGGCTGATGGAACAGGCCACACCGTCCCTGTTCGTACCGGTCGACCACATACCGCTCGACCGCAGCACCAAGGCGGACCGGGCCGCGCTCCGCACGCTGATCCCGACCGGCAGGCGGGCGTCCGGGGGCACCGCGGGCGGGGACTGGAGCGGGCACCGGCTCGCCGTCGGCCGGATCTGGGCGGAGGTCCTCGGACACTCCCGCTCGGGTCCGGACGACAACTTCTTCGCCGTAGGCGGGAGTTCGCTCAAGGTCATCGACCTGCACGACAGGCTGGACCAGCGATGGCCTGAGGCGCTGCGGGTGGGTGAGCTGTTCGACCACGTCACCATCGCCGCGCAGGCACAGCGCATCGCCGACCGCCTGGGCGAGCGCGCGCCAGGTGACGGACACGCCCCACCGGCCACATACGAGCTCTGACACGCGTGAACGGAGAGGCGACATGAGCGGCACGGGCGTGACCCACGGCAGACCGGCCATCGCGGTGATCGGCATCGCCACGAGATTCCCGCAGGCGGACTCCCTCGCCGCCTTCCGGGCGAACCTGCGGGCGGGCAGGGACTCGGTGCGCCCGATCCCGCCGGAACGGATCCGGAGCACAGGGCTCGATCCCCGGCAGGACTATCCGGAGATGGGCTATCTGGAGCGGATCGACCTCTTCGACCACGAGCGCTTCGGACTGTCCCGGCGCGAGGCGGAGGTGACCGACCCGCAGCACCGGCTGGCACTCCAGCTCACCCAGGAGGCGCTGGAAAACGCCGGATACGCCCCGTCCGTGCTCCGGGACAGCCCGACAGCGGTGATCTTCAGCTCGCCGAACAACGGCTACGCGCCTCTGGTGCGCGAGCACGGCACGCTCAGCATGAACGGGAACATCCCCTGTGCCCTGCCCGCCAGGATCTCCCACCTCTTCGGTTTCACCGGCCCCTGCTACGGCGTGGACACCGGCTGCAACGGCTCACTCGTCGCCGTCCACCAGGCATGCCGTGAACTCGGCGACGGCGACGCGGACCACGCCGTCGTGGGCGGGGTGAGCGTGCGCCACATCGTGCCGCCGGCGGCCACCACGGCCGACTTCCCCGGCATCAGCTCGCCCACCGCCCGGTCCCGCGCGTTCGACCGTGCCGCGGACGGCGCGGGCTTCGGCGAGGGCGGCGCGGTGGTGGTCCTCACCACCCTGGAACGGGCGTTGGCGGAAGGCGCGTTCATCCACGCCGTGATCCGCGGCAGCGCCGTGGTGCACAACGGCCGGCACTCCGCGACCATCAGCACACCGAGTGCCCGCTCGCAGGCACAGGTCATCACCAAGGCGTGGCGCAACGCCTCGCTGGACCTGGCGACCGCCGGATACATCGAGACACACGGTTCGGGCACCCGGCTCGGCGACGCGGTCGAAGCCGAGGGCCTGGCCCTGGCCCGTCCCGACGGGGACCGTACGGTGAGAGTGGGCTCGGTCAAGACCAACATCGGGCACCTGGACCACGCCGCGGGAATCGCCGGGCTGGTCAAGGCGGTACTCAGCGTGCACCACGGCGAGCTGTATCCCTCGCTGCACTTCGAGGACTCCGCCGACGAGGTCGACCTCGAAGGCGCCCGACTCGAGGTCGTCACCTCCCTCGAGCAGTGGGACGACGAGCCGCGCCGGGCGGGCGTCAGCTCGTTCAGCCTCGGCGGGGTCAACGCGCACTGCGTGGTGGAGCAGCCTCCGGTGACCGCCCCGGCACGCCCCGCCGCCGGCACCCCGCAGCTGGTCGCGGTGTCCGCCCGCAGCCGGGCGGACCTGCTCGCCCAGTGCGAGCGGCTGTCGCTCGAACTGCGCGACGGGACCCACCCGCTGGCCGACGTCGCGCGCACGCTGAACGAGGGCAGGGACCACGACCCCTACCGCGTGTCCGTGGTCGCCCGGGACACCTCCGAGCTGGCGGCACGCCTGGCCGCCGAGGTCACCTGGCGCCGGGCCGAGACGCCCGAGACGGCTGCCACCGTCGCCATGGCCGCACCACGGGTGGTCTTCCTGCTCTCGGCGGACGCCACACCCGGCGAGCCACGCGCTCAGCTGCCCGACGAGTTGCCCGTACCGGCCGACTGCGCCGCCATGGCCGGCGGACACCTCGCGACGTACCAGCGGCTGGTCCGGGCCGGTGTCTCGCCGGACGGGCTGATGAGTTCGGGGATCTCCCGCTACACCGCCCGGTACCTGCGGGGCGATCTCAGCGCCGAGGACACCGCCACCCTGCGGCGGGCGGGCAGCGGGCAGGATCCCGCGGTGGCGGGCAGCCCGCTGCGGGTGGAGCAGCTCCACGCGGCGGCGGACGAGCAACTCGCCGACGGCCCGGTGGTGTTCGTGGAGCTGGCGTCCCGCGGCGAGATCAGTGACCGTTTGACAGCCCTCCTCCACGACCGCGCGGACGCCCGCGTGTTCCGTCTGCGGCCCGGTGCCGACGACACCGACGCCGCCGTCCTGGAGCTGCTGGGCAAGCTGTACGAGGAGGGTGGCGGCCTGGACTGGCCGATGCTGCGGGCCGACCCGTCGGCGGGCCGGGTTCCACTGCCGGGACATCCGTTCACCGGCGTTCGCTGCTGGGCCAGGCCGCTGGGTGAGGTGCTGTCCTCCCACGAAGCGCTCCACCGGCCCACCGCTCTCCCTCCGGTACCGGCTCCGTCTCCTCCCTCTCCGGTACCGGCTCCGTCTCCTCCGTCTCCGGTACCGGCTCCGTCTCCGGCTTCCTCTCCGGCAGCCGAGGAGCCGGTCCCCGCACCCGGCCCGCAACGGACCGCGGGATCCGGGACCGTACTGGCCTGGCTGCGGGAGACCCTGGTCGAGCTGTTGCACGCGGACGAGGTCCCGGCCGACGCCGACTACTTCTCCATCGGCGGCAACTCCGTCATCGCCACCCAGCTCCTGACGCTGGTACGAGAGCAGCACGGGGTCCGGCTCAAGATGGCGGACGTCTACGACCACCCCGTCGTCGGCGCGCTCGCGGACGCCATCCACGCCAGGGCGCGGCACGCTCCCGCGCCGGAAGCGTCCGGTGCCGCGGCCGCGCCGACGGCCCCGGTCGTCCCCGAGGTGCCCGACGCCGCGTTGCCGCCGGTCGTCCCGGGCGGGGAGAGGGTGCTGTCGTACGGGCAGGAGCGCATCTGGTTCCACCACCAGCTCGACCCGACGACCACGCTCTACAACCTCCCCGGCGCCTCCCGGTACCGCGGCCCCCTGGACGTCGAGACGTTCAGGCTCGCCTGGGAGGACCTGGCGTGGCGCCACGAGGTGCTGCGCTCCAACCTCGTCGAGGCCGACGGCAGACCCGGGCTGGAGATCCGGCCCGAACTGGGCGACTTCTTCACGTACCTGGATGTCTCCGGCGAGGACGCCCCGAAGGCCGCGGCGGATGCCGTCATCACCTCCGCCATGCGCTGGGTCTTCGACATCGCCGACGATCCGCTCGTACGGGTGACCGTCGTACGGATCGGCGATGACGACCACATCGTCTGCTGGTGCATGCACCATGCGGTGAACGACGGCTGGGCTCCGCAGATCCACCTGCGGGAGCTGCTGGAGTTCTACACGGCCCGCCTGGAGAACCGTGCCCCCGGCCTCGCCCCGCTGCCGGTGCAGTACGCGGACTACGCGCGTTGGCAGCGCGAGCTGATGGCCGGCTCCCTCCTCGACGGCGAACTGAGCTACTGGCGCGAACGGCTGAGCGACCCGCCCGCGCTGGAGCTGCCCACCGACCGGCCGCGCCCCGGCCGGATGGACTTCGCGGGTGCGACCCACGGGTTCACCGTCCCGGGCCCACTGGTGCGGCGGCTGCGCGAGGTGGGCGCCCAGGAGTCGGCCACCCTGTTCATGGTGCTGCTCACCGCGCTCAAAGTGCTGCTCGCGCGCTGGTCGGGCCAGCGGGACATCGTCGTCGGCACCTCGACCGTCGGTCGTAACCGGCCCGAACTGTGGGGTCTGCTCGGCTTCTTCAACAACACCATCGCACTGCGCTCGGACCTGTCGGGTGACCCGAGCTTCCGCGAGCTGCTGCGCCAGGAGCGCGCAGTGGTCCTCGGCGCCCTCGACCACCAGGAGATCCCGTTCGACAAGGTGGTGCGCGAGGTCGCGGCCGACCGCGATGCGAGCCGTAACCCGCTCTTCGACGTGATGTACGTGCACCAGACGCTGCCGCCGGCCGCCGCCTTCGGCGAGATCGTCAGCGGACCGGCGCACGACCCGGAGATCATCCCGCACTTTCCCGGGCTGCCCCCCGGCACCGCCAAGTTCGACCTCTCGATGGTCGTCGGCGAGCTGGCGGACGAGGACGAGATCGTGGTCATGACGGAGTACGCGACGCAGCTCTTCGACGCCGACACGATCTCCGCCATGTCCGAGGCGTACCTGGAGCTGCTGCACGCCGTCGCGGACAACCAGGACACGTGCTACGGCGACCTCCCCGACGGTCCCCGGGCGGTGACCGGACCGGTCGCAAAGCGGCCGGACACGCGGCCCGCCCCGGTGGTCCCGGTCGCCACCCCCGTCGTCAGCTGTCTGGAGCTGCGCGGCGAGGTACGGCTCCCCGCGCTGAGCGCGGCGCTGGAGGAACTGGCGGAGCGGCACGAGGTGTTGCGTGCCGGGACCGGCACAGCCGTGGGGCACGGCTCGTTGCTCGGCGACGGTTTCCTCACCACCGCGGACGTCTCCGGCGAGAGCGAGCCCCTCTTCACCGCCAGGGAGATCGCGCAGGCCGAGGCCGCCCCCGTACTCGATCCCGCATCGGGTCGCCGGCTCCACGCGCTCCTCGCGACGACGGGCCCGGCCCGGCACGTCCTGCTGGTCACCACCCACCGGCAGGCCTACGACGGCGGTCAGCCGGAGGTGTTCTTCCGGGACCTGCTCGCTCTGTACGGTGCCCGCCTCGACGGACGCCCGGCCGAACTGCCCACGCCTGCCCCGCTGTCCGGTGAGCGGACCGAGCCCTGGGCAGGACCGCCGAGGGAGGACCAGCTCGCCTACTGGAGGCGGACGCTGACGGGACTGGCCGATGGCGCGCTGCCGCTCGACCGGGCCCGGCCCGCCCACGGCCCCGCGCCACCGCCACCCTCGGGTGCCGGGTTCCCGACGACCTCGCCCACGCGGTGGGCCGGTCCGGGACCAGGGAGAGCGTGCTGGCGGCCCTCACCGCCCTGCTCGCCCGGCACACCGAGGCGGACGAGGCGCTCATCGGGCTGAGCGGCACGGCGCTCGCGCCCTCGGCGGCCCGCACGCGGGTGGGGCCCTTCGCGCGGAGCCTGCCGCTGCGTCTGGACCTGGCCGACGACCCGTCCTTCGCGAAGCTCACCGACCGGGTGCGGCGTGCCGTCACCGGCGCGGAACAGCACCGGGATGTGCCGCTCGCCGACATCGTGCGCGCGGCCGGCCTGCCCGACGAGCCCGGAAGGGCACCGCTGTTCGATGTGGCGTACTCCTACCAGGCGCTGCCGGCGGCACTCGGCTCGGTGGCCGGGGTGCAGGCGACCCCGGTGCGGTGGCCCGGCACGGACGCGGGACGGCTCACGCTGCCGCCCGGCCGCAGCGAACCGGACCTCTCCTGGTCCGTGGTCGAAGGGCCGGGACCGGACGAGCTGTCCGTCTCGCTGGACTACCGCACCGAACTCTTCGACCGGTCGAGTGCCCGGGCTCTCGTCGAGGGACTGCTCGCGATGCTGCGCGCGGCCACCCGCGCCCCCGGTGCACCGCTGTCCAGCCTGTGGCCCGTCCGCACGACGACCAGCGCAAGCACACCTGCGAGGCCGGCCGCGGCACGGCCCGCGCACACCGACTGACGCGGCCCGGCCGACGAAGGAGACCTGCAACAGTGAGCGATCAGACAGACGTACAACAGACCGCGCAGACCGCGCAGACGAAACAGGCCGAACAGGCTGAACAGGCCGAACAGGCCGCGCAGACCGTTCCGGCCGGGGCACTGGTCGGCATCGTCGGCGCGGGCACGATGGGGGTCGGTGTGGCGCAGTGCTTCGCCGAAGCCGGACACCCCGTGGTCGTCGTGGACAACGACCCCGGGGCGCTGGCCTCGGGGCCGGCCCGGCTCCGCGCCGGGATCAGGACGGCCACGCTGCTGCGCCGGAGGTCCCGGCAGGCGCGGGCGGGCGCGTCCGCGTCCCGCGCCGAGTCCCTCGTGACCTGGTCCGCCGAGCCGGCCGACATGGCGGCCGCACTCCTGGTGGTGGAGTGCGCCCGGGAGGACGAGGACATCAAGGAGGGGATCCTCCGCGAACTGGACCGGATCTGCGGGCCCGAGGCGATCTTCGCGTCCAACACCTCCTGCATCCCGGTCAGTCGCCTCGGGTCCTTCACCGCCCGCCCCGACCGGGTCATCGGCACCCACTTCATGAACCCGGCGCCGCTCAAGGACGCGGTGGAGGTGATCTGCGCCCCGGAGACCAGCGATCTCACCCTGGAGCGTACCGAAGGCTTCCTCGCCCGCCTCGGAAAGCACGCCCTCGTGGTGCGTGACGCCCCCGGCTTCGTGACGAACCGGGTGCTGATGCTGACGCTCAACGAGGCGGCCGCCGTGCTCGGCGAGGGAACCGCCGACGCCGAGACCGTGGACCGCGTTTTCCAGGACTGCTTCGGTCACCCCATGGGGCCGCTGCGCA
Source organism: Streptomyces sp. NPDC028928 (assembly GCF_055564915.1). Classification (NCBI taxonomy): domain Bacteria; kingdom Bacillati; phylum Actinomycetota; class Actinomycetes; order Kitasatosporales; family Streptomycetaceae; genus Streptomyces; species Streptomyces sp. NPDC028928. Next base: position 359,473 of record NZ_JBVHVI010000007.1, read on the forward strand.
CGGCCGACCTCATCGGTCTCGACACCATCGTCGACTCGCTGGAGGTGCTGCGCCGGCACACCGGCGAGGACCGCTTCCGGCCCTGCTCCCTGCTGGCCCGTCTCGTCGCCGAAGGCAACGTGGGACGCAAGTCGGGCCGTGGCTTCTACCCGTACCCGCCACGGCACCTCGTCGCGCGGGGAGGAACCGGCCATGGCTGACCGCCAGGGCGCGCCCACCGGCCTGTCCGCCGCCGGACAGGACGCCTGGCGTGCCGTACCGCACTCGGGTCCGGGGCCCGACGCCCCCGGCAGCCACACCGCCCAGCTCGTGGAGATCCACGGCGACCTGGACCTCACCATGCTGGGCAAGGCGGTCGCCCAGGTCGTGGCCGAGACCACCGCACGGCCGGTGCGCTGCGCCGGCGAGGGAGCGGACGGACCGCCCGCCCCAATCCCGGACGGCGTGCCGCTGCCCGTGGTGGACCTGAGCACGGAGGCGGACCCGTGGGGCGCGGCCGACGCGTGGACACGCGCGGTGCTCGCACGGGGCGGCGAGGAGACCGGGCGGCCCTGGTCCGCCCAGGCGTTGCTGCGGCTCGGCCCGGACCGCCACCACTGGTTCCACCGACACCACCGGGCCGTTGTCGACCGCTTCGGCTGTGCGCTGATCACCCGTCGGGTCTCCGAGGTGTACACGGCGCTCGCCGAGGGCCGCCCGGCCACCGACGGCGCCCTGGCCACCCGGGCCCAGCCGGCCTCGGCGGCGGCCGGGTACGCCGGATCCCCCGCGCAGAAGGCCGACCGCGCCCACTGGCGCCGGCGGTTGGCCGGCCTGCCCGAGCCGGTGACCTTCGCGTCCGTTCCCGCCCGGGACGCGGAGTGGCTGCGGGCACCGGTGAACTCCCGCCCGGTGACGCTCGGCAGCACGGACACCGAACGCGTACGTGCCACCGCCCGCAACGGCGGTGTGCCGGCACGGGCGGTGCTGTGCGCCGCCGTGGCGGCCTACGCCCACCGGCTCAGCGGCGCCACGGACGTGGTGATCGGCATGCCGGTGGACGGCCGGCCGAGCCGGGTGAGCCGGCGTGTCCCGGACGCGAGCGACTACATCGTGCCGCTCCGGCTGACGGTACGGTCCACCGCCACCTTCGCCGAGCTGGTCCAGGACGCCGCCCGGGAGTCGCGCGAGGCGGTCCGCCACCAGCGGCTGGGCCACCGGGAGTTGTGCCGTGAGGCCGGGGCGCCGGACGACCGTCCCCGGCTGTTCGGGCCGATCGCCGACATCCGCACCCCCGGGACCTGCGTGCGGTTCGCCGAACTGTCCGCGGTGGTCCACGACCTGGTGCCCGAAGCGGTCCACGACATACGCGTCGTCCTGGACGACGACCCCGTGGACCAGCGGCTGCGGGTCGTGTTCAGCGGTGCGGCGGATCGCTATTGCGCCGCCGAACTCGACGCGCACGCCCGGGGTTTCGGGCGCCTGCTGACCCAGGCCGTGGCCGGCCCGGGGAACCCGCTGGACACCTTCGACCTGGCAGCGGCGGACGAGCGGGCGGCGGTTCACTCCCGGACGAGCAGCCCGGCCTCCGGAGCACCCCGCCGCACGCTCACCGACCTGTTGGAGAACGCCGCCCTGAGCCACTCCGACGCGGTCGCCGTCATCGGCGCCGACGGCAGGCTCACCTACGGGGAACTGCACGCGCGTGCCAACCGGTTGGCCCGGCTCCTGCTGGACCGGGGGGCCGGGCCGGAGTCGGTCGTCGGGCTGCTGCTCCCTCGGCGCGCCGGGACACTCGTGGCGATGCTCGCGGTGCTCAAGACCGGCGCCGCGTACCTGCCGCTCGACCCCGCCTACCCGGCCGAGCGACTCCGCTTCATGGTCAAGGACGCGGAACCCGTCTGTGTGCTGACCGACACGGCCACCGACTCGTACATCACGGACGTCGTGAGCCGGTCAACCACGACCATCCTGCTCGACGACCCCGTGATCGCCGGGGAGTTGGAGCACCTCTCACCCACGGCACCGTCCGACGCCGACCGCCCCGAGCCACTGCGGCCCTCGCATCCCGCGTACGTCGTCTACACCTCGGGCTCCACCGGTACGCCCAAGGGGGTCGTGGTGCCGCACCGTGGTGTGGTCGCGCTGGTGGACTGGGCGGCCGACGGGTTCCGCGCCGAGTCGTTGGCACACGTGCTGGCGGCGAGCTCCTTCAGCTTCGACGTGTCGGTGGCCGAGATCTTCCCGGCGCTGGCGGGCGGCGGCAGCGTCGAGGTGGTCGACAATCTCCTGTCGCTGCTCGACGGCGACCCGCCGCGCTGGTCGGGCGGTCTGCTGTGCGCCATCCCCTCGGTGTTCTCCCAGCTGATCGGGGCCGGCGGTCTCGAGGTGTCGGCCACCACGCTCGCGATGACCGGCGAGGCACTCCCCGCGACCCTCGCCGCGCGGATCCGGGAGACCATGCCCGGCACCCGGGTGCTCAACGTGTACGGGCCCACGGAAGCCACCGTCCTTGCCACCGCGGCCACCGTCCAGGCCGCCGCCCCGGTGGGCGACGGTCGTGTGCCGCAGGGCGCACCGCCCATCGGACGGCCGCTGGGCCACGTACGCGCCTACGTGCTCGACAGCTCACTCCGCCCGGTGGAGTCCGGCCGTCAGGGCGAGTTGTACCTGGCGGGAGACGGCCTTGCCCGGGGATATCTGCGCCGGCCCGGGCTGACCGCGGAGCGTTTCGTCGCCGACCCCTTCGGCCCGCCCGGCGAGCGGATGTACCGCACCGGTGACCTGGCCCGCCCGCGCCCCGACGGGCAGCTCGACTTCCTCGGCCGCGCGGACGCCCAGGTCAAGGTCAACGGCTTCCGCGTCGAACCCGGCGAGGTCGAGGCGGTGATCACCCGGCACCCCGCCGTCACCGAGGCCATGGCCTGTGTCCGGAAGGGGACCGGTGGCGACGCCCGGCTCGTGGCCTACCTGGTGCCCGCGGAGGGGGCCCGCGTCCCCGGCCGGCACGCGCTGCGGGAGTGGGTGGCCGAGCGGCTGCCGGCGCATCTGGTCCCGGCCGAGCTGCACGCCGCCTCGGTGCTGCCGCGTACGGGCAGCGGCAAGCTCGACCGCGGGAAGCCGCCGACGGGCGTACGGCCGCTGGAGGCCGACCCTGCGACCGTCGACGGAGCGCGGGAGGAGCAGGTGGCGCGGGTGTTCCGGGAGGTGCTCGGGCTCCCCGAAGTCGGCGCGGACGCCAGCTTCTTCGACCTCGGCGGCGACAGCGTCATGTCGATCCGGCTGCTGAGCCGACTGCGGCGGGCGGGTCTGGTCCTCACACCGCAGGACATCTTGGAGCACAAGACGGTCAGAGCGCTGGCCCGCGTCCTGCCCGGGACGACCGCCGAAGCAGCGCCCGAGGAGGGTTCCGAGGAAACCGACAGCGGAGTCCTGTTGCCGTTGCGGGAGTCGGGCGACAAGGCGCCGCTGTTCTGCGTGCACCCGGGGGTGGGCTTCTCCTGGTGCTACGCGGGACTCACCTCGCCGCTCGGCCCCGACCGGCCGGTGTACGGCCTGCAGGCCCGGGGCCTGAACGGCCCCGAAGCTCTGCCGGCGTCCCTGCGGGAGATGGCGGCGGACTACCTGGACCATGTCAGGTCCGTCCAGCCCATGGGCCCCTACCACCTCCTCGGCTGGTCCTTCGGCGGGGTGGTCGCCCACGAGATGGCGGTGCAGCTGGAGGAGAGCGGCGAGTCGGTGGAGACGCTGGCGATCCTGGACTCCTACCCCGCGGCCACGCCGGTTCCGGTCGCCGGCCGGGACGTCCTCGCGACGCTCCTCGAGAACTTCGGCTACGACCCCACCCTGTGGGCGGGCGAGTCGCTGACGTATCCGCGGGCGGTGGAGACCACCCGTGCGCAGGAGGGACCGCTGGCCTCGTTCGACGAGCAGCGGATCGCCGCGCTGGCCGGGACCTTCAGCAACATCGCGCGCATCGCCGACCTGCACGAGCCCCGCCCGTTCGGCGGGAACGCCGTGGTGTTCACCGCGCGGGAGCATCCGCCGGGGGCCGCGTTCGGCGTGTGGCGCCCGCTGGTCAAGGGGTCGCTCGAGGTCCTGCCGGCCGACTGCGCGCACAACGAGATGGGACACCCCGCTGTGCTCGGCCACGTCGGCCGTGTCCTGGTCGAACAGTGGGCCGCCAAGGCACCGCGGAAGGGGTCGGTGAACACTCCGTGAGGAACGAGCCGGAGCACGTGCACGCGGCGGATCGCCCGTCGATGCCGCTCACGACGACGCAGCACGGGATCTGGTTGGGGCAGCAGCTGGCGCCTCCGGCCCGGTACCAACTGGCGAGTGCCTTCGAGATCGCCGGAGACCTCGACCCGGAACTGTACGAGGAGGCCTTCCGGTTCGCCGTGACGGAGACCGAGCCGCTGCGGTCCCGGTTCACCGTCACGGCCTCCGGAGAGCCGCGGCAATGGGCCGGCCCCCTGCCCGCCTGGGACGTGCCGGTCGTCGACCTCCGGCGGGAACCCGCACCGATGGCCGCCGCGCTGGACTGGATGCGGACGGACATCGCCCGCCCGCTCGACCTGGCGGACGGTCCGGTGTTCAGGACCGCGTTCCTGCGCCTCGCCGAGGACCGGGTCTGCTGGTACCTGCTCGTCCACCACCTGGCGGTGGACGGCTTCGGCCTGGCGCTGTTCGCCCGACGGCTCGGCGAGGTCTACGCGGCGCTGGAGCGCGGCGAGCCCCCGGAGCCCGGCCACCACGTGCCCTTGGACACCCTGCTCGACGCCGAGCGGGCCTACCGCTCCTCGCCCGACTTCGAGGCCGACCGCGCGTTCTGGGCGGCGAGGATGGCCGGCTGGCCGGGTCTGCCCCAGCCGGCCGCGCCCGGCGCGGACATACCCGGCGGGACGGGCACCGGCCGGACGGGCGGGGCACCCGTGCACGCCGCGTCCCGGATGCCCGACGACCGGGTGGCCGCTCTCCGCGCACGCGCACGCGAACTCGACGTCCCCTGGACGGTGGTGGCGACCGCCGCCGCCGTCCTGTTGGACCACGCCCGCACCGGCGGGGGCGACGAGGTCGTCGTGGGATTCCCGGTCGCCTGCCGCACCTCGAAGACCGCGGGCGCCGTGACCGGTGCGGCGTCGAACGTGCTCCCGCTGCGGGTACCGGTCGACCCGCGCCGGCCGGCCGCCGAACTGATCAGGACCGTCGGCGAGGCAACCGCACTCGCCCTCGACCACCAGCGCTACCGGTACGACGATCTCCGCCGTGACCTCGGCTTCACCGGGTCCGCGCGGGCGCCGTACCAACTGACCGCGAACATCGTCCCCTTCAGCTTCGGCCGCGGTTTCGCCGGGCGGCCGATGACCCTCAGACAGCTCAACACCGGCGCGGGGGAGGACCTCTCCGTCATGATCAGGCCGGAACGCGGCCGGTCCGGTCTGGTGGTGGAGGTGCACGCCGAGGCCGGGCGGTACGAACCCGAGGAGGTCGCCGCCGAGGCCGACCGCTGCGTACGCCTCCTCGACCAGCTGATCGACGCACCCGGACGCCCCATCGGAGCGCTGGATCTGCTGTCCCCGCAGGAGCGCCGGCTGCTCGTACCGTGCGTCGGCACCCCCGAACCACCCTCGCCCCGTACCCTCCCCGAGCTGTTCGAACACTGGGCCGCACGCACTCCGCACGCCCCGGCGGTCGGCCACGGCGAGCGGCAGCTCACCTATGCCCAGCTCAACGCGCGCGCCAATCGGCTGGCCCGGACGTTGATCCGGCGCGGCGCAGGACCGGAACGCACCGTCGCCGTCCTGCTCCCGCGCTCCGAGGACCTGGTCACCGCGATCCTGGCGGTGTCCAAGACCGGCGCGGCCTACCTCCCGCTCGACACCGGATGGCCGCCCGAGCACACGGAGCGGATCCTCGCCGACGCCCGGCCGGTGTGCGTTCTCACCGAAACAGATCCGACGGGGGCTGCCGCGACCGTGTCGGCGACGAACGACGCCGACACGACGGACAGCGACGCCGACCTGACCGACGCGGACCGCACGGGACCGCTGACGCCCGACCATGCCGCGTACGTCATCTACACCTCCGGATCCACCGGCCGCCCCAAGGGCGTGGTGGTCCCGCACCGCGGTCCGGTGGCGCTGTTGCGGGCGGGGGCCGCGGAGTTCGGGTTCGGCCCCGACGACACCTGGACGATGTTCCACTCCTGTGCCTTCGACTTCTCCGTGTGGGAGATGTGGGGCGCCCTCGCGCACGGTGGCCGGCTGGTGGTCGTCCCCCGCGAGGTGAGCCGCTCCCCCCGCGCCTTTCTCGACCTGCTGGTGCGGGAGCGTGTGACGGTGCTCAACCAGACGCCCTCCGCCTTCCGGTCGCTGGAGCAGGCCGACGCGGAAGCACCGGAGCGGGGACGGGAGCTGGCCCTGCGCTGGGTCGTCTTCTGTGGCGAGGCGCTCTCCCCCGCCGTCGTGCGTTCCTGGTACGGGCGGCACCAGGACTCCGCGCCCGCCTTGGTCAACACGTACGGCATCACCGAGACCGCGGTCCTCTCGACCCGGCTCGACCTGGACCACGACCACGGTACGGCGCGGACCGTCCCGATCGGCAAGGCCCTTGCCGGCACCCGCCTGTACGTACTGGACAACCAGCTGCGCCCGGTGCCCCCCGGGGTGGCCGGTGAGCTGTACGTCGCCGGTGCCGGCCTGGCCAGGGGTTATCTGCACCGTTCCGCGTTGACGGCGCAACGCTTCGTGGCCAACCCCTTCGGCCCCGCCGGGTCCCGGCTGTACCGCTCGGGCGACCTCGTACGGGCCCGGCGGGACGGCTCACTGGAGTACCTCGGCAGGGCGGACGACCAGGTGAAGATCCGTGGCTTCCGGATCGAACCGGCCGAGGTCGAGGCGGCGCTGCTGGCCGCCCCCGGCGTGGCGGGCGGTGCCGTGCTGGCGACCTCCGGTGCTCCGCACGGTCCGGCCCGCACCGGGGCGGACGGCGGTCCGGCAGCCGACGGGGCCGCACGGTTGGTGGCCTACGTCGTCCCCACCCGCGAGACGGCGGCGGACGATCCCGGACCGGGTCTGGCCCGGCTGCGGGAATGGCTGCGCGCGCGGCTACCGGCACATCTCGTCCCGTCCCTGTTCGTCCCCCTCGACCGGCTGCCGCTCACCCCCAACGGGAAGCTGGACCGGGCGGTGCTCCCTTCCCCCCACGCCCGCGCGCACACGCCGTCACGCGCCCCGGACACGCCGCTGGAAGCCGGACTGGCCGGGCTGTACGCCGAACTGCTCGCCGTGGAGCGGGTGGGCGCCGACGACGACTTCTTCGACCTCGGGGGCGACAGCCTGCGGGCGACGCGGCTGGTCACCATGGTGCGCCGAGCCGGCCTCGGCGCCCGGGCGGAGCTGGATGTCAGGGACGTCTTCGTCCACCCGACCGTCGCCGGGCTCGCCGCTCATCTGGGCGACACGGACCGCCCGGGCGGCACCTCCGTGGCTTCGGGGCCCCGGCCCGTCCCCAGGATTCCGCCGGCCGAGGACCGGGGCGCCGAGCCGGTCCCGCTCTCCTTCGGCCAACGGCGCTTCTGGTTCCTGCACAGGCTCGCCGGCCCCGACAGCACCTACAACGTCCCCCTGGTGCTGCGCTGGGACGGCGAGCTGGACCAGGAGGCGCTCCGTGCCGCCCTGGGCGACCTCACGGCCCGGCACGAAACCCTGCGCACCCTCGTCCAGCAGCGGGACGGCCAGGCAGTCCAGCACATCCTGCCGGTCCCGGCCGCACGCCCGGCACTCACGGTCGAACCCGTCACCCCGGACCGGCTGCCGGACGCGCTGAGCGCCGCGGCCGGCCGCCCCTTCCGCCTGGAGAGCGAACTTCCCCTGCGCGCGGTCCTGTTCACCACCGAGACCCCGCACAGGCAGACGTTGCTCCTGCTGCTCCACCACATCGCCTGCGACCGCGCCTCGCTGCGGCGGCTGCTGGACGACCTCGGCACCGCGTACCGGGCCCGGCTCAGCGGTGCCGCCCCGGGCTGGTCACCGCTGCCCGTCCAGTACGCCGACTTCACCCTGTGGCAGCGTGCGCTGCTCGGCACCGACGACGAGCCGAGCGCCCTGCGGGCCGGTCAGCTCGCCCACTGGGACAAGACCTTGGCCGGTCTGCCGGAACGCATCCCGCTGCCCACCGACCGTACGGAGCAGACGCCGTCCGGGCGCCCGGCGCGCACCCCCGGCGACACGGTCGCCTTCACCGTCCCCGCGGACGTACACAGGCGGCTCCTGGAGGTGGCCGCGCAAGAGCAGGCCAGCCTCTTCCTGGTGGCGCACGCCGCACTGGCCGCGCTGCTCACCCGCCTCGGCGCGGGTACGGACATCCCGATCGGCACGGCGGTCTCCGACCGCGCCGACGCGGAGCTCGACGGCCTCGTCGGCTTCTTCGTGAACACGCTCGTCCTGCGCACCGACACCTCGGGGGAGCCGACCTTCCGTGAGCTGCTCGGCCGGGTCGCACAGGCCGATCTGGCGGCCTTCGCCCACCAGGACGTGCCCTTCGACCTGGTCGTGGAGGCGCAGGGGCCACGGCGGGCGGCGAGCGGACAGGCCGTGTTCGGCCGGGCCCTGTTCCAGGTGATGCTGGTGCTCACCCCCGCCCTCCCCGAAAGGCTGGAGCTACCGGGCGCGTCCGCCACGGTGGACCTGGCCGGCAGGGGTTCCGCCGGGTTCGACCTGACCTTCGGCCTGTTCGAACGGCGGGACGCCGACGGCACCTGCCGTGGCCTCGACGGTGTCGTCGAATACCGGACCGAACTGTTCGACCGGTCCACCGTCGAGGCACTCTGCGCCCGCTACGCGCGACTGCTGCGTACGGCCGCCACCACCCCCGACGTCCCGATCCACGACATCGACCTGTCAGTCCTTGGTTAGGGTGGCCAGTGGGGGAGTCGGCGGGGACGGGGAGGTGGGCGGGTGAGCGGCCGGTCGGTGCCCGCGGTGCTGCCCCGCTCGCTGCGCGCCTGGCTCGCGCCGGTCGCGGTCCTCGCCGCGCTCGTGGTCGTCGTGCTCGGGGTGCTCTACGCCGGTCGCAGCGAGCCCGGCAGGGTGGACAGGTGGATCGTCCGGCCGACGGCGGACAGTGTGCGGCCGCCGTGGCGGCGCGTCGCTCTGGCCATGGACTTCCTGGGGGAGCCCGCCGGAGCAGTGACGCTGGTCGTGGCCGCCGTGACGGGCTGTCTGCTGCTCCGGCGTCCTCGCGCCGCGGTGCTCGTCGTCGCCGGCGCCGGCGTGGCCGTGGGCACCGCGACGCTGCTCAAGCACCTGGTGGGCCGCACCATCCACGGCGACGGCAACCTGTCCTATCCGAGCGGGCACACCGCCTTCCTCACCGCGCTCGCCCTCGTCGTGGCGCTGTCCGCGACCGGCCGGCTCGGCCTCGGCAGGGCGGCCGGCACGTCACTCGTGCTCGCCGCGGCGCTGGTGGCCGGCGCCGCGATGGGATGGGCGCAGGTCGCCCTGGGCGCGCACTACCCGACCGACGTCCTCGGCGGCTGGTGCACCGCGCTGGCGGTGGTTCCGGTGACCGCGTGGCTGGTCGACCGGACGGCCGGCGCCGGTCGGCGCGACCGCCGCTGACGTCACGTCACGTCACGTCACCTCACGCCAGGCGGCGGAACACGGGCTTCACCGGTCGTCCGGCCAGCCACGGGGTCGGGTCGGCCGCGTCCAGTGCCTTCCGGTACACCGCACACGCCTGGGCCACCACGTCGACGGTGTGCTCGATGTCGGCGTCGCTGAGCGCGCTGCTCACCACGAACGACGGGGCCAGCACCCCGCCCATGAGGAGCCGGCGCAGGAACAGCGTGCGGTACTGCTGCGAGGGCTGCCGGTTCTCGTCCAGGGTGGCGAAGACCAGGTTGCTGGCCCGCCCCCGGACGACGACGTGGTCGCCGACGCCCATGCTCGCCGCGGCGTCGCGGACACCGGCGGCCAACTTCTCGCCGAGGGCGTGCAGCCGTGCGGTGACGCCCTCCTCGACGTAGGTGGTCTGCACGGCCATCGCGGCTGCCAGCGAGTGCGTTTCCGCACCGTGCGTGGTGGACAGCAGGAACACCCGGTCGCCGGAGTGGCGCAGCCCGCCCCGCTCCATCAGCTCGCGGCGCCCGGCCAGCGCGGAGACGGCGAACCCGTTGCCCAGCGCCTTCCCGAACGTGGACAGGTCGGGGACGACGCCGTACAGGCCCTGGGCGCCCGCCTCGGACCAGCGGAACCCGGTGATCATCTCGTCGAAGATCAGGACGCAGCCGTGCCGGTCGGCCAGTTCGCGCAGGCCGGGGAGGTACCCGGGTGGCGGCTCGGTGTGGGTGGCGGGTTCGAGGATCAGGCAGGCGACCTCGCCCTCGTACCGGGTGAGCAACTCCTCCGCGGCGGCCAGGTCACCGTACGGGAACGCCACGGTCAGCTCGGTGGTCGCCGCCGGAACGCCGGCGGACATCGGTGTGGTGCCGATGAACCAGTCGTCGACGGAGAAGAACGGATGGTCGGCGCAGAGGGCCACCCGCGGGCGCCCGGTGGCGGCGCGGGCGAGGCGCACCGCGGCGGTGGTGGCGTCGGAGCCGTTCTTCGCGAACTTCACCATCTCGGCGGTCGGCACCGTGGCCAGGAAGCGTTCGGCGGCCTCGACCTCCAGGACGGACGGCCGGACGAAGTTGCTGCCGCGGTCGAGTTCCCGCCGCACCGCCTCGGTCACGCGGGGGTGGGCGTGGCCGAGGCTGACCGACCGCAGCCCGGAGCCGTACTCGACGTAGCGGTTGCCGTCGACGTCCCACACGTGGGCGCCGTGGCCGTGGCTGATGACCGGGGCCAGGTTCTCGGGGTACTGGTCGTCGCCCTTGGCGTAGGTGTGCGCGCCGCCGGGGATCAGCGCGTGCAGCCGCTCGTTCGCCGTCCGCGACCGGGGCAGATGGAACTCTTCAGCGTCCACGCGGACCTCAACTCTCCTTGTGCTTCAGGACCTCGGCGAGGCTCGGCGCCTCCCGGTCCCGCTGGGACATCGAAGCGACCGGCAGTGGCCACGGAATGGCCAGCTGCGGGTCGTCGAAGGCGATCGTCACGTCCTCGGCCGGGTCGTGCGGGCGGTCGATCCGGTACGAGGTGTCGGCGGTCCCGGTCAGCGCCTGGAAGCCGTGCGCGCACCCCGCCGGGATGTACAGGGTCGTCTGCGTCTCGTCGGACAGTTCGAAGAAGGCCCGGCCCAGGTACGTCGGCGACTGCGGTCGCAGGTCCACGACGACGTCGAAGATCCTCCCGTACGAGCAGCGCACCAGCTTGGCCTCGCCGGCCCCGGAGCGCAGGTGCAGGCCGCGCAGTACGCCCCGGGCCGAGCGGGACACGCTGTCCTGGACGAAGGCGTGCGGGTCGAGGCCCACCGAGCGGACCACGTCGGCGTCGAAGGTGCGGCAGAAGAAGCCGCGTTCGTCGGTGTACGGCGTCGGTTCGAACAGGTACGCGCCGGCGATCTCCGGGACTTCGGTCGCTTTCATGGAGCCTCCCGCGAGGTGTGGGCGTGGCCGGCCGCCGGGAACAGGGCCGTGGTCAAGGCGGTGAACTGCTGCTCGAGGTGCCGGGCGGCGGCCAGGTTCCGCTCGGCGAGCGTCCGCCGCAGCTTTGCCGACCGCTGCTCCAGGTCCCGGAACTGCGCGAGCAGCCGGTCGACGTCGACCTCGCGCGCCGGGTGGCAGTACGCGCCCAACCCCATCCGGTCCATGAGGGCGTCGCTCTTGGCCGCATAGCTGAGGGCGAGCACCGGCGTGCCGGTCTTCAGCGCGCAGATCAGGTTGTGGTACCGGACCGCCACCACGGTGTCGGCAGCCGCCATCTCCTTCATCAGGTCGGCCAGCGAGGCCGGCTCGGCGGCGGTGACCAGCGGCGAGTCCACCGCGTCGAGGATCGCGTCGACCACCGACTTGTCGCACTCGTCGCCGGTGAGCAGCCGGACCGGCCTGCCCTCCTCGACCAGCGCGCGGACGAACCGGATCGTCCCGTCGAGGTAGCGCCGGTGGATCTCCTCGGCCCGGGCGCGGTCGTCGTTGCCGCCGTGGAAGTCCATGACACCGACGCAGACCGTGCCCGGCGGGTCCGAGGGCGCGCTCACCCGCGACGGCGGCGTCGGCAGGGCGAACGCGAGGTCCGGGTAGACCTCGTCGCGCGCGGTGTCCACGCCCATCGCCCGCATCGCGTCACGGGACTGGGCGTCCCGGTACGACCGGTACGCGGCCAGCCGCGCCGACCAGCGCACCAGGGCCCGGGTGGGCCGGTCGCCGATCGTCGCGGCGCCGACGCCGACCAGTGCGACCCGGGTGCCGAACAGCCGGCCGGACGCGCAGAGCAGGAACAGGGAGTACGGCAAGCCCCACGGCCGCAGCGGCAGGGTGGCCTCCAGGACGCCCATGCCCGGCACGATCACCACGTCGTGCCGGCGCACCCAGGCGGCGGTGCGGAAGGCGTCGACGAGTTTGCCGAGCCCCTTCGCCGCGATCGCGCCCGCCCGTGACGCGGTCCGGTACTCCCCGCGGTACCAGTGCAGCCGCGTCGCGGGGATCCCGAACCGGGCCGCGACGGCCTCGGGTCCGCCGCACAGCGCGTCCACGACCGCCTCCGGGTGCTGGGCGCGCAGGTACCCGAGCACGGCTTCGAGCGACCCGTCGTTGCCGAGGTTGCCGGAGCCGAGCAGGCCGAACACCCCCACGCGTGGCGCAGTCCTCATGCCCGCCGCCCTTCACGGCCGGCGACGAGCGCGTCGACGGAGACGGTCAGCTTGGCCGGGTCGACCGGGGCGCGGTCCTCGACCCGCTCGCCGGCGCCCGGCCGGGCCCGGCTGGTCATCCACGCGGCCAGGTGGCGGTAGCACGCGCGCCGGTCGGCCGGGGTCAGCGGCGCCCGTCGGACCGCCGAGACGAAGCCCCAGACGTACTCGGCGAGCAGCCGGGGCGTCGGGTGCAGCGGGCCCGCCCGGCGCGGGTCCAGGTTGACGCACCGGGAGCGCTTGGAAGGGTTCGCCCGCTCGGCGCGGGTGGGGTGGTCGCGGCGGAAGTACAGCAGCTCCGGAACCTGGTGGAAGGGCCCGTGCAGGGCGATCTCGGCGACGAACGTGCGGTCCGCGTGGTGGTAGCTGTCCATCGGCTTCACCCGGCGCAGCACGTCGGCACGGATCACCCCGTAGAAGTCGTCGCCGCCGGGCTCGAAGAGCAGGCTGCGGAAGCGCTCCGGGGCGTGCGGGGAGGCGGTGGCGAGCGTGTACTCGTAGGGGACCTTCACCTGGCCGTCAGCGTCGATGACCGCCTGGTCGGCGTGCGCGAGGATCACGTCCGGCCGCTCGTCCAGCGCCTGGACGCAGCGCCGCAGCAGGTCCCGGGCGTACAGGTCGTCGTGCGAGGCCCACTTGAACAGCTCGCCGCGGCACTGGGTGAACACGTAGTTGTGGTTCGGCGTGGCGCCGACGTTCCGGAGCAGCCGGATGTACCGGATGCGGGAGTCCTGCGCGGCGTACTTGCGGCAGATGTCCTCGGTCCCGTCGGTCGAGGCGTTGTCGGAGACGACCAGCTCGAAGTCCTCGTAGGTCTGGCCGAGCAGGGCGTTCAGCGACTCGGCCAGGTACTCCTCGCCGTTGTACACGGGCAGGCCGATGCTCAGCCTGGGTCGGTCGGTCATGCGGTCCTCACTTCGGGGAGGGGATGGTGGTGCTCGCGCAGGGCGGACCGCAGGTGCAGCCACCACACGGCCGAGCCGCCGACGGTCGCGGCGGCGACGCCCCAGGCCGAGCCGACCGTGCCGGCCGCGGCCGCTCCGCCGAGCCCGCCGCCGACGTAACAGGCGGAGGCGAACAGCTGGCAGCGCAGGCTGCGCCGGGCCGCGCCGAGCGCGCGCAGCCCGGCCGCCGCGCCGGTGCCCAGACCCGCGCCCGCGACGCCGAGGGTGACCGGCACGATGAGCTGCGCGGCGGAGTGCCAGACGCCGCCGAGCACGAAGGCGCCGAGCCGGTTTGGCATCAGCAGCAGCGCCCCGCCCCAGAGCAGCGCGCCGGCGGCCTGCCCGCCACCCAGCAGGAGGCAGAACGCGCCGAGGCGGTGCGGGGCCCGCCGCAGCACCCGCGCCGCCTCCGGGACGGTGACCAGGGAAAGACCCATCAGCACGGCGAGGAACGGGCCGAGCAGCAGTTCGGCGCCCCGCACCGCACCCACCGCGCCGACCCCGACGATCGCGCCGAGCCCGTACGCCCGCAGCTGGCTCGCGCCGCTGAGGCTGACGTTCTCGACCAGGTACCGGTAGCCGAGATCGCGCTGCTCGCGAAGCCACCGGCGCGCCCCGGTCACCCGGGGCCGGATACCGGACTGGACGTAGCCGTACCCCGCGGCCACCGTGGCGGACGCGCCCCAGGCGAGCACGAAGGCGGCCACGCTGCCCACGCGGGCCGCCACGATCATGGCCGGGACGAGCGCGACGCCCCACACGACGTCGTTGACGAACGCCTTCCGCCCGGCCCCGGCGGCGAAGAACGAGAACCGCCAGGCGTCCTGCAGCAGCAGTCCCGGCAGCATGATGCCGAGGGCGGCGAACGCGGGCCCCACCCGGCCGCCCAGGGCCGGCCCGACCACCAGACACACGGCACCGATGGCGGCACCGACGCCGAGTGCGGTACCCGACGACCGCGCCACCGCCCCGCGCCAGGACGCGTCCGGCACGCCGCTGAAGCGCACCACGAGCGGGTCGGTGGCCAGGCCGCGGGAGACGTTGAGCACCACGCCGTAGGTCACCCAGGCCAGGCTGAACACGCCGAAGGCGGTCACCCCCAGCGAGCGGGCCACGTAGATGCCCACCGCGAAGTTGGACATGCTGGAGGCCGCCTGGTCGGCCAGTCCCCAGGACAGCCGGCCGACGAGGGCCCGCTTGGCGGATCCGCCCGGTGGCGCCGTCGTCCGCGGTTTCTCCCCCTCGGTGGTCATGGGCGTCATGCCTTGAGCAGCCCGGCGCCGTGCAGGGCGCCGGCGGCGGTGGCGACGGTGTCGAACGGCAGCCCGGACCGCTCGGCGACGTCCAGCAGACTGTGCTCGCCGTCGGAGAGGTTGAGCACCCAGAGCATGGCCATCTGGGCCTGCTTGGTGTCGCTGCGGCCGCCGAGCGCGTCGTACAGCCCGCGCCGGCCCAACTGCGGTTCGCCGTACGGGCTGAGGTTGAGATACCGCCGGTTGCGGTCCAGGACGGCGAACGCCTCGCGGCAGACCGCGAGGGTGTCCGCCATCGCCTCCGGGGAGACGAAGTCCAGGTTGTCCGCCGAGGTGTGGTACTCGGGGTAGCCCGCGTACGGGGTCCTGGTGAGCGAGCCCACGCCGAGATCGAACCCGGGCGAGCAGAACTGCCGCTCGTCGTAGCCGTACGGAGTGAACGCGGCGATGCGGTGCGGGCGTTCGGAGGCCTCCAGCACGTGCCGCATCACCCGGTCGATCTCCGCGTCACCGCGCCTGCTCTGCTTGTACGTCAGGCTGCCCGGGTCGCCGGCGCAGGCCAGCACCAGCCCGTGCTTGACCTGTTCCACCCGCTCCGCGTTGCGGGCCAGCCAGGTGATCGCCCCGATGGTGCCGGGCGCGAACAGGAACCGGTAGGTGTAGTACGGCGTCCGCTGCGCCAGCGACCGGGCCAGGAACGCCGCCACCGCGATGCCGGCCAGGTTGTCGTTGGCCAGCGACGGGTGGCAGACGTGGCAGGAGACGATGACCTCGTCGGGGACCTGTCCGGGGATCACGTGTTCGGCGTAGGTGAGGTGGCCGTCCGCGAGGGTGGAGTCGATGCGCACCTCGTACTCGCCGTCCGGCATCGCGTCCAGGGTCTCCTGGGCCAGGCAGAACCCCCATTCCCGCTGGTAGTAGCTGGTGCGGTACGGCACCCAGGACGGGTGGTCCGGCAGCGTGTGCAGGTGTCCGCGCAGCTCGGCCAGCGGCATGGTCGCCGACACCGGCACGCTGTAGCCGAGCACGTGCAGGCTGGACGCGGCGAAGTCGACGACCCGGTGGCCGGCGCTGTCGGCGATGTACGCGTCCCGGATGTTCCACTCCTGCGGCACCGTCCAGTCGAGCACCTGCGTCCCGGTCGGCACCTCGTGCACCTGTAGCGGGATGTACGCGCCGACGATGTCCAGGGTGGCGCGCACACCGTCGCCGGTGATGCTCCGGCACAGCGGGTACAGCCGCTCCACCAGGGCGTACATCTCCTCGCCGGCCGCGGTCACGGGCGCCACCGCAGGGTGTCGTCCACGGCACCGGCCTCGGACGCCGCGCGCAGCACGGCAAGGCGGGTGAAGCGCTGCGCGAAGTCCTCCCGGGTCAGCCCGTGGGTGCGGTAGGCGTCGGCTAGTTCGAGCGCGCCCTGCTTCACCGTCCACTCGCAGTCGAAGCCGGGCACCGCTGCGCGGAACCGGGAGAAGTCCACCCGGTACGACCGCGGATCGGCACCCGTCTCCCCGGTGATCACCACCTTCGCGCCGGACACCGCCTCGGCGACCTGCCCGGCGATCTCGGCGACCGTGACGTTGTTGGTCTCACTGCCGATGTTGAACGCCCGGTCGTGCACCGCTTCCCGCGGCGCGGTCAGCGCGGCCGTGAACGCGCGTGCGATGTCGGCGGCGTGCACCAGCGGGCGCCACGGGGTGCCGTCGGAGAGCACCAGCACCTCGCCGGACAGGAGCGCGTGGCCCACCAGGTTGTTCAGCACGATGTCGGCGCGCAGCCGGGGCGAGTAGCCGAAGGCGGTGGCGTTGCGCATGTACACCGGGCTGAAGTCGCCGTCGGCCAGCGCGTGCAGGTCGTCCTCCACCCGCACCTTGGACTCCGCGTACGGCGTCACCGGGCGCAGCGGGGCGTCCTCGGCGACCAGGTCGTCGCCGCCGGCGGCGCCGTAGACCGAGCAGGTCGACGCGTACAGGAAGCGCCGCACTCCGGCGTCGCGGGCCAGCCGGGCCAGGCGTACGGACGCGTGGTGGTTGATGTCGTAGGTCAGTTCCGGGGCCAGCGAGCCCAGCGGGTCGTTGGAGAGCGCGGCCAGGTGGATCACGGCGTCGACCCCGGCCACGTGGTCGGCCGTGACGTCACGCAGGTCCACCCGGTGCCCCGGCGGGTCCGCGGGCGTCGGGCCCAGCACGCAGTCGGCGAACAGGCCGGCGTCGAGGCCGACGACCTCGTGCCCGGCGGCGGCGAGGACCGGGGCCATGACGGTGCCCAGGTATCCCTGGTGTCCGGTGAGCAGTACGCGCAAGGTTCAACCCCCCAGGTTGAGCGTGAGTTTGGTGACGGCGAACGCCTCGGCGTATCGCTCGTGGCATTCGATGCCGCGGATCCGTGCCAGCCCGAGGAAGGCTTCGCGGTCGTACCAGGGCCGGTGCCGCTGCGAGGGGTAGTGCTCCTGCAGCAGCCGTACCTTCTCTTCGGCGATCTCAGGCGACAGCGGCTGGTACGCGGCCATCCGGCCGAGGTCGCCGTCCCACTTGACGATCTCGTAGCCGAGGACCAGGTGGTCGCGGAAGGCGGTGGGTATCAGCTTCGCCAGGCCGCGGTGGTCCTGGTGGGCGTCGTCGGTGCGCGGGGCCAGGATCAGATCCGGGTCGGTCCGCGCGCGCAGTTCCTCGACCGCGGCCTTGGCCTCGTCCCAGTACACGGGCAGCCGGCCGTCCGGCAGCTTGTGCACGGTCAGCCGCAGGTCGGCGCCCGGGCAGAAGGCGGCGAGCGCGGCCGCCTCCTCCTGCTCGCGCTCGCCGCCGCCGCCGGAGAGCACCAGCGCGTCGACGCGGACACCCGGCCGCGCGTGGCACAGCGTCAGCAGCGTGCCGCCGGCGCCGATGGCGATGTCGTCGCAGTGCGCCCCCACCGCGACGATCCTCTCCGGGCGCCCGGCCCCGAGCCGGATCACGCGCTCACCCCCGCGCTGTCCCGCTCCCACACGGCCCACGGGCGGTCGCCCCGCGCGTAGGCGGTGTCGAGCGCGGCCCGCTCCTTCACGGTGTCGGTCGGCTTCCAGAAGCCGCGGTGCTGGTGCGCCACCAGCCGTCCCCGCTTGGCCAGTTGGGCGCATCCGTCGGCGACCAGGTCCCCGTTCTCCGGGATGTGGTCGAAGACCTCCTGGCGGAGCACGAAGTAGCCGCCGTTCTCCCACAGCGGCAGTTCGCTCACCGCGGTGATGCCGCCCACCAGGCCGTCCTCGCCCAACTCCACGCAGTGGAACGACGACTGCGGCGGCACCACCATCATCGACGCACCCGCGTCGCGCTGCGCGAACTTCTCGATCATCTCCGGCAGCGGGGCGTCGGTGAGCACGTCGGCGTAGTTGGCGAGGAACATCTCGTCGCCGTCCAGGTGGTGCCGCACCCGGCGCAGCCGCTCCCCGATCGGGGACTCGATGCCGGTCTGCGCGAACGTGATCGTCCAGTCCGAGATGTCGGTGGACAGCAGCTCGGTCCGTCCGCCGCGCAGCACGAAGTCGTTGGACGTCGTCTCCTCGTAGTTGAGGAAGAAGTCCTTGATGTGGTGGGCCCCGTAGCCGAGGCAGAGGATGAACTCCTTGTGCCCGTAGTGCGCGTAGTAGCGCATGACGTGCCAGATCAGCGGCCTGGGGCCGACCATCGCCATCGGCTTGGGCACGTCGTCGGAGGATCCGTTGCGCATCCGCATGCCGTAACCGCCGCAGAACAGGACGACCTTCATGCTGTGACCTCTCAAGACGCGACCTCGACAATGCTCAGTTCCGGGATGGGGAAGACAAGGCGGCCGCCCCAGTCGTGTACGAAGGACAGCTGCTCGACCAGCTCGGCCCGCAGGTTCCACGGGAGGACGAGCACGTAGTCCGGTTTGTCGGCGGCGATCTGCTCGGGCGGCAGGATCGGGATGCGGGTGCCCGGGGTGAACCGGCCGTGCTTGTAGGGGTTGCGGTCGACCGTGTACGCGAGCAGGTCGGGCCGGATGCCGCAGTGGTTGAGCAGGGTGTTGCCCTTGCCGGGGGCGCCGTAGCCGACGACCGTCTGCCCGCGCTCGGCCGCCTCGATGAGGAACTTCATCAGGTCCCGGCGCACCTTGGCCACCCGGGCGGAGAACTCGGTGTACCCGGACAGCTCCTGCAGCCCGGCGGCCTTCTCCCGGGCCAGTACGTCGGCCACCTGCCGCGTCGGCTCGCCGGCCACCTCGGCGGGCCGGGCCCACAGCCGGATGGAGCCGCCGTGCGTGGGCAGCAACTCGACGTCCACGAGCGCGAGTCCGCCGCTCGCCAGTGCCCGGATCGCGGACGCGACCGTGTAGTACTGGAAGTGCTCGTGGTAGATCGTGTCGTACTGGTTCTCCTCGATCAGGGTCAGCAGGTGCTGCACCTCGATGGAGACCCAGCCGTCGTCGGCGACCAGGGCGCGCAGCCCCTGCGTGAACCCGACCACGTCGGGGATGTGCGCGTACACGTTGTTGGCCACGACCAGGTCCGCCGGGCCGTGCTCGGCGCGGACGGCCGAGCCGGCCTCCGGGCTCAGGAACTCGGTGAGCGTGGGCACACCCGCGTCCCGGGCCGCGGCACCGACGTTCACCGACGGCTCGATGCCCAGGCAGCGGATCCCCCGGTCCACCACGTGCCTCAGCAGGTACCCGTCGTTGCTCGCGACCTCCACCACGAAGGCGTCGGGTCCGAGCCCCACCCGCTCCACGGCGTCGGCGACGAACGTGCGTGCGTGCTCCACCCAGGAGGTGGAGTACGAGGAGAAGTACGCGTACTCCTTGAACGTCTCCTCCGGTGTGATCAGCGGCGGGATCTGCGCCAGCCAGCAGTCGGTGCAGACCCGCAGGTGCAGCGGGAACGCGGGCTCCGGCTGGTCCAGTTGGTCCGCGGCGAGAAAGCTCTCGCACGGTGGCGTCGCCCCGAGGTCGACGACGCTCGCCAGCGCCGCCGAGCCGCACAGTCGGCATCGTGTCATGTACTTCCCCCCATTGATTCCGTCCGACCCGCGATCGCGGTGCGGTACTCCTCCACCAGGCGCTCGAGACCGACGGCCGGGCTGAAACCCTGCTCGTAACGGCTCCGGGCCGCCTGGCCCATCTCCCGGCCCAGGGCCGGCTCGGCCGCGAGCCGGCGTATGCAGGACGCGAGCGAGGCGGACTCGCCCGGCCGGTGCAGCAGCCCGGTGACCCCGTCCTCGACGAGTTCGACGAAGGCGCCGTGACCGGCGGCGACGGTCGGGACGCCGGCCGCCATCGCCTCCACGACCACCAGACCGAACGCCTCCAGCCACGTCGAGGGAGCCACCACGGCGACCGACCGCGCGATGGCCTCACGGCACTGCGCCGGGTCCAACAGGCCGACGTAGCGCACGTCGTCCCGACGCGCAGCCCAGGCGGTCACCTCGCGCTCCAGTGGCCCGGTGCCGGCGATCACGAGCGGCACGCCCACACCGCCGCTCGCCGCGATCTCGTCCCACGCGGCCATGAGCAGCCGTACGCCCTTGGCCTCCGCGAGCCGGCCGAGATAGAGCAGATGCTCTCCCTCGCCCGTTCGGCACGTGCCCGGGTCGGGCACGAAGTTGTGCTTCACCGCCAGCCGCTCGGGCGGCATGCCGGCCCGCACCAGGACGTTGCGCTGCGCCGCGGAGATGCAGAGGAACCGCTCCACGCCGGACCACCACCGCCGCCGGTTGACCGACATGCTGACCGCGAGCGGCACCGTCGCCAGCCGGGAGTTCCGGTAGCAGCCGTGCCGGACGGCGGGCAGCGGTGCCGCCGACCCGACGCACTCGGTGCACGGCCGGCCGTCCCGCTGCAGCGTGCCGGGCGGGCAGACCTGGGTGTAGTTGTGCAGCGTGGCGACGGCCGGCACGCCGGCGTCGGCACAGGCGGCGAGGACCGCGGGCGACAGGAGCGGGAAGACATTGTGGACGTGGACGACGTCCGGACGGCCGGTGCGGAGCCGGGCGGCGAGTTCCGTGCGGACCGCCGGGTTCCACGGCACCAGGAGCGGCACCGCGGCCTTGCCCAGCAGGGACCGGGCGGCGATGTCGTCGCTGCGCCGCTCGAACACCTCGACCCGGTGGCCGGCCCCGCGCAGCAGCGCCACCTCCTGGTCGACGACCTTGTTCTCCCCGCTCGGCTGCGCCGAGGCGTAGCGGTTGTGCACCACAAGGACGTGCATGCTCACGTCACCTCCGATCTCTGGGCCCATCGCGGGACACGCCGTCGACGGATGTCGGGCGCCGGCAGGGGAGTGGCCGCGGCGGGTGCCGCCAGCAACGAGGCGGCCAGGGCCAGATGCAGCAGATACGGCGAGGCGTCGCCCAGCCCGGCCTCGGTGTACGACGCGATCGCGCAGTAGCTGATCAGGAAGATCGCGCAGGCCCTCGACAGCGACGGAGGCCGCAGCAACGCGACGCCGCCCAGCACGATGACGACCGCCGCCACGAGGGTGACACCGGTCAGCCCCTGCTCGTGGTAGACGGCCAGCCAGCTGTTGTCGATCGGCAGCCCGCCGAACGACTTGTCGCCCAGGCCCGTGCCGAACAGCTGCTCCGAGGTCGTCCGGGGCGCTGCCAGCAGGGCGTCCCAGACCTTGGCCCGGCCGGTGAGGCTGGAGAAGTTCTCCTTGCTCTGTCCCCGCAGGAACCACGCCTGGAGCACGGAGCCGAGAGCGACCGCGGCCACGGCGGCGCACAGCACCGCCCAGGCGAAGAACCGGCGGGCGGCGGCGCTGGTCAGGACGAGCGAGCCGATCGCCAACGCCAGCCCGATGAGCAGGCCGAGCGTGGCCGTCCGGGTATGGGTCAGCGCGAGCAGGACGAGTGACGGCACGATGACCAGCGCCGCGCTGGTCCTGTCGGTCCGGCGGCCCAGTACGAGCAGCACGGTGAGCCCTGTGATCACCGCGGCGTACTGTCCGATCTGGGGCGGGGTGAGCGGCCACAACGCGCCGACCAGCCGTCCGCCGTAGAGGTCGGGCATGGCCGCGCCCGGTGAGACGACCAGGCCGGCGGCCACCGACCCGAGCACCGCGAAGTACATCCGGATGTGGTGCCGGACGAACGTCAGGCCGCCGTCCCACCAGCGGCTGAGCAGCCACAGCGTGCCGACGAAGAGAGCCAGCCGGGCGCAGCGGAACAGCGCGCCGAACCCGGACTCCAGGTCCGCGCTGGAGATCACGCTCGGCACCAGCAGCAGGGTGAGCAGGAAGACGTAGGCGCTGGCTCGGACGCGCAGCCGGAGATTGACCGCGAGTGCCAGCGCGAACGCGGCGACCAGCGCACCCATGGTGACCATCTGGATGAGGGAGCGGGGCAGCGGGACGATGGTCTTCGCCCCGGCGGAACCGAGCGTGTCGAGGACCAGCAGCCCCCAGACGACCCCCACGGTCTTCGGTGTCTCCTCGCCCATCTCAACCACCGGCCCGTGGGTCGAAGGTGCTGCCCGCGTCCTGCTGGTACGGCGTGCCCTGCCACTGCCCGTAGTCGAGTGTCCGGCTCGGGTCGTGGGCGACGAACTTCCACGGTCCGAGGTAGACGTTGTCGTGCCAGCGGTTGTGCTGCTTGCGGGTGATCGCCTCGGCCACCCGCTCGCCCTGGTACGGCGACCAGTCCGGGTAGGTGCCGTAGTTGGCCAGTACCGCCATCCGGTCGCACTGCACCGTGCAGCCGACGACGGACTTGTCCAGCACGAAGCGGTTGTGGTGGATGTCCACCCGCTGGGTCTTCCACCGGCAGTCGGCGTAGAGCGGTGCGGTGGCGATCGCCGGCTGTGCGCAGCGGCCGGTGTTCTTCACCAGCAACGTGCAGTCACCGGACGACGTGTTGGCCGGGCTGTTGCAGAACCGGTCGGCGTTCTCCCACAGGGTGATCCCGGACCAGTTGTTCTCCAGCAGGTTCCCGTAGATCTCGATCTCGTCCGTGCGGGCTCGGATCCGTGGTTCGCCGCCGGACTCGGACACGTAGACGGTCGCGAACGGGAAGGTGTCGCCGCGGTCGGCGTACCTGCGGCCCTCGACCCGGTTGTTCCGCCGGATCGTGTTCTTCCGGATGACCGCGTTGTAGCTGGTCTCGTAGATCAGCGCGGCGCCGTCGTTGGCCTCCAGCACGTTGTCCTCGATGCGGAAGTCGTTGTTGTTGGTGTCCGCCCACAGCCCGGCCCCACGGTTGTCGTGCACCCAGTTGCCGCGCACGTCGGCGCCGCCCACGGCCCAGAACTTCACGCCCCCGGTGCAGCCGCAGCCCGGCCGCCGCCGCTCCCAGTCGTCCCTGTTGTTGCCCACGATCTCGTTGTCCTCGACCACCAGATCGCGGATGGGGCCGCCGGCCTTGTACGCGTTCATGCCGTACTGCCCGTTGCCGCGCAGGCAGTTGGCGCGGACCCGCTGGTGGGCACCGGCCATCAGTCCGGCGCCGGAGTTGTTCTGGATCGTCGCGTGCTCGATCACCCACCCGTCGGCCGAGTCATGGTTGACCACGCCCTCGTTCTGCGGCGCGACGAAACCCTGCACGGTCAGGTGGCGGATGGTGACGTCGCGGGCGGTGCCGCTGAACGCGTACTGGTTCTTCCGCCGGCCGTCGAGCACCGCGCCCGGCGCACCGAGGTAGCGGTTCCCCTCCTTGGGGACGATCTGGGCGTAGCGGTCCGGGTCGAGCCTGTGCCTGCCCGGCCGAAGCCAGAACGTGGTGTGCGGGGGGTGGCTCTTGGTCTTCGCCGCCAGGTCACCGACCACCCGGGGGTCGACCGTCACCGCGCCCGCCGGCGCCTTCGCCGGCCCGGCCGCGGGTTCGGCGCACACCCGGGCCACGGACCGGGCCGCGGACGTGGACGGCGCGGCGGTCGGCGCGGCGGCCGGCTTCGCCCCGGCGTCCGGCGTGCCGTCACAGCCGGCCGCCGTCAGCAGGGCCAGCGCCAGCGGTGCCGCCGCCCACGCCCAGGGCCGCCTCCTGATCCCCACGCGCCCCCCTAGCCGTGGAACCTGAGCACGGTGGTGAAGCCCTCCGCGCCGTCGGTGAAACCGGTGCCGACCAGCGTGGTGGTGGGTTCCTTGCGCCCGAAGCCGGCGGAGTACCAGCCCAGCGGCGGGCCGGTCTCGCCGCGGTGCGCCCGCCAGGACAGCTGCCCGGGCAGGTCGAGCACCGCGGAGCGGTCCTCGCCGTCCCGGGTCCAGGTGAGCACGGCCCGATGGCCCGCCAGGTCCGCGGTGATCGCCGGCCCGAGGTGGAACGCCAGACGCGCGGCCCGGCGCGGGCCGCGCACCTCGTCCACCACCCTCAGCTCCTGGCTCGCGGCCGTCAGCTCCACCCGGCGGCGGTGCACGGAACCCTGGTACCCGTCGTGCTCGGCACACCAGCGGGCCACACCCTCACCGGAGGGGTCCGCGGTCAGGACGCGGCTCGTGGCGTGCCGGGTCCACAGGAACGGGCCGCCGGAGACGGACTGGTCACCGCCGTCCAGTTGCAGGGTGTTGTGGCCGAGGGTCGAACGGAAGTACTGCCGCCACTCGGGCTGCCCGTGGTAGCAGTACGTCCCCGGGTCGGCGAGCACGTCGACCCCGTCGTGCCGGACCTCCACGGACAGCGCGTCCGCGTGGGCGTGCGCGGCGATGGACAGGAAGCCGTGCGGACCGCCGTCGCAGCGGCACCAGATCTTCTCAGGGCCGCGCAGGATGGTGAGCCCCGCGTCGGCGAAGTGGGCCGGCCGGCTCGCCGGGCGGGTCACGGGCAGTTCGGTGGGCTTGATGAGCGCGGCGAGCAGCGGGGTGCGCACAGCGGTGCCGGGCACCTCCGGCCACCAGGCGAGCCGGCCGAACACGGCGTCCCCGGTGGCCAGCAGCGAGGCCCAGCGGTCGGTGCCCGTGCCGTCCACGACCAGACCGTGCCCGTCGTCCGCGTCCCCCTGGCGCGGCGGCCGTAGCCGGTTGTCCACGACGGCGGCGAGCGCGTCGGTCATCCGCAGCAGCACCAGCCGGACGGACGCGGGGACCGGCACGCCCGCGGCATCCGCCTCGGCCACCGCGGCCAGGCCCAGCTCCAGCACGAGTCCGTGATACTCGGTGGCCAGCTCGCGGTTGAGGCCGGAGCCGAAGGTGTTGCCGCGCAGGTGCCGCTCCAGCGACCGCAGCGCGTCGGCTCGCCAGCGCGCCGAGGCGGGGAACCACCCGAACGCGCAGGCCGCGGCGAACTGCCCGGCGGCCTCGGCGACGACGTGGTTGTTCGCCGACGACCCCCGGCTCGGGAAGGCGGCCAGCCAGCGCTGGTGGTGCCAGATCTGGTTCCGCGCCACCGGGTTGTCCTCGAACAGGGCGGCCGCGCCCGGCCAGCCGTCGAGCAGCCGGCGGATCCACACCCAGGACAGCAACCGGATCCCCAGCTCGATGCCGCTGGTCCAGTGCACTCCGCGCAGCGGCGCGTTGCCCGCCCACCACGACCGCAGGTGCTCGGCCACCCGCTCGGCGTACCGCTCGTTCCCGGTGAGCGCGTAGGCGGCGGCGAGCACGGTGAGGTACTGGTGCCGGGACAGCTCCCAGATCTGCTTGATGTCCCCGACCGCGTCCTCGTTCCGGTACGGCACGTCGAAGGCGTAGCCCCACGGAGCCCGGCGCCCGGTCTTCGGGTCGTACCACCAGTCCGGGTCGGCCATGTCGTCGCGGACCACCCCGAAGAACTCGGCGTGCCCGGACATCAGCCGGTCCGCCTCGGCGACGAGCCGTTTCGCGGCGTCCGGTGGTACCGCGGCGATCGCCCCGGCGGGCAGTACGGCGGTGAACCGGGCGCCGGTCACGTTCGGGCAGTCCGGCCGCGCCGACCGCCACCGCCGCCTGCGCACCGCGTCGCCCACCCGGCCCGCGACCTCCTGCGGTCCCATCCGGGACAGCCGCCGCAGGTACCAGCCCGGACTCCCCGAGCTCACGGTCATCGCGCCCTCGCCAACGTCACCGGCGCACCGCCGGCCAGGCCTGCCTGCACGGCGAGGGTGGCCGCCGTGGTGGCGACCAGCGACTGAAGCGGCACCGGCATCGGCCCGCCGGTCCGCACGGCCTTGACGAACGCGGCCAGTTCGGCGTTCTGCCCCTTGTCCCGGGCCTTGGGCAGCCGCGAACTGACCCACCGCTTGCGGCCGTAGACCGAGGCACGGACGAAGTCGTCGAGCCGCAGCGCACGGCCGTCCGCGACCAGGTCCAGGGTCTCCTTGGGGAAGCCGGCCGGGCCGGTGGTGACGTAGCTGATGGTGGCGGTGGACCCGTCCGGGTAGCGCAGTACGACCTGCAGGTCCTCGTTGCCGGACGTGGCGGTCGCGTACACCGAGACCGGGTCGGCGTCGAGCAGCCAGCTCGCCGTGTCGATGAAGTGGCCGCCCTCGCCGGCGAACCGTGAGCCCTCGGTGCCCTGGTGGAGGTACCAGCTGCCGGGCTGCAGCCGGCCCGCGTTGACCAGGTAGCGGAGGTTCGCCGGGCCGGTCCGGGCGCCGAACCGCTGTTTGGCCTCCCGCAGCAGCGGCGCGAACCGGCGGTTGAAGCCCACCTGCAGCCGGTCGTTGCCGGACTCCTCCACCGCCGCGAGCACACCGGCCAGCTCGTCCTCGGTGAGGGCCAGGGGCTTCTCCACGAACACGGTCTTGCCGGCCAGCAGTGCTCTTCGGGTGAGTTCGGCGTGCGAGCTGTGCCGGGTGACGACGAACACCGCGTCGACGGACGTGTCGCCGAGTACGGCGTCGAGGTCGGTGGTCGCCTCGGCGAAGCCGAACTTCCGCTGCGCGTTCGCCGCGGACAGCGCCGTCGTGGTGACGACGGTCGACAACTCGACGCCGTCGCGCTGTGCCAGGTGCGGCAGCAGCATCGACGTCGCGTAGTTCCCCGCGCCGACGAAGGCGAGCCGTACCGGCGAACCGGCAGCCCGGGCCGCAGCCGCACTCCGCCGCACGTTCACCGCGGGCACGGCCACCTCCGGGGCCGGTGCCTCCTGCGCGTGTCCGGGGTAACGGAACAGCACGGCCACGGCCTTCAGACCGCCGTCCTTCAGGCTCTGGTACGTCTCGACGGCGTCATCGAAGTCGGCGACGTGGGAGACCAGGGGCTCCACGTCGACGCTGCCGCGGGCGGCGAGGTCGAGGAAGCAGGCCAGATTGCGGCGCTCGGTCCAGCGCACATAGCCGATCGGGTAGTCGCGCCCCTCCAGCTCGTACTCCGGGTCGTAGCGCCCGGGGCCGTAACTGCGGGAGAACCGGACGTCGAGCTCTTTCTCGTAGTACGCGTTCCACGGCAGGTCCAGGCGGCACTTGCCGATGTCGACGACCCGGCCGCGGTCCCGGCTCAGCTTGGCGGCCAGCTCGACGGGCTGGTTGCTGCCGCCGCCGGCGGCCAGGTACACCTGGTCGACGCCGTGTCCGCCGGTGAGTTCGGCGACGGCGCTCTCCACGGCCATGGACGCCGGATCGCCGCAGGCCGCCGCGCCCAGGCGCTCGGCGAGTTCGCAGCGCGCCGGGTCGGGGTCGGCCCCGACGACGCGGACCCCCGAGGCGGCGAGGAGCTGCACCACCAGCTGTCCGATCAGCCCGAGGCCGATGACCAGCGCCACCTCGCCGAGCTGCGGCTCGCCGCGGCGGACGCCCTGCAACGCGATCGACCCGACGGTGCCGAAGGCCGCGTGCCTGGGCGCGAGGCCGTCCGGCACCGGGGTGTAGAGGTTCTTCGGCACCCAGTTCAGCTCGGCGTGCAGCGCGTGCTCGTTGCCGGCGCAGGCCACGAGGTCGCCGACCTTCACGTCGTCGATCCCGGCACCGACCTGTTCGACCACCCCGCACAGCGAGTAGCCCAGCGGGGTGTAGGAGTCCAGCTTGCCCATCACCTTGCGGTAGGTGGCGGGCACCCCGTTGGTGGCCACGCTCTGCATGACCTTGGCCACCTGGTCCGGGCGGGAGCGGGCCTTGCCCAGCATCGACATGCCGGCCTCGGAGACCTTCATCAGCTCGGTCCCTGTAGAGATCAGCGAGTAGGCGCTGCGGACCAGCACACCGCCCGGCTTGCACCCCGGCACCGGCACGTCGAGCACCGCCAGCTCGCCGCTCTTGTAGTTCTGCACAACCTGTTTCACCCGAACTCCTCTGAAATTCCTAAGCCGTCAACCGAGTGCTCTGGCCGGACCCAGAGGTCGCGTCGCGGTACCAGTACTCAAGGGTCAGCACGTGCCACAGATGCTTGGAGAAGTCCCGCTGCCCGGCGGCGTCCTCGGCGACGAGCCGCCGCAGCGCGTCGCGGCGCAGGAACCCGGAGCGGACGAGTTCGCCGTCGTTGACCACCTCGCGCACCAGCGGGGCCAGATCCCGGCTCATCCAGGCCCGCAGCGGGGCGCTGAACAGGCCCTTGGGCCGGTAGACGATCTCCCGGGGCAGGATGGAGGTGGCCGCCTCCTTGAGGACGGCCTTGCCCTGCCGCCCGACGATCTTGCGTTCGCCGGGCACGGCGAACGCCGCCCTGACCACCTCGACGTCCACGTACGGCACCCGGACCTCGGTCGACGCGGCCATGCTGGAGCGGTCGGTGTACGTGAGGTTCAGGCCCGGCAGGAACATCCGGGCGTCGGTCAGGCACATCCGGTTGACGAAGTCGTCGAGGTCGTTGTCCTGGTAGGTGTCCGCGTGTTCGGTCAGTACGTCGTCGACCGTCCCGGCCAGGTCCGGATCGAGCAGGGCGAGCAGCTCGTCCTGGTCGTACATGGTGTAGCTGCGCCGGAACGCGGTCTCCTCCGGCAGATCGGCGAAGGACAGGAACCGCTTCGCGAAGCGCACCGACCGGTACCCCCGGCGGCTCGTCGCGACCGGCAGCAGGTCCACGGCCGCGGACACCCCGCGCCGCAGGGGCCGTGGGACGCGCTGGTAGCGCAACGCGATCAGGTTGGCCAGGTGCTTGCGGTACCCGGCGAACAGTTCGTCGGCGCCCATCCCCGAGAGCATCACCTTGACCCCGGCCTCCCGGGCGGCCGAGCAGATCAGGAACGTGTTGATCGCGGCGGGGTCACCGATCGGCTCGTCCAGGTGGTACGTCATCCGCGGCAGCAGGTCGAGCACGTTCGGAGCGATCTCGATCTCGTGCAGGTCGACGCCGAACCGCTCGGCCACCTGCCGGGCGTAGCGCAGGTCGTCCGGCATGGCCTCGAACCTGGCGTCCTCGGCGCGGAACCCGATCGTGTAGGCGGAGATCCCGGGTCGGTGGCGGGCCGCCAGCGCGGTCAGCCAGCTGGAGTCCAGGCCGCCGGAGAGGAAGGTCGCCACGGGCACGTCGGAGAGCAGGTGGCGCCGCGTCGACTCCTCCACGACGGCGGCGATGTCCGGCCGTTCGCCGGCCCGGGCCCGCTCCCGGCCCTCGGCGGCGACGTCCTTCAGGTTCCAGAACCGGCCGCGCTCCACCCTGCCGTCGGGCCGGCACCTCAGCCAGCTCCCCGGCGGCAGTTTCTCCGCTTCGCGGAACGCGCACCGTGAGTCCGGCACCCAGTAGTACAGCAGCGAGGCCACCAGCGCCGCGTGGTCCACCTCCAGCGTTTCGCCGGTCGCGGCGGCGAGCGCCTTCAGCTCGGAGGCGAACACCAGGCCAGCGCCGCGCCGGAGCAGGAACAGCGGTTTGACGCCGAGCTGGTCGCGGGCGAGCACCAGGTCACCGGTGCGCTCGTCGAAGACGCCGAACGCGAACATGCCGCGCAGCCGGGGCAGGCAGTCGGTGCCCCAGCGCCGCCAGGCCTCCAGCAGCACCTCGGTGTCGGAGGTACCGCGGAAGCGCACCCCGGCGGCTGCCAGTTCGGCCCGCAGCTCGGGCGCGTTGTACAGCTCGCCGTTGTACGTCAGGACGAGGCCGTCCTTGCCCATCGGCTGGGCGCCGGTCCCGGAGAGGTCGATGATGGCCAGCCGGCGGTGCCCGAGGTGCACTTCGCCGTCACCGGCCCGGTGGCTGTACCGGCCCGCCCCGTCCGGACCGCGGTGGGCGAGGGTGTCGGTCAGCCGGTCGGTCACGGCCTTCCCGTCCGGCCACCGGTATGTGCCTGCGATGCCACACATGTCCTACCGTGCCTCCTGGTCGCTGTCCGGGACCCGTGCCGCCCACATCGGCAGCCGCTCCGTCCGATGGCGGCCCTCCGCCACTGCCTGAACGGCGTGGGAGGTACCCCCACCGCCCTGCCGGGCCGGCCGCTCGCCGTGGCCGCGCAGCGCGATGTGCAGCCCGTCCCACAGCGTGCCGTCGGTCCGGTCACGCGGATCGGGGTCGACCAGCACCACACCGATCACCGGAATGCGCTGGTCCGCGAGCTGGCGCGCCACGGTGTGCAGCCATGCGGCGCTGCCGTGCCCGGCGCGCACGACGAGCACGGTCCGGGTGCCGAGGTACTGGAGGTCGGTCCACGCCGTGCCGGGCGCGACCGAGCCGACGCCGAGCCGGAGCCCCTGGTGCGGCACGGCCTCGGTGCCCTCGTCGCCGACCACGGCCGGGTCTCCCGGCTTCTGTCGGCGGCCCGCGAGCTGCCGGCCGGGCAGACCGTCGACGACGACCACGGGCCCCTCCGCGGCCAGTGCCCTGGCGACGTCCAGGGCGATCACGCTCGTGGTGCGCGCACAGCCCAGTTCCAGCAGTGACACCGGTTCCGCGGAGCCGCGCACGGTGCGGGCCAGGGACGCGGTGAGCCGTTCACGGGCCGCCCGGGTCCTTCGGCGCTGCCACAGCCCGGCCGGCCGGCGGGGCGCGCGGGGCAGCTCCGCGACGACCGAGGCGCCGAGGTTGGCCGCGATCTCCCGGCGCAGCACCGGGCGGTCCGCCACCACCGCGCCGACCGCGGCCACCGCGAGCCCGAGCACGAGCCCGAGGACGAGCCCTATCGCGGCGTCGGTGACAGCGGACCTGGGCAGGGAGTGCCGTACCGCGCGCGGGGCGTCCACGATCTGCGTGCCGGCGACGAGCTGGGGCGTGCCCATGCGCGCCTCCTCGGCGCGCTGGTCGAAGTCGGCGATCCGCGAGGTGAGTTCGGCCCGGCGGGCGAACAGCGACTCCATGCTCGCCGACGCCTTGGGGTCGCTCTGCGGCGGTCCGTCCCCGATCGCCTTGTTGACGTCTGCGAGTTCCCTCCGCATGCGGTCACGCTGGTCGACCAGGGCCTTCGCCTCGGCCTTCGCGGTCTCCCGCATCCGCCGCACATGGTCCGCGACGAACGCGTCGGCCAGCGCCTTGGCCCGGGCCACCGCGTCCGCGTCGCTGTCACCCGTCACATCGATCTGCAGCAGGTTGTTGGTCAAGCCGGTACCGCGGTAGTCCCGCATGAAGTCCTCCGGGTCCTCCGGGGACTTGAGGGACCGCAGGGCCTCGCCGGCGATCCGCGTGGTGTGCAGCAGCGCGACGTCGGTGCGGATCAGCGTTCCGGTGTCGTTCGGCTGGTCCTCCTTGTGCGTGACCAGCACCTTGGTCACCGCGGTCGGGGGCTGCGGCAGCAGGACCGCCACCGCCGCGCCGACCAGCAGCCCCAGCAGCGCCAGGGAGCACCACAGGCGGCGGCGCCTGCGCACCGCCACCACCAGCGCCTGCAGATCCAGCAGGGGAGCGGCGGCCGACGACTCCGGAGTCTTGCCCGTCGTCACACTGAACCTCCCGTCGCGCGGCCGCGCACCGCGAGCGCCACCGTGGCCTCGTCCGCGGGCCGGACGGGCCCGGACCGCGCCGGACGGGCCCGGACCGCGCCGGCGACGACGATGCCGACGACCTCGTGCCCCGCGTCCGCACACGCCTCGGCGACACCGGCCAGCTCGCCCGCGGTCCAGCTGCCCGCGCTGAGCACCACCAGGGCACCGGACTCGGTGTCCCGGTCCGGCACCAGCGGCCGGGACACCGAAACCTCCACCACCCGCAGCATGGGGCAGCCGCGGCTCGAAGTGCCCGGGGAAGGATCGCTCTCGGCCTCGGCGACGAGCTGCCCGGCGGCCCGGCGGGCGGTCTCGTCGCCGTCCGGTACCACAACCAGCAGCCGCCGGGCGGCCGGCACCTGGTCCCGGAGGCGAGCACACACCCGCCGGTAGCGGATCTGCCTGCCGGCCTCGCCGCCGGACGGCTGCGGGGTCGGTACGTCCCACCGGGTGTCGACGCCCAGCAGCCAGCGGATCCAGGCCCGCGGGCCGCCGTCCTCCGGTCGGCGCGTGGGCCGTTCGGCAGGTACGTCGACGGTACCCAGCAGCACGGAGCCCAGCGCCGCGGCGATCTCCGGTGCGGTGCGCGGCCGGCGACTCACCCGTGCGGCGGCGAGATGGCCGATGACCGTGAGCAGGAAGAACAGCAGCGCCCCGGCGACGATCAACTGCGTCCTGGTCGGCGCTGCCTCGCCGGTCGGCCGGGTCGCCGGCCCCATGACGACCATGGTGGCCTTGTCGGTCGCCGGGTCGGCCTCGTCCAGCTTTTTCATGGCGTCCTGCAGCGCGGTCCGCAGCTTCTCCAGCTCGGTGCGGGCCTGCACGCTCTCCACGGTCTGCCCCGGATCCGCCGCCTCCGCCAGGTCGGTGATGCGGCGGTTGGTCTGCACCACCATCTTCCGCAGTGTCTCGGGCCCGGCCGCCGACTCGGGGTCGGTGCTGTCGCCCGTGAGCCGCGCGGCGAAGGTGACGAACTGCTGGGCCACCTGGTCGGAGAGCCGCTGCGCACGCTCCGGGGTATCGGCCGTACCCGAGATCCTGATGATGTTCCCGTCGGCGGCCTTGGCGCTCACCCGGTCCCGCAGCTCTCTGCCGCCGACCCCGGGCCAGCGGAGCGTGGCGGCCGCGCGGTCGACCACCACCGAACTGGTCGCGATCTCTGCCTGGGTCAGCAGCTCGCGCTCCTCCCACTGCCCCGGCAGCAGTACCGATGCCGAGGTCGTGTACCGCGGCGGAAACAGCAGGGAGGCGCCGTAGCCGACGAGCGCGCCCACCAGGGTGAGGACGGCGAGCAGCCGCCGGCGCCGACGGAGAATCCGCCCGATCGTGACCAGGCGTATCGTGTCATCGCTCAACGGCGCGGCCTCTTCCCTGCCCGGTCCGGGGCGCCGGCCGGCACCGGAGCGTGGTCACGGCAGGCAGCGGCGTAGGCGGCGAGCAGCGACGCTTGCGAGTTCCGCCAGGAGAGCGGTCCGCTGATCCGCTCCTGGCCGATCCTGCCCATCCGGGCCCGCTTCTCGGGATCGTCCAGCAGCACCGCGATGAGCTTGGCGAACTGGGCCTCGTCGTCGGCGGGCGCGTAGACGGCGGCGTCACCGGCGGAGACGCGCGCCTCCTTCAGGTCGAACGAGACGATCGGCCGGCCCATCGCCATGTACTCCAGGACCTTGTTCATGGTCGACACGTCGTTGAGCGGATTGCGCGGGTCGGGGGAGAGGCACACGTCCGCCGTGGACAGGTAGCGCACCAGGTCGGCGTCCGGAACGCGCCCGGTGAACTGCACCTGGTCGGAGAGCCCGAGCCGCCGGGACAGCTCCACCATCGCGTCGAAGGCGTCGCCGGAGCCGACGAACACCGCGTGCCAGTCGGTCCGCCCGAACTCGTCCCGCAGCTTCGCGAGGGCGCGCAGGGCGTAGTCGACGCCGTCCTGTGGGCCCATGACCCCGAGGTAGCACAGCAGATGAGGCTTGCCGCGTTTCAACTCCGGTTCGGGCGGAACTGGTTGGAACCGCTCGATGGCGGGCGCGCTGCGCACCACGAAGACGTCCTCGGGGCGTCGGCCGCCTCGGCGTATCGCGACGTCCCGGTAGCTCTCGTTCGTGGCGAGCACGACGTCCGCGGCCCGGTAGGTCCGCCGTTCCAGCGCGCACACGGCGCGGTAGAGCAGGTCCTCGCCGCGGTCGAACCGGGAGAGGTACAGCTCGGGCACCAGGTCGTGCTGGTCGAAGACGAACCGCGCGCCGCGCCGCTTCAGCCACAGGGCCGGCAGGAACAGCAGGTCGGGCGGGTTGCAGGCGTGGACCACGTCGACCGGGCCGACCTTCCGGGCCAGCCGGGCCGTGTGCCACAGCGCCGATCCGTACTCCTTCAGGTAGCCGGCCGGTCCTCCGGTGGCGGCGCGCAACGGGTAGCGGTGGATCCGCACGCCGTCGATCTCCGCCTCGGCCTCCGTGTCCCGCTTGCTGCCCTGCGGACAGATGACGTGCACGGTCCAGCCCGCGTCGCGCAGCGTCGTGCATTCCTGCCACACCCGCCGGTCGAACGGCACCGACAGGTTCTCCACCAGGATCAAGGCGCGCCGGCCCGATCCGTCACCGCGTATCGCGTCACCAGGCAAGGCCCACGTACCCCGGTTCGGCCCGGCGCGCCTCGGCGTCGGGAAGGCGTATGAGATCGATGATCACCGGGCCGTCGCCGTGCGGCAGCGCGGAAAGGACGGCCGGATCCCTGGTCCCGACCAGGCACACCTCGGCGTGCTCCAGCACTTCGTCGACGGAGTCCGCGAGCAACTGCGCGAGGTGCGGCAGCCGGTTCTCGATGTACTCGCGGTTCGCGCCGATCAGCCGGGAGAGGCTCACGTTGGCGTCGTGGATCCGCAGGTCGTACCCCTTGCCGAAGAGCCGCTCCGCCAGTTCGACCAGCGGGCTCTCACGGAGGTCGTCGGTGCCGGGTTTGAAGGACAGCCCGAACACACCTATCCGGCGCTTGCCGGTGCGCTCGACCAGCTCCACCGCGCGCTGCAGATGGTCGGAGTTGGAGGGCAGTACGTGGGCGAGGATGGGTACCGAGACGTCGGCCCGCCGCGCCGCGTGGACCAGGCTGCGCAGGTCCTTGGGCAGGCAGGAGCCACCGAAGGCGAAGCCGGGCCGCAGGTAGGCGGGGCTGATGTTCAGCTTGCGGTCGGCCAGGAACACGTCCATCACCTGGTGCGAGTCCACCCCGAGCGCCTGGCACACCGCGCCCAGCTCGTTCGCGAAGCCGATCTTGAGGCCGTGGAACGCGTTGTCCGCGTACTTGATCGCCTCGGCCGTCGGGACAGGCACCCGGAACACCTCGCCGGGCAGGCCGTCGTACAGGGCCGCCACCGCGTCGCCGCTCGCCGTGTCGAGTTCACCGATGACGGTCTTGGGCGGGTCGAAGAAGTCCCGCACGCTCGTGCCCTCGCGCAGGAACTCCGGGTTGACCGCGACCCCGATGTCCACCCCGGCCGTACCGCCGACGGACTTCTCCAGGATCGGCACCAGCAGGTTCAGACAGGTGCCCGGGAGCATGGTGCTGCGGAAGACGACGGTGTGCCGCCCGCCCCGCTCGGCCAGGGCCGCGCCGATCTCCTCGGTGACCCGCTCCAGGTACGTGGTGCACAGGCTGCCGTTGGGCTCCGACGGCGTGCCCACGCAGACCAGTGACACCTCGCTGCCCATGATCGCCTCGCGGACGTCGCCGGTGGCGCGCAGCGCCCCGGTCCGCACGACCTCGGCGGTGAGTTCGCCGATCCGCTCCTCGACCACCGGGGCCTTGCCGTCGTTGACCAGGTCGACCTTCACCTGGTTCACGTCCACCCCGATGACCTCGTGCCCCATGCTGGCCAGGCACGCGGCCGACACGCAGCCCACGTAGCCGAGCCCGAAAACGCTGACTCTCATGACCCGTTCCTCCCCCCAGGCAGGCCTTGTGGCCTGCGGTCCGCGCGCCCGGCCGGACGACCCCCGCGCATCAGTAGGCGCCCTGTCCGTAGACCACCGCACGCAGCGTCTTCCACAAGATCACTGTGTCCAGGGCGAGCGACCAGTCCTCCACGTACCGCAGGTCCAGCCGGACCGCCTCCTCCCACGACAGGTCGCTGCGTCCGCTGATCTGCCACAGA
This sequence comes from Streptomyces sp. NPDC028928, assembly GCF_055564915.1. Taxonomy (NCBI): domain Bacteria; kingdom Bacillati; phylum Actinomycetota; class Actinomycetes; order Kitasatosporales; family Streptomycetaceae; genus Streptomyces; species Streptomyces sp. NPDC028928. The sequence goes on from NZ_JBVHVI010000007.1 coordinate 395,259, forward strand.
CCGGTGAGTCCGGGCTTGACCAGCAGCCGCCGCCGGATGTCCGGCCCGTACGCAGCGCACTCCTCCGGCAACGGAGGCCGCGGGCCGACGAGCGACATCGATCCGGTGAGCACGTTGAAGAGCTGCGGCAGCTCGTCGATCGAGTACCGGCGCAGCACTGTGCCCACCCGGGTCACCCGCGGATCCCGGCGCATCTTGAACAGCGGGCCGGCGCCCTCGTTGCGGTGCGCCAGCTCGGCACGTGCCCCGTCCGCACCGACGACCATGGTGCGGAACTTGTACATGGTGAACTCGCGGCCGTCCTTGCCGACCCTGCGCTGGCGGTAGAACGCCCCACCCCGGCTGTCCGCCACCACGAGCAGCCCGACGAGCACCATCAGCGGCGCGAACAGCACCAGCAGGATCGCCGCGCCCATCCGGTCGACGACCTCTTTGACCGCCCGGCGGCCCCCGGTGAAGGCCGGCATGCTGACCCGCAGCAGCGGGATCCCGAGCACCGCGTCGACGTGCAGCCGGGGGCCGGCCACCTCCATCAGCACGGGTGCCACGACCATCTCGGCGTCGCTGCCTTCGAGGTTCCAGGCCAGCCGTTGCAGCCGGTCCGGTGACCAGTGCGGGTCCGGGGTGACCGCGACGACGCGGTAGCCGTCGCGGCGGACGTGGTGGGCGACGTCCGCCAGCCGGCCGACGATCGGCACTCCGTCCAGTTCGTCACCGTCGAGCCCGAGACCGTCCGTCGTGCACACCGCGTCCACGCGCCAGCCGAGGTGCGGGAACTTGCGGGTTCGGGTGATCAGGTCGCGCACGGTGGCCGCGCTTCCGGCGGCGAGCACCGGTCTCAGGCACCGTCCTTCCTTCCGGTGTTTGTGCAGCCACAGACGCAGCAGATACCGCGCGGTCATGGTGACCAGCGCGATCGCGGGGATCGCGACGAAGATCCAGAGTTTGATGTTGCGTGAGGTGAGGGCGATTCCGCCGAGCGCCAGTACGACGGTCGCCGTGAACAGTGAGCGCCCGAGCCGCCGGAATTCCTCGGCGCCCTGGCCGAGCACGGCCGGAGCCCACGACCGGCTCACCGCGAGCGCCCCCAGCACGAGTAACTCGGTGCCGAATGCGAGAATCCCCCACTTCTCGTGCCAGTTGGCCGCGTCCCGGGCCCCGAAGAAGTTGCCGATCGCCGCCACCACGAAGGCGGTGGCCACGGTATCGCTGATGATCACGGTACGGCGGTACCGCTGCTCCCAGTCGTTCGCGGGATGGCTGATTGTCCCGTTCTCCAGACGCCCGCGCGTCGACGGAAACGAGCTGACAAGTCCCCCTTGCCGCACAGAACCCCCCCAGGTCCCAGTGGTTCGACGTGTTCGCCTAACACTGTTCCTCCCCTCGGGAGGCCCCCGCCCCCCGCACTGTTCCTCCCCTCAGGAGGCCCCCCGCGCATGCCGTCCCGGCTGTTTCGGAGTTACTTGGACAACCCGCCCCTGCGGCAGCGGATTCGCATGACCCGCCACGCGCTCAAGGTGCGTCAGAACCCGTCGAATACCTCGGGTGCTCCCCGCACCCAAGGCCCCCCTCTCGGGCTCCAAGAATTGATCATTCACACGAAGATCATTACTGGTCGCCTCGTGTCCGAACAGCTGAAGCACGGTCAATCTAGACCATGGGAACCGATATGAAGAGGGGATGTGTGGAATTTGTGCGCAAGCTTTGAGACGGGAACAACTGCTCGATGGCCTCCTGAGGATGCCTTTACGCCACCGCGCCCCGGCGGTTGGCCCAAAGGTGACCGTCGCGTTCATGTGACGCGCCTTGACCGCTTGATCGGTCACTTTTCAACCAACCTGCCGATCAAGGAAGTTAAGGTAGGTGCTGGTGTGTCCACGACAGCCAGGCGATGACTTCATACCGAAGACTTCATACCGAAAGGAACGGCCCCATGGGGACACGTGACGAGCCCCGCAAGGAGTTACTCGACGCGAGCGACGAGACCATCGAGGACGCCGTCCGGTACGCCGACCCGATGGTGCTGCGGGGCCTGCTGTACCAGCTGACCGGGGACGAGGAGGTCGCCGCGACGAAGGTGACGACCGTGCCGGCAGGCGCCCTCTCCCTGCAGGTCCTGTACCGCGACGAGGACATCGCGCTGCTCCAGCGGAAGGCGGCACGGTTCCTGAAGGCGTACCGCGCCGCGGGAGCCGGGGCCATCGAGCCCGGTCCGGCCGAGCGCCTGCCGGTCAGCCTGACGCTGGCGGCGGGCCAGGACATCCCCGAGGACGACATGGGGCTGTGGCTGGAGGACCTCGCCCTGGACCCGTGGGCGCGCGCCCTGCAGTGGCAGGGTCCGCCGCCCCGCGAGCGGCTGGAGGAGTTCCACGTCACCGTCATAGGCGCCGGCCTGGGAGGCCTCAATGCCGCCGTCCAGCTGAAGCGGGCAGGTATCCCCTACACAGTCATCGAGAAGAACTCCGGTGTCGGCGGCACATGGTGGGAGAACCGTTACCCGGGCTGCCGCGTCGACTCCCCGAGCCGCGCGTACACACACCTGTACGGCGTCGACTTCGGTTACCCGTACCCCTTCTGCCCGGCGGAGAAGAACGCCGAGTACCTGGACTGGGTCGCCGACGAGTTCGACGTCCGCACCGACATCGTGTTCGACACGGAGGTGCGCGCGATGGACTGGGACGAGGGCTCCGGGACATGGGCGATCCACGTCACAGGCCCGCAGGGGGAGTACACGGTCCGCTCCAACGCGGTCATCTCCGCCGTGGGCTTCCTGAACCGGCCGAACGTTCCCCGGATCGAGGGGGCCGAGGAGTTCGACGGCCCGTCCTGGCACACAGCCCGGTGGCCGGAGGGGGCCGACCTGGCCGGCAAGCGGGTGGCGGTCGTCGGAACGGGCTGCACGGGCTACCAGCTCATCCCGGAGCTGGCCCTGGAGGCCGGGCACGTCACCGTCTTCCAGCGCACCCCGCAGTGGCTGTTCGGGGTGCCCGGCTACCGCTCGCCCTTCCCCGAGCAGGTCACCTGGCTCGACCGGAACATGCCGTACCACACCAACTTCATGCGGTTCAGGGCGACGTACGCGACCGAAGCGCTGGGGAGCGTGACCGAGATCGACCCCGACTTCGACGATCCGCACGCCCTGAGTGCCGCGAACAAGGCGGCCCGGGACAACGCCCTGGCCTTCCTCGAGAGCAAACTCGGCGATCCCGAGCTCGTGACGAGGATGACACCTCCGCATCCCGTGCTCGCGGCGCGACCGGTCCTGGTGGATCCCGAGTACAGCGTCCTCGACGCCATCCAGCGCGACGACGTCACCCTCGTCACCGACGGCATCCGCCGGATCAACCGCACGGGGATCGAGACGGAGGACGGCACACAGCACGAGCTGGACGCGATCGTCTACGCGACCGGCTTCCGCGCCCGGGACTACCTGTTCCCGATGAAGGTCACCGGTCGCGGCGGGCTGACGCTGGACCAGCTGTGGAGCGAGGGCGGGGCGCGGGCGTACAAGGGCTGCATGATGCCGGGCTTCCCGAACCTGTGGACCATCTACGGCCCGAACACCAGCAGCATGCTCAACATCCCCACCTACCACGAACTCATCACCGTCCACGCCCTCGAATGCATCGAGCGCCTGGTTCTCGACGGCAAGAAGGCGATCACGGTCAAGGAGGAGCCGTACTGGCGGTTCAACGAGGAGGTCGACCGGCGCAACCTCACCAAGACCTGGAGTGATCCCCGGGCCCGCAACTACTACTGGACGGAGGTGGGCCGCACGGCGACCCAGTGCCCCTTCTCGGCCGGCGAGGTGTGGCGCTTCCTGCGCCATCCGGACTTCGCGGACCTCGAGATCCGCTGAGTCCGGATACGGCGCCCGGTCCGTACGCGCTCGACGCGATCAGAAGTCCTCGTCTGCGAGGTCCTCGCCGCCGAGACCGCTCACGTCGATGTCGGGATCGTCCATCGGCGCGCCGCCGAAGAAGCCCTGCGCGATGTCGCCGAGGTCCAGCTCCTTGGCACCGGCCGGGGCGGTGGGCTTGGTGCCCTCGCTCATCCGCAGGGTCAGGCCCAGCTTCTTGACCTCGGCGTCGTCGGCCAGCTTGGCGAGGTCCACGTCCACCTCGGTCAGCTCACCGTTCTTGAGGGTGAAGTCCGCCGTCACCTTCTTGTCGGGGGCGTCCTTCAGGTCCTTGTCCGTCGGCAGTTCCATGCCCGGCGGAAGGTCCTTCGCCAGGGGGCGGATCTCGCCGAACAGCTCGGTGACGAGCGTGCGGAAGGGGGCCGTGGCGGTGACGTGCTCGGTGCCGTCCTCACCGCCGGCGGTCTTGAAATCGACCTCACGGGCGACCACCTTGCGGAGGGCGTCCACGAGCTTCTTCTGCGTCTTGGCGTCGAAGGACGGTGCGGGCGCGGGAGCGCCCTCGGCCTCCGCGCCCCCGGTGGCCTTCTCCATGTCCTTGGTGCTGAACTTCACCCACTTGCCCTCGAGGACGTTCTTGAACGCCCCGGCCTCCGGGGGCAGGTCGTCGGCGGACGGTACGGGGCTGCCCGTCACCTTGCCGAGGGTGTCCATGTCGGCACGGACGTAGGCGACGTCGCCGATCACCCGGTACTCGGCGAGGTCGCCGTCCGGGCTGCTGACCTTCATGGCCATGCCGACGAAATCCTTCTCGCCGGAGTCCTCGAACGGCTTCTTCGACTGCACGGTCAGAGTGATCTTCGCGCCGCTGAGCATGTCGGCGGCCTCGTCCGGGATCTCCTCACCGGGCTCCGGGTCGGACTTCGCGTCCAGCGCCTTCAGGGACGCGGCGTCGGTGTCCAGGTCGAGCTCGAAGGAGAGCCGGTTCTTCTTGCCGAGCTTCTCGAAGGCCCGGTCGAGCTTCTTGCCGGCGGAGAGCTGCTCCACCGTTCCGCAGGCGGCGGACCCCGCGAGGACGACACCGGCGATGGCGGCGGCGGTCAGGGTCTTGTGTATGGCGCTGATGATGGTCTCCTCGTGGATCCGATCACGACATGATCGATCAGAAGACTCACGACCTGCCCGGATGGTTGCCCTGCTGGTGGGAAACGCCCCCGCGTTCGCTCGCAGGTTTTACCGTTCCGTGGTTGTCGTCCGGAACGGGCTCGTCGGATTCTTGGTCACCATGCCCTCGGGCAGCTGGTTCTGCTGGTCACGGGGGGTGCAGGGGTCCCCCGCGCTGAGCGGGGATTGTTCATGCACCTGGAGTTCCGGCACCTGCGTGTCCTGCTCACGGTCGCCGAGGCCGGCAGCATCCGGAAGGCCGCCGCGCGCCTGCAGCTCTCTCAGCCGGCCATGAGCGCTCAGCTGAAGCGGATCGAACTCGAACTGGGCGGCCCGCTCTTCGTCCGCGGTGCCGACGGGGTGAAGCCGAACGAGAACGGGCAGTACGTCCTGAGCTGCGCCCGTGACCTCGTCGCCGGCTTCGACCGGCTGCGCGCGCACGCGCGGTCGGCGGCCGAGGCGGACAGACGGGCCGCCGCGCCGCTGAGGGCGGGCGGAACCGCCGGCCCCCTGGTGTCCCTGCTGCTCTCCGCCCTCTTCGAACTCCTCCCGGAGCGCCGGCTCACCATAGACGCCCGCCGCTCCGTGCACACCCTGGTCAAATCGCTGAGCCAGGCGAAGTGCGACATCGCGGTGTTCGGTGAGTTCCCGGGCTTCCCGCTCCCGGTCGGAGAGTCGGTGGCGACGCGCACCCTGCTGCGCGAGCCGGTCTTCGTCCTCCTCGCCGAGGACCATCCGCTGGCGCGCCAGGAGACGGTCAGCCTCCGGGAACTGGCCGACGAGGACTGGGTGATGCCGGAGGCCGACGAGAGCGGTGTGCACGCGTACCTGCATCTCACGTGCCAGTCGGCGGGGTTCACCCCGCGCATCGCCCATGTGACGCCGGACCTGTCGGTGGCGCAGATCCTGGTCGCCGGCCGGCGTGCCGTCTGCGGGGTGTGGCCGACCGCCGACGTCTCCGCGCAGGGCACCGTGCAACGGCCTCTCGTGGACGTCCCCTTCCACCGGCGGCTGATGCTGGCCTGGAACAGGGAATCGTTTCCGTCGGAGCTGGCCGACGCGGCGGGCGAGCGTCTGCTGGCCGCCTATCTGTCGCTGGTGCGGCAGCGGCCGCAGTATCTGGCCTGGTGGGAGGGCGGGGGAGAGGAGTTCGCCCTCGGCGAGGAGAGGTGACCGGCCGGGCCGCGGCCACCGGTGCCCTATAGCTCCGCGGTTATATCCCAGATGGGATCACGTCAGGAACATGTCACCTGGTGAACACTTCGCGTCAACGTCCACGGGACGTCGTCACCCCACGACGAGCGAAGGAATCACCCCGTCATGCCCCGTCCTCTTCTTGCCCTTTCCGCGATGGTCGCCGCCGGCGTCATCACCGCGGGTGCCATGGCCGTACCCGCGTACTCGCAGCCCCACGCAGCACAGAGCGGAACGTCCCCGCGCGACACGGCGATATCCCAGGCCAAGGCGAACGTGGCCCGGCACGCCGACACCTTCGGGTTCGGCGCGGGCCAGACGCTCAAGGCGAAGGACGTCGTGATCGACGCCGACGGCACCCAGCACGTCCGCTTCGAGCGGACCTACCGCGGACTCCCCGTCGTCGGCGGCGACTTCGTCGTCCACCAGAAGGCCGACGCCACGCTCAAGGGATCCACCCGTGCCAAGGCCCACAAGGTGGCGCTCACCTCCGTCACTCCCGCCGTCGACGCCAAGGGCACCGCCGCCAGAGCCCTGAAGCGCTCGCACGGGCTGGTCCGCAACGCCAAGTCCACCCCCGAGCTGATCGTGTGGGCCGCCGACGGCACCCCGCGCCTGGCCTGGCGCACCACCGTGCAGGGCCTGGGCGACAAGGGCCAGCCGCACGGCGAGGTCTTCGTCACCGACGCCACCACCGGCGCGGCGATCGAGAACTACGACGCCGAGCGCGAGTCCACCGGCACCGGCCACTCCGAGTACACCGGTGACGTCAGCCTCGACACCACCCAGCAGGCCGACGGAACCTACGCCCTGATCGACCCGCTGCGCGGCCACATCACCAAGGACGCGCACAACATCTCGTCCTCGTCCCTGAAGAGCACCTCCGGGACCCTGTTCACCGACGCCGACAACATCTGGGGCGACGGCAGGAAGTTCTCCACCGACCGCGCCACCGCCGCCGTCGACGCGCACGCCAACACCGCCAAGACGTTCGACTACTACAAGACGACCTTCGGCCGCAACGGCATCAAGAACGACGGCCGCGGCGCCACCGTCTTCGTCCACGTCGGCACCAACTGGGACAACGCCCAGTGGTCGGACACCTGCTTCTGCATGATGACCGGCGACGGCAACGGCACCGTCGACCCCGAGCAGGTCGACCTCGACACCATGGGCCACGAGATGACCCACGGCGTCACCTCGGCCACCGCCAACCTGCGCTACAGCGGGGAGTCCGGCGGCCTGAACGAGGCCACCAGCGACATCCTCGGCACCATGGTCGAGTGGTACGCCGACAACCCGATCGACACCCCCGACTACCTCTTCAGCGACCAGTCCACCCCGCCGTGGCTGCGCCGCTTCGACAAGCCGTCCCTGGACGGCCGCTCCGCCGACTGCTGGTCGAAGTCGGTCGGCCGGCTCGACGTGCACAACTCCTCGGGCGTCGGCAACCACTGGTTCTACCTCGCGAGCGAGGGCAGCGGGGCCAAGACCATCAACGGCGTCTCCTACAACAGCCCCACCTGCAACGGCTCCACCGTCACCGGCATCGGCAACCAGAAGGCCTCCGCCATCTGGTACCGGGCGCTGACCGTCTACATGACCTCCACCACGGACTACAAGGGCGCCCGCACCGCGACGCTGAACGCGGCGAAGGACCTCTACGGCGCCACCAGCCCCGAGTACGACACCGTGGCCGCGGCCTGGAGCGCCGTCAAGGTCCTCTGACCCGGCCCCACCAGCCGCCCGTCCGCCGCCCCGATCCGCAACAGGGCGCGACGGGCGGCTGGTCCGGTGATCGGTCCCGGGCGGCCCGTCACCTGCCCCAGATCCTCCGGTACGCCTCGCGGTAGCCCGAGGGGTTCCAGGTCGTGGCGCCCGCGCTGTTGTCCGCCGTGGAGATGTGGACGGGCGCGACATAGCCGCTGGCCGGGCGGCCGGAGAAGGCGCGGTTGAACTCGTCGAGGATCTGCCACCCCTGCAGCGACAGCGGTTCGGGGACGGTGGCCGCCTGGTACTGCCTGGTGTTGATGCGCTGGAAGGCGGACGGGTCGCCGTCGCCGGCGCCGATGTTGAAGGGCGGCCCGGAGCCCTTCTCCCCGGCCGCGCGGAAGGCGGGGGCGGCGTCGGCGAAGTACAGGTCGTTGATCGCGACGGAGTGGGTCCACCGACTCCCGAAACGGGAGAGCAGGACGGAGACCTCCCGGGGCGTACGGCTGCTCGCGTCCGGGATCGGGATGTTCTCGTACGCCAGCAGCCGCACGCCCCGACAGGCGGCCAGCGCCTTCCTGATCAGCTCGGACTTGTGCTGGGCGAAGGGGATCGAGGCGTCGGTGAACAGGACGACCCCGGCGTTGCCGCGGGAGCGTGCGATGACCCACTGCGCGCTGATCGAGGCGACGTCGTCCACGTGGGTGGTGACGTTGGTGAAGAGCCGGGGTCTCGTGCTGGGGCCCGGGGACGCGACCGCGTGCCAGCCGATGAGCGGGATGCGCGCCGCGGTGGCCCGCGCGACCTGCTGCGAGGTCGAGTTGGGGTCGAAACCACCGATGACGATGCCCGAGGGCCTGAGCGCCACGGCCTCGCTCAGCGCCGCCTGGATGCCGGCGGGGGTGCCCTCGCCGTCGATCACCCGGACCGTCCAGCCGATGACCCGCGCGGCCTCCCGCACCCCCTGGGCGACACCCGCGACCCCGGGGTTGGTCATGGTCTGCGCGACGTAGACGATCGTCCTGCCGCGCACCGCCGTGGGGCCGCCGGCCGGCCCGTTCCAGGGGATGTCGGTCTTCTCCGCCCGGGCGACGGCGGCCTCGGCCTCGGCCTGGGCCGCGGGGCAGCCGCTCGGGCCCGTGGCGGAGGGGGCGGTGTCATGCGAGGAGCCGCGTTCGCAGCCCGTGAGGGCGGTGGCCGCCAGCAGCAGGGCGACGGAGACCGATCGTGCCTTGACGACGCCGGGGACGGCCTCGCGGTCGCGGTGCACGGCAGCTCCTTCCGGACGGGACGCGGATCACGGGGTGGTGCCCGGCGTGCCGCCGTCCCGCCCCGAGGACGGCGGCTGCGGGGACGGGGCGGGCGCCTCGCGGGGCGCGTCGGCGCCGGTGCGCAGGCGGCGGGCGGAGTAGCCGGCCAGGCCGACGGCGAGCAGGAGGGTGCCGCCGTAGAACAGGGGGATCGTCCAGAAGTCGGCGCCCAGCTGGCCGATGCCGGTGAGACCCACGGCGAGTACGGCGACGGCGACGAGCGTGCCCAGGGCGTTGGGCCGGCCCGGTCTGATCGCGGTGGAGCCGAGGAGGGCGCCGACGAAGGCGGGCAGCAGGTAGTCGAGGCCGACGCTGGGATTGCCGATCTGCTGCTGGGCCGCGAGCAGCACCCCGGCGAAGGCGACGATCAGTCCTGACGCGGTGAACGCGTAGACGGTGTACCTGCGGGTCGGGATGCCGACGAGATCGGCGGCGCGCGGGTTCGAGCCGACGACGTACAGGTACCGGCCGAGCGGCAGCCGCTCCAGCACCAGCCAGAGGACGACCGTGAGGACGAGCACGTAGAAGGCGGGGACCGGAAGGCCGAGGAAGCCGGAGTCGTAGAGATCGGTGAAGGCCGCGGGGAGGCCCTGGGGGCCGGGGACGATCCGGCCGCCTTTGGTGACCCAGCCGGTCACGGCGTACATCATGCTGCCGGTGCCGAGGGTGGCGATGAAGGAGTCGATCCGGCCGAACTCGACCACGACACCGTTGAGGACCCCCACGGCCACCCCTCCGGCGACCACCACCAGGCAGGCCCACGGCCAGGGCCACCGCTCGTTCACCACGAGCTGCATCACCATGACGTGCGCCAGGCCGAGGCCGTAGCCGAGGGAGAGATCGAACGCGCCGGTCACGATGGGGACGGTGGCGGCGAGCGCGAGGACCGCGGGGATCGACTGGCTGGACAGCAGCGCGTGGATGGTGTCCCGCGTGGGGAACGTCCGCGGCAGCAGCAGGGAGAAGACCAGGAAGAGCACAGCCGTGAGGGCCGGCAGGCCGTAGGCGCCGATGTGGTGTGCGGCGGGCCCGCGCCGGCGCGGCCGCGACGGGGGCGTGGGGGGAGTGGGCGGGGTGGTCATGAGGCCGTCGCGGTGCCGGCGGGGGGCAGGGCCGAGGCCGCCCGGGTGAGTCCGGCGACCGTGAGGGCCGGACCGCTCAGCTCGGCCGCCAAGGCCCCACGGACGAACACCAGCGCGCGCCGGCACACGCCCGCGACCTCCTCGAAGTCCGTGGAGACGAGCAGCACCGCGAGACCGCCGGCCAGGGCCTCGTCGAGCAGGCGGTAGACGGCGGCCTTGGCCCCGACGTCCACGCTCGCGGTCGGTTCCTCCAGGATCAGCAGGCGCAGCCCCACCCGCAGCCACCGGCCGATCATGACCTTCTGCTGGTTCCCGCCGGACAGCGTGCCGATGGGTGCCTCGGTGTCGCGGGGCCGCACCGCGAACCGTTCGATCAGGCCGGCGGCCTCGGCGCGTTCGCGGCGCGGGGCGATCCACCGCAGCGCCGGCAGGCCCCCGGCGCGCGGGTTGGCCAGGAGGTTCTCCCGTACGGTCAGCTCGGCGGCGCAGCCCTCACGCAGTCGGTCGCCGGGCACGAAGCCGACGCCCAGGCGGACGGCGTCGGCGACCGTGCGGGGGCGGTACGGCCGGCCGCCGAGGAGTGCCCGGCCGCCGAGCAGGGGCCGGGCACCGGCGAGGGCCCGGCCCAGGTCCATGTGCCCCGCGCCCGAGAGACCCACCAGGCCGAGGACCTCCCCGGCCCCGAGTTCCAGGCCGACCGGTCCCGCGCCCACGGTCCGTACGCCGTCGAGGGTCAGCACGGCCGGCCCGTCGGCGGGAGCCGGCGCGGGGCGGTGGGCGGCCGGTTCCTCGCCGACGATGTCGTGCACCAGACGGGTGGGGCTGTGGCCCGCCAGAGCGCCGTGGCTGACGAGGCGGCCGTCGCGCAGGACGGCGAAGGCGTCGGCGACCTCGTACACCTCGTCCAGGCGGTGGCTGACGTAGAGGATGCCGTGGCCCTGGTCGCGCAGGGCGTGCAGGACGCGGAAGAGCCGGGCGCAGTCCGTCGCGGGCAGTCGGGCGGTGGGCTCGTCCAGGACGATGAGCTTCGCCCGGGCGGCCAGGGCGCGGGCGATGGCGACCAGCGAGCGTTCGGCGGGGGAGAGGAGGGCGACCGGCGCGGCCGGGTCCAGGTGTCCGGCGACCGCCCGCAGGGCCTCGGCGCAGCGCTCCCGGGCGCGCCGCCAGGAGATCACTCCGGCACGACGGGGATATCCGATGCTCAGGGCGATGTTCTCGGCGACCGTCATCCACTCCACCAGTCCCAGGTCCTGGTGGATGAAGGACATGGCGCGGGAGGCGGCATGGCTGCCGAGCGGGTGGCCGTCCACCGTGATCCGTCCCGCGTCGGCGTGGTGGACGCCGGCGAGCACCTTGATGAGGGTGGACTTTCCGGCTCCGTTGGGGCCGAGGAGGGCGAGGACGCTGCCCGCGTGGACGTCGAGGTCGACCCCGTCCAGTGCGCGGGTCCCGCCGAACCGCTTGGCGAGCCCGCGGATGCGGACCAGCGGCTCCGCAGGGGTGTCGGGAGGGTCGTGCACGGACATCTCCGAAGGTCGGCCTGGCGAGTTCTTCCCGACGGTCGCCCCTGATGCTAGTGGCCCTATAAGCGGCATTTACCGTATTTGCCGCTTTCGGTAACGCCAATGGGTCAGCGGCGCCGCCGGGTGGCGGACGCGGTCGGGCCTCAGACGCCGTCGAGGCCGCACTCGGCCCAGATGACCTTGCCCTGGGGCAGGTAGCGCGTGCCCCAGCTCCGTGCCAGCTGGGCGACGAGGAACAGGCCCCGGCCGCCCTCGTCGGTGCTGGCCGCCCGGCGCAGGTGCGGGGCGGTGTTGCTGGCGTCGGAGACCTCGCAGATCAGGGTGCGGCCGTGGAGCAGCCGTACCCGGACGGGGCCGGAACCGTGGCGGATGGCGTTGGTGACCAGCTCGCTGAGCATCAGCTCCGCGGCGAACGCGGCCTCGTCGAGCCCCCAGTCGGTCAGCTGGCGCATGGCGCGGGCGCGGACCTCGCCGACGACGGCCGGGTCCGGCTCCAGGTCCCAGGCGGCGATCCGGCCGGGGTCCAGGGCGTGGGTGCGGGCGACGAGCAGGGCGATGTCGTCGCAGGGGTGGGCGGGCGCCACGCTGTTCAGGACCACCTGGCAGGTCTCCTCGGGCGTGCGCTCGGGGTGGGCCAGCGCCGTGCGCAACTGGTCGAGGACCCGGTCGACGTCGCGGTGCCGGTCCTCGATGAGTCCGTCGGTGTAGAGGACCAGCTGGCTGCCCTCGGGCAGGTCGGTCTCGACCGCTTCGAAGGGCAGTCCCCCGAGGCCGAGCGGAGGCCCGGCGGGCAGCTCGGGGAAGGACACCGTGCCGTCGGGGCCGACGACAGCGGGCGGCGGGTGTCCGGCGCGGGCCATGGTGCACCGCTGGGTCGTCGGGTCGTAGACGGCGTACAGACAGGTCGCGCCGATGATGTCCGTCGTGTCGGCGGCGGGGTCCTCCCGGTCCAGGCGTCCCACCAGGTTGTCGAGGTGGGTGAGGACTTCGTCCGGGGGGAAGTCGAGTTCGGCGAAGCTGCGGGCGGCGGTGCGCAGCCGGCCCATGGTGGCGGCCGAGAGCATGCCGTGGCCGACGACGTCCCCGACCATGAGCCCGATCCGGGTGCCGGAGAGCGGGATGACGTCGTACCAGTCCCCGCCCACGTCGGACTCCGCGGGCAGGTAACGATGGGCGACCTCGACGGCGTCGTGGTCGGGCAGCCCGTGCGGGAGCAGGCTGCGCTGCAGGGCCAGGACCATGGTGCGTTCGCGTGTGTAGCGCCGGGCGTTGTCGATGGACAGGGCGGCACGGCTGGCGAGTTCCTGGGCCAGTGAACGGTCGTCGTCGCCGAAGGGTACGGGATCCCGGCCGCGGTAGAAGGCGGCGACGCCCAGCACGACACCGCGGGCCACCAGGGGGACGGCGATCAGGGAGTGGACGTGGGTCAGCAGCTCCCCGGTGTGCTCGGGGTCGTGGGCGAGCCAGCCCGCGGCGGCCTTCAGGTCCGGTTCCAGCACCGCCTCCCCGCCGGTCAGACAGCGCAGCTGGGGCGTGGCCGGGCCGTAGTCGACCTGCTTGCCGACCGGATGGAAGGGACAGTCGTCGCGGATGCCGTGGACCACCGTGCGGTGCAGGTCGCCGCGCGGGTCCGCGGCCTCCTCCCCGCGCAGTACGGCCTCGGGCAGGTCGATCGTGACGTAGTCGGCGAGTTTCGGTACCGCCGTCTCCGCCAGTTCCTGGGCGGTGCGGCGCACGTCCAGGGTGGTGCCGATGCGCGTACTGGCCTCGGACAGCAGCTCCAGGCGGCGTCGTGCGGCGAGGGCGTGCCGCGCCACCTCCGGCTCCCCGACGAGCAGCAGCCCTCGCGACGGGGGCGCGGGGCCGGGACGGCCGTCCTCCGCCCCGGCGGAGGAGATCCGGCCGGGGACGGCGACGGCAGCGGCCCCCGCCGGCACTACGGCGCGGGAGGAGGCGGCGGCCTCGGCGGGGAAGCCCGGCAACGCGTCGATCTGCCGTGGCGCGACCAGGGGATGCCGTGGTGCGGGGCCGGGCAGGACGGCCTCGATGGCCAGGCCCTCCACGCCGGTGGCACTCGTCATCGGACGGCTCATCAGCGTGACACGCCGGCCGTCGGAGAGGGGGACGTGGACAGCGGCCCGCTGCGCGAAGGAGATCAGCTCGGTGGCCTTCTCCATGAGGATCGCCCGGTCACGGGGGTGCTGGGCGAGGGCCAGTTCGTCCAGCCCGACGGTGTGGTGACCGCTGACCGCGGCTTCGGCCTCGGTGTCCAGGTACGCCCGCAGCAGCGCGCGCTCGCGGGCGGAGCTGTGCCCGAGCAGCCGCCGTTCGATGGCTCGGGCGGCTTTGCGGATGACGGTGGCCAGCGCGGGGTCCTCGTAGCCGCGGGGATAACCGAAGCAGAGGACGCCCTCGATACGGCCGCTGAGCAGGTCGCGGACCGGGAGCGCGCGGCAGGCGCTGCCCTGGGCGCGCTCGGCGAAGTGCTCGGCTCCGTAGACGTGGACGAGCTGCCGCTCCGCCAGCGCGAGACCGATGCCGTTCGTCCCCGCGTACTGCTCGGCGAACACGAACCCCGGCACGCGCTGGATCGCCGGGAGGCTCCTGGCCAGGGACGACTCTCCGAAACGGCGCAGCAGGACGGTGCCGTTCGCGTCGGCGACACAGATGTTCATCTGCGTGCCGGCGAACCTGTACTGCAGCCGGTCGAGCACCGGCACGGCCGCGCTGACGATCCGGGCCTCCGTGTCGAGGTCCTCGCGGAAGGGCAGGTCGGACCGGTCCGGGGAGAGCCCCAGGGACCGGCAGCGCTGCCACGAGTCGGAGATGGGCGTCCGCACGCGCGCGTCGACCGGCCCGCCCTCCAGAAAACGCTCGCGCGAACGGGCGGGCTCTGCGTCGCCTGTCGCACGCCCCCTCGGTGTCGGTGCCCCGCCGGACCGAACCACGCTTCGCCTCACTCGCGATAGTCCGCTTTTCGGAAACAGTCTGACATAAAAGGAGAATACGGACATGGTGTGGACGTCGGGCGGTCGTCACAGGACCGCCACCGGGTTGACCGGTGACCCGGTTCCGCCCGGCACCTTCAGCGGCGCCACGACCAGCAGGAACGCATACCGCCCGGCCTCCGCGGTCGCGGCGGAGAGTGCTTCCAGGTCGAGGTTGTCCAGCAGCGGGACCCCCATCGCGGCCACGGCCAGGGCGTGCACCGGCGAGTGCACGCCCTCCACCGGCGAGGGCCGCACATCGCTGTCGCCGTCCCCGCCGAGCAGGGCGACACCCCGCTCGGCCAGCAGCGGTACGGCGTCCACGTGGAAGCCCGCGCTCGCCGTGTCCGGGTCCCAGGCGCCCAGCTCCGTGCGGCGGCGGACCTGCCCGGACCGCAGGAGCACCGCGTCACCCTCGCCGATCGTCACACCGAGCGCCCGTTCCGCGGCGGTGATGTCCTGCGCGTGCACCGCGCGTCCCGGCTCCAGCCAGCGGACCCCGAGGACCGCGGGGAGGTCGAGGAGCACACCCCTCGTGACCAGGGGCCCCAGTGTCGACACCGCGCCGAAGCGGACGCCTTCGCTGCCGACGACATCGGCGGCGGTCCGGCCGTCGTAGAGCTGTCCCCGGTAGGCGATGTGGGACAGGGCGTCGAGATGGGTGACGCCCTTGCCGTGGTAGTCGGCGGCGATGAAGTCCTTGTGGGCGGAGGGTTCCGGGCTCTCGACGTCACCGAGGTCGGTCATGTGGTGGAGGGCGGGCCTGGGGTTGCCGGGGCCGGGGCGGGTGTTCCAGGGCAGCGCCAGCGGGACGACCACGCCGGACCGCACTCCGGCCGTGGCCCGCCGCACATGGTCCGGGGTCACACGGTTCCAGGCCCCGCGGTCGGCCGGGGTCCAGTGGCCCCAGGTGCGGACCGCCTCGAAGAGCGCGTCGAACTCCGGGCGGGAGACGGCGGGCCCGTTGCCGGCAACGGCGGGTCCGGGCTCGGGGGCGTCGGCGGACGTCGAGGTCATCTGTACTCACCACTCACCGTTCTCCGGGCGTGACACCGAGGAGCGTGGCGCTCGTGATCAGCTCCAGCTTCGCACGCGACCGCGCCGCCCGGCCCGTGCCCGCGGCGGCCCGGTGTGTCCACCAGGTGGTCCAGGTGTTGTGCCGCCCCGGTCTGCGACGACCATGGATGGGGAGAACGCCCGCCGGTACCGCACGAGCCATGGCACCGAGCGGGAGGGAGGATGAGGCATGGGTACGACGGACTCCTCCCGATCAGGCGACGCCCGGTCGGCGGCAGGCCCGGCCACGCCGCCCAGCGGCCTGCTCGATCTGCTGAGCGTCGCCGCGGTGGTGCTGAACACGCACGGCCAGGTCGTCTTCTGGAGCACGAAGGCCGAGGAGTTGTTCGGCTACACCGCGACGGAGGCGCTCGGTCAGTACGCGGCTCCGCTCACCATCCACGAGGAGCACCGGGACGAGGTGATCAAGCTGTTCGCCGAGGTCATGGAGTCCGGCACGGACTGGGCCGGGGCCTTCCCGATCCGGCACAAGGACGGCAGCACCCGCCTGGTGGAGTTCCGCAACATGCGGCTGCTGGACGACCTCGGTGACACCTACGTCCTGGGCCTCGCCGCGGACCAGGCGGCCGTGGAGCGGGTCGAGCGGGACGCCGCCCTGGCCATGCGCCTGGTGTCCCAGTCCCCGGTCGGGCTCGCGATTCTCGATCCGCACCTGCGGTACCTCGCCGTGAACCCCGCCCTCGAACGCATCAGCGGCCAGTCCGCCGCCGACCGTCTCGGCCGGCCGGTCGGCGAGGTCCTCACCTACCTGTACACCAACCCCGAGGCACGTCTGCGGCGGGTCCTGGAGACGGGCGAGTCGGTCGTGGACCGGGACATCGTCTGCCGCCCCCCGGCGGACCCGGACCACGAGCACGCCTGGTCCGTCTCGTACTACCGGCTGGAGGACTCCGCCGGGCGGGTGCTGGGCCTGGCCTACTCCGTCATCGACGTCACCGAGCGCCATCAAGCCGCCGCCGAAGCGGCACAGGCCCGGCAACGGCTGGCACTGATCGCCAGGGCGTCCGCCTCCGTGGGGACCACCCTCGACCTGGAGAAGACGGCGTGCGAGCTGGCCGACGTCGTCGTACCGGTCCTGGCCGACGTGGCGGCCGTGGACGTCCTCGACAGCGCCCTCGACGGCCGGATCGCACCGCACGACGGCCCGGCCCGCTTCCGCGCCCTCGCCGTCAGCGCCTCCCACGCCACCGAGGCGGTCCGCGCGGCCGATCCGCCGGGGGAACTCGCCACCTACGACAGCGACCGCCTGATCACCCAGTGCGTGCGCACCCGTCAACCGGTTCTGCTGCCCCACACCGACCGTCAGGACCTGGAGCGCATCGCCCGCCACGGCGAGGCCGCCGCCCGGCTCGCGGCGGCCGGCGTGCACTCCTACCTGGCCGTACCGCTACTGGCCCGGGGTGAGGTCCTCGGCGCCCTCGACCTCAAACGCACCCGGAACCCGGCCCCCTTCGATGACGACGACCTGTTCCTCGCCTGGGAGCTGGCCTCCCGCGCCGCGGTCTGCATCGACAACGCCCGCGGGTACCAGGCCCAGCGCCATGCGGCCCTCACGCTCCAGCGCAGTCTGCTGCCCGAGCCCCCGTCGCACCTGCCCGGTCTGGAACTCGCCTGCCGCTACCAGCCGGCCGGCGTCACGAGCGAGATCGGCGGCGACTGGTACGACGCCATTCCCCTCCAGGGCGACAAGACGGCCCTGGTCGTCGGGGACGTCATGGGCAGCGGTATCACGGCCGCCGCCACCATGGGTCAACTCCGCAGCATGGCCCGGGCGTTCGCCGAACTCGCCCTTCCCCCGGCGGAGGCCCTGCGCCACCTGGATCACCTGACCGAAGGTGTCGAGCAGACCATCACCACCTGCATCTACTGCGTCTACGACCCCGGCCGCGGCGAGTGCGAGATCTGCCTCGCCGGTCATCTGCCCCCGGCCCTGCTGCGGCCGGGTGAGGCGGCCCGGCTTCTCGACCTGCCCACCGGGGCCCCGCTGGGCGTCGGCGGGGTGCCCTTCGAGGCCACCACCATCCCCTTCGGCCCCGGTGACGAGCTGGTCCTCTACACCGACGGCCTGGTCGAGACCCGCAGCGAACCCATCGACGCCCGCCTGCACACCCTGCTCGACGCCCTCACCGCGACGCGTGGACACGATCTGCGCGACTCCTGCGACCGCATCCTCACGATGCTCCGGCCGCCCGGCGGCGACGACGACGTGGCCCTGCTCATCGCCCGGGCCCGGCCCTGAACGGGCCGGGTCACCGGGCGAGTTCGACGCTCCCGCCGATCAGCGGCCGAGCAGCCGCTTCATCTTCCTGCCCTGGGCCGACTCGCCCAGGGTGTCCCACAGCTTGGCCGAACCGGTGTACGTGTACACGCCGGGAGCGCCCTGGGCCGCGCAGCCGTCGCCGTACGACACGATGCCCACCTGGTAGACCCCGCGGCGGCCCGGCAGCTTCCGGAACATCGGTCCGCCGCTGTCGCCCTGGCAGGAGTCCTTGCCCTCGACGCCCGCGCAGACGTTGACCTTCTTGTCGTAACCCGGGTAGGACGCCTTGCACTCGATGTGCGACACGATCGGGACGTCCACCGCGCGCAGCCGGTCGGGGTAGTCGGGCACCTCCGTGTCGGTGTTGCCCCAGCCGATGACCGTCGCCTTGGCACCCGGGCGGATGAGGGCGTCCGTGCCCGCGGTCGGCAGGTTCACCGGCGCCGTGCCGGTGACCGGCTTGTCGAGGACCAGGAACGCGATGTCGTACGCCTCCTGGCCCCTGGCGTAGCGGGGGTGGACGACGATGTCGGTGACATTGCGCAGGTGGCCCTGGTTCTTCTTGGACAGCACGGTGCGGCCGACGACCGTTTCGAGCTGCTTGGGCTGCTCGCCGACGACGCAGTGCGCGGCCGTCATGACGACGTTCGGGTCCAGCAGGCTGCCGCCGCAGAACTGCCGGTCGTGCGGGTTGCCCCGGCCCTTGGCCAGCAGCGCCGCCATGAACGGATAGGAGCCGACGGGCTTCTCGGTGCCGCCGATGATCGGCTTGTCCGGGCGGCCGGGGTGTGCCGGTGTCGCCGCGCCGGCCGTCCCGGCGGCCGTACCGACGAGTCCGAGCACCGCGCCGGCGGCGATCGCGGCGGCGGCGATCCGCCGGGGCGCGGTTCTGTGGGCGGTGGAAAGACGCATGGGGGGGTGTCTCCGATTTCCGTCGACGGTGACCTGCCGCTGTGTCAGAGGGGATCGTGCGCAGGGAGGTTCCCCGCACCGCACGTGAGCAGACGGTGAAGAAATCGGCACGGATAATCCCGGCCTGTTCCTTGGGTATTCAACCAGCGTTGAGCGCTGCACGTTTGCGCTTCGGTTGCCTCGAATGTGCGTGAATCCTGTGGAGATCGATCTTCCGGAAGGTGTCAGGAGCACATCAAGGGATTGATCTGCTCGCGACAAGTCGGCACGCTCCAGAGCACGCGCAGCGCTGCCGTTCGACCGCGAATCCCCCCACTTCCACGAGGAGACCCCTCTTGACGGCGCAACACAAACGCATGGGCAAGGCCAGGACCGCCACCGCGATCGCGGCCGCCGCAACCGTCGTAGGCACCGCCTTCTACGTGTCACCCATGGCCCAGGCGGGACAGCCCGCGGAGGGCACGGTCTACGGCCTGAACGCCGAAGGAGCCGTGGCCGGCAGCTACATCGTCCTGCTGGACCAGAAGGCGTCCACGGCCGAGAAGAAGGAGCTGGCCACCGAGTACGGCGGCGAGCTCAGCCGGAGCTACGGCTCGGCGGTCAACGGCTTCTCCGCCGACAGCCTCACCGAGACGGAGGCCAAGCGCCTCGCCGCCGACCCCGCGGTGTCCACGGTGGTCCAGAACAAGAAGTTCCACATCGACGCCGGCCAGGACAGGCCGCCGTCCTGGGGCCTGGACCGCATCGACCAGCAGGACACGGCCGGTGACGGCAAGTACACCTACCCGGACAAGGCCGGCGAAGGGGTGACCGCGTACGTCATCGACACCGGCGTACGCATCAGCCACAAGGACTTCGAGGGCCGCGCCTCCTACGGCTTCGACGCCGTCGACAACGACGACAAGGCCGACGACGGCAACGGCCACGGCACCCATGTGGCGGGAACCGTCGCCGGTGCCGCCCACGGTGTGGCCAAGAAGGCCAAGGTCGTCGCGGTGAGAGTCCTCGACAACAACGGTTCCGGGACCACCGAGCAGGTCGTCGCCGGTATCGACTGGGTGACCAAGAACCACCAGGGTCCCTCGGTGGCCAACATGAGCCTCGGCGGAGGCGCGGACCCGGCGCTGGACGAGGCGGTCAAGAAGGCCATCGCCTCGGGCGTCACCTTCGCGGTCGCCGCCGGCAACGAGTCGGCGGACGCGGGCCAGGGTTCACCGGCCCGGGTCCCCGAGGCCATCACGGTCGCCTCCAGCACCAAGGACGACGCCCAGTCGGACTTCTCCAACTTCGGCAAGGTCGTGGACCTGTACGCGCCGGGCTCGGACATCACCTCCGACTGGAACGACAGCGACCAGGGCACCAAGACGATCTCCGGCACCTCCATGGCCACCCCCCACGTCACCGGAGCAGCCGCCGTCTACCTGGCCGGGCACCCGGACGCCAAGCCCGCCGACGTCGCCGCCGCGCTCACCGGTGGCGCCACCAGCGACAAGATCAGCAACCCGAGCGGCGGAACGCCCAACAAGCTGCTGAAGGTGACCGAGTAGGTCCACGAGGACCCTGAAGCCCGGCGGTGCCGCCCCTGCTCCACGGCGGCACCGCCGGGCCCTTTCGTCAGCTGCTGTGGATGCCGACCTCGTACAGCGAGTAGCCCCACCGGGTGCCACGCTCCGTGCCCGCGACGCGGACGTAGCGCGCCGGTGTCCCGGTGAAACGCGCGGTGTCGAGACCGCCGTCGCCCGTGCCGGTCGACCAGACCGTCTGCCAGTTCGCGCCGTCCGTGGAGAGCTGGATGCCGTACGCCTTCCCGTACGCCCGCTCCCAGTCGAGCGTGACCCGGCCGACCCGGTGGGTCGAGCCCAGGTCGATCCGCAGCCACTGGTTGTCGCTCCACTCGCTGGCCCAGCGGGTGTCGCGGGTGCCGTCGACGGCGCGACCGGGGGCGAAGCCGGTGAACGGGTTCCACCACTCCGCCGAACTGGCCGTGGCCGACGCCCCGTCGGCGAGGTTGACCCCCGCCTGGTGCCGCTCGGTCGCTCCCCAGGTGTCGAGGTAGGACTCGGCGCCGCGGAACAGGTCCTTCACCACGTCCTGGCCGCCGACGAGCCGGATGTCCTCGATCCAGTCCGGGACGAGGCCGTAGTGCGCGGCCCCGTCGGTGTTCAGGTCCCAGGTGCGCTCACCGGTGGTCACCCGGTCGATGACGGAGCCCCCGTCGACGCTGCGGAAGGGGTACGTGACCTTGTTCGGCGCGTCCGCGCCCCGGGGTCCCGGCCAGCCGCCGACACCGTTCATGTCCGTGCCGTACCCGTAACCGACGCCGTACTTGTCCCGCAGCGCCTTGGTGCGGTGCGCCTCGGCGACGAAGCCCTCCGAGCCGTTCATGTACTGGGCGACGAAACCGCCGAGACCGTAGACCCGGTCGGTCCAGTTCATGTCCATCCAGCTGTGCGAGGAGATCACGCCGGGGTAGGACGCGGACTCGAAGATGTCGAGCGCGCGGCCGACGGCCTTGACGCTCATGTGGTCGATCTCCAGCATCATCTTGCGTTTCATCATGCCCCGCACGGCGTACTCACCGAGGTCGGTGAGCCCCCGCACGTTGCACCGCGCGTCCGCGTCGTACGAGGGAACGCTCACGCCCGCCGGGAGCTTCGCCTCGGCCCCGGGCGCCGCGGCCGAGCCGATGGGGTTGTCGGCTTGCGGCCCCGCGCACTGCTCCGTCTTCCAGAAGGTGCCGGTGGACAGGAACTGCCCGACGTTGATGGCCGTTCCGAGGCTGCCGGAGTCGAAACGCACCCCGCACAGCGCGTTGTCGAACTTGTGGCACAGGAACATGCTGCGCACGCCCAGCGCGTACAGCTCGTCCAGACCGGCGTCGATGTCCTTGCGGTCGCACTGCGGTACGTCCAGGACCTGCTTGCAGCCGAAGGGCTCGGAGGTCTCCACGCCCAGGACGACCGCCAGCTTGCCCTGCCGGACGACCTCGCGGGCCTGTGCGCTGTCGGTGACGATCCGGAACCAGCCCTTGCCCGGGCCGCCGTACATCCTGTCGACGTAGGCCTGGAGGTCGTACGTCAGCTTCGCCTGGAGCCGGATGGACGTCATCTCGTCGCAGCCGCGGTCCTTGAAGAAGTACACCGAGCAGATCACGCCGTTGGTGACGAGGTCGTTGACGAGCACCCGCTGGCCGCCGCGCCAGGCCCGTTCCACCCACGCGTAGTAGTTCTGCTGGTGGGTCAGCGAGTCGTGCGCCGGCCAGTCCTTGAAGGTGGGCCAGCCGACCGGGTCGTGCCTGCCGTCACCGCCCTTGGTGATGAAGTCGAAGACGGCCAGCGAGCCGTCGGGGTAGTGCTCGGGGCAGTCCTTGAGCGCGTCGGCGATCCCGGCCTCGGAGAAGACCTTGCCGCAGATGAGCCGGCCGCCGAAGGCCTCGTTGGCGAACAGGTGGTCGTGGGCGTCCACGAACCCGCGCACCTCGCCCCGGGCGTCGGTTCCCGTGAACGGCTCGCCGGTGACGCCGATCCCGGAGTCCGGTGACGGCCGTGCGCCCGGGACCCACCAGTCGTTCCCGGCCGCCGAACTCGGGGTGGGGCCGAGCACGGCGGCCAGGACGAGGAGGAGCAGCGAGACTACGGTGACGTCTGTGCGTCGGCGGTACGGGCGGCTGGTCATGGCCACGGCCCACGTCCCTCGGTCGACGGGAAACCCGATTGTCATGTCTACGTAAACTGTGCGCCATGAGGATGGGCGGTGCGGCCTGCCGAGTCAAGACACCGGTCGCGAGGCCGGCCGCGGGCATGCCGCCCGGCCCGCTCGATGGTTACTCGCGCGTAGTAATAAGCTGGAGGGACGTGAGAACCGTACGCACACGACCGCGCCGGACAGCGGCTCGAAGGTGAGGGAGCGACCGATGGCATCGGAAACCGAGCGAGCCGTACTCGCGGGCGGTTGTTTCTGGGGGATGCAGGACCTGATCCGCAGGCAGCCGGGCGTGGTGTCCACCCGCGTCGGGTACAGCGGCGGCGACACGCCGAACGCCACCTACCGCGACCACGGTGACCACGCCGAGGCCATCGAGATCCTCTTCGATCCCGCGGTCACCAGCTACCGCGACATCCTGGAGTTCTTCTTCCAGATCCACGACCCGACCACGAAGGACCGCCAGGGCAACGACATCGGGCGCAGCTACCGGTCCGCCATCTTCTACACCGACGAGGAACAGCACCGCGTCGCCCTGGACACCATCGCGGACGTCGAGGCGAGCGGTCTGTGGCCGGGCAAGGTGGTCACCGAGGTCGAGCCCGTGGGCGACTTCTGGGAGGCCGAGCCGGAGCACCAGGACTACCTGGAACGCTATCCGGACGGCTACACCTGCCACTTCCCGCGCCCCAACTGGAAGCTGCCGCGCCGGACCTCGTCCCCGGCGAGCTGAGGCGTCCCGCTGCTCACGCCCTGCGCCGCTGCCTGATCGGCTCTCCCACGCGGTGCAGGTGCGTCAGCGCCTCGCGGTAGGACCGGATCAGTCCGGTCTCGTGGTACGGCACCCCGATCTCGGCGCAGTACTGCCGCACGATCACCTGGGCCCGGCGCAGATGGACCGTGGGCATGCTCGGGAACAGGTGGTGCTCGATCTGGTAGTTGAGCCCGCCCAGCATCACGTCGGTGAACCAGCCGCCGCGCACGTTGCGGGACGTCAGCACCTGGCGGCGCAGGAAGTCGAGCCGCTGGTCGCCGGTGAGCGTCGGCATGCCCTTGTGGTTGGGGGCGAAGGTGCAGCCCAGGTACACGCCGAACAGGCACTGGTTCACGGCGAGGAACGCCACCGCCTTGCCCGGTGAGAGCACCAGGAACAGGGCGGAGAGCACGGCGGCGACGTGCAGCAGGAGCAGAGCGCCCTCCAGCAGCCGGTTCTTCATGAACGGTGAGCGCAGCGCCCGCACGCTCGAGACGTGCAGGTTGAAGCCCTCCAGCGTCAGCAACGGGAAGAACAGCAGCGCCTGGTGCCCCCCGAGGAGGCGGGCCAGGCCCCGGCTGGCGCGGGCCTGGTCCGCGGACCACACCAGGATGTCCGGGGCGACATCCGGATCGAGTTCCTCGTGGTTGGGGTTCGCGTGGTGGCGGGTGTGCTTGTTCATCCACCACCCGTAGCTCATCCCGATCCCGAGATTGCCGAACAGCAGCCCTCCGATCTCGCCGTGCCGGCGCCGCCGGAAGACCTGCCGGTGCGCGAGGTCATGAGCCACCAGGGCGACCTGCCCGAACACCAGGGCCAGGAAGGCGGCCACGGCCAGTTGCCACCAGGTGTCGCCGAGGGCGAAGAAGGCTCCCCAGCCGGCGGCGAACGAACCGATCACGAGAGCGAGCCGCACGGTGTAGTAGCCGGGTCGCCGCTCCAGCAGGCCGGCTTCGGTGATCCGCCGGGCCAGCCTCGCGAAGTCGCTGCCGGTCGCGACGGGGACATCAGGAGTGATCGTCATGCCGAGAATTCTGGGTTCGGCCGTGCCGCCCGAAGAAGCCTGCCAGCCACCGTATGCACACAAGGCCCGTCCCCACCCCCTGCCGGGGGTTTACCCCCGGGTGCGCCCGGGATCCCGGTCGGCGGCAGGCTCTCGGACCGCCTGAGGAGCGTGACCTGGGCCACATCTCCAGGTCTTCCACCGCGCCCGGTGGAGGCGTAGGTTCCGTATACCCCGCGAAGGCGCCCTCGGTGGCGCTGGTCCGCCGGTCCCGGGGCGGCGGACCAGCGGGGGCCAAATCTGCACATGGCGTTCAGGACGCCGGCGCACCGGCATGACTCACACCGGTTCGGGCTGCGGTTCCGGCTGCAGGGCCGGTGCGGCCTTCGGTTCCCACAGCCGGGTGGTGCGTACGTAGGCGTGGACCACCGAGGCCGTCGCCAGGACGAGAAGCGGTCCGAAGAGCCACGCGTGCGCGGCCATCTGCATCGGCAGGAAGCGGTACGACACCAGGAGCGCGACGAAGACCGTCGCACCGTGGGCGACCAGCTGGATTCCCGACCGGTCCCAGCCGCGGGCGAGCGAACGCAGCGCCGCCTCGATCGTGAGCGTGAACACCACGCCGGCGATGATGTCCGCGCCGTAGTGGTAGCCGAATCCCAGGGTCGCGCCGAGGGTGGCGATCAGCCAGAACGTGCCGGCGAACCGCAGGATCCGCGGTCCCCTGCGGGAGTGGATGAAGATCGCGGTGGCCCACGCGGTGTGCAGGCTGGGCATGCAGTTGCGCGGGGTGATCTCGTCGAACGGCATGCCGTGCGGGGTGATGACCGGCGACGGTGTGTTCGGCCACAGGTCGGCCACCGCCCAGTGCCCGCCGTCGGCGCCGTAGGCGAAGATCGGTCCGACCACCGGGAAGATCATGTAGATGCCGGGCCCGAGGAGGCCGATGACCAGGAAGGTGCGCACCAGGTGGTGGGCCGGGAAGCGGCGCTCGACGGCCACGTGACGCAGCTGGTACAGCGCGACGACCACCGCGGCCACCGCGAGCTGGATGTAGACGTAGTCGAGGACGTGCGCGCCGATCGTGCCGGTGGCCTCGACCATCCGGCCCACCACCCAGGACGGGTTGCCCAGGGCGTGGTCGGCGGTCGCCACGTACTGGTCGAGCACCGCGGGGCGGGTCTTCGACGTGATGAGCAGCCAGGTGTCCCCGGTCTTGCGGCCGGCCACCAGCAGCAGGCCCAGCCCGACGCCCTTGAGCAGCAGGACGCGTTCCCGGCCGGTGCGGCGCGTGAGCGCGATGACCGCGTAGCCGAGCAGCACCCACAACGCGCCGTTGCCGAAGGGGTGGCCGCTGTGCGGCGGCGTCTTCGCGTCGACCGCCCATCGCACCACGAAGAAGACGATGTCGATGCCGACCGCGATCCCGGCCGCCGTGAGCCGCTCCCGCCAGGTGAGCACCACCATCATCAACGCCATGCTGGCGTACAGCAGTGGTCCTGATTTAGGCGCAAATATTACCTCTTTCGCCTGGTTGGTGATCGGCCCCGGCATGCCGTAGTGACGTGCGGCGATCTCCAGCGCGATGAGGAAACCGAGGGTCACCACTGCCGCCGTGGCCCACAGAATGGCCTGGGGCCGGCGCCACACCGCGATATCGGTTCTGTCGTTTATTCGCGAAAACGCCCGCGATGGTCTGTTTATCAATTGTTTTGGCCGTTTTGTTGGTTGTAAGGCGAACAGGTCGGTCTTCGGGTGAGTTCGATCATGTTATAGGAGAGCTGTGAAGTCAGGCCCTGAGGAAGTCGATGAGGGCTTCGTTCACCTCCTGAGGGCGTTCCTGCTGGGTCCAGTGCCCGCAGCCCTCCAGCTCGAGCGGCTTGCGCCACAGGTTGGGCATCAGCTCGGGGAGCTTATCGATGAGTTCGGGGGTGCCGGGGAAAGCGGGGACGAGGTCGCGGTCGCCGTAGACGTACAGGGCGCGCGGGGTGACGACGGCACCGTGCCAGGCGGCGGTCAGTTCCCAGTTGCGGTCGAGGTTGCGGTACCAGTTGAGAGCGCCGGTGAAGCCGCCGGAGAAGCTCTCGGTGAGCGCGTCCAGGTCGTCCTCGGTGAACCACTCCGGCAGCACCTCGGGGTCCGGCATGGTCGCGAGCCAGCCGCGCTCGGGGTCGACCAGCGGCTGCCGGCCCGAGCCGGCGTCGGGAGCGTCCCCGGAGGCCCAGTAGAAGAACTTCCGCAACGTGGTGCGGGTGTCCCTCGCGAACTCGGCGTCGGCGACGCCGGGGCGGTCGAAGTAGTTCCAGTAGAACCGGCCGTCGAACCGCTCCTCCATGGCGGCCAGCGGCGGCCGGGTCCCGCGGAACGGCGGCGGCACGCTCAGGCCCGCCACCCCGAGCACCACGTCCGGCCGCAGCAGCGCGGTGTGCCAGGCGACCGGCGCGCCCCAGTCGTGCCCGACGACGTACGCCTTCTCCTCGCCGAGCGCGTGGATCAGTCCGACGACATCGCCGACCAGGTGGAGGATCGTGTACGCGTCCACGGCCTCGGGACGGTCGCTGCGCCCGTACCCGCGCTGGTCGGGGGCGACCACGCGGAAGCCCGCGTCGGCCAGCGGACCGAACTGGTGGTGCCAGGAATGCCACGACTCGGGAAAACCGTGCAACAGCACCACCAGGGGGCCGCTGCCCTGCTCGGCGATGTGCAGCCGGATGCCGTTCACGTCAACCATGCGATGCTCGACCATGGGCAGAGCGTACGCGCGGCGATCTCCGGACGGTCAGTAGACGTCGCGGACGTACCGTTTCTCCGCCGCCAGGCGCCTGACGTAGGCCGCGGCCTCGTCGGTGTCCATGCCGCCGTGGCCCGCGACGATGTCCCGCAGCGCCTGGTCGACGTCCTTGGCCATGCGCCCCGCGTCGCCGCAGACGTAGAAGTGGGCGCCGTCCTGGAGCCACTGCCACAGCCGGGCGCCGTTCTCGCGCATCCGGTCCTGGACGTAGATCTTGTTGCGCTGGTCGCGGGAGAAGGCGAGGTCGAGGCGGTCGAGATGGCCCGACGCCCGGTACGCCTCCAGCTCCTCGCGGTGGTAGAAGTCGGTGGCCCGGCGCTGTTCCCCGAAGAAGAGCCAGTTGCGGCCGGTGTGGCCGCGGGCCCGACGCTCTTCGAGGAAGCCGATGAAGGGCGCCACCCCGGTCCCCGGACCCACCATGATCATGGGGGTGGCCGGGTCGGCGGGCGGGCGGAAGTGCGGTGAGCGCTGCACGAAGACCTGGACCGGGCCGTCGTCCGCGCAGTCGGCGAGATAGGTGGAGCAGACACCCTTGCGGGCGCGGCCGAGGTCGTTGGTGTAGCGGACGACCGAGACGGTGAGGCGGACCTCGCCGGGGTGCGCGAGCGGACTGGAGGAGATGGAGTACAGCCGGGGCTGGAGGCGCCTCAGCACGCCCGCCCAGTCCCCGGCCGAGGCACGGACCGGGAACTCGGCGATGACGTCGGCGGCCTGGCGGCCCCAGCTCCACCGCGCCAGCGCGTCCTTGTTGTCCGGGCGCAGCAGCCGCTTCAGCTCGCGGCTGCCGGTCCGCTCCGTCACGAACCTGAGCAGGTCGGGGGTGATGCGGGAGATGTCCAGGCGCGTACGCAGCGCCTCTTCGAGCGGGAGCGGAGTGCCGCCGCCGAGGTCCACCGGTTCATCGGGGTCGAGTCCGGTGAGGGCGAGCCATTCGGTGACGAGTCCGCCACCGTTGGCCGGCCACACGCCGAGGGCGTCGCCGGCGTCGTACGCCAGTTCCCCGCCACGGGTGTCGAAGGCGAACTGCCGCACCTCCTTCCCGGACCCGGGAAGGCTCAGCAGCCGGTTGCCGATCAGCAGGGTCGCGAACGGTGACGCCTTGGTGTAGCCGGTCGGCGCCGGAGCGGGCGGCGGGGCGGCGGCCCGCCGTGCGGTGGCCGGGGCGCCGTCCGCCTCCGGCGCGGCCGTCCCGACCGGGCCCGCGGGCACCGGCTCCCGGCCGTCGGCCGTGGCCAGCGCGGTGGCCACCCGGCCGAGCCATTCCTCGGCGGGCTCCTCGAAGTCGGGCTCGCAGTCCGTGCGGGGGACGAGCCGGGTCGCGCCGAGCGCTGCCAGGCGTTCGTCCAGCCGGCGGCCGTGGCCGCAGAAGTCGTCGTAGGCGGAGTCACCGAAGGCGAGCACCGCGAACCGGACGCCCTCCAGCCGCGGCGCGTCCGGGGCGGACAGCGCCTCCCAGAAGCCGGCCCCGTTGTCGGGGGCGTCGCCGTCGCCGAACGTGCTGGTGACGAGGAGCACATCGGTGTCGGCGCCGAGGTGGTCCGGGGACGCCTCCGCCATGGGCAGCAGTTCCGGCTCCCGGCCCGCCTCGGTGAGGTGTACGGCGGTGTAGGCGGCGAACTCCTCGGCGTTGCCGGTCTGGGACGCCCACAGGACCAGCACACGGCGGGCCGGTACGGCCGTCCCGGCGGCCTGCGCCCCGGGCCGCGCGGGCACCGGGGCCGGGGCCTCGGCGGTGGCGCGGGAGAACATGCCGGCGAGGACGCCGTCGACCCACTCGGCGTGGTCCGGGTCGAAGGGCGCGCCCGGCGGCAGCACCGGGACACGCCCGTCGGGCGGGGTCAGGGCGAGGCCCGAGAGATAGCCGGAGAGATAGCGGCGCTCCCGCTCGGCCAGGGGCGCGGGGTCGAGGCCGCCGATGCCGAACATGGCGGCGAGCGCGTGGACGGGCGAGCCCGCCGGGGCGGTCGCCGCGGTCACCGGTTCCGGCATGGAGGCGGTCTCGTGCGCGGGGGCGGGGCGGTCCGCCGGGACGGAGGTGTTCTCGTGCGGGGCGCCGGGCCGGTTCGCCGGGACGGAGGCGGTCTCGTGCGCGGGGGCGGGGCGGTTCGCCGGGACGGAGGTGTTCTCGTGCGGGGCGACCGGCCGGTTCGCCGGGACGGGGGCTGCCGTCCTGGTGAGGGCGACCGCGCAGACCTTGAACTCGGGCTGGAAGGAGAGCGGGTCGACGGCGTCGTTGGTGACGGCGTTGACACTGAGGTATTCCCCGAACAGGTCGTTCCAGTGGAACGGCGCGAAGCACGTGCCCGGCTGGACACGGTCGCTGACCACGGCGGGCAGGACGGCACGCCCCCGGCGGGAGGCGACCTCCAGGTGGTCGCCCTCGGTCACGCCCAGCGCCCGCGCGTCCTCGGGATGGACCTCCACGAACGGGCCGGGGCTGAGCTTGGTCAGCTTGGCGACCTTGCCGGTCCTGGTCATCGTGTGCCACTGGTGCTGGAGACGACCGGTGTTCAGCACGAACGGGTAGTCGTCGTCGGGGAGTTCCGCCGCCGGCAGATGCGGACGGGCGAAGAACCGGGCACGTCCGCTCGCCGTGGGGAAGGCCAGTCGGGGCCGGCTGCCGTCCTCCCGTACCCGCAGGGTCTGGCTGACACCGTCGTTCAGGTAGCGGATCGGGTTCCGGTCCGGCCCGTCGGCGGCCGGCGCCGGCCACTGCACGGGGGTGCCGCGCAGCCGGTCGTACGTCACTCCGCGCAGGTCCCAGCCGGTCGCCGGGTTCCACGCCTGCTTGAGCTCTTCGAAGACCTCCTCGGCACAGGTGTAGGAGAAGCCGTCGGCGAAGCCCATCGCGCAGGCCACCCGGGCGATCAGCTGCCAGTCGGGCAGCGCCTGCCCCGGCGGGTCCACGACCCCCTGGACGAGGGTGAGGTTCCGCTCGGAGTTGACCATGACACCGTCGGACTCGGCCCACAGCGTGGCGGGCAGCACCACATCGGCGTACGCGTTGGTCTCGGTGTCGGCGAACACGTCCTGCGTCACGACGAGTTCCGCGGCTTCCAGACCGGCGATGACGGTCCTGCGGTGCGCGACCGAGGCGACCGGGTTCGTGCAGATGATCCAGCACGCCTTGATGGCGCCCGCCGCCATCCGCTCGAACATCTCGACCGTGCCGCGCCCGACCTCCGTACGCAGCGTGCCCTCCGGGACGTTCCACAGCTTCTCCACGAAGGCGCGGTCGGCGTCGGCCAGGACCGAGCGCTGGCCGGGCAGACCGGGACCCATGTAGCCCATCTCGCGGCCGCCCATGGCGTTGGGCTGGCCGGTCAGTGAGAAGGGACCGGCGCCCGGGCGGCACAGGGCACCGGTGGCGAGGTGCAGGTTGACCAGGGCGTTGGTGTTCCAGGTGCCGTGCGTGGACTGGTTCAGGCCCATGGTCCAGCAGCTCATCCACGCCCCGGCCTCGCCGATCCACCGGGCGGCCTGCCGGAGGTCGCTCTCGGGTATGCCGGTGATCTCCGCGACCTTCTCGGGCGGGTAGTCCGCGAGGAAGGCGGGCATCTCCTCCCAGCCCTCGGTGAACTCGGCGACGAACTCCTCGTCGGTGTGGCCGTCCGCCACCAGCAGGTGCAGCAGGCCGTTCAGCAGGGCCAGGTCGGTGCCGGGCCTGATCCGCAGGAACAGGTCGGCCTTGTCGGCGGTGGCGGTGCGCCGCGGGTCCACGACGATCAGCCTGGCGCCCGCCGACCTCACACGGTCCATCAGCCGCAGGAACAGGATCGGGTGACAGTCGGCCATGTTGGCGCCGATGACGAAGAACACGTCCGCGTGGTCGAAGTCCTGGTACGAGCCGGGCGGGCCGTCGGCGCCCAGCGACAGCTTGTAGCCGGTGCCGGCGGAGGCCATGCACAGCCGGGAGTTCGACTCGATCTGGTTGGTCCGCACGAAGCCCTTGGCCAGCTTGTTCGCCAGGTACTGGGCCTCCAGGGACATCTGCCCGGACACGTAGAACGACAGCGCGTCGGGCCCGTGCTCGTCCAGGATCGCCCGCAGCCGCCCGGCGACCGCCGCGACGGCCTCGTCCACATCGGTCTCGGCCGGCTGTGCCTCGCGCTCGGCACGCACCAGAGCCTTGGCCAGACGGCCGGGCGCGGCCATCATGTCCGCGCTCGTGGCGCCCTTGGTGCACAGACGGCCGAGGTTGGCGGGGTGCGCCTTGTCGCCGGACGCCTTCGCCACACGCCGCCGGCCGTCGACGGGATCCCGGGTGACGTCCAGAACGATCCCGCAGCCGACACCGCAGTACGAGCAGACCGTGCGGACGCCGCCGTCCCCGTCCTTCGAGCCAGCCGCCACCGAACCCCCACCTACCGCGCGTGTACCGTTCCGGACCGACCCGCCGCCGGCGGCCGGCCCCCGTTACCAGCACCGTAGGAAGATCGAATTTCCGCCCGGTCACGCGTCGGGAGCGCACGGGGTTACGCCCCCCGCACATGCCGCGGCGAAGCCGTGTGAGGCGTACAGGTGCCGGCGGCCGCTCTCCCTCTCCTGCTCGCACGGTCGGAGAGCTGCCCTGGAGCCTGCGGTCGCGGATCACGCGCAGCCGGGTCGGCGCACTGCCGTGGCGGAGGACGCCGGTGACCAGTTCGCCGCCGATCAGCTCCGTCGTGCACGCCAGGCCGTCCCGGGTGCGGGCCGGCAGCAGGGCGGCGTCGTCCGAGCGGCCGAGCCGTGCCGTTGCCGGTCACCGCGGGAGCTGCCGCTCTCGGTCCCGGAGCAGCAGCACCGTGTTGGAGACGGCTCCCGACGCGGTGTTCACGGGCCCCACGGCGGCGCCCGCAGCGGGATCCGGATGGCGGACGTAGGCGCCCGCGACACGGCCGTCCACCAGGAACGGGGAGAGCACGAACGGCACCCGGGCCGCGCTCCGGGCCCCGTCGCGGCTCCGGAACCGCATCCCTGTCCTGTCGGGCACGACCCGGTGCTGGAGGACGACCGTCTCCGCGACGGACCGCTGCGTCAGCAGCTCGAGCCACTCCCGCTCCGTGACCCCGTTCCCGGCGACGAAGCCGGCGCCCCCGTGACCGCACGAGGGTTTGACGACGAGACCGGCCCTGTCCCGCACGGCCCGGTCCAGGACGCGCCGGCGCAGCTCAGCGGACTGCCGAGGGCCCAGCCACGCCGTCCACGGCACATGCCGCACGATCAGCTCGCGGTCCGCGGACTCGTACAGGTCCAGATCCTCGTGCATCCAGGCCAGCACCTGCTTGGCGCTGAGCAGGCACGACGCCTCGGGGACGAACAGCCGCACGGTGCCGGCCAGGACCGCGCCACGCAGGACGCCGAGGGCTGCGCCGTCCGTCAGCACCCGACCGGCGAACTGGTTGAAGACCACATCGATACGGTCGTCGCCCACCCACAGCCCACCGGCGCCGCCGTGCACCTGGGACAGGTCCGCGACGGACACGTCCAGGCCCGCCGCCCGTGCGGCCTCCGCGGCCGGCCGGAGATAGCGGCGCAGGGCGGGGGCGCCGTCCAGCTTCGCCGCGAGGCCCGACGCCGCCCGCCAGGTCGGGACGAGCGCCCGGCGACGCGTACCGTCCGGCGCCGGTACGACTCCGGCCAGGGCGGCCGCCCGCGCACGCAGGGTCGACTCAGGCTCGGCGAGGGTGCCGTCCGGCCAGCTGCGGGCGAACGCCGCACCCCGTTCCTCCAGACCCGGCACCCCGTAGATGTTCGGCCCGATGTTCAGCTCCACGAACCACGGCGTACCGCCCGCCAGCAGCGCGTCGGGCCGGGCCATGCGCAGCAGAGCGGAGGCGGACAGCGGCTGCGACGGGTCCAGGAGCGGCAGAGCGGGGTGGTCGTGCAGCGCCCCGTACAGCTCGCCGGCGGTCCCGGCCCTGCGCCTGCACGCGAGGAGAGCGCACCGGAGCACGCCCGCCGCGAGCGCGCCGAAGCGGTGGTAGTCCGCTGCGGAGAACACCAGCGGGCGCAGCGCCTCCCAGTTGCCCGGCGACGCGTCGAGCACCCACCAGTCGCCCTCGGCGCTGCGCCGCAGCAGCTCCGAGCGGGCGCCATCCGGCAGCCGAGGCCACAGGTCACGCAGGGTCACTGACGAACCGCACTCCACGTATGCCTCCCTCGGATGGCCACGGGACGGCGCCGCGCAGTCGCGCTCCTTCGACGGTAAGCCGTCACGGACCGCCCCTCACCCCGGCCGGGACCACCCATAGGATTTCCAATCCCGGACATTCGTTTCCTCATTGGAAAGCTATCGCGGACCGTCGTACGTTCGAGGACGACGCCGCGCCGGCGCTCTGCACTCACCGCGTCAGGTACGGCACCACGTCCGCCACCCTGGGAAGAAACACCATGTCGAAGATCCTCTTCGTGATGACCGGCGCCGACCACTGGACGCTGGCCGACGGAACCAAGCACCCCACCGGCTTCTGGGCCGAGGAGGCCGTCACCCCCTACGAGGCGTTCAAGGCGGCCGGGCACGAGATCGTCGTCGCCACCCCCGGCGGCGTCGTCCCCACCGTCGACAAGGGCAGCCTCGCCGCCGAGGTCAACGGCGGCCAGGAGAACGCCGACAGGATCGTGGCCCGGCTCGCCGCGATGAGCGAGCTGCAGCACCCGCTCCGGCTGGAGGACGTCGACCTCGATGCCTACGCCGCCGTCTTCTACCCCGGCGGCCACGGCCCCATGGAGGACCTCGCCGTCGACGCGACCTCCGGCGGCCTGCTGATCGACATCCTCGCCGCGGGCAAGCCGCTGGGCGTGGTCTGCCACGCCTCCGCCGCGCTGCTCGCCGCCACCCGCGAGGACGGCACCAACGCCTTCGCCGGCTACGAGGTCGCCGCGTTCACCAACGCCGAGGAGACCCAGGCCGGCCTCGCCGGACACGCCAAGTGGCTGCTGCAGGACCGCCTCACCGAGGCGGGCGTGCAGGTGCGGGTCGGCGAGCCGTGGGCGCCGAACGTGGTGGTCGACCGCACCCTGGTCACCGGCCAGAACCCCGCCTCCTCCGCCCCGGTCGCCACCGAGCTGCTGAAGCAGCTGGGCTGAGCCGTGACACGCACCACACCCGTTGCCCGGAACTCGTCCCCGGACCGCGCCGACTCCTGAAGCGGTACGGCTTGATCCGCCGATGCCGTACGACGTGATCGGGGACCGGTGATGGACGAGTTGCGAGAAACCCCCTCCGGCGAGGGCGCGCCGCTGCGGAAGGTGCTGCCCCCGCCCGCCCTGTGCGGCTTCCTCCTGCTGCTCGCGCTGATGGGCGCGGTGGCGTACGCCGTCGGGGCGGCCGCCGGCCCCGTGGCACCCGGGATGCAGGACACCGGCACGCACCGGGACGGCGGTGGCGGCGAGACGGACGACATGGGCGGCATGCACGGGGGAGACCGCTGATGGGCGCCGAGCCGGGGGCGGCGGACCTGACGACGACCGACCTGGCCGTGGGCGGCATGACCTGCGCGGCCTGTGTCAGGCGTGTCGAGAGGAAGCTCGGCAGGCTCGACGGGGTCACGGCGAGCGTCAACCTGGCCACCGGACGGGCCCGGGTGACCCATCCGCAGCGGATCCGTCCCGGGGAACTCGTCGCCGCCGTCGAGCAGGCCGGGTACACGGCCGCCCTGCCCCAGCCGCCCGGGCAGCGGCGGCCCGAGCAGGAGTCCGAGCAGGAGTCCGAGGAGGACCGGGCCGAACGTGTACGGCTGCTGGTCACGGCACTGCTCGCCGTGCCGGTGCTCGTGCTGTCGATGGTGCCCGCGCTCCAGTTCCGGAACTGGCAGTGGCTGTGCTTCGTCCTGGCCGCCCCGGTCGCGGTGTGGGGCGCGGGGCCGTTCCACACGCGGGCGGTACGCGGGCTGCGCCACCCGGCGGCCACCATGGACACGCTGGTCTCCCTGGGCGTCGTGGCCTCCTTCTCCTGGTCGGCGTACGCGCTCTTCCTCGGCGGTGCCGGCGCTCCGGGCATGCGGATGCCGTTCAGCCTGGCGCCCACCGCCTCGGACGGCGCCGCACACCTCTATCTCGAAGCGGCCGTCGGCGTCCCGCTGTTCGTACTGGCGGGACGGTTCCTGGAGGCCAGGGCCAGGCGCGGGACCGGGGCGGCCCTCAGGTCGCTGGCTCAACTGACCGCCAAGGACGTGTCGGTACGGCAGGACGGGACCGAACAGCTCGTCCCGATCGAGCGGTTGGCGGTCGGGCAGGTCTTCGTCGTCCGCCCCGGGGAGCGGGTGGCCACCGACGGCGAGGTGGTGGAGGGGCGTTCCGCGGTGGACCTGTCCCTGGTCACCGGCGAGAGCGAGCCCGTCGAGGTCCGCCCGGGTGCCACGGTGGTCGGCGGGTCCGTCAACGCCGGCGGACTGCTCGCCGTCCGGGCCACCGCGGTGGGCGCCGACACCCGACTCGCCCGGATCACCAGGCTGGTGACCGACGCCCAGGCCGGGAAGGCGAAGGCGCAACGGCTGGCGGACTCGGTGGCCGGTGTCTTCGTGCCGGTCGTCCTGGCGCTGGCCGTCACCGCCCTCGGGTTCTGGCTCGGCGCCGGAGCCGATCCGCAGGCCGCCGTCACCGCGAGCGTGGCCGTCCTCGTCGTGGCCTGCCCGTGCGCGCTCGGCCTCGCCACCCCGACCGCGCTGATGGCGGCCACCGGACGCGGCGCCCGACTCGGCGTCCTGGTACGCGGACCACGGGCGCTGGAGGGGCTGCAGCACATCGACACCGTGGTCCTCGACAAGACCGGCACGCTCACCTCCGGACACATGACCGTCGCCCGGGTCACCGTCACAGCGGACGGACTCGGCCGGGAAACGGTGCTGCGGCTGGCCGGAGCGGTGGAGCGGGGCTCGGAACACCCGCTGGGCCGGGCCATCGCCGCCCACGCCCGACAGTCCCTGGGCGGGCGGCCGTTGCCGGACACGCGTGACTTCACCGCGGAGCCCGGCCGGGGCGTGCGCGGGCGGGTCGAGGGCCGGTGGGTCGAAGTCGTCGCGCCAGAGGGCGAGTTGCCGGACGAGCTGCCAGAGGGCGAGCTGCCAGAGGGCGAGCTGCCAGAGGGCGAGGTGCCGGACGGCGCATTGTCGGGCGGCGCGTTGCCTCCGGTCCTGGCCGAGGCGCTGGCGGTGGCGGAAGCCGCTGCCCACACCCCGGTGCTGGTCCGGGTGGACGGCAGGGCGGAGGCCCTGATCGAGGTGGGAGACGTCGTACGAGCCGGAAGCTACCGGGCCGTGGACCGGCTGCGGCGCCTCGGTGTGCGTCCGGTGCTGGCCACCGGCGACCGGGAGGCACCCGCCCGGGCCGTCGCGGCCGCCCTGCGCATCGACGAGGTGCACGCCCGCTGCACCCCCGAGGACAAGGCGCGCCTCGTCCGGGACCTGCGGGAACAGGGCCGTCGGGTCGCGGTCCTCGGCGACGGCGTGAACGACGCCGCCGCCCTCGCCGCGGCCGACCTCGGCATCGCCATGGGCAGCGGCACGGACGTCGCCATCGGGGCCGCCGACGTCACCCTGGTGCGCGGCGACATCGAGGCCCTGGCGGACGCCGTCCGGCTGGCCCGGCGCACCCTGCGCACCATCCGCGCCAACCTCGCGTGGGCCTTCGGCTACAACCTCGTGACCGTGCCGCCGGCCATGGTCGGCCTGCTCGCCCCGATGCCCGCCGCGGCGGCGATGTCGGTGAGTTCCCTGCTGGTGGTCGGCAACAGCCTGCGGCTGCGCGCCTGGCAGCCGTCGCCCGTCCGGAAGAGGCCTGCCTGATGACCACGAACCTCCGGCGGCCCGCCCGCCGTCGCCTGACGGACGCCCTGAGCGCCGCGCTCGCCCCCGTGGCCGCGGCCGGCCTCGCCCTCGCCGGCCTGACCCTCTGGGTGACGGCCGGGCAGGCGGGCAGCCCGCCCCGGATCCAGGTGGCTCCCGGACGCGTCTTCCTGCCGTACGGCGGTACGACGGAGACCGCCGCGTTCTTCTCGTTCCTCAACTCCGGCGGCGCCGACGACCGGTTGGTCAAGGTGACGTCCACCGCGACCGGCGGCGAGGTCGCGCTCAGCCGCCACCGCATGTCCGGGCGCGGGGCGGCCTACCGGCAGCGCGTGGACTCGGTGACCGTCCCGGCCGGCGGGGCAGTCCTCATGTCACCGGCCGGTGTCGACGTGACGCTCCGGGCGGGGAAAGAGTGGAAGGCCGGTGACGTCGTGCCGTTCACCCTGCACTTCGAGCACAGCGGGACGATCAGGACGACAGCCGTTCTGATCCGCCCGGCCGACGGCGTTTCCTGAGGCACCGTGACTGCTGGGTGGTGTTCTCGCACGGTACGGGCCGCGGTGTTCGCGGCCGTCTGTGTGCTGCTCGCCGCCCTCGGCCACGTCCTCATGTCCGGAAGCCATGTGCCCGCCTGGGTGCTGGCCGCCGGGTTCGCCGTGACGGGTTCCCTGGGCTGGTGCCTGGCGGGCCGTGAGCGCGGGCTGCCGCTGATCGTGACGGTCGTCGTCGCCGTCCAGACCGTCCTGCACTCGGCGTTCTCGCTGGCCCAGTCGGTGACCGGGGGAGCGGGGGAGCGGGGGGTCTCCGGGGGGACGGGGGGCGGCTTGTGTCCTCTGCCCATGGGCTCGCCGCACATGGGTTCAGGGGACATGGGCGCGGTGCACATGGCCGCGGTGCACATGGGCTCAGCACACATGGGCTCAACGCACATGGCCCCAACCCACATCGGCCCGGGTCACATGAACATGGGCCACTCCATGGGCGGCGGTACCTCGTCCTTCGGCATGCTCGCCGCCCACCTGCTCGCCGCGCTGCTGTGCGGCCTATGGCTGGCGTGCGGCGAGAAGGCCGCGTTCCGCATCCTGCGGGCCGTCGCCGGACGGCTGGCGGCACCGCTGCGGCTCCTGC
Source organism: Streptomyces sp. NPDC028928 (assembly GCF_055564915.1). NCBI lineage: Bacteria > Bacillati > Actinomycetota > Actinomycetes > Kitasatosporales > Streptomycetaceae > Streptomyces > Streptomyces sp. NPDC028928. Next base: position 433,482 of record NZ_JBVHVI010000007.1, read on the forward strand.
TCGTCGTGCCCGCGGCCCCGGACGGTCCGCGCCTCGGCGTACGTCGCCGCCGCTCGGACCGGGCGCCGCGGCTCCTCCTTCTCGTCCACGCGATCACCACCCGGGGTCCGCCCGAGGGGACCGCTGTCGCCTGACGACAGCCGGTTCACCCCGAGGCCGAGGCCGCCCGTGAGCGCCTCGGTGCATCGGCCGTACGGCCACGACGCCGTAGGGCCGTCTCCCCGCACCGGCACCCGCCGGACCGCTCGCGCCCCCGCGTGCCCGTGGTCCGGAGCCGGACGATCCGAGAAGGACACCAGGTGATGACCCCTGCCCCGACCACCTCGCACGACGCGCCCGCGGAGAGATCCGTCGACGACGCGATAACGGCCTGGGCGCTCGCCGCCCGGGGCGGTGACGCGCACGCCGTCGAGCACTTCGTCCGTGCCCTCCACCGCGACGTGCAGCGCTACGTCGCCCATCTGTGCGGCGATCCGCAGGCGGTCGACGATCTGGCGCAGGACACGTTCCTGCGCGCGCTCGGGAGCCTGCACCGGTTCGAGGGCCGCTCGTCCGCCCGTTCCTGGCTGCTGTCGATCGCCCGCCGCGCCGTGATCGACAGCTACCGGTACGCCGCCAGCCGGCCCCGTCTGTCCGACGCACCGGACTGGCAGCTGGCCGTCGAACTGGCCCAGCCGCAGGACCTGCCCGGCTTCGAGGACGGCATCGCGCTGCTCGACCTGCTCGCCTCGCTGCCGGACGAGCGCCGGGAGGCGTTCGTCCTCACCCAGATGGTCGGTCTGCCGTACGCGGAGGCCGCCGAGGTGAGCGACTGCCCCGTGGGCACGGTCCGCTCGCGGGTGGCGCGTGCCCGGGCCGCGCTCCTCGACCTGCTGGCCGAGGCGGACGAGCCCGCCGCTCTGGCGGCCTGAGCCAGGCGGTACGGCGTCGGCGCCGGGCCGGAGGGTCCCGGCGCCGGCCCCCCTCACCGGCGGCACCGGTCCGGTCGGGAACTCATCGCGGGTTCGCTCCGACTTCTGGACGGGTGACGGAGGTTCGCCCGTGTACCGAGTGATTCCTGGAGACTTGCGATGCGTTCTCGTGTGTGGGGCGGTCTGTCCGCCGTCGTGCTCGGCGGCCTGATGGTGACGGGCTGCGGCGGCGGGAAGGAGACGGCGAGCGCGGGCGGGGCCGGGAGCACCGGTTCCGGCGGGCGTCCGGTGACCGTCACCGACTGCGCCGGCGCCAGGACCACGTTCTCCGCACCCCCGGAGCGGATCGTCACCAGCAACGGCGCCGGCCTGGAGCTGCTGCTGCGGCTGGGCGCCGGGGACAAGGTGATCGGCACCGGCTTCCCGCCCGGGCGGGGTACCCTGCCCGCCGGCCTGGACGCCCAGGCCCGGAAGGTCCAGGTGCTCAGCCGGACCGTGATCCCGAAGGAGAAGCTGCTCGGCTCGGGCGCCGACCTGTACCTCGACACGTTCGCCTCCATGAACATGGGCGCCGGCATGGGGGACACGCCCACGGAGGAGGAGTTCAAGGCGGCCGGGATCAAGCACGTCTTCCTGAAGTCCACCGCCTGCGCCGCGACGCGCAAGAGCCCCCTGACGGACCTCTCCGCGGTCGAGGCCGACATCACCACGCTCGGCGCGGTCACCGGAACCGGCGCGAAGGCGAAGGAACTCGTCGCCGGGATGAAGGGGAAACTCGACGCCGTCCGGAAAGCCGTCGGCGGTATGGCGGCCGGTGAACGGCCGACGTACTTCTTCTTCGACTACGACGCCGGCACCCGGCAGCCCATGGCCGTCTGCAACCGCCAGATCGCCCACGCGGTGATCACCCTGGCGGGCGCCCGCAACGTCTTCGCCGACTGCGACGGCGACTTCCGGCAGGCCGGCTGGGAGGACGTGATCGCCAGGAACCCGGACTGGATCCAGCTCGGCGTGCGTACCCGGGGCAGCGAGGCGTCGAACGACAAGGCGTTCGACGCGGCACGGAAGTGGCTGGAGACGAACTCCGCCACCAAGGGGCTGAAGGCGGTCCGGGAAGGCCATTTCCTGCGGATCAACTCCGAGCGGACCACCATCGCCGGGGTCGGGAACGCCGACACCGTCCAGGAGATCGCCAAGACCATCCACCCGGACAAGGTCGGCTGAGCCGTGGTCTCCCCGCCGCCTGTGTCCCGCCCCAAGTCCGGTGCTGAGTCCGGGAAAACGCGCGGCCTGCCCGCCGGGCCGGTCGCCGCGGCCCTCGGCCTCGCCCTGCTGCTGGCGCTCACCGCGGCGGTGTCCTGGGGGTCGACGTCCATCCCGCCCGGCGAGGTGTGGGGCGTGGTGGGACGGAGACTGTCCGGCGAGCCGCCCAGACCCGGCACCGACGACCTGATCGTCTGGCAACTCCGCGTCCCGCGCGCCCTGTTGGCGGCCCTGGTCGGCGCCGGGCTCGGTCTCGTCGGTACGGCGACCCAGGCCCTGGTGCGCAATCCGCTGGCCGACCCCTACCTGCTGGGCGTCTCCCACGGTGCCTCGCTCGGCGCGGTCGCCGCGATCGTGCTCGGCCTCGGCGCGGGCGGGGCGCTGGGGCTGGGCCTGCCGGCGGCGGCGTTCGCGGGCGCCCTGGCCACCTTCGTCCTGGTGTGGGCCGTCGCCCGGCGCGGCGGCGGTTTCGCACCGCTGCGGCTGGTCCTGGCCGGGGTCGCGATCGGCCAGTTCCTGTCCGGCTTCACCAGCTATCTGGTGCTGCAGACCGGGGACGAACAGCAGACGCACGGCGTGCTGTTCTGGCTCATGGGCAGCCTGAGCGGCGCGAGCTGGCAGCTGCTGGCGGTACCGGCCTGCGCGGTGCCGGCCGCCCTGCTGTGGCTCCAGGCACGCGCCCGCCCGCTGAACGCGCTGCTGATGGGTGACGAGACGGCGGCCGGTCTGGGCGTCGACGTCACGCGGTCGCGCCGGGAGCTGTTCACCGCGACGAGCCTGCTGACCGGGGTCCTGGTCGCGGTCTCCGGCGCGGTCGCGTTCGTCGCGCTGATGGTGCCGCACGCCTGCCGGCTGGTCGTCGGCGGCGATCACCGGCGCCTGCTGCCGGTCTCGGCGCTGTCCGGGGCGCTGCTGATGGTCGTGGTCGACATCGTCTGCCGGGTCGCGATGGACACGCAGGAGCTGCCGGTCGGCGTGGTCACCTCGCTGCTCGGCGCTCCCGCCCTGCTGTATCTGCTGGACCGGCGGACGGGGAGCCGAGGGTGAGGATCGACATCGAGGACCTGCACATCGCCTACGCGGGCCGTACGGTCGTGGCGGGCGCCCGGCTGGTGGCGGCGGAAGGGGAGATCACCGGCCTGGTCGGACCGAACGGGAGCGGCAAGTCCACCCTCCTGCGCGCCGTCTACCGGCATCTCGAGCCCGTCGCGGGCCGGGTGCTGCTGGCGGGCACCGACCTGCGCGAGCTGAGCCCGGCACGGTCGGCCCGGCACATCGCCGCCCTGCCGCAGGAGCGGGGCGACGACTTCGAGCTGACCGTGCGCGAGGTGGTCGCCATGGGGCGCACGCCGTACAAGCGGGCCTTCGCGGGCGAGGACGCCACCGACCGGGACCTCGTCGCGCGCGCCCTGGCCGACGTCGGCATGGACGGCCACGCGGCACGCCGCTTCTCCGCCCTGTCCGGCGGCGAACGCCAACGGGTGCTGCTGGCCCGGGCGTTCGCCCAGAGCCCGGACGTGCTGGTCCTGGACGAGCCGACCAACCACCTCGACGTCCGCCACCAGGTCGAGCTGCTGGCCCTGCTGCGCGCCCGGCGCCGTACGACGCTGGTGTCCCTGCACGACCTCAACGCCGCCGCTTCCGTCTGCGACCGGCTGCACGTCCTGCACGCCGGTGCCGTGGTCGCCTCGGGGCCGCCCCGTGAGGTCCTCACGCCCGCCCGGCTGGCCGAGGTCTTCGGGGTACGGGCGGCCGTGGTCGACCATCCCCTGACCGGCGACCCGCTGATCGCCTACGACCACCGGACACCGGCCGAGCCGGAGACCCCGCCCCCGGCCGGCAGCCGCGGCGCCACCGCCGCCTCCGTCCCGGACGCGTCGCCGACCCCACCCTCCGAAGGAGCCCCGTGAACCCCCGAGAGTCCCTGCCGGACACCGGACTTCCCGATCCCGTACCGCTGATGGGCTGCCCCTACAAGAGAGACCCCTACCCCCTGTACGCGCGGATGCGCGAGGCCGGCCCGGTCCACCGCGTGCTGTTCCCGAGCGGCGTCGGGGCCTGGCTCGTCACCGGGTACGACGCCGCGCACGCCGCCCTGAACGACGACCGGCTCGGCAAGAACCACGACCGGGGCAACGACCGCTGGCGGGCCCGCGCCTCGATCATGCCCGAGCCCCAGCACGCCCAGCTCCAGGTCCATCTGCTGCACCAGGACCCACCGCACCACACCCGCATGCGGCGCCACGTCACCGACGCCTTCGCCCCGCGCCGGATCGAGCGCTTCGCCCCGCGCATCCAGGAACTGGCCGACCGGCTCGTGGACCGCCTCCCGGAGACCGGACCCGCCGACCTGGTCGGCGCCTTCGCCGCGCACTTCCCCTTCCGGGTGCTGGCGGAAGTGATCGGCCTGCCACGGCAGTTGGCGGACCGCTTCGACCGGGACTGGGGCAAGGTCGTGCAGCCGGTCGGCCCCACCGACCCCGGACGCGCCCGGTACGAGGCGCGCCTGCACGCCTTGCAGGGCTACATCGCCGACGTCGTCGCCCACACACGCGACCACGCGGGGGACGACCTCCTCAGCCGGCTCGTCGCCGCCCGCGACCTGGGCGAACTGTCGCCGGAGGAACTGGACTCGATGATCTTCCAGTTGCTCGTCGCCGGCCAGGAACCCGTCACGAACCAGATCACCACGGCCCTGATCGCCCTCTTCCGCCATCCGGCGCAACTCGCCCGGCTCCGGGACGACCCGGCTCTGCTGCCGCGGGCGGTGGAGGAACTCCTCCGCCACGACAGCGCCTTCGAGCTGACCACCTGGCGCTTCTTCGACCGGGACAGCGACCTGTACGGCACCGAGGTCCCGGCCGGAGACTCGGTGATCGTCTCCCTGTGCGCCGCCAACCGGGACCCGCGCCGCTTCCCCGACCCCGACACCCTCGACCTCGGCCGGAGCCCCAACCCCCACCTCGCCTTCGGCCACGGCATCCACTTCTGCCCCGGCGCCGCCCTCGCCCGCGCCGAACTCCGGATCGCCCTGGGCACCCTCCTCGCCCGGCTGCCCGGCCTGCACCTCGCCATCGCCGACGAGGACATCGAGTGGATCCCGTCCGTCCTCGGCCGAGGCGCCCACCACCTGCCCGTCGGGTACGACCGGCGCCTGTGACGGAGCACCTCACCCACCCCACCCCTGCGCCCCGCCCGCACGCCCGCACGGAGGACCCCATGCCGCCGACGACCGCCCCGACCGCCCCCGCCACCCGCACCACGGGCAGGATCAGCGCCGCGATCCTGAACCTGCTGCTGCCGTACCACCGCACGACCGACCGGACCGCCACGCCGCCCACTCCCGAGGCGTTCCCCCTGCAACTCCGTCTCCTCGCCGACTTCGTACGGACCGGCGAACCCGTCACCTTCACCCTGCCGGGCTTCCCGTGCAAGTCCCCGAACCCGGCCAAGGTCCTCGGCCACCTGCCCGACCAGGCCGAACGGCTCTCCCTCCGCTTCCTCCACGCCCTGTGCACGGACATCGAGCGGATCTACCCGCCGGGCGCCCGGATCGTCATCTGCTCCGACGGCCATGTCTTCGGCGACGTGATCCACGTCCCCGACGCCCACATAGACGCCTACGCGGACCGACTCCGCCTGCTCATGGCGGAGTCGGCGTCGGCCCGGCTCTCCCTCTTCGGTCTGCGCGACATCCTCGGCGACCTGCCGTACGACACCAAACGCGCCCTCGTCCACGACCGGTATGCCCCACCGCTGGACACCCTCCGCAAGGAGATCCGCACCGACGCCACCACCCGCGCCCTCTACCGGGGCATCACCCGCTTCCTCGTCGACGACACCGCCGAGTTCACCGGCACCCGCTCGGCCCTGCAACGCGAGTGCCGCAGACGCGCCTACGGAGTCATCCAGCGCAGCCGCGCCTGGGGCGGCATCGTCGCCGAGCACCACCGGCGCGCCGTACGGCTGTCCATCCACCCGCAGCCCGTCGGCGGGCCCAAGTTCGGCATCCGCCTCCTCGACGCCCCCGACGCCTGGACCACCCCCTGGCACTCGGCGGCCCTGCGCCGCGCCGACGGCAGCTGGACCCTGCTGCCGCGTGCCCGAGCCGCCCGGCTCGGCCGCCTGGTCCTGCGTGACGGCAGGCCGAGCCACTTCGAGCAGGAGCACTGACGGCGGTCGGTCCGCAGGCGGGTGCCGGAGCTGTGCGTGCTATCCGCGCCAGGGTCCGGTCACCGCGAACGTGGTGCCGGGCGTGTAGCAGTTGACGTACATCGTCCCGCCGTCGGGGGAGAAGGTGACCCCGGCGAACTCGCCCCATTCCGGTGCCTCGGGGGTGCCGATGTTCTGCCGGCCGCGGGCCATGGCGTACACCTCGCCGGTGCGCGTCACGCCGAAGACGTGCTGCGCGCCGTTGCCGTCCTCGCACACCATCAGGCCGCCGCTCGGGGCGAGGCAGATGTTGTCCGGGGACTCGCCGGGCAGTTGCACGTCCGTGGCCGGGCCGAAGACGACGACCAGCGTCAGGCGGCGCCGCCGCGGGTCGTAGCGCCAGATCTGGCCGTAGTGGTCGGCCGCCGAGCCGTCCGCGCTGCGGGCGAAGGACGACACGAAGTACACGCAGGAGCCGCCCCAGTAGCAGCCCTCCAGCTTCTGCGCGTGCGTGATGCCCCGCGGACCGTAGTCCTGCAGGCGGGTGGGGGTGGCGGCGGCCAGCGGGTCGGGTACGTCCACCCATTCCACGCCGTCGAAGCGCGCGCCGGTCTCCTGGATCGTGGACAGGTCCGGCACACCGGGCACCCGCATCGCCTGCAGCCGGCCGCCCGCGCGCAGCGAACCGACGCCGCCCAGCGGCTGGTTCGGAAGGAAGCGGTAGAACAGGCCGAACGGCTTGAGGAAGGCGTCCTCCGTCTCGTACACGACGCCGCTGCGCGGGTCGACCGCGATCGCCTCGTGCTGGAAGCGTCCCATCGCGGTCAGCGGGACGGCGCCGGTGCGGTGCGGGTCGGTGGGGTGGACCTCGAAGATGAAGCCGTGGTCCTTGGTGTAGCCGTTGGTGCCCGCCCTGTCCTCGGTCTCCTCGCAGGTCAGCCAGGTGCCCCAAGGGGTGCGGCCGCCCGCGCAGTTGACGGCCGTACCGGCGATGGCGACCCGCTCGGACAGCACACGGTTGCCCGCGTCGAGCGTCAGGGCCGTACAGCCGCCCTTGCCCGCGGGGTCGTAGGTGAGACCGCTGACGGTCGGTACCGGGATCTTCGCGGTGACGCGGTTCTCGTGGTTGCGGACCAGGTGCGTACGGCCCCCTCGGCCGGCGAAGGCGGCCATGCCGTCGTGGTTCGAGGGGACTTGGCCCTCTCCCGAGCGGAGCTGGTCGCCCTCGCGGGAGAGCACGGTGTAGCGGAAACCTTTCGGCAGATCGAGCAGGCCGTTCGGATCGGAGACGAGCGGGCCGTAGCCGGTGTGGCCCGTGTTCTGCGCGGCGGCGGTGCCCGCGAAGAGCTCGGACAGGGCGCCGGTGAAGGCGATACCCGCTCCCAAGGCGCTCGCTTTGGCCAGGACCTGACGGCGTGTTGCAGACATGCGGCAGCAACCTTCCTGCTGGCGGACAGGAACTGTGATCCCGCTGTGTCTATCACCTGGTACCGGCCACGGGAACCACGCGCGTAGCCCGTGTCACCGCCGGACGGTGCGGACGCCCGCCGGGCGCCGCCGACGAGGGACCCGCCGTGTCGGGCAGGGCCGATCGGCCCTGGTCTTCGGTCCCGGGGAGGGGAAGGATCGCCGGGGAGAACCGAACGCGTCACGAGGAGCGACCGATGGCGGAGCGCGAGCAGGCCGGACCCGACCACCCGATCCGGGTCTTCCTCCTGGACGACCACGAGGTGGTCCGGCGCGGGGTGCGCGACCTGCTGGACGACGAGCCGGACATCACGGTGGCCGGCGAGGCGGCCACCGTCGCGCAGGCCCTGGTGCGCGTCCCCGCCCTGCGCCCCGACGTGGCCGTGCTCGACGTCCGGCTGCCCGACGGCGACGGGGTGACCGCCTGCCGGGAACTGCGCTCGCACCTGCCGGAGCTGGTCTGTCTGATGCTGACCTCGTTCGACGACGAGGAGGCCCTGCTCGACTCGGTCATGGCCGGTGCGTCCGGCTACGTCCTCAAGCAGATCCAGGGCTCCGACCTGGTCTCGGCCGTGCGCACGGTGGCCGGAGGACAGTCCCTGCTGGACCCGAGCGCCACCACCAGGCTCATGGCCAGGCTGCGGGACGGCCGGCGGCGGGAGACCGAGCCGGACGTCCTGCCCGGCCTGACCGAGCGGGAGCGGGAGATCCTCGCCCTCGTCGGCGAGGGTCTCACCAACCGGGAGATCGGCCGGCGGCTGTACCTGGCCGAGAAGACGGTGAAGAACCACATCTCCCGGCTGCTGGCCAAACTCGGCGTCGAGCGCCGGGTCCAGGCCGCCGTCATCGCCACCCAGGCCCAGGACCGCCTGCGCGCCGAAGGACACTGAACGCCCCGGTGCCCCCCGCTCACGTGCCGGTCAGCCGGCGCCCCGTGACCATGTCCGACTCGATCCGTACGAACACCCCGTCCTGGACCGGCATCCAGGAGTCGGGGCCGTACCGCGAGAGGCGTTCGTGCTCGGCCGGATCCGTCACGAGCGCGGCCCGGCCGGTCACCACCACACTCCAGCCGCAGTGGGTCACCGCGTCGAACTCGTCCGCCTCGAAGGCGACCACGGCACCGTCGACCGCGCGCGCCAGCTCCGAGCCGGCCGCGGTCCGCAGCACCACCGAGGAGTCCGCGTCGAGGCGGAAGTCGACCGGCAGCACGGCCGGGAGCGCCTGCTGGGTGTACACGACACGGCCGACCGGCACCCCGCCCAGCAGGCGCAGGCAGGCCCGTCGGTCGAGCGCGTGAAGGTCGCCGTTCCGAAGCACCAGGCCATCGTCGGCGCGGGCACTCCGGAGGGGTAGGGCCGACCGGCCCTGTCCCGGGGCGGTTCGCCGGAGCCGGAGCCGGAGCCGCCGGCGCCCCGGCCGGGCCGCCGTACGCCGCGATCCCGTGTCGTCCCCCCGGCCCGGGGCCCGCTACCGTGAACCCCGGTGGGGCGGTCGTACGCGGGGACGGGGCTGGAGGAACGGCAGTGGGAAGCTCCGAGGACGGACGCGCGGCACGGGGTGTCCGGCTGCCGCAGCTGAGGCTGGACGAGCTGCTGGACGAGCTGCAGGCCCGCCTGGACGCCGCCCGCGGCACCCAGAACCGGGTGCACAGCCTGCTGGAGGCGGTGCTCTCCGTCGGCCGCGAACTCGACCTGGAGCAGGCGCTGCGCGGCATCGTCGAGGCCGCGGCGGCCCTGGTCGACGCCGAGTACGCGGCACTCGGCGTGATCGGCTCGGACGGCAAGCGGCTCTCGGCGTTCATCACGGTCGGCGTCGGCGAGGAGGAGATCGCCCGCATCGGCCGCTACCCGGAGGGCCGCGGCATCCTGGGCGAACTCATCCGCCACCCCGCGCCGCTGCGGCTGGCCAAGCTCTCCGAGCACACCGCGTCGTACGGCTTCCCGCCGAACCATCCGCCGATGAACAGCTTCCTCGGCGTTCCCATCCGGGTGCGCGACCAGGTCTTCGGCAATCTCTACCTGACCGAGAAGCGGGGCGGGCGGCAGTTCGACGAGGACGACGAGTCGCTGCTGTCCACGCTGGCCGTGGCGGCGGGCGTGGCCATCGACAACGCCCGCCTGTACGAGGAGTCCCGGCTGCGGGGGCGCTGGCTGGAGGCGAGCGCGGAGATCAGCAGCACCCTGATGTCCGGCGCGGGCCAGCACGAGGTGCTGGGGCTGATCGCCGAGCGGGCCCGGGACATCACCGGCGCGGCGCTCGCCACGGTGGCGACCCCGGTGAGGGACACCGGCACCCTCGCGGTGGAACTGGCCCTCGGCCGGGAGGCGGAGGCCCACCGCGGCCTGGTGCTGCCCGTCGAGGGCAGCCTCACGGGACGGGCCTTCGCCCTCGGCGCGCCGGTCACCAGCCCGGACGTCACGCGCGACGACCGGGTCACGGCGGGACCGCCGCGGTTCGCCGGCCTCGGCCCGGCCGTCGCCGTACCGATCGGCCGGGAGGACCGGGTGCGGGGTGTGGTGCTGCTCGCGCGGGAGACGGGGGCGGGGGACTTCTCCGAGACGGAGACGGAGCTGCTGAAGGGGTTCGCCGCGCAGGCCGCCGTCGCCATGGAACTCGCCGAGCGCCGCCGGGACGCCGAGCAGATCGCGCTGCTGGAGGACCGCGACCGGATCGCCCGGGACCTGCACGACCTCGCCATCCAGCGGCTCTTCGCGACGGGCATGACGCTGCAGAGCGCGGGCCGGTTCATCCAGCACGCGGAGGCCTCCGAGCGGGTGCGGCGGGCCGTGGACGACCTCGACGAGACCATCAAGATCATCAGGTCGACCATCTTCGGCCTGCGCACCCGCGACGCCGACGAGGCACCCGGGCTGCGGGCCCGCGCGGTGCGCGTGGTCGGCCAGGCGACACCGGTACTGGGCTTCGCGCCCAGCGTCCGGATGGAGGGCCTGCTCGACACCCATGTACCGCAGGAGACCGCCGACCACGTCGTGGCCGTCCTCGCCGAGTCCCTCACCAACATCGCCCGGCACGCCCACGCCGGCCGCGCCGACGTGGTGCTCCAGACCGACGGCCACGAGGTCCGGCTCACGGTCACCGACGACGGCGTCGGCATCCCGCCCGAGGGCCGCCGCAGCGGCCTGCGCAACCTCACGGAACGGGCACGCGGACTCGGCGGCGACATGCGACTCGACCGCCCGGCCACCGGCGGCACCAGCCTGATCTGGCACGCACCGCTGGGGGGCGGGGAGGGCTAGTCCGGCCTCGGCGCAGGCGGCGCAGGGCTGGTTCGGCGTGCGCGTTCGCGGGGCCGGGGGGCTGGTCGGGCGGGGCGGGGTGGTGGCGCCGGGCGGTCTGGCACTCGCCCGCCGCGGGTCGGCGCGGGCTGGGGGGACGAAGGGCTGGCCGGGCTGGTTCGGCGTGCGCGTTCGCGGGGCCGGGGGGTTGGTCGGGTGGGGCGGGGTGCCAGGCCGGTCTGGTTCGCGGGGTTCGTGGGGCGGGGCTGGTCGGGTGGGGCCGGGTGGTGGCGCCGGGCGGTCTGGCACTCGCCCGCCGCGGGTCGGCGTGGGCCGGCGGGCCGAAGGTCCGCGGGGCCGGAGCGGGGCCGTCTGCTCGTGCCCGCGCGCGAGGCGTGTCACGGTGGCATCGAGGGCGCGTGCTGCCGGCAGGGCAGCCCGGCGAAAGGCGGTGAAGCCCGATGACGGAACTGCCCCTGGTCGTGGGAGTGGACGGATCGGAGCCCAGTCTGACGGCCGTCGACTGGGCGGTGGACGAGGCGGCCCGCCGCGGACTGCCGCTGCGGCTGGTGTACGCCTCCCTCTGGGAGCGCTACGAGGGTGCCGTACCGCCGGGCGAGCAGGAACGTCCCTCCGAGCAGGTGATGGCCGAGCAGATCCTCGCCTCGGCGGCCGCGCGGGCCCGGCAGCGGTCCCCGGACGTCGAGCCGGTCACCGACATCCTCCCGCAGGCCCCGGTGGACGCTCTGCTGCGCGAAGGGTACGAGGCCTTCGCCGTGGTCGTCGGAGCACGCGGCCGGAGCGGACTCAAGGGGCTGCTGCCCGGCTCGGTCGGGCCGGCCGTGGCCGCCCGCGCCCACTGCCCGGTCATCGTCGTCCGCGGGGACCGGGCCGGCCTGGCGGGCACCCACGGGCGGGTGCTGCTCGGCGCCGGGGAACCGGACACCGGCGGTGAGGCCGTGCGCTTCGCCTTCCAGGAGGCCGAGGCACGCGGCTGTGTCCTCGACGCCGTACGCGCCTGGCACGCCCCCGCGCACGAGAGCGTCGTCCGTCCCCTGCTCGCCGAGGACACCGCGCACCGGCACGAGCGGCAGGCAGCCGAGCTGCTCGACGCCCTGCTGCGGGACATGACGGCCGGCCACCCCCGGGTCCGGGTCCGGCCCGCGACACCCGAGGGCCCGGCCCGGAAGGTCCTCGCGGAGCTTTCGGCCGCGGCCGACCTCGTCGTCATCGGCGCCCGCCACCGGCACGACCGCTCCGGACACCAGCTCGGCCGCGTCGCCCACACCCTGCTGCACCACGCCCAGTGCCCGGTGGCGGTCGTGCCGGAGCGCCGGCCCGGGTCCGGCGCGACCGTGATCGCCGAAGCCCTGAAGGATGAGGAGCCCCGCGGGAACTAGAGAGTTGTGTCCGCGGGGCAGTACGACGCCGACCTGCTGTCCGTGCGCGCCGGCCCGCGCGCGGCGAGGTGACTGCCGCCGGGAGCAACGTCGCATATTCTAGGTAGACCGACCTACCTAATTAGCGGCGGCGAGGGAGACCCGGATGAGTACGGCGGAGAGCGGACGGCGGCGTCCAGCGCGGGAGCGGCTGCTGGCCGCGGCGGCTCGGCGCTTCTACGCCGACGGCGTGGCGGCGACCGGCATCGACACGATCACCGCGGACGCCGGCGTGGCGAAGATGAGCCTCTACAACAACTTCTCCTCCAAGGCCGAGCTGGTGAGGGCGTACCTGGAGGCACGGCACGAGGAGTGGCTCGGGCTGTACCGGGCCCGGCTGGAGCGGGCCCGGGGCCCGCGCGACGGCGTCCTGGCGGTCTTCGACGCCTACGCCGACCACGCGGCCTTCGCCTACGAGCACGGCTTCCGCGGCTGCGGCCTGCTCAACGCCGCCGCCGAGCTTCCGGCCGGGGACGAGGGCCGGGCGGTGGTCCGCGCGCACAAGGAGGAGGTCGAGCGGCTGATCGCGGGCCACCTGGAGGAGCTGTTGCCCGGGCGGCCGGACGAGGTGTCCGCGCTGGCCGAGCACCTCGCCTTCCTCCTGGAGGGCGCGATGGCCCGCGCCGGACTGGAGGGCGACGGCGACCGCGTCCGGCACGCCCGCTCCCTGGCGGCCGACCTGCTGGACCGGCTGTGAGGCGGCCCGCCGCACACGGCACCGGCGCACTGTGCGTGCTGGCCGCCTCCGTCCTGTGGGGGACGACGGGTACGGCCGCCACCTTCGCCCCGGACGCCGGCCCGCTCGCCATCGGGGCCGTCGCGATGGGGCTGGGCGGACTGCTCCAGGCCCTCGTCGCCGCCCCGGAGATCGTCCGCCACGCATCCCGTCTGCGCGCGCAGCGCGGCACGGTGCTGCTCGGCGCGGCCTCGGTGGCGGTCTACCCCCTGGCCTTCTACAGCTCCATGCGCCTGGCCGGCGTCGCCGTGGGCACCGTGGTGTCGATCGGTACGGCCCCGCTCGCCTCGGCGCTGATCGAACGCGTCCTGGACCGCCGCCGGCTCACCCGCCGCTGGATGGCCGCGGCCGCCCTCGGTCTGCTCGGCACCGTCCTGCTGTGCGTCGCCGAAGCCGCCCGCGCCGCCGGCCGCACAGGACAGGCGTCCGTGGCCGCCACGCTGTCCGGCGTCGGCCTCGGCCTGCTCGCCGCCGCGACCTACGCCCTCTACTCCTGGGCCGCGCACCGGCTCATCACCCGCCGGCTCCCCTCCCGCGCGGCGATGGGCACGGTGTTCGGTCTCGGCGGGCTGCTCCTGCTGCCCGTCCTGTCGGCCACCGGCGCACCGCTCGTCGCCTCGTGGTCCAACGCGGCCGTCGGCACCTACATGGCGCTCGTTCCCATGTTCGCCGGCTACGTCCTCTTCGGCTGGGGGCTGGCACGCGTGCCGGCCAGCACCGCCACCACGCTGTCCCTGCTCGAACCGGCCGTCGCGGCCGTCCTCGCCGTCCTCGTCGTCGGCGAACGCCTCCCCGCCGCCGGCTGGGCCGGCATCGCGCTGGTCATCGCGTGCCTCGCCGTCCTCACCACTCCCTCGCCCGCCCTCCGTCGCCCGAGGCGGCGGTCCGGCGGCCCGGTGCGGTCCGGGGCCTGGCGGCGCGGTGCACCGCCGGCGGCGAGGGACCGCGCATGAACACTCGGACGACGGCCTGGGGCTGCGGGCCCGGACACCCTGGTCCGGCCGGCCGATGGCTCACGCTGACGACGCCGGGACCGGCATGACCCCGGCCGTCGACGGCACCGAACACACCTATCGAACACACCTAGGGTGAGCACGTCGAGGACGGCTGTGGCGGCGCGGAAGGACGACCCGCGGTGGCCGGGCAGCACACACCGCCCGGCCGCGGCCAGCACACACCGCCCGGCCGCGGGCGGCGGCCGGGCGGTGCGGGTCGCTCTCGTTCAGCCCTCGGGATCGAGGATCACCGGCAGTTCCGCGAGGCCCCGGAAGGCCGGGAACGGAACCTCCAGCCACCGGGGGCCGCCGGCGGGGTCGGCCAGGGTCATCCGGGGGAACCGGTCGAACAGGCGGGTGAGCGCCAGCTGCGTCTCCAGCCGGGCCAGTGGGGCGCCCAGGCAGTAGTGGCTGCCGTGCCCGAAGCCGAGATGGGCGTCCTGCGCGTTGCCCGGCCGCATCACGTCCAGCTCGTCCGGGCAGTCGAACTTCTGCGGATCGCGGTTGGCCGAGCTGATCGCGATCTGGACCAGGGCGCCCTTGGGGATCAGCGTCCCGCTGTACTCGACGTCCTCGGTCGCGTAGCGGAAGGTCGCGCTCTCCACCGAGCCGTCGTAGCGCACCAGTTCCTCGACCGCCGCCCGGGTCAGGTCCGGGTTCTCCCGCACGGCGCGGAGCTGCTCGGGGTGGGACAGCAGGTGGTGGACGGCGTTGCCGATGAGGTAGGCGGTCGTCTTGTGGCCGGCGAACATCAGCAGGAACGCCGTCGAGACCAGTTCGCTCTCGGTGAGCGCGTCGTCGTTGTCGCGGACCGCGATCAGCGCGCTCAGCAGGTCGTCACCCGGGCGGTCCCGCTTGGCGTCGATGAGGTCCGTGAAGTACGCGTGCAGGTCCTCCTCCGCCTGCTGCTGGGCCCGCTTGGCCTCCTCGCCGAAACCGGTCTGCGCCACCGTGGTGGACAGGTGCTGCATCCGCGCCCGGTCCTCGGGCGGCACGCCGAGCAGGTCGCAGATCACGACGATCGGCAGCGGGAACGCGAACGCGGGCAGCAGGTCGAAGGGTTCCCGGGTCGGGCACGCGTCCAGCAGGCCCCGGACGATCTCCTCGATGCGCGGCCGCAGCGATTCCACGCGCCGCGGGGTGAACGCGGAGTTGACCATCCGGCGCAGCCGGGTGTGCTTCGGCGCGTCGGAGTTGAGCATGTTGTCGTCCAGCGCGACGGACGAGTCGCCGAAGATCCTCCGGTACGCGTCCATCGCCCCGTACATGTCCTTGCTCAGCCGCGGGTCCGCCAGGGCGGCCCGCGCGTCGTCGTACCGGGTGATCAGGTACGTCTCGTTGCCGTGCGGCGGTCTCATGGGACAGACCGGCGCCGCTGTGCGCAGATGGGCGTAGAACGCGTGCGGATCGCGCCGGAACTCCGGGGTGCACCGCTCGGCCGCGGTGACGGCCTCTTGCGTGGTGGTCACGGACGACTCCTGAGGTCGAAGAGGGCTTGGGCGTTGCCGCCGAGGATGAGCTGCTGGGAGGCCGCGTCGACCGGGAGCTTCTCGACCATGTGGATGAAGTCCTCCAGCGGCGCGGCCATCGGCGGAGAGTCGGTGCCGAACAACATCCGTTCCGGCCCCAGCACTTCGGCGTTCAGGCTCAGGTGCGCCGGGCTGAACGGGCTCGTGTCGACGTACATGCGCCGCAGGGCCGCGGCCGGGTCGGCGGACGGTCGCACAGCGTCTCCGGCAGGGGCCCCGGTGGCCGCCGGGGGAGCGGAGCCCGCCCCGGGTCGCCCGGAGGGCGGGGGGGGGGGGGGGGGGGGGGGGGGGGGGGGGGGGGGGGGGGGGGGGGGGGGGGGGGGGGGGGGGGGGGGGGGGGGGGGGGGGGGGG
>NZ_JBVHVI010000008.1:0-7962 GCF_055564915.1 Streptomyces sp. NPDC028928
CTCACCCTCTCGGGCTTTCCTCCGGGCTTCCCTTCGGTGTTTCCGACTCTATCAGATCTTTTCTCGATCCGATTTCCTCGGTGCTTTCCAGGTTCTCGCTCTCGCGTTTCCCTTTCCGGCGGTTCTGACTCTATCAGATCCTTTCGGCGTCTGACTCCCAGTCAGGGGGGCTTGTCTTCCCGGCTGTTGGGCCGTTCCGACGTCTCAAACCTTAGCGGATCCGCCCGGCGATTCCCAATCGGGCCGCCGAGTCCCTATTCGAATTGAATTCGGGCACGCCGAAATCAACCCGGTTGGGAGATCGTGCTGGTGGTTTGGGGTGCCGCTCGCGCGGCGGGAGGTGCTGTCGCAGAAGCGTTACGCCTCCGTGGCAACCCGAAGAACCTTACGGATCGAGCAGGGGCGTGTCAACACCTGCTGTCAAGATCTTTTAGTCCAGGTCGCTGAGCCGGCCGCCGGCGTCCGGCTGGGCGTGCTCGACCCTGCGCAGGAGGCGGGTCAGGACCTCGCCGAGGACCGCGCGCTCCGCGGGAGTGAGGTCCTGGAGCAGGTCCTCCTCGAAGACCGTCGCCAGGCGCATCGCCTCCAGCCACTTCTCGCGGCCCTCGGGCGTCAGCTCCACGATGACCCGGACGCGGTTGGACTCGTCGCGCTCCCGGGTGACCAGCCCCTCGGCGACCATGCGGTCGATCCGGTGGGTCATCGCGGCCGGGGTGAGGCCGAGCCGCTTGGCCAGGTCGCTGGGGCCCATGCGGTACGGGGCGCCGGAGAGGACCAGCGCCTTGAGGACCTCCCACTCGGCGTTGCTGATGCCGAGGGCGGCGGTCTGGCGGCCGTACGCGACGTTCATGCGGCGGTTCAGCCGGGACAGGGCCGACACGATCTTCTCGACCTGGGGGTCCAGGTCCTGGAACTCGCGCTGGTAGGCGGCGATCTGTTCTTCGAGCGTCGGCTCGGTGACGCCGGGAGTGTCGGCCATGGGCGCAGTATGACACGCCAGTCCTTTGCCTTGAAGTCCTTGATTGTGTAGTCTTTAGCTTCGAACTTTAGCTTTAAAGTCTTCAGGTCTAACTAGTGAGAGAGGTGAACGTGACCAGGGCGATGGGCGCGGCGATGCGCCGGATCCACGTGGGCAACGCACTCAGCGCGTTCGGGCTCGGCTTCACCGTCCCCTACCTGTACGTCTATGTGGCGCAGGTGCGGGGCCTGGGAGCCATGACGGCGGGACTCGTGCTCGCCGTCTTCGCCGTGGCCGCGCTGATCGTGCTGCCGTTCGCCGGCCGGGCGATCGTGCGGCGCGGCCCGCTGCCGGTCCTGCTCGCCGCCCTGGTGACCGCCGCCCTGGGTGCGCTGAGCCTCGGTCTCGCGGGCTCCGCCGCGACCGTGCTGCTGTCCGCGGCGGCGCTCGGCGCGGGGCAGGCCGTGATGCAGCCGGCGCTGGCCACGATGATCGTGGACTGCTCCTCCGCGGACACGCGCTCGCGTGCGTTCGCGATGCAGTTCTTCCTGCAGAACCTGGGGCTGGGCGTCGGCGGACTCATAGGCGGCCATCTGGTCGACACCACGCGCGTGTCCTCGTTCACGCTGCTGTTCGCGATCGAGGCGGCGATGTTCCTGCTGCTGGTCGGCGTGCTGGCGACCGTGCGGATGCCGCACTCGCCGCGTCTGGCGGACGCTCCCGGGCGGTCGGCGAAGGGCGGCTGGAAGCAACTGCTCGGGAACCGGGCGATGGTGCAGCTGTCCGTGCTGGGCTTCGTGCTCTTCTTCGCCTGCTACGGACAGTTCGAGTCGGGGCTGAGCGCGTACGGCGTGGAGGCGGCCGGGATATCCACGTCCGCTCTGGGTACGGCGCTGGCCGCGAACACCCTGATGATCGTGGTCGCCCAGTTCGCGGTGCTGAAGCTCGTGGAGCGGCGCCGCCGGTCCCGGGTCATCGCGATGGTCGGTCTGATCTGGTCGGTGGCCTGGCTGGCCGCCGGTTACGCGGGGCTGGGGCACGGCAGCCAGGAGATGGCCACGGCCGCGTTCGTGTCGACGTACGCGCTGTTCGGGCTGGGCGAGGCGATGCTGTCGCCGACGGTCGCGCCGCTGGTCGCCGATCTGGCGCCGGAGGGCATAGCCGGGCAGTACAACTCGGCGTTCGCCCTGGTCAAGCAGCTGGCGCTGGCCGTCGGTCCGGCGGTGGGCGGTCCCCTCGGGGCCTCGCTGCACGGGCCGTACATCGTGACCTTCCTGCTGTTCTCGCTGGGGATCACCTTCCTGGCGCTGCGACTGGGCCGGCAGCTCACCGCCGTACAGGACCGGCCGTGGCTGGCGCGCGGGACCCGGGTGGTCACGCGGGGCGGGGCGCCGGCCGAGCCGGTGGCCGCGGAGGCGTAGGCACCGGCTCCTCGGGGACGCCGCGGGCGGGACGGGCCGGTCAGCGGGTCGCCGTGACCATGATCGCCGTGAACGGGAGCGTCGTCGTGCCGTCCTCTGTGAGGTGCTCGGCCAGCTGCTCGCGGACCAGGGCGGCGCCCCGGCTCAGGGCGTCCTCGCCGCCGGCCTCTGTGATCAGGCCGCCCCAGAGGGCGGACAGGTGGGCCCGGGCGTAGGTGTCCAGCGGGGGCAGGGTGATACCGAAGGTGATCTCGCGGTGGGCGGTGGCGCCGTAGCCGGCCGTGCGGAGGGCGGTGATGAGCTGCTCGCCGGTCAGGGCGAAGGCCCGCGCGAAGTGGCGGGCCGCGTCGGGACCGCCGTACTGGTGCACGGCGGCCTGCTGGGCGAGGAAGTAGGGCTGGCGGTCGACGGGGGCCCAGACGGTCGCGGCGAAGCGGCCTCCGGGGCGGGTGACCCGGGCCGTCTCCGCGAGGGTGGCCGCGAGGTCGGGGAAGAACTGGGCGCCCTGCTGGCAGACGACGGCGTCGAAGGTGCCGTTGTCGTACGGCAGGTGGTCGGCGGGGGCGACCGTGAACTCGATGTCCGGGTAGAGGCGGGGGTGGCGGTCCCGGGCCAGCCGGATCATGTCCGTGTCGATGTCGGCGCCGAAGACGCGGCCGGTGGGGCCGACCAGTGCGGCGGCGGCGCGGGCGGCGAAGCCCGTGCCGCACGCGAGGTCGAGAACGACGTCTCCGGGGCCGAGGTCCACTGCGTCCAGCAGCTCGGCCACGAAGGGCGCCATGATCGGGGCCTGGTGGGTGTCGTAGCCCTCGGGGCCGTCGGGGCCTTCGCCGCCGCTGTGTCCGTGTGCCATGGCTGAGCTTCTAACACCGTCCCTCGCGTCATCGCCGTATGCCGCGCGGGACGGTACGGCCCCGGGTCAGTGCTTTGCCTCCGGCAGGACGAACTCGCACCACACCGCCTTGCCGCCGCCGGGGGTGCGGCGGCAGCCCCAGCTGGAGGCGATCGTCGCCACGATCGCGATGCCCCGGCCCGACTCGTCGCCCGGTTCGGCGCGGCGCCGCCTCGGCAGGTGGTCGTCGCCGTCGGTGACCTCGACGATGAGGCGGCGGTCGGTGCGGCGGAGTCGGAGCCGCATGGGCGGGGTGCCGTGCTGGAGGCTGTTGGCGACCAGTTCGCTGGTGGCGAGGACGCCGAGGTCGTGGAGTTCGGCGGGGAAGCGCCAGCTGGTGAGGACGCCGGAGGCGAAGGCACGCGCGCGGGGGGCCGCTTCGACGCCGCCGAGCAGTTCGAGGGCCGCGTTGCGGAACAGGTCGCCGTCGGGGCCGGTGCGCGCCGGGTGCTGGAGGACGAGGACGGCGACGTCGTCGTCGTGGTCGGCGGTGACGCCGGCCGAGCGGACCAGGCGGTCGCAGACGACCTGCGGGGTGCCGGTCGCTCCGGCCAGGGCGGCTTCGAGCGCGGCGATGCTCTCGTCCAGATCCGCGTCACGGCGCTCGACCAGGCCGTCGGTGTAGAGGACGGCCGTGGAGCCGGGGCCGAGGGCGATGGAGCCGGAGGCGTGCATCCAGCCGCCGGTGCCGAGCGGCGGGCCGGTGGGTTCGTCGGCGCGGGAGACCGTGCCGTTCTCGTCGCGGACCAGGATCGGCAGATGGCCGGCGGACGCGTACACCAGGCGGCCCTCGTTGGGGTCGTGGACGGCGTAGGCGCAGGTGGCGATCTGGTTGGCGTCGATCTCGGCGGCGAGACCGTCGAGGAGCTGCAGGACCTCGTGCGGGGGCAGGTCGAGGCGGGCGTAGGCGCGGACGGCGGTGCGGAGCTGGCCCATGACGGCGGCTGCGCGCACCCCGCGGCCCATGACGTCGCCGATGACGAGGGCGGTGCGGCCGCCGCCGAGGGTGATCACGTCGTACCAGTCGCCGCCGACCGCGGCCTCGGTGCCGCCGGGCAGGTAGGTGGCGGCGATGCGCAGGTCGTCGGGCTGTTCCAGTTCCTGCGGGAGCAGGGAGCGCTGGAGGGTGACGGCGGTCTCGCGCTGGCGGCGCTCGCTGGCGCGCAGGCGTTCGGCGGCCTCGGCGTGGTCGGTGACGTCGGTGGCGAAGACGAGCACGCCGGCGTCGCGGTCGCCGTCCTCGGTGACGGGGGTGCAGGTGAAGGTGTACGAGCGACCGTCGACGGCCTTGCGGGACTTCAGGGTGCGGGGCTTGCCGCTGCGCAGCACCTGGTCGAGCAGCGGCAGCAGGCCCAGTTCTGCGAGTTCGGGCAGGGCCTCGCGGGCGGGGGCGCCGGTGGGACGGGTGCCGAAGGCCGCCGCGTAGGCGTCGTTGACGTAGGCGATGCGGTGGTCGGGGCCGTGGACGAGGGCGACGAGGGCCGGGACGCGGTCCAGGACGTCACGCGCGGGCAGTTCGTCGACGGCGGGCACCGGGGGTGTGCCGTCGGCGGGCTGTTCGGCGCGGGCCGCGGGCACGGAGCCGTCCCCCCGTCTCTCCGGGGGGACCGCCGTCTCGGTCCGCGCGGCGGCGCGGCGCTGCGTTCCGGGGAGCCGGGCGCTCCAGCGCGTGAAGTTCACTTGGGGAAAGCCTCGTGGGTGCTAGGGCGGGCGGGTGCCCGTCCGACGTCGTAGGGCAGTCTGGCAGGGAGCGGGCCGCGGCGGGCGACAACCGTCAGACGCCGGGGCGGGCCGTGGAGTTCCTGGGTCCGGTCAGGACGACCCCTTCGGGTCGTCGGAGGGGCTGTGAGGAGGCTTTCCACCGGCCGCGAGTTCGAACTCCGCTCGGGGATGTTCGAGTGAACCGAGCGAGACGATCTCCCGTTTGAAGAGGCCGGCGAGGGTCCATTCGGCGAGCACGCGGGCCTTGCGGTTGACGGTGGGCACCCTGCTGAGGTGGTACGCGCGGTGCATGAACCAGGCAGGGTAGCCCTTCAGCTTGCGCCCGTAGACCTGCGCGACGCCCTTGTGCAGGCCGAGGGAGGCGACGGAGCCGAGGTACTTGTGCGCGTACGTCTGAAGGGGCTCGCCGCGCAGGGAGTGGGCGATGTTGTCGCCGAGGACCTTGGCCTGACGGACCGCGTGCTGGGCGTTGGGGGCGGTCTCGGTGCCGGGCTCGGCGGCGGTGAGGTCGGGTACGGCGGCGGCGTCGCCCGCGGCCCAGGCGTGTTCGGTGCCGTCGACGGTGAGCTGGGCGGTGCAGCGGAGCCGGCCCCGGTCGGTGCGCGGCAGGTCGGTGGCTTCGAGCAGCGGGTGCGGCTTGACGCCGGCCGTCCACACGACCGTACGGGTCGGGAAGCGCTGGCCGTCGCTGAGCACGGCGACGCGGTCGGCACAGGACTCCAGGCGGGTGCCGAGCAGCACCTGGATGTTGCGGCGGCGCAGCTCGGTGACGGCGTAGCGGCCCATCTCGGGGCCGACCTCCGGGAGGATGCGGTCGGTGGCCTCCACGAGGATCCACTTCATGTCCTCGGGGCGGAGGTTGTGGTAGTAGCGCGCGGTGTAGCGGGCCATGTCCTCCAGTTCGGCGAGGGCCTCGACGCCCGCGTATCCGCCGCCGACGAAGACGAAGGTGAGGGCGGCGTCGCGGATCGCGGGGTCGCGGGTGGAGGAGGCGATGTCCATCTGCTCGATGACGTGGTTGCGCAGGCCGATGGCCTCCTCGACGGTCTTGAACCCGATGCCGTACTCGGCGAGGCCGGGGACGGGCAGGGTGCGGGAGACCGAGCCGGGGGCGAGGACGAGTTCGTCGTAGCCGATCAGTTCGGCGGCCCTGCCCTCCTCGGCGGTGGCGAGGGTGGTGACGGCGGCGGTGCGTACGGCGTGGTCGATGGAGGTGACCTCGCCGACGACGACGTGGCAGTGGTCCAGGACGCGGCGCAGCGGTACGACGACATGGCGCGGGGAGATCGAGCCCGCGGCGGCCTCGGGGAGGAACGGCTGGTACGTCATGTAGGGGTCGGGAGTGACGACGGTGATCTCCACCTCGCCCCGCCTCAGCTCGGCCTTCAGCTTCCGCTGGAGGCGCAGGGCCGTGTACATCCCGACGTAGCCGCCGCCGACAACCAGAATGCGCGCACGTTCCTTCACCATCCCATGACGCACCCGGCGCTGGTGTTTGTCCACAGCCCCGGCAATTTGTGTGACCGGCGGCCGGGTGTACGCAAGGGCGGCCACGGTGCCCGTGCGGGACGAAAGGGGGCAGGTCAGCGGGGGCGGACGACAGGGTGCGAAGGGCAGGAATCGGGACGTACACGCCCCGTACTCCGATCGAGGGGCGCACTGTGCGGAACCTGCCCCTTCTGAATTGACTTCCTCTCAACTATGTTCGTGTGTCGACGGGGTGTAGGGAATGTGGTCGAACGGGTCCGCGACGGGCGGGTCTGGTCGGGACCGATGCCACTTCCGCGCACGTCGTATTCAGTGGCGGGGAGAGTCTCCGGGGGGAGACGTCATTACCGGGGGAACACATGCATGTTCAGGACACGCATTGGGCATCCGCAGCCGCTGTCGCGGCCGGTGGCAAGGCGATGACCGCGGCGGGCGGCAACGGACGCGCGGACGGGGCGCGTACGACTCCGCTGCGGGTGGACGCACAGCGCAATCTGGAGCACGTGCTGCGTGCGGCGCGTGAGGTGTTCGGCGAGCTGGGGTACGGCGCGCCGATGGAGGACGTGGCGCGGCGGGCGCGGGTCGGGGTCGGCACGGTGTACCGGCGCTTTCCCAGCAAGGACGTGCTGGTCCGGCGGATCGCCGAGGAGGAGACGGCTCGGCTGACCGAGCAGGCTCGGGCGGCGCTCGGGCAGGAGGACGAGCCGTGGTCGGCGCTCTCGCGGTTCCTGCGGACGTCTGTGGCGTCGGGGGCGGGGCGGTTGCTGCCGCCGCACGTCCTGCGGGTCGGCTCCGCCGGTTCCGCCGAGTCTGTCGCGGCCGGGCCGGCCGAGACGGCTCGGGTGCCTCAGCAGCGGGTGCAGCCGGGTGGGACCGAGCTGCGGCTCGTGGCGGAGGAGGCCGCGGTGGTGGCCGACGACGCCGGGGCCGGGGCGCTGCTCGATGTGGTCGGGCAGTTGGTGGAGCGGGCTCGGACGGCGGGTGCGCTGCGGGCGGATGTGTCCGTGGGTGACGTGCTGCTGGTGATCGCCACGGCGGCGCCGTCGTTGCCGGACGCGGCGCAGCAGGCTGCCGCGTCGGCGCGGTTGCTGGACATTCTGCTGGAGGGACTGCGGTCTCGCCCGGCATAGCCCGCCGGCCCGGCCCGGCCTCGGCTACGCCGTCGGCGGGCTTTCCTCGTTTCCCACCCGCACCACCCGTACGGCCATCGCGGTCGGGGGGTGCGGGTGGTCCTTTTTTTGGGGGGGCGGGATCGCCGTCGGGTGTGCGTGGGCCCCTGCGGGACGGCTCGCCGTCGGCGAGTGCGAGTGGCCCCTGCGGGGGGCTCGCCGTCGACCGGAACGGGGCCCCTGCGGGGGGCCCGCCGTCGGCGGGTGCGAGTGGCCCTTGTGGGGGCGGGCTCGCCGTCGGGTGTGCGGGTGGCCCTTGGGGGCGGGCTGGCCGTCGGCGAGTGCGGGTGGCCTCTGTGGAGGGCGGGCTCG
>NZ_JBVHVI010000008.1:8060-34273 GCF_055564915.1 Streptomyces sp. NPDC028928
CGCCGTCGACCGGAACGGGGGACCCCGGCAGGGCGGAATCGCCGTCGGCGAGTGCGGGTGGCCCTGTAGAGGGCGGGCTCGCCGTCGGCGGGTGCGGGTGGCCCCTACGGGGGGGGCGCCGTTGGCGGGTGCGAGTGGCCCCTTGCGGGGGGCGCCCGCCGTCGACCGGAACGGGGGACCCCGGCAGGGCGGAATCGCCGTCGGCGAGTGCGGGTGGCCCTGTAGAGGGCGGGCTCGCCGTCGGCGGGTGCGAGTGGCCCTTGGGGGGCGGGCTGGGCGTCGGCGAATGCGGGTGGCCTCTGTGGAGGGCGGGCTCGCCGTCGACCGGAACGGGGGACCCCTGTGGAGGGCTGGCTCGCCGTCGACCGGAACGGGGGACCCCTGCGACGCCGGCTCGCCCCCCACTGAACCCGCTCCCCAGCCCTTCACCCACACCGCACGATGGCGACTCCCCCTCGCGGGGGGGTGCCTGCGTCGGTCGATGGCGACTGCGTCCTGCGGGGGGCGCCTGCTCCGCTCGACGGCGGCTATGCCTCGCAGGGGCACTCGCTCCGCCAGAGGGCTTCACCCGCACTGGTCGACGGCGGCTCCGCCTCGCAGAGGGCCCGACGGCGGGTGTGTCGGTCGCCGGTCGGGTCTTCCCTGAGGGGACCGCGACGGCCTGGTCGGCTGCGTCTGCGGTAGGCCTTCCCCAGGGGTGTTCGAGGGGTGTTCGGGGTTGGGGGGGAAGTCCGCTCGGATGAGTGGATGGGGTGTGCGGGAGGGGGTCCCGGGGGAAGCCCGTGTGGCACCCTGAGCCGGTGACGGGTTGGGCTTGGCCGGTGTCGGGGGCTGTCGGCGATGGGCGTTGACGGGTGGGACGAGTCGCACGGTGACGACGGGGACGCGGAGAGCCTCGGGTTGGCCTCGCCCCACGTACCGAACCAAGGCGGCCGCCCTGCTTCCTCCGCCTCCTCCGGTCGCGGCGACGGGAGCGTGCCGGCCCAGCGTGAGGGCAGCGTGCTGCCGCCGCCCCGGGAGATGCCGCCCGCCGACGGCGAGCTGATCGAGCGGATGCGCGGCGGTGACGACTCCGCCTACGAGGAGCTGTACCGCAGGCATGCGGACGCGGTGCGGCGGTATGCGCGGACCTGCTGCCGTGACGGGCACACCGCCGATGACCTCACTGCCGAGGTGTTCGCGCGGATGTTGCAGGCGGTGCGGGGCGGGGCCGGGCCGGAGCATGCGGTGCGGGCCTATCTGCTGACCTCCGTGCGGCGGGTCGCCGCCCACTGGACCAAGTCCGCCCGGCGCGAGCAGCTCGTCGACGACTTCGCCGTCTTCGCCCAGCAGGCCGCCCGGGTCCCGGAGGCGTCCGCCGACACCGCGTTCATCGGCTCCTCCGGAGCGGGCCTCGATCTCGGCGCCGACGTCCGCGCCCTGCACGAGGCCGAGCAGTCCATGGCCATGCGGGCCTTCCGCTCACTGCCCGAACGCTGGCAGGCCGTGCTGTGGCACACCGAGGTGGAGGACGAGTCCCCGAGCGAGGTGGCCGTCCTGTTCGGGCTGGACGCCAACGGCACCCGGGTGCTCGCCAGCCGCGCGCGCGAAGGGCTGAAGCAGGCCTATCTCCAGGCCCACGTCAGCGCCACCCTCACCCACGACGAGGAGTGCGCCCGCTACGCCGACCAGCTGGGTACCTACGCCCGCCGCAAGCTGCGCATCCGGGCCGAGCGGGGCCTGCGCAAACACCTGGAGGAGTGCGCCAGGTGCCGGCTGGCGGCGGCCCAGATCGAAGAGGTCGCGAGCGGCATCCCCGGTGTCGTACCGGTCGCCGTCATCGGCTGGTTCGGGGCCGCCGGGTACGCCAAGGCCCTCGGGATCGTGGCCGGCAGCGCAGGGGCCGGGGCGGCCGGGGCCGCCGCCGCGTCCGGCGGGGCGTCCGGCGGGGCGTCCGGCGCGGGCGGGGCCGCGGCCTCCGAGGGGCTCGGGGCACCGGTCAAGGCCGGCATCGCGGCCGGTGTGGTCGCGGTGGCCGCCACCGCGGTCGCGCTGGCCCTGGTGAACGACAGCCATCCGGCGAAGGAGGTCGCCCGGCCGGCGCCGTCCGCCACCGTCGTACGGCCCGAGACGCCCCCGCCCGCACCGCCGGAGACGACGCCCGCCCCCTCGCCTACGCCGTCGGCCAAGCCCTCACCCGAACCTTCGGCCGAGCCCGTGGCCCTCGACCCGCCTCCGCCGACACCCAGGCCCACGCCCACCCCGACGCGCACACCGGCCCCGACGCCCACGCCCACTCCCACCCCGAAGCCGAGGCCGAAACCGACACCGACGCCCACTCCGCCGCCCGCCCCCGTCGTCTACGAGCTGAGCGACCTGCGCTTCGACGCCACCGGCGACGGCACCGGGCCCGAGATCGCGCTGGGCGAGAGCAGCTGGGTGTGGCAGCGGTACGGCATGTCGATCGGCGGCAAGCAGTACGCGCGCGGGGTCACCGTGCACGGCGAGTCCTCCGTCACCATCGCCCTCAACCGGTCGTGCACCGCCTACGACGCACTGGCCGGCGTCGACGACATGACGCTGGGCCTCGGCAAGGTGCGCTTCTCCGTCTACGCCGACGGGGTCCCGCTGTGGCGGTCCGGCATGGTCAAGGGCCGCGACCGGGCCGTCCCCGTCCATGTGGACCTCACCGGGCGCAGGACCGTACGGCTCGTGGTGGAACCGCACAGCAACGCCTTCGACGAGGCGGCGCTGGCGGACTGGGCCGAGTCCCGGTTCACCTGCCGGTAGCCGGCACGGCGCCCAGCTCCTCCAGGACGTCCGTCACACCCAGGGTCGCGCCCCGGGCGCACTCGGCGGCGTAATGGCCGGCCGGGAGCGCCGCGCGGGCACCGGCGCGCACCCGGGCGGCCTCGCTGCGCTCCGGCTCGGGGCGCTCGCGGCCGTCCCGCCAGTGATCGGCGGCGGCGAACAGCCTGAGGGCGCCCGGCAGATCCCCGAGCCGGGCCCGCAGGCCGGCCGCCACGTCCACCAGTCCGGCCGTGATCGACTCCGCGCAGCGGTCGGCCACGGCCCGCCGCAGGGCGTCCGCGAGGACCGGCATCCCCTGCGCCGGTCCGGACTCGGCCGCCACGAGCAGCGCCTCGACCTTCCGCTGGTCGGCCACGAACTGCGGGGGCGGGGTGCCGTCCCCGACCAGCGCGCAGGTCGCGTCGTACAGCTCGCGCGCGAGGGCCGGCTGCCCGTCGTGCAGGGCGATGTGGGCGCGCAGCAGCAGGACGAAGGCCCGGGACTCCGGCAGCGCGTACCGGTCCGCGGCCGCCCCCGCCTCGTCCAGGGCGGCCAGGGCGGCCTCCCGGTCGCCGGAGCGGTAGGAGATCTCGGCGAGCCGGGCGATCAGGAACGGGGACTCGGCGTGCGCGCCCACCTCGTGGGCGAGCCGCAGCGCCTCCTCGTACTCGCCGCGCGCCTCGTGGTACCTGCCCCGGGCCATGGCCGCCTCGCCGGCCGCGCTGCACACCTGCGCCCGCACCCACCGGTCGCCGACGCGCCGGCTGAGTACCCGCAGCTCGGCCAGGTCCTCGTCCACACCACGCAGGTTGCCCGGTGAGTCGACGGTCACATGGGCGCGGTACATCAGGGCGACCGCGACCTCCCAGTCGCCGCCGTGGCGCCGGCAGTTGTCGATCGCCGCGGACAGGTCCGGGCGGAGGTCCGCCGGGCCGCCCAGGTAGTAGGCGGTCAGCGGCCAGACGACGCCCGGGAGGCGGGCGGCCGGGGGGCCGCCGCCCTCGTAGGCCGCCCGCACGCGCGCGAGGTACTCCTCGGCGCGGTCGTCGGCCGCGAGGTTCTCCGCGTCCGTCTCGGAGGTCAGGAACAGGTCGAGCATGCGCAGGTCCATCCGCAGCTCGCGCAGCGGATGCCCGGCCTCGCCGTCGGGGGCGGCGAGGAACGCGCCGACCGGGTCGGCGGACTCCGCCCGTGCCAACGCCTCGCCGGGCGGCGCGCCCTCGGGCAGGGTGTCCAGGGCGGCGCCAAGGCGGAGCACCTGCCGTACCCAGCCCACCGCCTCCTGGCGGTGGTTGCGCAGCCACCAGAACCAGCCGATCGCCAGGACGATGGCGCCCGCCTCCGCCTCGTCGCCCGCGCGCACCGCGCGGTCCAGGGCCGCGCGGATGTTGTCCAGCTCGGTCTCCAGGCGGGAGATCCAGGGGAGCTGGGCCGCCGACCGCAGCTGTGGCTCGGCCTCCTCCACCAGCGCCCGCGCCCACGCGCGGTGGCGCCGCTCGGCCGCCGCGCGCAGTCCGGGGACCTCGGCCGCGCGCTCGGTGGCGTACTCGTGGATGGTCTCCAGCATGCGGTAGCGCATGCCCGTCCCGAAGCCGGTGCCGTCCGGGTCGTGCGGGGCGGCGACCACGAGGGACTTGTCGACCAGCGCGCCGATCAGGTCGGCCGCCGGGCCGGTGCACACGGCCTCGGCCGCCGCGAGGTCCCAGCCGCCGGCGAACACCGACACCTCGCGCAGGACCGTCCGCTCCCGCTCGTCCAGCAGCTCCCAGGACCAGTCGACGACCGCGCGCAGGGTCTGCTGGCGGGGCAGGACCGTGCGGCTTCCGGAGGTGAGCAGCCGGAAGCGGTCGTCCAGGCGGTCGGCGATCTGCCGCGGGGTCAGCAGCCTGAGCCGGGCCGCGGCCAGCTCGATGGCGAGCGGCAGCCCGTCCAGACGGCGGCAGATCTCCGCCACGGCCTCGGTGTCGCCGAGCACCGCGTCGGCGTCGGGACGGACGGCCTTCGCGCGCTCGGTGAAGAGGCGGTGCGCCTGCTCGGGGACGAGGGGCTCGACCGGGCGCACCGACTCGCCGGGGACGCCCAGGGGTTCACGGCTGGTGGCGAGGATCGTGAGCCCGGGGCAGCGGGTGAGGAGGGTCTCGGCGAGGGCGGCTGCCGCGCCGATGACGTGCTCGCAGTTGTCAAGGATCAGGAGTTGGCTGCGCGGGGCGCAGTACTCGATCAGCAGGGCCGTGGGGTCGGCCTGCGGGGTCGCCAGGTCGTTGGTCAGCAGCACGGTCTCGCGCAGACCGAGCGCGCTGACCACCGCGCCGGGCACCGCCTCCGGCCGGTCGAGCGGGGCCAGCTCGACCAGCCAGGCCGAGGGGAGCGAGGCGGCGGCCTCCTCGGCGAGGCGGGTCTTTCCGGAGCCGCCCGGTCCGGTGAGGGTGACCAGGCGGGTCCTGTGCAAGTCGGAACGAATGGCCCTGAGTTCTGGTTCCCGCCCGACGAACGACGTCAGACGGGGGCGGAGATTCCCGGTGCGCTCGGGGGGCTGGGCGGGAGGCCGCGGCCCCTGGCGCTCCGGGCGCGCCGGGTGTTCCGGGTGCTCCTGTTTCAGCAACGACGCGTGCAGGGCCTTCAGCTCCGGGCCGGGGTCGGTGCCGAGGGTGTCGGCAAGGGTGCGGCGGGCGGACTCGTAGGCGGCGAGGGCGTCGGCCGGGCGGCCCGTGTCGCGCAGGGCGCGGATGAGGAGGACGTGCAGGGGCTCGTCGTAGGGGTGGGCGGCGGTCAGTTCCCGCAGCTCCGGTACGGCTTCCTGGGCGCGGCCGAGGGCGAGAGCCGCGGCGGCGCGGGCACGGGTCGCCTCCAGCCGCAGGGCGTCGGGGCGGGTGGCGGCGGTGCGGTCGGGGAGGTCGGCGAGGGCCGGGCCGTACCAGAGGGCGAGGGCCTCGGTGAGGGCGCGGTGGGCGGTGGCCGGGTCGCCGGCGGTGAGGGCCTGGGTGCCGGTGCGGGTGAGGCGTTCGAAGACGTGCAGGTCCACGTCGTCCTCGGTCGCTTCGAGGCGGTAGCCGCCCGGGGTGGAGGTGATGGTGTGTCTGCCGAGGGTACGGCGGAGACGGCCGACGAGGGCCTGGAGCGCGGCGTAGGCGTCCTGGGGCGGGTCGTCCGCCCAGACCTCGTCGATGAGGGTGTCGGGGGTCGCGGTGCGGCCGGGGCGGAGGGCGAGGGCGGCGAGGAGCGTGCGAAGGCGTTGGCCGCCGATGGGTACGGGGGTGCCCTGGTCGTCTGCTGCTTGGGTTACGCCCAGGATTCTGTACCGCACCCGGTCATTGTGGCTGGGGTGCGGGGGGTGAGGCACGGGGGTTTCGGCGCCGGGTGTTCCGAGGACGCCCTCTGCCGCGGCGGGACGGGACCCGCACACCGGCGCGCAGCGGCGGCGGAACTGCGGAGCCGACCGTGTTGCAGCTCCCTGGGGGCGCGGGGAACTGCGCGATCAGCCCGGCACGGCCCGCGGGTTCACCACGCCCCGGCCACCGGTACCGCTCCCCAGCCGGACGGCTCACGCCCCCGGCGTCAGCGCGCTCCTTCTCGGCTGGATTCCCGAAGGGACCGCGCGGGACCGTGTCGGGGTGCCCGTCCAGCACGTGCCGCGGCGGGACAGGAGGCGGCGGAGCCAGAGTTCGAGGGAGACGAGGTCGGCCAGGCCGTCCAGCGGGAGGGGCTCGCCGGCCGCGGCGGAGCGGACGGCCTTGCGGACGACGCGGGCCTCGACCAGGCCGGCGTCGGCCAGCAGGGGTGTGGAGAAGAGGTCCAGGAGGGGGTCGGCCGCGAGCCGCAGGCCCGCGCGCGCGGCCGCCGCCGTGGAGGCGTGGGAGGGGGCGCCCCAGCCGGGCGGGAGGTCGGTGATGCCGGCGCCCTCCAGGACCGTACGGAGGATGGCGGCGCGGGCGCCGGGCTGGACGCGCAGGGCCTCGGGGAGGTCCCGGCAGGCGCGGACGACCTGGTTGTCGAGGAACGGCGCGTGCAGGCGCTGGGAGCGGATCTGCGCGGCCTGTTCCAGGACGCGCAGGTCGGCGGCGTGCCGGGCGAGTGCCGCACGCGCGCGATAGTCGCCGGGGCGCTGCGCGCCCGTTCCGGAGCGGTCCGCCTCCGCCTGGAGCAGAACCGATACTTCAGCCAGTGCCTCACCTGTCAGCCAGCGGGCCGCGGGCCCGGGTCTGGCCCAGGTCAGCGCGGCGAGGGACGCGCCGACCGCCCCCTTGGGTTCGTCGAACCGCCGCCGCATCAGCCGCTCGGCGAGGACCTCCAGGCCCGCCCGGTAGGGGGTGCGGGCGAGGCGCCGGGCCGCGCCGTACACGCGCGCGGGGACCAGCACCGAGCCGTCCGCGCGCGCGAGCGCGGCGACCGGCCGGACCAGGTGGCGCCGCCGGCGGTCGACCAGGAGGTCGGCGAGGCGGGCGGGATGGGCGTCCAGGACCTGGCGGGCGCCGTGGCCGGTGAAGTGGTCGGCGCTGCCGGCGGCGAGCCGCGCGCGGTGCCGGGCCGCCAGCACCAGGGAGGGTCCGGGCACGTCGGTCAGGGGGCCGTCGAGGTCGGCGTACGGCAGGGTCTCCTCGCCGCCGGTGACGACGACGTGGTGCAGCCGCGGGTTGGCGGCCAGGGCTCCGGCGCGTTCGAGTTCGGCCTCGCGCCCGGTCACCGTCAGATCGTTGAACGTGACGGCGAGGAGACGTTCCCCCGCGCCCGTGCCGTGGCCCAGAAGCGTGCCGGGTCTGCCGGGCAGCCCGGCGGCCAGCAGCGCGAGGGTGCCGGAGGCGGGCCCGCCGGACAGATCGGCGCCGATGCCGGGGACCGGCATCCCGCGCGCGGCCCGCCGCTCGGCCGGTCCCATGCCGGGTACCGGCCCGGGGTCCAGGTCGGGCACGTGCCGGGGTGCCGACAGCCGGGTGCGGACCGCCTCCACGAGGGCGTCGCGTACGGCGTCCACGGCGCGGTCGGGGTCGGCCGGGGGCGCGGAGACGGCGAGGGAGGCGACCGGCTCGTACCCGGCGATCTCCCGCGCTCCGGCACGCAGCACCAGCGCATGCCCCGGCGGAAGGCGCCGTACGCCGTCGTACGGGGTGGTGTCGCGCAGCGCGGCCGGTACGTCCGGGGCGGCCAGCAGGGCGGCGAGGTGGGTGAAGTCGAGGTTGGCCTCGATGAGGTCGGCGAGGGGCAGCGCGGCGGTGGCGTAGGCCGTGCCGCCGGCCCACGGGGTGTGGAACACCGGCCGGGCGCCCGCGAGATCGCCGCAGACGGTGATGCGGCGGCCGGCCTGGACGACGGCCGTGTAGCTGCCGGGCCAGGTGGTCAGATGGCGCACCGCGCCCCCGCGCGCGGTGAACAGTCCGCGCCGCAGTTCCTCGTCGGTGGCGCCGCAGATGCCGAGGACGGCGATCCGGTGCTGCGCGTCGGCGTGCACCACGCGCACCTCGTCGGGGCGCCAGTCGCCGACGGCCCACAGTGGATCCGGGTCGCCCCACAGGAGTTGGGAGCCGACCGGGTGCAGGGTCTCGCCGTCGTATCCGACGGCGCCCGCGGAGCCGATCCCGGCGGTGCCCGCGGCGGCGCTGCTCCAACCCACCAACCACCGCATCGACGCCTCCACAGGCTGTGGACAACCAGTGCACCGTACGAACCGGACCCCATGCTGCCATGAAGGGCGCGCCGGAGAGGATCGGCGGCGCCGCCTTCGATCGAGGGAAGTTCGCGCGGCGGGCCAGGACAGTTGACGGGTGAAAGGCCGACGCGGGGCAGGTCCGGGCCGGACGGCACCCGATCGGCGCGGCGTGAATGCGCCCCCCACGCGCGCCCCCAACCCGCCCTTAGCGCCCTCAAGTTGCATGGTCGCGGCGGGGATCCACCCCGTCGGACAGGGGTCGGTTTTCGGCCAAATAAAAGACGGCGTCCGGGGTTTGAGCACGCTCCGTACAGGCCTGGTGAGCGCGCGGCAGCGCGGACGCGCGCACGGTCCGGGAGGCGGGCATCGCCTCCCGGACCGGTCCGCCACCCGCGGGGATGAAGGTGGCGGTGTCCCCCAGCCCACTGGATCCAGTACAGCGGGCCGACCCACGCAAGAGCCATGGAACCGCTCCCCCGGTGGCCGGAGAAGAGCGCACGGACGGGCGCACGGCCACACGGGCGGGGGCACGCGGCGACAGACCGTGCACGGTGCGTACAGGGCCGCACTTCCGTACGGACCACAATCCCGCCATCCGGAACAATGCCCCTTAACGCTTGGGATGCGGCGAACTACGCTGGGTTTACGAATGCCGCGTGGTTATGCCAGCGCGACAGCCGTCTGTGTCGAGGGGTGGCGCATGTCCAGGGAGCAACGCGGGCCGAACGAAAAGCTCGGCGCCGTTCTCGCCCTCGCGGGAATCAGCAATGCGGGACTCGCCCGCCGCGTCAACGACCTCGGCGCCCAACGCGGGTTGACGCTTCGCTACGACAAGACGTCGGTGGCGCGCTGGGTGTCGAAGGGCATGGTGCCGCAGGGTGCGGCGCCGCACCTCATCGCGGCCGCCATCGGCCAGAAGCTCGGCCGTCCGGTGCCGCTCCACGAGATCGGCCTGGCGGACGCGGATCCCGCGCCCGAGGTGGGCCTCGCCTTCCCCCGGGACGTGGGGCAGGCGGTCAAGTCGGCCACGGAGCTGTACCGTCTCGACCTCGCCGGCCGCCGTGCCGGCTCCGGCGGCATCTGGCAGTCCCTCGCCGGATCGTTCGCAGTGAGCGCATACGCAACGCCTGCCTCACGATGGCTGATAACCCCCGCCGACAGCTCGGTCGCGCGGGAGGCGGGCTCCGTCGAGGGGTCCGGCGCACCGATCAAAGTCGGCCACAGCGATGTGCAGAAACTGCGGGAGGCCGCCGAGGACGCGAGGCGCTGGGACTCCAAGTACGGCGGCGGGGACTGGCGTTCGTCGATGGTGCCGGAGTGCCTGCGGGTGGAGGCGGCACCGCTGCTGCTCGGCTCCTACTCCGACGAGGTCGGCCGCGCCCTGTTCGGCGCCTCCGCCGAACTCACCCGGCTCGCCGGGTGGATGGCCTTCGACACCGGGCAGCAGGAGGCCGCCCAGCGGTACTACATCCAGGCGCTGCGGCTCGCTCGCGCGGCGGCGGACGTCCCCCTCGGGGGCTACGTCCTCGCGTCCATGTCGCTGCAGGCCACCTACCGGGGGTTCGGCGACGAGGGCGTGGATCTCGCGCAGGCGGCCCTGGAGCGCAACCGGGGGCTGGCGACCGCGCGGACGATGAGCTTCTTCCGGCTGGTCGAGGCGCGGGCCCACGCGCGCGCGGGGGACGCGCAGGCGGCCGGCACGGCGCTGAAGGCGGCGGAGGGCTGGCTGGAGCGGTCCCGTCCCGGGGACAACGATCCCTCCTGGCTGGGTTTCTACGGCTACGACCGGTTCGCCGCGGATGCCGCGGAGTGCTACCGGGATCTCAAGGCGCCGCGTCAGGTACGGCGGTTCACCGAGCAGGCCCTGTCGAAGCCGACGGAGGAGTTCGTGCGGTCGCACGGGCTGCGGTTGGTCGTTTCCGCGGTCGCCGAGCTGGAGTCCGGGAACCTCGACGCCGCCTGTGAGCAGGGGGTGCGGGCCGTGGAGGTGGCGGGGCGGATCTCCTCGGCGCGGACGACGGAGTACGTGAAGGATCTTCTGCACCGGCTGGAGCCGTACGGGGACGAGCCGCGGGTGGTGGAGCTGCGGGAGCGGGCTCGGCCGCTGCTGATGGCACCGGCGTAGAGCTGCGCGGCTTCAGCGTCTGCCGGGGTGCTGCACTTCGTCGGCCCCGGGTCGTTCGTGGTTGATCGCGCGGTTCCCCGCGCCCCTTTCGGGGCGCCGCCCCCGACCGGCGTTTGAAGGCACTGTCAGTGGCGCAGTGCACTATCGGGAGTGGAGGTGGTGCTCGGTGCTGGCCGGGGCGTACGACTGTGATGTGCTCGTGATCGGTGGGGGGATCGTCGGGCTGTCGACGGCGTATGCGATCACGCGGGCCGCGCCCGGTACGCGGGTGACCGTGCTGGAGAAGGAGGCCGGGCCCGCCCAGCACCAGACGGGGCGGAACAGCGGGGTCATCCACAGCGGGATCTACTACCGCCCGGGCTCGCTCAAGGCGCGGTACGCGGTGCGGGGCGCCGCCGAGATGGTGAAGTTCTGCGCCGAGTACGGCATCGCGCACGCCGTCACCGGCAAGCTGATCGTCGCCACCGAGCGGGAGGAGCTGCCCCGGCTGCACGCGCTCGTGCAGCGCGGCCGGGAGAACGGCATCCCGGTGCGGGAGCTGGGCCCCGCGCAGATCACCGCGTACGAACCGGAGGTGCGCGGCCTCGCCGCGATACACGTCGGGACGACCGGGGTGTGCGACTTCGTGGGCGTCGCCCGCGAGCTGGCGCGGGCCTCCGGCGCGGAGATCCGGTACGGCGCCCAGGTGGTCCGGGTGGACCGGCGGCCTGAGCGGGGTGTGGCCGTGCTCACCGCGGCCGGGGACGTCGTCCGCGCGCGCGTGCTGGTGAACTGCGCCGGGCTGTACTGCGACGAGGTGGCCCGGCTGACCGGCGACGAGCCCGAGGTGCGGATCGTGCCGTTCCGCGGGGAGTACTACGAGCTGGCCCGGCCGGAGCTGGTGCGGGGGCTGGTGTATCCGGTGCCGGACCCGGCGTTCCCGTTCCTCGGGGTGCATCTGACCCGGGGGATCGACGGGGGCGTGCACATCGGCCCCAACGCGGTGCCGGCGCTGGCCCGGGAGGGGTACGACTGGGGGGTCGTACGGCCCCGGGAGCTGGCCGGCACGCTGGCGTGGCCCGGATCCTGGGCGATCGCCCGGCGGCACTGGCGGTACGGGGCCGGTGAGCTGCGGCGGTCGGTGTCCAAGGGGGCGTTCCTGGAGGCCGTGCGCAGACTGCTGCCCTGCGTGGAGGCCGACGATCTGGTGCGGGCACCGGCCGGGGTGCGGGCGCAGGCGGTGCTGCGGGACGGGACGCTGGTGGACGACTTCCTCATCCGGGAGGGGGCGCGGGCGGTGCACGTGCTCAACGCGCCGTCCCCGGCGGCCACGGCGTCCCTGCCGATCGGGAGGGAGGTGGGGCGCCGGGTGCTGGAGATGCTCGGGAGCCTCGGCTGAGCGGGCTCCCGCGGAGAGCGCCGTAAAATCTGTCGTACTGTGTCTGACTTCCTCAACGCCCCCGAAGCCGCCTCCCCGGCCCCCCACCCGCCCGGTGTCCCCGTCCGGCACACCCGGGCCAAGGGAGAGCCGCGTTTTCCGGACGGCCCCAAGGCGGATCCCGCCGGGTCGCACTTCGAACGGCGGATCCGGAGCTTCCAGCCACGGCGGAGCCGGGTGACGGCCGGGCAGGCCGACGCCCTGCAGCGGCTGTGGCCCACGTGGGGCCTGGACATCGACGGGCAGCGGGTGATCGACCTCGGCGAGCTGTTCGGGAACGACCGTCCCGTGGTCCTGGAGATCGGATTCGGGATGGGCGAGGCCACCGCGCAGATGGCCGCGGGCGACCCGGACACCAACATCCTCGCCGTCGACGTGCACACCCCCGGCCAGGGAAACCTGCTGGGTCTCGCCGAGCGGAACGGCCTGTCCAACATCCGGGTCGCCAACGGCGACGCGATCATCCTGCTGCGGGAGATGCTCCGCCCGGACTCGCTGGACGGGCTGCGCGTCTACTTCCCCGACCCGTGGCCCAAGAAGCGGCACCACAAGCGGCGGCTCATCCAGCCGGCGTTCCTGACACTCGCCGCGACCCGGCTGAAGCCCGGCGCGATCCTGCACTGCGCGACCGACTGGGAGCCGTACGCCGAGCAGATGCTGGACGTGCTCACCGCGCACCCCGACTTCGAGAACACCCAGCCGGACGGCGGCTTCTCCCCGCGCCCCGCGTTCCGTCCGCTGACCCGTTTCGAGGGGCAGGGACTGGACAAGGGACATGTGGTGAACGATCTGCTGTTCCGACGCGTACCGCACAGGACCGCTGAGCAGGACCGATAATCCGCTCCAGCCCCTCGTCCCGTCCCCGTTAGGGTCGATGCCGTGGCCACCAGTCCTCCGTTTCCGACGTGTCCCCCGAGCCCCGGCGACGGTGTGCTCCGCCACCCGCACTGGTGGCAGCGCCGGTGGGTGCGGTACGGGGCACTGAGCAGCCTGCTGGCACTGTCCGGACTGGTCATCCTCGCCCTCGTCCGGCGACAGACCGGCACCGAGGGCTTCCTCGTCGGGCTCGGCCTGGCGGTGCTGCCCGTGCCCTGGCTGATAGCCGCCTTCCGGTGGCTGGACCGGGTGGAGCCGGGCCCCTGGCGGAACCTGGTCTTCTCCTTCGCCTGGGGTGCTTGTGCGGCGGCACTCATAGCCATCGTGGCCAACAGCTTCGCGACGAAGTGGATAGCCACCTCCACCGCGGACCCGGCCGGCGCCGACACCCTCGGCGCCACCGTGATAGCCCCGATCGTGGAGGAGTCCGCGAAGGCCGCCGCCGTGCTGCTGGTCTTCCTCTTCCGCCGACGTGACTTCACCGGGATCGTGGACGGCGTGGTGATAGCGGGCGTCACCGCCACCGGGTTCGCGTTCACCGAGAACATCCTCTACCTCGGTACGGCCTTCGGGACCGACCAGCTCACCGGCGACCGCGGCATCGCCTCCGTCACCGCCGCCACCTTCTTCGTGCGCATCGTGATGTCCCCGTTCGCGCACCCCCTGTTCACCGTCCTCACCGGCATCGGCTTCGGCATCGCCGCGCTGTCCGCCGAGCGGCAGCACGTGCGGCGGGTCCTGCTGCCGGTCTGCGGGCTGCTGCTCGCGATGGGCATGCACGCCTTCTGGAACGGCTCCTCCACCTTCGGCGAGTACGGCTTCTTCGCCGTCTACGGCGCCTTCATGGTGCCCGCGTTCGGGCTGCTCACCTGGCTCGCGATCTGGATCCGGCAGCGGGAGCTGCGCACCGTGCGGGCGGAGCTGCCGGCGTATGTGCAGGCCGGGTGGCTGGGCCCGGCCGAGCCGTTCGCGCTCGGATCGATGCGGGCGCGGCGGATGGCCCGCGACTACGCCCGGCACCACCATGGGCGCCCGGCGGCGCGGGAGGTGGCGCGGTACGAGGGGTACGCCACCTCGCTCGCGTTCCTCCGGCACCGGGGGCGCACGGGGAAGGCCGGCGCCGACTTCGTCGTACGGGAGCGGGAGCTCCTGGACGAGCTGTGGAAGCGGCGCGGTGTGGCCCGGCCCGCGCTGGAGTACGCGAGCCGGGCCGCTGTTCCGGTGGTACCGGTGTACTGGGGGGCGCCGTACGGGCATCCGGCGATGTCGCGGCCCGGGACTCCCGTCCATCCCGGGACTCCCGTCTATCCCGGGACTCCCGTCTATCCCGGAAGTCCCGTCTATCCGGGGTATCCCGCGTACAACCCGTACCGGACGTAGCCCGGAACTAGGCCGACGCCTCCGTCAGCTTGGCCAGCTCGGTCTCCGTCAGCGTCAGCTCCGCCACCCCCAGCAGTGCCGGAAGCTGTTCCACCGTGCGTGCGGAGGCGATGGGGGCGGTGACCGTCGGCTGGGCGGCGAGCCAGGCCAGGGCGACCGTGGCGAGAGGGGCCTCGTGGGCCGCGGCGACCTCGTCCAGGGCCGCGAGGACCTTCTGGCCGCGCTCGGAGTCGGCGTGCTTCTGGGCTCCGCCGGCGCGGGCGCTGTCGACGGTCGTACCGGGCCGGTACTTGCCGGTGAGGAAGCCGGAGGCCAGGGCGTAGTACGGGACGGCGGCGAGACCCTCCCGGGCCGCGAGGTCCTGCAGCGGGCCCTCGTAGGTGTCGCGGGAGACCAGGTTGTAGTGGGGCTGGAGGGCGACGTAGCGGGCGAGGCCCTCCCGCTCGGAGAAGTCGAGGGAGGCCTTCAGGCGCTCGGCGCTGATGTTGGAGGCGGCGATGTGCCGGACCTTGCCGGCCCGCACCAGCTCGTCCAGCGCGCCGATGATCTCCTCGACCGGCACCTCGGGCTGGTCGAAGTGGGTGTAGTAGAGGTCGATGTAGTCGGTGTCCAAGCGGCGCAGGGAGGCGTCGGCGGCGGCCTTGATGTTGGCGGCGGACAGCCCCTGGTACTCGGGGTGCCGGCTGACCTTGGTGGCGATCACGACGTCGGAGCGGTTGCCGCGGGCCTTGACCCACTTGCCGATGATCGTCTCGGACTCGCCGCCCTTGTTGCCCTCGATCCAGGCGGAGTAGGCGTCGGCGGTGTCGATGAAGTTGCCGCCGGCCGCCGTGTAGGCGTCCAGGACGGCGAAGGAGGTCTGCTCGTCGGCGGTCCAGCCGAAGACGTTGCCGCCGAGGGAGAGCGGGAAGACCTCGAGGTCGGAAGGGCCGAGTTTACGTAGTGACGTCATACGTCATGTCAACGCCGGCGGGGGATGATCGCATCCCGCCGCCGGCGCCGAGTCAGGGCAAAGGGGTGGCTCAGGGGGTGAGGCCCTTGTCGCGCAGCCATGCCATCGGGTCGATGCCGGTGGCCTGGCCGCCGGGGTGGACCTCCAGGTGCAGGTGCGGGCCGGTGACGTTGCCGGTGGCGCCGACGCGGCCGATGACCTCGCCGGTGGAGACCTTCTGGCCGGCCGTGACGCTGATCGAGGACTGGTGGCAGAACCACAGTTCGGTGCCGTCGTCGAGGGTGAGGATCGTGCGGTAGCCGTAGGCGCCGGCCCAGCCCGCCTCGGTGATCGTGCCGCTGTGGACGGCCTTGATCAGGGTGCCGGTGGGGGCGGCGAAGTCGAGACCGGTGTGGTAGCCGGAGGACCACATCGAGCCGGCCTGGCCGAAGGTCGAGGTGATCGTGTACGAGGAGGTCGGCAGCGTGTACTGCTTGGCCAGCTTGGCCAGCCGCTCCTCCTCGGCCTTCTTCGCGGCGGCGGCCTCCGCCTTCTCCTTGGCCTCGGCGGCCTCGGCGGCGGCCTGCTTCTCGGCCTTGGCGGCGGCGTCGGCGGCCTGCTTCTCGGCGGTGGCGAGCGCGACGGCGGTGGCCTTGCTCTCGGCCTGGCCCTGCTGCTGCTCGGCCTGGG
Source organism: Streptomyces sp. NPDC028928 (assembly GCF_055564915.1). NCBI lineage: Bacteria > Bacillati > Actinomycetota > Actinomycetes > Kitasatosporales > Streptomycetaceae > Streptomyces > Streptomyces sp. NPDC028928. The sequence goes on from NZ_JBVHVI010000008.1 coordinate 23,890, forward strand.
CCATGATCCGGTTGCGCAGGGCCTCGCCCGCGTCGGTGCCGTCCTCACCCTCGGCGGTGGCCACGCCGACGCTGCTCAGCGCGGTGGTGCCGGCCTCGGTGGCCCGGGTGTCGGCGGAGCCGTCGTCGAAGAGGGAGCCCACGGAGGGCAGGTCGGGCAGGGAGATGGAGACCGGCGGCTTGCCGGTGTTGGCGCTGGCCATGCCGCCCGCGCCGACCGCGGCGATGACGCCGACGCCGAGGACGGTGGAGCTGCGCGCGAAGCCGCCGCGCTGCTTGGCGACGCGGTGCCGGCCGCGGACCGGGGCGACGGAGTCCTCGGTGGGGTTCCACTCCTCCCACGGGCCCTCTTCGGCGCGGTAGGCGACGTAGCCGAAGGTCTCGTTGTCGCGCTGTGCCGGTATGAACGGGGCTTCGGGGACAGGCCGGTTGGACGCCACGCGGGCGTGCTCCTTTCCTTCCTCCGCCTACCGGGTTAGCTGACGGGTTCGGAGCAGGAAGGTCTCCTACGCGCGTATACCGGTCGTGGACTCCATGAGTTCACGGCGGTATCCGCGTGATTCACCCCAGAAAGGTGGTTCCCCGGCTCCCTCGCGGGATTCGGCGCGTGCGCACGGAGCCGTCTCTTGTGACGGCTGGGACGACCGCGCTGCGTTATCGAACGTTAATAGACCTGCCAGTCACTTTCCAAGCCGTTCGGCTTGATCATTAAGGTCTTTACCGGCGGATCTATCACCCACTACCCCGCCAAACCGGGCGAGTTGACCAACCTTCGGCAGTGTTCAGGAGTCACTTCCGGTTTTGATGGTGACTCAGATGTTATGCGCACGGCACTCGCTCACTCACCGTCGGTGACATCCCGCAGGGGGCGCCGTACCGCGAGCAGCGCCATGTCGTCGGTCATACCGCCGCCGGAGTGCCGGCGCACCTCCGCGGCGAGCCGGTCGAGCAGCGCGGCCGGGCCGGGGAAGGTGCGCCCGGCGAGCCGCCGTTCGGGGTCGTAGAAGCGGCCGTGGGCGTCCCGGGCCTCGGACAGGCCGTCGGTGTGGAGGAGCAGGGTGGCGCCGACCGGGAAGCGGGCCTCGGTGGCCCGGTCCGGCCACCGGCCCAGCCCCGCCATGCCGAGCGGCAGCGCGGGCTCGCCCGGCGTCAGGGTGCGCAGGGTGCCGTCGGCGTGCAGCAGCAGCGGCGGCGGGTGGCCGCGGTTGACGATCCGTACGACGCCCTCGCCGTGCGGGAGTTCGGCGAGGACCGCGGTGGTGAACCCCTCGAAGGCGTCGATCCCGTCGCGCCGGGTGCCCTCACGGGCCAGCGCCCGCTCCAGCCGTTCGGCCACCTCCTCCAGCGCGGCCTCCTGCTCGGCCGCCTCCCGGAACGCGCCGATCACCACGGCGACGGCGGCGACCGCGCCCATGCCCTTGCCGCGCACGTCCCCAACGACCAGCCGGACGCCGTACGGCGTGTCCTGCACCGCGTACAGATCGCCGCCGATGAACGCGTCCTGCCGTGCCGCCTCGTAGCGGGCGGCGATCTCGAAGCCGCCGATCCGGGCGTCCGGCTCCGGCAGGACGGCCCGCTGGGCGGCCTCGGCGATCTCCCGGGCGGAGGCGAGCCGCCGGTCGCCGCGGCGGACGACCCGGTTGATGGCGACGGCCAGCAGGGCGACGGTGGCCACGGTGACCACGTCGGTGAGCGTGCCCACGGCCGGGTGGACCCCGGCGTCGGTGTGCACGGCGTAGGCGGCGGCGAGGGAGGCGAGGCCGGTGAGGACGGTGGTGCGCAGCGCGGAGAGGGGCGCGGCGACCAGTGGGGCGGCGGTGAAGAACGGTACGGCGGTGAACTGCTGCGGGGTGAGCAGGCCGTACCCGATCCCGCAGGCGATCAGGAGCGCGGGCAGGGCGCGGGCCTGCGCACGCGGGCTCGGCCGGCGCCGGGCGCGCACCGGCGGGGGCCCGCCGCCGAGGCCCGGGTCGGGCACGGGGGCACCGGGGAGCCGGCCGCCCGCCCTGGCGTACGGGCTCTCCTCCACCTTTCCAGGGCGCACCGCGTGTCTCCCACATGTCCGACGTGTCTCCAGGTTTCCGGGCCCCGGAGCGGGCGGCGACCGGTGTGGACCGAAAGGGGTGTGCGAGTGGTCCCGCGGATGACGTACACTGGAGTCACAACGACGCGGGGTGGAGCAGCTCGGTAGCTCGCTGGGCTCATAACCCAGAGGTCGCAGGTTCAAATCCTGTCCCCGCTACTGAAGGCTCAGGGCCCGGAATCCCAAGGATTCCGGGCCCTGAGTGTTTCCGGCCCGGGCCGGGCCCGCCTCACCCCAGCAGGTGGACGTTCGGCGCCTTGGCGAGGTCCTCCAGCTCGGGGAGCAGGACGACGTGCGCTCCCGCGGCGGTCAGCACCCCCGTGCCGTCGGCCGCGTGGACGAACGTGTCGGGTTCGCGCCAGGCGGTGACCACCCGGCGCACCCCCGCCCGCAGGATCAGCTCGGCGCACGGCGCCGGGCGCGACGCACGGCGGGCGCACGGCTCCAGGCTGCTGTACACGGTGGCGCCGGCCAGCCGGGGCTCGGCCGGATCGATCTTGGCGAGGGCCGCCTCCTCCGCGTGGACCACGGGGTCGGTGCCCTCACGGGAGTGCCCGCGGGCCAGCTCCGTACCGTCGGCCGCGACCACGACCGCGCCGACGCTGAACGCCGTCTCCGAGGGCGGGCACAGCTCGGCGAGTTCGCAGGCGGTGCGCAGCCAGTGGCGGTCGGCGGCGGTGGGCAGCGGGCCGGTGCCGGGGGCGGTGGGCACGTACCGCATGAGGACGACGTCCTCGATCCGCCGGGTGTCGAGCAGGCGCAGGCGTCCGGCCTGGTAGGCGCCGGGTCCGAAGAGGCGCGGGGCCGCCGGGTCGCCGACGAACAGCGGGGCGAGGACCAGCTGCAGCTCGTCGGCGAGGCCCTGGTGGAGGAGCTGGGTGTGGACCGTGCCGCCGCCCTCGACCATCAGGCGCCCGACGCCGCGCTCGTCGTGGAGGTGCTCCAGCAGGGCCCGCCAGTCCAGGGCGGGGCCGAGCGGGACGACGTCGGCGGTGCGCCCGATGAGGCGGGCGGCCCGCTCGGCACCTCGGTCGGTGCTGTAGACGAGCTTCTCGCCGCCGGTGTGCCAGAAGTTGGCCTCCGGGTCGAGGTCGCCGGTGGCGGTGACGGTGACCTTCAGCGGGTACTCCGGCTTGCCCTCCGCGACCCGGGCCGCGCGCCGCTCGGCGGAGTTGACCAGCAGGCGGGGGTTGTCGGCGCGGATCGTGCCGGCGCCGACGAGGATGGCGTCGACGGAGGCCCGTACCGCGTCGACCCGGTCGAAGTCGGCCGGGCTGGACAGCAGCAGGCGCTCGGGGCCGGTGTCGTCCAGGTAGCCGTCGAGGGAGACGGCGGCGGACAGCAGCACGTACGGCAGGGGCATCGGCGCCCTCTCTTCCGGAGGCGGACGGCTTGGTTCAATTTTTGAACAAACCTACACTGGCGGCATGACGACCCGCTGGCTCACCCCCGAGGAGCAGCGCGCCTGGCGCGCCTACATCGCCGCCTCCCGCCTCCTGGAGGACGCGATCGACCGGCAGCTCCAGCAGGAGGGTGGCATGCCGCACCTGTTCTACTCGGTGCTGGCCAACCTCTCCGAGGCGCCCGAGCGCCGGCTGCGCATGACCGATCTCGCCGAGACGCTGAAGATCACGCGCAGCCGGCTGACGTACGTGGTGACCCGGCTGGAGCGGGACGGCCTGGTGCGCCGGGAGGACTGCCGCTGGGACAGGCGCAGCTCGCTCGCGGTGCTGACGGACGCGGGGATGGCCGTACTGGAGCGTACGGCACCGGGGCACGTCGAGACGGTCCGCTCCCTGCTGTTCGACCGGCTGACCCCGGAGCAGGTGGGGCAGCTGGAGGAGATCTGCACGGGGATCGCGCGCGGGCTGCAGGGCGAGGACACCGAGTCCGGCGCCGACGACGTGCCCTGGCGGCGCCGCTCCTCCTGCTGATTGCTTTAACTTTTAAGCAGCGGTAGGGTCCCTCCGGACCACTGCTTCAAAACTGAAGCAACCGCCCCGGAGGGACCCGCATGCCCGACTTCCCCGCCGCCACCCCGCGCGCCCGCGTCCGGGTACCGCTGCGCTTCGCCGACGGCTACCGCGCCGACGCGGAACTCGTCACCTTCCACGGCCTCACCGACGGCCAGGAGCACCTCGCCCTCGTCCTCGGCGACCCCGGCCCGGTCCCGCTGGTCCGGCTGCACTCCGAGTGCCTGACCGGTGACGTCTTCGGCTCGGCCCGCTGCGACTGCGGCCCGCAGCTGCGCGAGGCGGTCGAGCGCATCGCCGGCCGCGGCGGTGTCCTGCTCTACCTCCGCCAGGAGGGCCGGGGCATCGGCCTCTACAACAAGCTCGACGCGTACGCCCTCCAGGACCAGGGCCTGGACACCTACGAGGCGAACGCCGCCCTCGGCCTCCCGGAGGACGCCCGCGACTACACGGCCGCCGCGCAGATGCTCGGCGCCCTCGGCATCACCGAGCTGGACCTGCTGTCCAACAACCCCGACAAGGCCGGGCAGCTGCGCGCGCGGGGCATCGCGGTGCGGGACCGGGTGCCGACCGGCGTCTTCACCACGGCCCACAACGTCCGCTACCTCCGCGCGAAGGTCCTCCAGACCCAGCACACCCTCCCCCTGCCGGAGCTGAGCGCCGGCTGACCTGGGATCACCCCCGGCGGCGGCCGGGGAGGAGGAGCGCCGGGAGGACGGCCAGGGAGAGGAGGGCCGCCGCTGCCGCGTAGGCCGTGCGGAAGGCCGCCGGTCCGGGGGTCGCCGCCGACAGGACCAGTGACAGGGTGGCCGTGCCGATCGAGGCGCCCAGCTGGGAGGTGATGCTCAGCGCGGTGCTCGCCCCGGCCAGCCGCTCCCGGGGCAGCTCCCGGCTCGCGGTGGTCATCGTCGGCATCAGCACCATGCCGGTGCCGACGCCCATCACCATGGCCGATACGACCATCCGCCAGGGCGCGACCCCGGGCACCCCCGACTGCCAGGCCATCAGTGCCATCCCGAGGGCCGCCACCGCGATACCGGCCGGGATCAGCCGGCGCGGGGCCACCCGGTCGACCTTGCGCGCCGCGATCTGCATCGTCGTACCGACGACAAGACCGACCGGCGCGCCCAGCAGCCCGGCCGCCGTGGCGCTCAGGCCCCGCTCCTGCTGCCAGTACAGCGGGCCGAGCAGCATCGAGCCGAAGTAGCCGCAGGTGAACAGGACGAGCGTGCCGACGCCGGCGGCGAAGGAGCGGTCGCGCAGCAGCCGCAGGTCCAGCAGCGGTGCGGAGGCGGTCAGCGCCCGTCGGACGAAGGCCGCCGCGAGGGCCGCGCCGGCGAGCGTCGGCACGAGGGCGCCGGGCGCCGTGAAGTCGCCGCGCTCACCGCCCCGGGCCAGGCCGTACAGGAGCAGGGCGAGGCCGGGCGAGAGCATCAGCAGGCCGGGGAGGTCCAGGCGGGGCGCGGTCCGGCCGGGCCCCGCCGGCGGCGCGTCCGCGGGGAGCAGCCGGAGGGCGAGGGCCAGGGCCAGGGCGCCGACCGGCAGGTTCACCAGGAAGATCCAGTGCCAGGAGGCCGCGTCGAGCAGCCAGCCGCCGAGCACCGGCCCGGCGACCGGCCCGACCAGGATGGGCAGTCCGCCGATGGCCATCGCACGGCCGAGCCGGCCGCGGTCGGCCGCGCCCATCACCATCGCCATGCCGACCGGCTGCAGCAGCCCGCCGCCGAGCCCCTGCACCGCCCGGAAGGCGATGAGGCTGCCCGCGTCCCAGGCGCACGCGGCGAGCAGCGAACCGAGGGTGAACAGGGTGAGCGCGGTGAGATAGGTGCGCTTGGCGCCGATCCGGGCCATGGCCCAGGCGGCGGTCGGGATGACGGCGGCCAGCGCGAGCGTGTACGCGGTGGCGGTCCACTGGATGGTCTCCAGCGAGGCGTCGAAGGACTGCGAGAGCCGGCGCAGCGCGACGTTGACGATCGTCATGTCCAGCACCGCCATCACGGAGCCGATGACGGTGACGGCCAGGGTGCGGTTCAGGGCCGTGGACGGCTCCGGCACCGGGCGGGCCGGTGCCACGGCGGGCTCGGTCGTACGCATCTCCCCCACCCCGCGCTCAGCCCGCGTAGGGGCGCTCGGCCCGCGCGGCCCGCAGGGCCCGTCCCCACCAGGTGAGCTGGCCGAGCATGCCCTTGGCGGCCCCGGCGCAGACCTCGGCGTCGCGCGGGACGCCGTCCTCGCCGAGCCCGGACCAGGGGCCGTGCAGGCTGACCGAGTCGCGGACGGTCACGGCGTGCAGTTCGGCGAAGACCAGCCGGAGCTGCTCGACGGCGCGCAACCCGCCGCCGAGACCGCCGTACGACACGAAACCGACCGGCTTGGCCTGCCACTCCCGGTGGTGCCAGTCGATGAGGTTCTTCAGGGGCGCCGGGAAGCTGTGGTTGTACTCGGGTGTGACGACCACGAACGCGTCGGCGGCGGCGAGCCGCGGCGAGACCTCCTTCAGCGCGGCGACCGCCTCGGGGCTCGGCGTGCCGCCCCAGCCGGGCATCACCAGCGGCAGGTCCACCTCGGCGAGGTCGACGACGTCGAGGTCCAGGCCCGGGTCGACGGCGGCGGCGGTGGTCAGGAACCAGTCGGTGACGGCCCGGCCGAGGCGCCCCTCGCGCACGCTGCCGAGGATGACGGCGACGCGGAGCGGGCGGTCGTCGGCGGCACGGGCACCGGGATCGGTGACGGAAGTGGTGACGGACACAGCTGTCCCCCTCTGGAGAGAACCTCCGGCGACAGTCGCCGGACGGGTCTGCGGACTCTTCGGACAGCAAAGTACAACGCTCGTTGTAGAAAATACAACGCCCGTTGTAAGTCGGTTAGAGTTGGCTGGTCACGAAGGAGGCGGGCGTGGGCCAGACGAACGAGTCCCGGCTGGAGCAGGCGCGGCGCGAGGTGTCACCGCGCAAGCTGCAGAAGCAGATGGCCATCGCGAGCGCGGCCTGCACGGTCTTCGGCCGCGAGGGGTACGCCCGCGCCTCGGTCGACGCGCTCGCCGCCGCGGCCGACGTCTCCACGCGCACGCTCTACAACCACTTCCCCGGCGGCAAGGCGCAGCTCTTCCAGACGGTCGTGACGTGGACGTCGAGCGAGGTCCGGGACGCCCAACTGGCGCGCCTGGACGCCGTACTGCACCCGGAGCGCCCGCCCCGCCCCGACGAGCTGGAACGCGACCTGGTCGCGCTGGCCCGCGCCTTCAACGGGCTCATGACCGACTACGCCAACCACTTCGCCCTGGTCCGGCACATCCACGCGGAGGCCGACCACGTACCGCCCGAGGTCCTCAGAGCCTGGCACGAGGCCGGGCCGGAACCGGTCGGCCGGGCCCTCACCGAGGCGATGGCCCGCCTGGAGGACGCCGGCCTGCTGAACCTGCACGGCGACGCGAGCCTGGCGGCGGGCCACTTCACGGCCCTGATCTCGCACCGGATCATCCAGACGACCCACTACGGCGTCCTGCCCCTGCCGGAGGCGGAGACGGACCGGCTGCTCAGGGCGGGGGTGAGCGCGTTCCTGCGGGCGTACGCGGCGAACCCCTGAAAGCACTGTGTACGTAGTACTCTGCCCGGAGTGACGAGCAGATCCCACCGCACCCGGAGCCGAGACCCATGGTGAGACGGAACGACCAGCGGCGCGCCGCACTCGTCGACGCGGCGATCGAGGTGCTGGCCCGGGAGGGCGCGCGGGGGCTGACCTTCCGGGCGGTGGACGCCGAGGCCGGCGTGCCCACCGGCACGGCGTCCAACTACTTCTCCAGCCGCGACGACCTGCTCACCCAGGCAGGCGCCCGTGTCTACGAGCGGCTCCAGCCCGACGAGGCGACCCTCGAACGCCACCGGACCGCGGCCCGCGACCGGGACACCTACGGCCGGCTGATGCGCGAACTGGTCGGCCGCGTGGCGTCCTTCCGCACCGGCTACCTCGCCCTGCTGGAACTCCGCCTGGAAGCCACCCGCCGCCCGGAACTCCGCGCGATCCTCACCGAACGCGTCCGCGCCGACCTCGACGCGAACGTCGCCTACCACGAGGCCGGCGGCCTCCCCGGCGACGCCACCGCCGTCAAACTGCTGTACCTCACCCTGAACTGGCTGATCGTCGAGCAGCTCACCCTTCCGGGGGTCCTCACGGAAGCGGAACGGGACGCGCTGGTGACGGCGGCGGTGGAACGGATCGTGGAAGCCGAGGACCCCAGGTCGGCTCAGCCCTGACCTGGGGTCCTCTCGGTAGGCCGTGTGGGACTCGAACCCACAACCAAGGGATTAAAAGTCCCCTGCTCTGCCAATTGAGCTAACGGCCCGTGCGATGTTGCGTGTCCGAGCATAGCCGGACGAGGCCGTGTCGCCGATCGGGTATCGGCGACGCGGCCACGTCGGGAGTGGCGGGAGCGGGAGGGATGGTCACTTTTCGGCCGGGACGGTGGCGGGCGCGGGGCGCCCGTTGAGGAACCAGTGGCGGGCCGAGGCCAGCCACCAGGCCGTCGCGAAGCCGAGGACGACCAGGACGGCCACCGGGGCGTAGTTGAAGGTCTTCCAGGTGACCGGGGAGACCTGGGGCAGCATGAAGAGGACCGTGATCGCCAGCACCCAGATCACCGAGACCACTCCGACGAGACGCGACCAGCGGCCCAGGTGCCAGGGGCCGGGCGTGAACGCGCCGCCCTTGCGGACGCGGAGGAAGGTCGGGATGACGTACGCGATGTAGAGGCCGATGACCGCGATGGACGTCACCGCCGCGTAGGCCGTCGTGTTGATCAGGTACGGCAGGCCCATCGCCAGGGCGCCGAGCGCGGCCAGCCAGACCGCCGCGACCGGGGTCCGGGTGCGCGGGCTGACCGTGCGCCAGACGCGCGAGAAGGGCAGCGCGCCGTCCCGCGAAAAGGCGTAGATCATGCGGCTGTTGGCGGTCACGGAGGCCATACCGCAGAAGAGCTGGGCACCGATGACCACCAGGAGGAGGAGTTTGCCGGCCGTGGCGCCGAGCGCGTCCAGGAGGATCTGGGCGGGCGGGGCGCCGGTGGGGGACGCGAGTTCCCTGTCGTACGACTGGATGGCGAAGGTGAAGCCGAGGAGCAGGACGAAGCCGGCGATCCAGGACGTCCAGATGGAGCGGACGATGCCCTTCGGACCCGCCGTGGCCGCGTCGTGGGTCTCCTCGGTCATGTGGGCGGAGGCGTCGTAGCCGGTGAAGGTGTACTGGGCCATCAGGAGGCCCAGGAGGACGACGTACGGGCCGCTGCCCCAGCCGGTCTCGTTGACGAAGTGCGTGAAGACGAAGGACGCCGACCGGTGGTGGTCGGGGACCAGTGCGAGCGCGCCGACGATCACCGCGACCCCGAGGACGTGCCACCACACGCTCACGCTGTTCAGGAAGGCGACGATCCGGACACCGAAGGTGTTCAGCAGGCCGTGCAGGAGGAGGATCGCCGCGAAGAGCAGCACGGTGCGGCCGGGGGTCACCCGGAAGTCGAACTGGAGGTTGAGCCAGGCGCCCAGGAAGGAGGCCGCGCCGAAGTCGATGCCCGCGGTCACCGCCACCTGGCCCAGCACGTTGAACCAGCCGGTGAACCAGGCCCAGGCCGCCGCCGAGCGCGCGGGCGCCAGACGGTGGGCCCAGAAGTACAGGCCGGCCGAGGTCGGGTACGCCGAGCAGATCTCGGCCATGGACAGGCCCACGAACAGGGTCATCAGGCCGACCGCGACCCAGCCCCAGGTGATCACCGCGGGGCCGCCCGTGGTCATGCCGAAGAGGTAGAGGGTCAGGCAGCCGGACAGCACCGAGATGATCGTGAAGGAGACGGCGTAGTTCGAGAACGCCGACATACGGCGGGCGAGGACCTGGGTGTAGCCGAGCTGGGCCAGCCGTTCCTCGTCCGACGGGCCACCGGCTCTCGCGTCATCTGTCATGCCCCCAGCAATTCCCTCACCGGGGATGTGATATGCGTCACTTGGTGACCGGAAAGCGATGGTCCGGGTACGGGCAAGGGCCCGTACGAACGGTGTCGTACGGGCCCTTGCCCTGTCTCACTCGGCGTCAGCCGCGGCGTCAGCCGTTGCGCTTCCAGCGCGGCTTGTCCTCGCGGCGGCCGAAGGAACCGGTGCCGCGGTGGTCGTCACGACGGCCGTAGGGGCGCTCGTGGCCGCCGGAGCGGAAGCCCGGGCGGTCGTCGCGGCGGTCGCGGTTGAACGGACGGTCGCTGCCCCGGTGGCCGCCACGCTCGTCACGGCGGAAGCCGCCCCGGTCGTCGCGGCGCTCGAAGGAACGGCCACCCCGGTCGTTGCGGTCAA
>NZ_JBVHVI010000008.1:34371-94937 GCF_055564915.1 Streptomyces sp. NPDC028928
ACGGTCGAACGGACGGCGCTCACCCCGGTCGTCACGGCGCTCGAAACCACGGCCACCACGGTCGTCCCGACGGTCGTCACGACGCTCGAAGCCACCACGGTCCTCGCGGCGCTCGAAGGAACGGCCACCCCGGTCGTTGCGGTCACGGTCGAACGGACGGCGCTCACCCCGGTCGTCACGGCGCTCGAAACCACGGCCACCACGGTCGTCCCGACGGTCGTCACGACGCTCGAAGCCACCCCGGTCCTCGCGGCGCTCGAACGGACGGCGGTCACCACGGTCGTCACGGCGCTCGAAGCCACGGCCGCCCCGGTCGTCACGGCGGTCGTCACGGCGCTCGGAACCACGCTCGCGGTCACGGTCGAAGCCGCGCCGCTCCCGGCGCTCGTACGGCGCGGAGGCGGCCGGACGCTCCTCGCGCTCGGTCTCGCGCTGCGCCGGCTCCTCGGCCACGGCGAGCTGCTCCGCCGCCGTCGCCTGGGCCTCGGCCACCGCGGCCTCCGGGTCCTCGCCGCGCTCGCGGGCGACCCGGGCGACCAGCCGGTCGGCCTCCTCGCGCAGCTCGGTCGCGCGGCGCTGGGCGCGCTCCAGCTGCTTGGTCAGCTGGGCGACCTCGCGCTCGGCCTGCTGGGCGGCGTTGGCGGCGGACTCGGCCTGGACCTCGGTCATGGAGCGGGCGCCGGTGATCTCGGCGACCTCCGGGTCGAAGGCGGCGCCGCCCTGGATGATGTGGCGGGCCGCGTCGACGCCGGCGTCCTCCATGAGGCGGAAGATCTGGCGCCGCTGGTGCGGCAGGGACAGCGAGACGACCGTGCCGGTACGGCCCGCACGGGCGGTGCGGCCGGCGCGGTGCAGGTAGTCCTTGTGGTCACCGGCCGGGTCCACGTTCAGGACCAGGTCGATGCCGTCGACGTGGATGCCGCGGGCGGCGACGTCGGTGGCGACCAGGACGTTGACGTAACCGTCCTTGAAGTCGGCCAGGGTGCGGGTGCGGGCGCCCTGGGTCATGCCGCCGTGCAGCGCGTCGGCCTTCACGCCGGCCTCGCGCAGCTGCTCGGCGACGCGGTCGGCGCCCAGCTGGGTGCGGACGAAGATGATCGTGCGGCCCTTGCGGGAGGCGATCGCGGCGGTGACCGGCGCCTTGTCCTTGGGCTTCACGATGAGGATGTGGTGCGACATGGTCGTCACCGCGCCCTGGGCCGCGTCCACCTCGTGCAGGACGGGCTCGTTCAGGTAGCGGTCGACCAGGGTCTTGATCTCGTTCTCCATCGTGGCGGAGAAGAGCATGCGCTGGCCGCCGGCCGGCACCTGGTCGAGCAGCTCGGTGACCTCGGGCAGGAAGCCCAGGTCGGACATCTGGTCGGCCTCGTCCAGGACGGCGATCTGCACGTCCTCCAGGGAGCAGGCGCCGCGGTTGATGATGTCGCGCAGACGGCCCGGGGTGGCGACGAGGATGTCGACGCCGCGCTCCAGGGCGTAGATCTGGTTGCCCATCGAGGTGCCGCCGCAGACGACCTTCATCTTCAGGCCGAGGACGTCGCCGTACGGCTGGAGGGCGTCGGCGACCTGCATGGCCAGCTCGCGGGTCGGGGTGAGGATGACCGCGCGGGGCTTGTGCTTCTGCGTCCGGCCGCCGGCCAGCTGGGCCAGGGTCGGCAGGCCGAAGGAGAGGGTCTTGCCGGAGCCGGTGCGGCCACGGCCGAGGATGTCCTTGCCGGCCAGGGCGTCCGGGATGGTCGCGGCCTGGATCGGGAAGGGGGTCGTCACGCCGTTCTGCGCGAGCTTGCGCACGATGCCCTCGGGGAGGCCGAGGTCGGCGAAGGTGGTCTGGGGGGTGGTGTCAGCGGCCTCGGGGGCCTCGGTGACCTCGGTCGTCACGTCGACGAGAGCGTTGTCGAGCTCGTTGTCGAACTCGTTCTCGGACACGACGATCTGGTCAGTACTGGACACGGACATGCGAATGCGAAACCTTCCGGAGTCTCTTCGGCACGCGCCCGTCAACTCCGTGATTCGCTCACGACCGCCTCAATGCGGTCCGCCACGGCAAAGGAGAGTACGCGCCACACGGCGCGCTCTGTGGTGGCGCCGGGCAAATGGGATCAAACGATCTACCACCATACGCACCCCTCACCCCTGAAGGCAAACCGGCCCATGGAGACGCTGGTCACGCCCTAGGCCGGGACCCCCGCCCGGGGCGCGGGCTCCCGCTGGACGAGCTGCGGCTGCGTCTCCTCGTGGGCCGAGGAGGACGGTTCCGCCGACGGCGGCTCCGAGGTCGCCGGGGGCGGGGTGGGCTCGGGGGGCTCGGGCGGGGCGGAGGTCACCGGCGGCGTCGGCGGGGCGTTGGTCGGCGCGGGGTCGTCGGGGCCCGGTGTCCTGCCGGGCTTGCCGGGCTTTCCGGGTTTCGCCGGCGGCGCCGACGTGCTGCCCTCGCCGGAGGGCGTGGCCGAGGCCGAGGCGGACTCGCCGGGCTTCGCCTTGCCGCCGTGCCCGTGCTTGCCGTCACCCGCCCGGCCGCCGGGCACGAGACCGCCCCCGCCGCCTCCCGGGCCGCCGTCGGGTTCCGCACCGCCGTGCCGCCCGTCCGTCGAGTGGGAGGGCCGGGCCGGGCCCGCGTCGTCGCCCACGTTCACGCAGCCGGCGGCGGTGGTGACGGCCAGGACCGTGACGGCGAGACGGACGGGTACGTACAAGGGGCGCACGGCGGCCACCTCCGGGGGCAAGGAAAGGGGTCCACCTCCCCAACTCCCGCCGCCCGCAAGAGGACACGCGCCCGGCGCGCATCGGCGCCCCGCCACCCGGTCACGCGCTCCCGCCCGTGGTCAGGCGCTCCACCCCGGGACCGCGCGCAGCCGTGGCCTCACACTCGCGTGCTCACCCGTACCCGAGGGCGTGCAGCCGGGCGTCGTCGATCCCGAAGTGGTGGGCGACCTCGTGCACCACGGTCACCTCGGTCTCCGCGACGACGTCCTCGCGGCTCTCGCACATCCTGAGCGTGGGCCCGCGGTAGATGGTGATCCGGTCCGGCAGGACACCGGCGTACCACTCGCCCCGGTCGGTGAGCGGCGTCCCCTCGTAGAGCCCGAGCAGCTCGGGATCGTCGGCGGGCGGCTCGTCCTCCACGAACACGGCCACGTTGTCCATGAGCCGCGTCAGCTCCGGCGGGATCCGGTCCAGCGCCTCGGCGACCAGTTCCTCGAACTCCTCGCGCGTCATCTCCAGCACACCGCCATTGTCGGGTAACGATGCCGCATATCCACCACGGCACTTGGGCATACGGGCCCAATGGCCCGCGTCCCCGTCGCAGCCCTGAACCACATGCCGAACAGGACCCCGAACCGCACCCGCCCGCTCCCCGCCCTCGAACTGGCCGCCCGTCCCCGCCCGTGGCTGCGCGCCCTCGGCCTCACCGCGGTCGTCCTGGTGGGCGCCTGGCTGGGCCTGCTGATCGTCGGCAACGTCCGGGCCCCGGTCGGCCCGATGGACACGACGATGGCGCTGCGCCCCTCCGTCACCGGTGGCACGAAGATCAACATCTCCCCGCTGGGCGCGCTCAGCCTGGACAGCCATGTGGCCCCGGTCCGCCTGGACGTGAACGTCGACCAACTGGACCCCGAGCGCTCCCAGGCCCTGGTCGACCACCCGGAGCGGCTCTCGGGGCTGCAGGACGAGGTCGCCCGGGACGTCGAGCACGGCACGCTGGACCTGGCCGTGCGCTCCTGTGTCGCCGTGGTCTCCGGCGCCACCGCCCTCGGCCTCGCCGTCTACCGCCGCCCGCGCCGGGCCCTGGCCGCCGGCGGACTGGCCCTGGTGCTGCTGGCCGCCTCGGGCGCGTCGGCGTACGCCACCTGGAACCCGAAGTCGGTCCTGGAGCCGAGGTTCTCCGGGCTGCTCAGCTCGGCGCCGTCGGTGGTGGGCAACGCACGCAGCATCGTCACGGAATTCGACGTCTATCAGAAGGAGTTGGCGCGCCTGGTGACGAATGTGACGAAGCTCTACGACGTCACCTCCACCCTGCCCGCCTACCGGCCGGACCCCTCCACCATCCGGGTCCTGCACGTGTCGGACATCCATCTCAACCCCGCGAGCTGGAAGATCATCGGCTCGCTGGTGGAGCAGTACAAGGCGGATGTGGTCGTCGACTCCGGCGACACGATGGACCACGGCACGGCGGCGGAGAACGGCTTCCTGGACCCGATCCGGGACCTGGGCGTGCCGTACGTCTGGGTGCGCGGCAACCACGACTCCCGGACCACCCAGCGCTACCTGGAGCGCATGAAGAACGTGCACGTCCTGGACGACGGCCGGGCGGAGACGGTGGCGGGCCTGCGGTTCGCGGGCATGGGTGATCCGCAGTTCACCCCCGACCGCTCGGTGGCGACCGGCGGCGACGCGGCCGAGCGGCTGGCGGGCGACCGGCTGGCCAGCGCCCTGCGCGACCAGCGGACGGCCCGCACGCCGGTGGACGTGGCGGTCGTGCACGAGCCGTCCGCCGCCCGGGAGACCGACGGGACCGTGCCGCTGGTGCTCTGCGGGCACCTGCACCACGAGGGCACGGAGCTGCTGCCGTACGGCACCCGGCTGCACATGGAGGGGTCGACCGGCGGCAGCGGGCTGCGTGCCGTGGAGCGCAAGTACCCGGCGCCGATCGAGGCCTCGATCCTCTACTTCGACCGGGACAGCCGCCGGCTGCAGGCCTGGGACGCGATCCGGCTGGGGGGCCTGGGGCTGACGACGGCCGAGGTCAGCCGCCATCTGGCGGACGAGAACCAGCCGGGCGGCACCGGGGCCTCGCACACCCCTTCGCCGACCCCTCCCGCCACCTCGCCGTAAACCGTTTTGGCGATACCCCTCGCCATCCCATATGCTTCTCACGTCCCCGACGCGCTGAGAAGCGCCCAGGCGGGCCGATAGCCCTCATCGTCTAGCGGCCTAGGACGCCGCCCTTTCAAGGCGGTAGCACGGGTTCGAATCCCGTTGGGGGCACGCAATACCGTGTGCGACACTGTTGCACACACGCTTGGTCCTGTGGAGCAGTTTGGAGTGCTCGCCACCCTGTCAAGGTGGAGGCCGCGGGTTCAAATCCCGTCAGGACCGCTGGTGTTTCACGTGAAACACCGTGGCTGGGTAGCTCAGTTGGTACGAGCGTCCGCCTGAAAAGCGGAAGGTCGCCGGTTCGACCCCGGCCCCAGCCACAGCCGCCCTGACCAGGGCAGAGGCCCTCTCCACGATCGTGGAGAGGGCCTCTTTCATACCCGCCCCGCCCCCGACACGTCCCCGGTACGCCGACGGAGCAGCCCCAGGTGAAGGCCTTACCGAGCATCGACCCGACACTGCCGCTCGACGGGCACCCCGAGCGCGTCTGGTACACCTCCTACGGCTCCAACATCCACCTGGACCGGCTCGCCGCCTACCTCCGGGGCGGACGCCCGCCCGGCGCGGCCATGGAGTACCCGGGCTGCCGCAACCCCGCCATGCCGGCCCGGTCGATCCCCGTGGAGCTGACCGGCGCGATGTACTTCGCCACCGAATCCCGCGTGTGGGGAGGAGGACGCGCCTTCTACGACCCCGAGGTGGACGGGCGCGTGCTGGCCAGGGCACACCTGGTGACCACCGACCAGTTCGCCGACATCGCCGCCCAGGAGATGTACCGGACGCCGGGCAGGGACCTGGACCTGGCGGACGTCCTCAGCCGGGGGCGTGCCGTCCTGGGCGAGGGCCGCTACGAGACCCTCGTCTGCGCGGGCCAGATCGACGGCCTGCCGGTGCTGACCTTCACGGCGCCGTGGGGCATCAACGACGTGCTGTGGGTCGCCCCCTCCGCCGCCTACGTCCGCTTCCTGGCCACGGGCTTACTCTCCGCCGGGGCGTGGGACAGGGAAGCGATCTCCTCCTACGTCGCGGCCTGCCCCGGTGCGACCGACCACTGGTCCCCGGAGGAGATCGCCGCTCTCCTCAACTAGGGACACCCAGCTCTGGTCCGGACCACTCGCGGCCAGTACGATCAGGCCACTTTGGCGAGAACCCCCACCCCCGCTCAAGCGGAGGAGGGGGTTCTCGTCGTCCTGCAAGACCCTGAGGGGGGTACTTGAGACAGATTTCCCGAGGGTTGGTGACGGCCGGCGCCGTCCTGGTCGCCTCGCTCGCCCTCCCCGGCACCGCCCATGCCGAGGGACCCACCGTCAAGAGCGCCTACAGCGACCAGGCCGACTGGTCGGTCCTCGACGTGCGCCTCAACTTCAGCGGCGAGGTCAGCAAGCTCGCCGCGACGCTCCGCCCGGTCGGCAGCAGCCAGACCGACACGCCGGTGGCCACGGTCACCGACTTCACGAAGCGGTACGAGTCCAGCTCGTGGGACGCCGTCTGGGCGTCCCGGCCGATCCACCTGGACACCCTCGGCGACTACACCGTCGACATCGAGGCCACGGACGGCTCCGGCGAGACCACCGTCCAGAAGGACGCGGGCACGCTGCACTACCAGAAGCAGCCCGTCTTCAGCGGCTTCGCCGTCACTCCGGCCGAGCCGGACATCGAGCACCAGACGGTCACGGCCGCCGGTGACATGGTCGTCCGCGACCCCAGCACCCGGGAGACCGAACCGCTGCCCGGTGCCTCCGTGGACCTCACGTTCGACGGGGGCAGCGGGGAGGCGACCGCCGTCACCGACGAGGCCGGCCACTTCGCCGTCCCCCACCAGCTGGCCCAGGCCGGCTGGGTCTTCGCCGACTACAACGGCGGCCTCGGCTTCGCCGCCAGCTCCTGGATCGACGTCCGGCCGAAGGCCGCGCCGACCCGGATGGTCCTGGACCAGAGCAGCTTCCACGTCACCACCGGCCAGAAGATCACCGTCACCGGCACGCTCCAGTACCAGTTCGGCGAGGAGTGGAAGCCGCTCGCCGGTATCCCGCTGGAGATGGACTACAAGGAGTGCAGCACCTGCAGCCCGGTCGGCACGACGACCGACGCGAACGGCCGCTTCTCCTTCGTGCGGACCCCGTACGGCAGCAAGAGCGTCTACGAGATCGCCTTCACGTCGTACACCCCCTTCGCCCGGCACAGCACGGCGGAGGTCACCGCGGCGGTCACGGCGACGACGAAGTTCTCCGGCTTCACCGCCTCGCTGGACAAGTACGCCCAAGTGAAGGTCACCGGCACGCTCGACCTGATCGGCCGTGACGTCAACGACCAGGCGAACGTCGACATCCAGTACTCGCCGGACGGCAAGACCGGCTGGACCACGAAGAAGACCGTGAAGGTCGGCTTCGGCTCCCAGTTCACCGCCGACAAGGTGCCCGGCTACACGGACGGCTACTGGCGGCTGCGGTACGCCGGTTCCAGCACCAAGGACATCAAGGGCACCACCAGCACCAGCCTGCGCCGCAACCGCGCCCTCACCCGGATCAAGGACGCCAACGCGTCCCCCGAGCCGGTGACCAAGGGCCGGACGATCACGGTCAGGGGTGTGCTCCAGGAGCGCCCGGTCGGCTCCGGCACCTGGAGGGCGTACGGCGGCAGGAAGGTCCAGATCCTCTTCCGTCCCAAGGGCGCCACGACCTGGTACCTGATGTCCACGGTCACCACGACGAGCAGCGGGTCCTTCAGCAAGGGCTTCACGGCCCGGCAGGACGGCACCTGGGTGCCCGTCTTCCTGTACCCCGACAGCAAGCACTTCGTGGGCAGTGGCAGGGAGGACTACGTCGACGTCCGGTGACGCCTTGGCACCACGCCCGGCCGGCGCTACGTTCAGGCTGGCCGCGCGTGGTGCGCGGGGGCGGGGGAGACATGAGCCGGGACGAGGCCAGAGCCATCCGGGACACCGAGCTGGAGAAGGACCGGGCGCGGTACGGGCTGCTCGCGGTCGTCATCAGCAATCTCGCGATCGCCTCGGTCGCGATCTTCGGGGTGTGGCAGCTCCACGGGGACAAGGCGGTGATCGTCGGCATCCTCACCGCCGCGTTCACCGCCGTCAGCAGCATGACCACGGCCTACCTGGGCATCAAGGCCGTCTCCAACACCGCGAGGTCGATCGCGCTCGGGGACGGCCCGGCCCGCAGACACACCGAACCCGCCACCCCGCCGGCCCCGCCCGCCCCGCGCACCCCCTAGCCGCGTGCGCCGCCGGCACTAGGCCGCGTGCGCCGCACCGGTCGGTCGGCCGCCCGGATGACGGTGGCGCCAGACCAGGAAGACCGCGCAGGAGACGACCGCCCAGCCGGCCAGCACCAGGAACGGGAACGCGTGCTGGTGGCCGCGGAAGTAGACAGCGGTGTGCTGGGCGTTCACCGAGGCGCCTGGCGGCAGCCAGCGGCCGATCGTGCCGAGCGGCGACGGCAGCAGGGCCCAGGAGACGGCACCGCCGGACGACGGGTTGCCCAGCAGCACCATCAGGCCCCAGGTCGGCAGCATGGCCCAGCGCCCGACCAGGGTGTTGAACATCGTGAACACCATGCCCGTGGTGAACATGGTGAAGGCGAGGATCGCCCACGACTCCAGGAACGGCAGCTTCAGCGCGCCCAGCAGCCAGTCCACCACCGCGGCGATCGTGAACCCGCCGAGCACGGCGTAGGCCGCGGTGAAGGCCATCCGCTCCAGGGGGTTCAGCTCCCGCGCGTGCACGCTGAGCTGGATGGCGCCGACGAAGCCGACGATCACGGCGGCGAGGGAGACGTAGAAGATCGCCAGGCCTCTGGGGTCACCCTTCTGCAGCGGCTTGAGGTCGCGGACCGCCACGGGGGTGCCGGTCGCCTCGCCCACCTTCACCGCCGCCTCACCGAGCAGCTGGGCGACCGACGCCCCGGACGCCCCGGACACCTCCAGGACGACCGTCCGGCCGCCGGCGGGCACGTCGACCACCGCGAACACCCGCTGCTCGTCCACCGCCCGCACCGCGTCCCGGTGGCTGCCGTACGGGTGCGGCTTCATGGAGGCGTGCAGTGCCTGTTCCATGCCGTCGACGAACCGCCGGGCCGCCGGCCGGTCGTGGGCGCCGGTCACCGCCACCGGGATGCTGTGCGGGGTGGGGTCGGCCATGGCGTAGGTGTAGGAACCGGCGAAGAGGCCGGCCGCGGCGGCGAGGATGACGAGGAGGACCGTGGCGGGCAGGAAGGGGGATTCCCGGAACGTCGTCCAGCGTTCCGCGCGGGTCGGGGGGCGGCCGTGCTCTCCGCGCGGGGAATCGGGCATAGCGACCACGCTAGGTCATCACATGACATCTCGCCCCAACTCAAATGGCTCGCGTGATTTTCCGCCGAGGTGAGATCCTGGATCGCGTATGTCTACGCACCCCGCCCCCGCCCTCGGCACCCTCGCCCCCCGTCTGACCGAGCTGTCGCTGCGCGACGCGCACCGGCTCGGACGGCGGCTGGAGGGCGCGCGCAAGATCCGTAAGCCGGAGGCCCGTGCCGCCGTCCTCGCCGAGATCGACGGCGAGATCGGCAAGGCCGAGGCCCGCATGGCCGAGCGGCGCTCCCGTGTGCCGGCCGTCACCTACCCCGAGCAGCTGCCGGTCAGCCAGAAGAAGGACGAGATCGCGGCCGCCATCCGCGATCACCAGGTCGTCATCGTGGCCGGTGAGACCGGGTCCGGCAAGACCACCCAGATCCCGAAGATCTGTCTGGAGCTGGGCCGGGGCGTGCGCGGCATGATCGGGCACACGCAGCCGCGCCGGATCGCCGCCCGGACCGTCGCCGAGCGGGTCGCGGAGGAGCTGCGGACGCCCCTCGGCGAGTCCGTCGGCTGGAAGGTCCGCTTCACCGACCAGGTGAACCCGGACGCCACCTTCATCAAGCTGATGACGGACGGCATCCTGCTCGCCGAGATCCAGACCGACCGCGAGCTGCGCGCCTACGACACGATCATCATCGACGAGGCCCACGAGCGGTCCCTCAACATCGACTTCCTGCTGGGCTACCTCGCCCAGCTGCTGCCCAAGCGCCCGGACCTGAAGGTCGTCATCACCTCGGCGACCATCGACCCGGAGCGCTTCTCCCGGCACTTCGGCGACGCCCCGATCGTCGAGGTCAGCGGGCGGACGTATCCGGTGGAGGTCCGTTACCGCCCCCTCCTGGAGGAGGACTCCGAGGACGCCGACCGGGACCAGATCACCGCGATCTGCGAGGCCGTCGAGGAGCTCCAGGCCGAGGGCCCGGGCGACATCCTCGTGTTTCTCTCCGGCGAGCGGGAGATCCGGGACACGGCGGACGCGCTGGAGAAGAGGAAGTACCGGTTCACCGAGGTCCTCCCCCTCTACGCCCGGCTGTCGCACGCCGAGCAGCACCGGGTGTTCCAGCCGCACGCCGGGCGCAGGATCGTTCTGGCGACCAACGTCGCCGAGACCTCGCTGACCGTCCCGGGCATCAAGTACGTCATCGACCCCGGCTTCGCCCGGATCAGCCGCTACAGCCACCGCACCAAGGTCCAGCGGCTGCCCATCGAGCCGGTCTCCCAGGCCAGCGCCAACCAGCGCAAGGGCCGCTGCGGCCGTACCTCCGACGGCATCTGCATCCGCTTGTACTCCGAAGAGGACTTCCTCGCCCGCCCGGAGTTCACGGACGCGGAGATCCTCCGCACGAACCTGGCCTCCGTCATCCTGCAGATGACCGCGGCCGGCCTCGGCGACATCGAGAAGTTCCCCTTCATCGACCCGCCGGACCACCGCAACATCCGCGACGGCGTGCAGCTGCTCCAGGAGCTGGGCGCGCTGGACCCCGCCCAGAAGGACCCGCGCAAGCGCCTCACGGACACCGGCCGCAAGCTCGCCCAGCTGCCCGTCGACCCCCGCCTGGCCCGGATGGTCCTGGAGGCCGACAGGAACGGCTGTGTCCGCGAGGTCATGGTCATCGCCGCCGCGCTGTCCATCCAGGACCCGCGCGAGCGCCCGGCCGAGAAGCAGGCCCAGGCCGACCAGCAGCACGCCCGGTTCAAGGACGAGAGCAGCGACTTCCTCGCCTACCTCAACCTGTGGCGTTACATCCGCGAACAGCAGAAGGAGCGGGGCTCGTCGTCCTTCCGCCGGATGTGCAAGCAGGAGTACCTGAACTTCCTGCGCATCCGCGAGTGGCAGGACATCTACACCCAGCTGCGCACGGTCGCCAAGCAGATGGGCATCCACCTCAACGAGGACGACGCCCCCGCCGACCGCGTCCATGTCTCCCTCCTCGCCGGCCTGCTCTCCCACATCGGGATGAAGGACGTCAAGGACGGCAACAAGAACGAGTACCTGGGCGCCCGCAACGCCAAGTTCGCGATCTTCCCGGGTTCGGCGCTGTTCAAGAAGCAGCCGAAGTTCGTGATGTCGGCGGAGCTGGTGGAGACGAGCCGCCTCTGGGCACGGGTCAACGCCAGGATCGAGCCCGAGTGGGTCGAACCGCTCGCCGGCCACCTCCTCAAGCGGACGTACAGCGAACCGCACTGGGAGAAGGACCAGGCGGCCGTGATGGCGTACGAGAAGGTCACGCTGTACGGCGTCCCGATCGTCGCCCAGCGGAAGGTGAACTACGGCCGGATCGACCCGGAGACGAGTCGGGAGCTGTTCATCCGCAACGCGCTGGTGGAGGGCGACTGGCGCACGCACCACAAGTTCTTCGCCGACAACCGGAAGCTGCTCAGCGAGGTCGAGGAGCTGGAGCACCGCGCCCGGCGCCGGGACATCGTCGTGGACGACGAGACCCTCTTCGACTTCTACGACCAGAGGGTGCCCGAACACGTCGTCTCCGGCGCCCACTTCGACTCCTGGTGGAAGCACAAGCGGCACGAGCAGCCCGACTTCCTGGACTTCGAGCGGGAGATGCTCATCCGGGAGTCGGCGGAGGCGGTCACCAAGGCCGACTATCCCGACACCTGGCGGCAGGGGCAGCTCACGTTCCGGGTGACGTACCAGTTCGAGCCCGGCGCGGACGCCGACGGCGTGACGGTCCACATCCCGCTCCAGGTCCTCAACCAGGTCACGGACGAGGGCTTCGACTGGCAGATCCCGGGCCTGCGCGAGGAGGTGGTGACGGAACTGATCCGCTCGCTGCCCAAGCCGATCCGCCGCCACTACGTACCGGCGCCGAACTACGCGAAGGCGTTCCTGGAGAAGGCGGTGCCCCTCCAGGAGCCGCTGACCGTGACGATGGCCCGCGAGCTGAAGCGGATGGTCGGCGTGCCGTTCGAGGCGGAGGACTTCGACTGGGCGAAGGTCCCCGACCACCTGAAGATCACGTTCCGGATCGTTGACGAGCGGCGCCGGAAGCTGGCCGAGGACAAGGACCTTCAGGCGCTGAAGCTGCGGCTGAAGCCGAAGGCGCGCAAGGCGCTGTCCCAGGCCGCGGCGGCGACCGCGTCCCGGGAGGGCGGGGAGTCCCTGGAGCGCAAGGGGCTGACGGACTGGACGATCGGCTCGCTCACCCGGGTCTTCGAGACCCGGCGGGCCGGGCAGCCGGTCAAGGCGTACCCGGCGCTGGTGGACGACGGCGACACGGTCTCGGTCCGCCTCTTCGACACCGAGGCGGAGCAGGCGGAGGCCATGTGGAAGGGCACCCGCCGCCTGATCCTCCGGAACATCCCGGTGAACCCGGCGAAGTTCGCGTCCGAAAAGCTGACGAACGCCCAGAAGCTCGCTCTCTCCGCCAACCCGCACGGCTCGATCCAGGCCCTGTTCGACGACTGCGCGATGGCCGCGGCGGACAAGCTGATCGCGGACTTCGGCGGGCCGGCGTGGGACGAGGAGTCGTACCGGAAGCTGTACGACAAGGTGCGCGCGGAGATCGTGGACACCACGGTCCGTACGGTCGCCCAGGTGCAGCAGGTCCTCGCGGCCTGGCAGGCCTGTGAACGCCGCCTGAAGGCCGTCGGCAGCCCCGCGCTGCTCGCGAACCTCACGGACGTCCGCAAGCAGCTGGACGCCCTCGTGAAGCCCGGTTTCGTGACGTGGGCGGGCATACGACGCCTGCCCGACCTCATGCGCTACCTGGTGGCCGCGGACCGCCGTCTGCAGCAGATGCCGACGAACGTCCAGCGGGACACGACCCGCATGGAGAAGGTCCACGAGATGCAGGACGAGTACGCCTGGCTCCTGGAACAGCTCCCGCAGGGCCGCCCGGTGCCGCAGCAGGTCCTGGACATCCGCTGGATGATCGAGGAACTGCGGGTGAGCTACTTCGCCCACGCGCTGGGCACGGCGTACCCCGTCTCGGACAAGCGCATCGTGAAGGCGATCGACGCGGCGGTCCCGTAACGGCCCCCGTACAGAGGGTGAGTTCGACCAGGACCCTCACCCTCCTGTACAGTCTCTTCTCGCAGCGCAACGCACGAACAAGCGCCGCGAAACCTGGTCCTGTGGAGCAGTTTGGAGTGCTCGCCACCCTGTCAAGGTGGAGGCCGCGGGTTCAAATCCCGTCAGGACCGCATCGAGAGGGCCCCCGAGAGGGGGCCCTCTTTGCTGTCCCTGTGAGGCGCTCACGCCCTTGACGGCGTCACATTCCCTCGGTACCCAGGGAACAGGGCTCGTTCCCCCTGCGGGGACCCTGGAGGTGGCGTATGACGGCGTCGGTCAGGCATGAGACGCGGGCGCTCCTGAGGGCGCATCTGTCGGCCGCCTCGTCCTACCGGCACCTCACCCGCCACTGTCCCATCTGCCACCGCCTGCTGCGGCTGGCGATGGACGCCGGCCCGCGGGGCCGTGAAGGCGAGCAGGAGGGCGTCGAGGACGACGGTTCCCGTGACGCGGCGCCGCGCGACTCCGCCGCCCCAACCGCCTAGCGCACACGGCCCGCAGCCAACAAGCGGCGGGGTGTGTGACGGGAGTCACCGCATGAGTTTTTGAAACAGCGGTACTTACCACCGTCATACAACGGGTCAATTTAATATGTGCAATTGCACCGCGCTCAAGGCCTGCTCACAGCCGTTCCGACAGGCATGCCCAGACTTCCACAAGCAGGCGCACAAAAAAGATCGCGCTGGACCCGGCGGAGTCCAGCGCGATCGACGACGCACCCTGTGTCGCTTGCCTCTGACGTTCTCTTCGGCCTGGGCGAGGGGCCTGTTGGGGCAGGTCCCGCGTCGCTTGGAGCTAGGGTTCCGAGCGCCTCGGCCGGTTGGGGGATCGACCGTCTTGCCCGGTTATGGAGTTGTTCAGGCCTCGCTGCGCTGCTGCGGGATGCCCGCGAGCAGAGCGCGAACCTCGGCCTCGCGGTAGCGGCGGTGCCCGCCGAGCGTGCGGATGGACGTGAGCTTGCCGGCCTTCGCCCACCGCGTGACCGTCTTCGGGTCGACGCGGAACATGGTGGCGACCTCAGCCGGGGTCAGCAGCGGCTCGGCATCAGGGGTGCGAGCGGTCATGAGCGGCCTCCTCGGGAGAACCGAACCTTCTCGGTTCTTTCCTCTAAATTCTGCACCTTGACCCGCGTTGCCCGAAATGGCGGACGCGAGTCGAGTCGGTTATAGGACGAACGGCTTGTCCTCGGCACTACAACTACACCATCTGTCCAGCCGCGTCGGCCAAACCGATGGAATTGCCCTCCCAGGTGTTCATCAGCGACGGAAGCCGATGGACCATGCCATAGCGGACAGTCACGCCACTGTGACGATCAGTCACAGGACGATCAGGAGTCACCAGACCCCCCAAAGCGTGCAATGCTGAGAATCCGCCCATGATGGAGCACAGTTGGACGGACGGAGCCCTCCCCGGACTCCTTGTCCTATTTTGGCACGAGGGATGGCAAGAGGCGCAAGGGCCGGGTAAGTGCCATCCATCACCCTTGGGACAAAAGTCCAGATCGGGACCAACATCCCGTCAGGTGGTCTAAGCGAGTAGAACGTACGCTGTTCGGGGCGTTTTTGACCGTGACGTGCGTCACTCAGTTCGCCGAACGCCTGTCCCGCACCGCGCGCCACCGCTCCACCAGCCGCCCGTACGCCTCCCCGGCGGCCGTCCCGTCCCCCCGCCGCAGCGCCTCGATGCCGGCCGCCACGTCCGCCGCCGAGTGGTCGTCCTCCAGCTCGCCCGCCGGCAGGACGTGCACCAGACCGCCGTAGTCCAGCTCCACCAGCGAGCGCGGATGGAACTCCTCCAGCCAGCGTCCGACGTCCACCAGGCCGTCGATCAGCGGGCCCTCCTCGACGGTGTCCCGCAGCGTGCGCAGCGCCCGCGCCACCCGGCGCCGGGCCTGCACCATCGGCGTGCGGTAGCGCAGCACCGGGGGCACCTCGGCGGTCCCCTTGTCGTACCGCCGCTCCTCGTCCGAGACCAGCACGAACCAGTTCAGCGGCACCTGCCAGGTCGCCGTACGGATCCACGGGCGGGCGTCGGGGTTGCGGGCGAGCCAGCGCTCGTAGTCCTGGGCGGCCTGGCGGCGCACCACCGGCGGCAGCACCGCGTCCAGCACCGGCGGGGGCAGCTCCTCGGCCAGCTCGCCCAGGGCCTGCCAGCCGCGCAGCCGGGTCCGCCAGGGGCACACGCAGACCACCCCGTCGATCTCCAGCACGAAGGCGTCGCTGCTCTCGTGCACCGGCACTACGACCGGCGGGATGGGCAGCAAGTCGGCCAGGGAGCGGCGGAGTTCGTCCTGGTAGGAGGGACGGTCGGGGCGGCGGGCGTAGCGCGCCCAGTGGCTGCGCTCCGGCTCCGGGAAGGCGCCCAGCGGCTCGTACACACGCAGATAGGCCGCATAGGGGACGACCACGGAGGACACCTTCGGCACGCCTGCTCCCCTCCCCATCGGGCCTGGCACGAAACCACTGCAAATCGTGCCACGGTCATGCGTGCGGAGCGGGCCCGGGAGAGTGATCCTGAACACTGCGCGGATGGTGAGTGGGCCGAGGCTCTACGCTCATGCCACGGCTCCCCGCCACCCGTACGGGGACCGACCCCACTCGCCGCTATGTACACAGGAGTCACCACAGTGACCGACGTAACCGGCGCACCTGCTGATGTCCTGCACACCCTGTTCCACTCGGACCAGGGCGGCCATGAGCAGGTAGTGCTCTGCCAGGACCGCGCCAGCGGCCTCAAGGCCGTGATCGCCATCCATTCCACCGCCCTGGGCCCCGCCCTCGGCGGCACGCGCTTCTACCCGTACGCCACCGAGGCCGAGGCCGTCGCCGACGCCCTCAACCTCGCGCGCGGGATGTCGTACAAGAACGCCATGGCCGGACTCGAACACGGCGGTGGCAAGGCCGTGATCATCGGCGACCCGGAGCGCGACAAGAGCGAGGAGCTGCTCCTCGCCTACGGCCGCATGGTCGCCTCGCTCGGCGGTCGCTACGTGACCGCCTGCGACGTCGGCACCTACGTCGCCGACATGGACGTCGTGGCCCGCGAGTGCCGCTGGACCACCGGCCGCTCCCCCGAGAACGGCGGCGCCGGCGACTCCTCCGTGCTCACCGCCTTCGGCGTCTACCAGGGCATGCGCGCCTCCGCCCAGCACCTGTGGGGCGACCCCTCGCTGCGCGGCCGGAAGGTCGGCATCGCCGGCGTCGGCAAGGTCGGCCACCACCTGGTGCGCCACCTGCGCGAGGAGGGCGCCGAGGTCGTGATCACGGACGTGCGCGCGGACGCCGTCCAGCGGATCCTCGACCAGTACCCCGAGGGCGTCACCGCGGTCGCCGACACCGGGGCCCTGATCCGGGTCGAGGGGCTCGACATCTACGCCCCGTGCGCCCTCGGCGGCGCCCTGAACGACGACACCGTGCCGGTGCTCACCGCGAAGGTGGTGTGCGGTGCGGCCAACAACCAGCTGGCCCACCCCGGGGTGGAGAAGGACCTCGCCGACCGCGGGATCCTCTACGCGCCGGACTACGTGGTGAACGCGGGCGGGGTCATCCAGGTGGCCGACGAGCTGCACGGGTTCGACTTCGACCGGTGCAAGGCGAAGGCGGCGCGGATCTTCGACACCACGCTGGCCATATTCGCACGTGCGAAGGAGGACGGGATTCCGCCGGCCGCCGCGGCCGACCGGATCGCCGAGCAGCGGATGGCCGACGCCCGCGCGAGCCGCGCCGGTCGCTGAGCCGATCGCACAGGTGAGCGGTACCCGTCGGCGGGAACTTAGAGAGAACTCTCACTTCCACCGGCGGGTCGTTCCCCGATAAGTGGTTAAAATCGCCACTGACCAGCGAGGACAGGGCGCCTCGAAGGTCCTGGGCAGACGCGCGTGCTGCGGGCGACGTACCGTATGGGCGCGGGCTCAGGTACCGTGGAAGCCCTACGGACCGGCCTCTCCATGGAGAGTCCGTTCCAGATCATGAACGCGTGTCAGACTCTGGGGCCGTCGAGCCCCGTCGTTGAGGGGGTCGAGCCATGGGGCGCGGCCGGGCCAAGGCCAAGCAGACGAAGGTCGCCCGCCAGCTGAAGTACAACAGCGGTGGGACGGACCTCTCACGCCTGGCCGAGGAGCTGGGCGCATCGACGTCGAACCAGTCACCGAACGGTGACCGCTTCGAGGACGATGAGCAGGACGACGACGATCTGTACTCTCGTTACGCCGACCTCTATGGCGACGACGACGAGGACGAGGACGACGGTCCTCAGCAGCACCGTCGCGGCGCTTGACCTTGTATTGACCAGTTCCGGTCGGTGGCACTGCCACCGACCGGCTTCTGTGCTGTCCGCACGGTCCGCGGAGCCTCAGCTCGCGTAGTCGCCCACCAGCTCGGCACCGGTCGTCTTCTCGCCACGCTCGGTGATCTCACCGGCGACCCACGCGTCGACCCCACGGTCGGCCAGGGTCGCGAGCGCCACCTCGGTCGACTCCTCCGGGACGATCGCGATCATGCCGACGCCCATGTTGAGGGTCTTCTCCAGCTCCAGGCGCTCGACGCTGCCGGTCTTCCCGACCAGGTCGAAGATCGCGCCCGGGGCCCAGGTGGAACGGTCGACCACGGCGTGCAGACCGTCCGGGATCACCCGGGCCAGGTTCGCGGCGAGACCGCCACCGGTGATGTGGCTGAAGGCGTGCACCTCGGCCGTGCGGGTGAGCGCGAGGCAGTCCAGCGAGTAGATCTTGGTGGGCTCCAGCAGTTCCTCGCCGAGGGTGCGGCCCAGGTCCTCGACCTGGGTCTCCAGGGCCATGCCGGCGCGGTCCAGCAGGACGTGGCGGACCAGGGAGTACCCGTTCGAGTGAAGCCCGGAGGACGCCATGGCGATCACGGTGTCACCCGTGCGGATGCGATCCGCGCCCAGCAGCCGGTCGGCCTCCACGACGCCCGTACCGGCGCCCGCGACGTCGAAGTCGTCCTCGCCCAGCAGGCCCGGGTGCTCGGCCGTCTCACCGCCCACCAGGGCGCATCCGGCCAGCACACAGCCCTCCGCGATGCCCTTGACGATGGCGGCGACGCGCTCGGGGTGCACCTTGCCGACGCAGATGTAGTCGGTCATGAACAGCGGCTCGGCACCGCACACCACGATGTCGTCCATGACCATGGCGACCAGGTCGTGGCCGATGGTGTCGTAGACGCCCATCCGGCGCGCGATGTCGACCTTCGTGCCGACACCGTCGGTGGCGGAGGCCAGCAGGGGGCGCTCGTAGCGCTTGAGGGCGGAGGCGTCGAAGAGCCCGGCGAAGCCGCCGAG
Source organism: Streptomyces sp. NPDC028928 (assembly GCF_055564915.1). NCBI lineage: Bacteria > Bacillati > Actinomycetota > Actinomycetes > Kitasatosporales > Streptomycetaceae > Streptomyces > Streptomyces sp. NPDC028928. Next base: position 52,922 of record NZ_JBVHVI010000008.1, read on the forward strand.
GCCGCCCAGCACCTCGGGGCGCTGGGTCTTCTTCACCCACTCCTTCATCAGTTCAACGGCGCGGTCTCCCGCTTCGATGTCGACGCCCGCGGCTGCGTAGCTGGCACCAGTCGTCTCAGACATGGGGTGAGAACTTTCGTGTCGTACGGCAGAACTTACGGGCGGCGGATCGCGTCGGTCGCCGCGGTCGCGGCCGGACCGGCCGCCAGCTCGGTCTCCAGGAGCTGCTTGCCGAGCAGCTCGGGGTCCGGCAGCTCCATCGGGTACTCGCCGTCGAAGCAGGCGCGGCACAGGTTCGGCTTGGCGATCGTGGTCGCCTCGATCATGCCGTCGAGGGAGATGTAGGCGAGCGAGTCGGCGCCGAGGCTGGTGCCGATCTCCTCGATGGTCATGCCGTTGGCGATCAGCTCCGCGCGGGTGGCGAAGTCGATGCCGAAGAAACAGGGCCACTTCACGGGCGGCGAGGAGATCCGGATGTGGACCTCGGCGGCGCCGGCCTCGCGGAGCATGCGGACCAGGGCCCGCTGGGTGTTGCCGCGCACGATCGAGTCGTCCACGACGACCAGGCGCTTGCCCTTGATGACTTCCTTCAGCGGGTTCAGCTTCAGGCGGATGCCCAGCTGGCGGATGGTCTGCGAGGGCTGGATGAACGTACGGCCGACGTAGGCGTTCTTCACCAGGCCGGCGCCGAACGGGATGCCGGAGGCCTCCGCGTAGCCGATGGCGGCCGGGGTGCCGGACTCCGGGGTCGCTATGACCAGGTCGGCCTCTACGGGGGCTTCCTTGGCCAGTCGGCGGCCCATCTCCACGCGGGAGAGGTACACGTTCCGGCCGGCGATGTCGGTGTCCGGGCGGGCCAGGTACACGTACTCGAAGACACAGCCCTTGGGCTTCGCTTCCGCGAATCGCGAGCTGCGCAGACCGTTCTCGTCGACGGCGATGAACTCGCCCGGCTCGATCTCCCGGACGAAGCTGGCGCCGACGATGTCGAGGGCGGCGCTCTCGGAGGCGACCACCCAGCCGCGCTCCAGGCGGCCGAGCACCAGCGGGCGGATGCCCTGCGGGTCACGGCCGGCGTAGAGGGTGTGCTCGTCCATGAAGACGAGGGAGAAGGCGCCCCGGACCTTCGGGAGGACCTGGTGGGCCGCCTGCTCGATGGTGAGCGGCTTGCCGTCCTCGTCGACCTGGGCGGCCAGCAGGGCCGTCAGCAGGTCGGTGTCGTTGGTGGCCGCGACCCGGGTGGAGCGGCTGTTGTTGTCGTTCGGGAGTTCGGCGACCATCTCGGCGAGCTGCGCCGTGTTGACCAGGTTGCCGTTGTGGCCGAGCGCGATGGAGCCGTGCGCGGTGGCACGGAACGTCGGCTGGGCGTTCTCCCACACGGAGGCACCGGTGGTCGAGTAGCGGGCGTGTCCGACCGCGATGTGACCCTGGAGCGAACCGAGCGAGGTCTCGTCGAAGACCTGGGAGACCAGGCCCATGTCCTTGAAGACGAGGATCTGGGAGCCGTTGCTGACCGCGATTCCCGCGGATTCCTGACCCCGGTGCTGGAGGGCGTAGAGCCCGAAGTACGTGAGCTTTGCGACCTCTTCACCCGGAGCCCAGACGCCGAAGACGCCGCAAGCGTCCTGGGGGCCCTTCTCGCCGGGAAGCAGATCGTGATTGAGTCGACCGTCACCACGTGGCACGCCACCGAGTGTAGGCGAGATCGACCACTGGTCCGAATTGGGGATACGTGCCCGCGGCGGCCCGACCCGTGTGGATCACCTTGGTGGATTCCACGTTTGCGCAGGTCACGGCCGCACGTCAGCGCACGGCGAGGACTCTGGCCACCCCGTACGGGCCGGTCACGGACATCTTCGCCGTTTCCATGAGTGAGGTGTCGCACATCATCCGGGGGCGCTGCGGCTGAGGTGGACGCGGTCGCCGTCGCCGTCGGTGAGGGTCAGTTTCGCGGCCTCGGTCCGGGCGACGAGGGTGCCGGTCGTGAGGATGCGGGCGAGGGCGCGCTCGAAGTCCATGCGCTCCTGGCTGCAGGCCATCCTGGTCGTCCGCAGGTCACCGACGGTGATCCGGTCTCCGCGCACGGTGGCGCGGGCGCTGAACTGGTTGCAGCCCAGGTTGCCGGCCACCCTGCCGTCCTCGATGCGCAGGCGGGCGGTGGCGGGCGCGTCCCGGGTCGCACCGCCGACGGTGATGCTGTCGACCCGCCAGTCGATCCCGGTCACCGGCTGCTGGACGGTCACCGCCCCACTGTCCCCCTTCTCGCTGCCACAGGCCACCGCGAGGGGGAGGATCACGGCGGCCACCGCAAGGGTCGCGCGCTGCTTGTACCGGTTCATGGAGATTCGACGCACCCCGGCGGGCCCGGGTTCCGCGACGGCATGACCGGCGACGGTCTACGACATGACGGGCAGCAGTCCCCCGATGTCCGCCCGCTCCCCGCTCGCGCTGACCTTCGCCTCGGCCAGCGCGTCCTGCCAGGCCAGCCGGCCGGTGGCCAGCCGGATCCAGGTCAGCGGGTCGGTCTCCACGACGTTGGGCGGGGTGCCGCGGGTGTGCCGGGGCCCCTCCACGCACTGCACGACGGCGTACGGCGGCACCCGCACCTCCGTGGAGCCGCCGGGCGCCTTCACGGCGAGGGCGTCGGCGAGCAGCCGGCTGGTGGCGGCCAGGGCCTGCCGGTCGTACGGCACGTCGAGGCCCGGGACGGCGGCGTTCAGGTCGTCGGTGTGGACGACGAGTTCGAGGGCGCGGGTGACGAGATAGTCGGCCAGCGGCAGGGCGCCCGCGCTGGTGTCCAGCAGCCGGCTGCCGGGGTGCTCGTCCAGCAGGGCGCGCAGGCTGTGGTCGACGTCGGCGAGGTAGGCGTCGAGGTCCGGGTGGGCGGCGGTGAGGCCCCGGGTGAAGGCGTCGATGTCGGTGGCGCGCCGCCCGGTGGAGAACGGCCACTCGACCACGGTGACGGTCGGTTCGGGCGGGGCCGGCAGCTCCAGGGCCCGGTGGACGGCGGTGACCGCCATGCCGATGTGCGCGATCAGGTCCCGTACGGTCCAGTCGCCGAGCCGGGTGGGCAGGGCGAGCTGCTCGGGGCCGAGGCCGCGGGCGGCGTCCCGTACGTGGGCGAGCTGGGCGAGGACGGCGGCTCGGGTCTTGGCGGGGTCGTAGCTGCGGGCGCGTTTTCTGGCCGGTGGCATGCCAACGACTCTATGCCCGGCGGCGGTTGCGCTTCACCCGTGTGTGTGACTCGGACACCGACCGGCGGGACCGGCACGAGAAGCCGACCGCGTACGGCCAGTCCGGGATCCCCCTGTGCCTCCTGGTCGACCGGGAACTGCGTCCGCTGAACGTCCGACGAGCCGGGAAGGCCCCGCCCTGGCGACGCCGGGCGGGACCTTCTCAGGTGTACGACGGTTACGCCAGCAGCGCCGGGATCGTCTCCTCGTGGGCCTTGCGCAGCTCCTCCAGGGAGAGGGTGAACTCGCCCTGGACCTCCACCGTGTCGCCGTCCACGACGCCGATGCGGGTGGCCGGGAGGCCGCGTGCGCCGCACATGTCGTTGAAGCGGACCTCCTCCGAGCGCGGTACGGCGACGATGGCGCGGCCGGCCGACTCGGAGAACAGGAAGGTGAAGGCGTCCAGGCCGTCCGGGACGACCAGACGGGCGCCCTTGCCGCCGAGCAGCGCCGACTCCACGACCGCCTGGACCAGACCGCCGTCGGACAGGTCGTGCGCGGAGTCGATCATGCCGTCGCGGGAGGCGGAGATCAGGATCTCGGCCAGCAGGCGCTCCCGCTCCAGGTCCACCGCCGGGGGCATGCCGCCCAGGTGGTCGTGGATCACCTGGGACCAGGCCGAGCCGCCGAACTCCTCCCGGGTGTCGCCGAGGAGGTAGATCAGCTGGCCCTCCTCCTGGAAGGCGACCGGGGTGCGCCGGGCGACGTCGTCGATCACGCCGAGGACGGCCACCACCGGGGTCGGGTGGATGGCGGCCTCGCCGGTCTGGTTGTAGAGCGAGACGTTGCCGCCGGTCACCGGGGTGCCGAGCTGCTGACAGCCGTCGGCCAGACCGCGCACGGCCTCCGCGAACTGCCACATCACCGCCGGGTCCTCGGGGGAGCCGAAGTTCAGGCAGTCCGACACCGCGAGCGGCTTCGCGCCCGTCGCCGCGACGTTCCGGTAGGCCTCGGCCAGGGCCAGCTGGGCACCGGTGTACGGGTCCAGCTTGGCGTAGCGGCCGTTGCCGTCCGTCGCGATCGCGACGCCGAGGCCGGTCTTCTCGTCCACGCGGATCATGCCGGAGTCCTCCGGCTGGGCGAGGACGGTGTTGCCCTGCACGAGGTGGTCGTACTGGGAGGTGATCCAGCTCTTGGACGCCTGGTTCGGCGAGCCCACCAGCTTCAGGACCTGGTTCTTCAGCTCCTCGCCCGTCTCCGGGCGGGGCAGCTTGCCGGCGTCGTCGGCCTGGAGGGCGTCCTGCCAGTCGGGGCGGGCGTACGGGCGCTCGTAGGTCGGGCCCTCGTGGGCGACCGTGCGCGGGTCGACGTCCACGATCTTCTCGCCGTGCCAGAAGATCTCCAGCCGGTCGCCGTCGGTGACCTCACCGATGACGGTGGCGATGACGTCCCACTTCGCGCAGATCTCCAGGAAGCGGTCGACCTTGTCCGGCTCCACGACCGCGCACATGCGTTCCTGCGACTCGCTCATGAGGATCTCCTCAGGAGACAGCGTCGAGTCACGCAGGGGAACGTCGTCCAGCGTCACGCGCATGCCGCCGGAGCCGTTGGAGGCCAGCTCGGACGTGGCGCAGGACAGGCCCGCCGCGCCCAGGTCCTGGATGCCGACGACCAGCTTCTCCTTGAAGGCCTCCAGGGTGCACTCGATGAGGAGCTTCTCCTGGAAGGGGTCGCCGACCTGGACGGCGGGACGCTTCGACGGCTTGGCGTCGTCGAAGGTCTCCGAGGCCAGGATCGACGCGCCGCCGATGCCGTCGCCGCCGGTCCGGGCGCCGTAGAGGATGACCTTGTTGCCCGCGCCGGAGGCCTTCGCGAGGTGGATGTCCTCGTGCTTCATCACGCCGATGGCACCGGCGTTGACCAGCGGGTTGCCCTGGTAGCAGGCGTCGAAGACGACCTCGCCGCCGATGTTGGGCAGGCCCAGGCAGTTGCCGTAGCCGCCGATGCCGGCGACGACGCCGGGCAGGACGCGCTTGGTGTCGGGGTGGTCGGCGGCGCCGAAGCGCAGCGGGTCCACGACCGCGACCGGCCGCGCGCCCATCGCGATGATGTCGCGGACGATGCCGCCGACACCCGTGGCCGCGCCCTGGTAGGGCTCGACGTACGACGGGTGGTTGTGCGACTCGACCTTGAAGGTGACCGCGTAGCCCTGGCCGACGTCCACGACACCGGCGTTCTCGCCGATGCCGACGAGCAGGGCGTCGCTCTGCGGCGCCTTCTCGCCGAACTGGCGCAGGTGGACCTTGGAGGACTTGTACGAGCAGTGCTCGGACCACATGACCGAGTACATGGCGAGTTCGGCACCGGTGGGCCGGCGGCCGAGGATCTCGACCACGCGCTCGTACTCGTCCTTCTTCAGGCCGAGTTCGGCCCAGGGCAGCTCGACGTCGGGGGTCGCGGTCGCGTGCTCGACCGTGTCCAGAGGCGTCCGGCTCATGCGTTGACCAGCTTCTTGAGGATCGAGGTGAAGAAGGGGAGGCCGTCGGTGCGGCCGGTGCCGACGAGCGGCTCCACGGCGTGCTCCGGGTGGGGCATGAGGCCTACGACGTTCCCGGCCTCGTTGGTGATGCCGGCGATGTCCCGCAGCGAGCCGTTGGGGTTGAAGTCCAGGTAGCGGAAGACGACGCGGCCCTCCGCCTCCAGCTTGTCGAGCGTGTACTCGTCGGCGACGTACCGGCCGTCCATGTTCTTCAGCGGGATGTGGATCTCCTGCCCGGCGCGGTAGTCGCCGGTCCAGGAGGTCTCCGCGTTCTCCACCCGCAGCTTCTGGTCGCGGCAGATGAAGTGGAGGTGGTCGTTGCCGAGCATCGCGCCCGGGAGGAGGTGGGCCTCGGTGAGGACCTGGAAGCCGTTGCAGATACCGAGGACCGGCAGGCCGGCCTTCGCCTGCTCGATCACGGTCTCCATCACCGGCGAGAACCGGGAGATGGCACCGGCCCGCAGATAGTCGCCGTAGGAGAAACCGCCGGGCAGCACCACGGCGTCGACCTGCTTGAGGTCCTTGTCCTTGTGCCACAGGGCGACCGGCTCGGCGCCGGCGAGACGGATCGCCCGCTGGCTGTCCCGGTCGTCCAGGCTGCCCGGGAAAGTGACGACGCCAATACGAGCGGTCACTTGGCCGCCTCCGCGACTTCCTCGACGCGGACGGTGAAGTCCTCGATCACGGTGTTGGCGAGGAAGGATTCCGCAAGATCGCGGATCCGGGCGAGCGCGGCATCGTCGACCGGCCCGTCAACTTCCAGTTCGAAACGCTTTCCCTGACGTACGTCCGAGATCCCTTCGAATCCCAGGCGCGGCAGCGCACGCTGGACCGCCTGGCCCTGGGGGTCGAGGATCTCCGGCTTGAGCATGACGTCGACTACGACGCGTGCCACTGGCACTCCCGGTGTGTGGTGCTGAGCAGGTCCCTTCAGACTACCCGCACAAAATTTCTACGCGAGTAGAGTTGGAGGAAAGTACGTGAGGCGCATCACGATCGGGTGTCGAAGCCGCACGCCCGCGAAAAGTTCTGGGAAAGTTCCACAGTCCGTCCGTCGCCACCTATTGCGCCCGGACACGCGGACGGATTTAGTCGGGCTTCACTTTGCATTGCCGGGCACTGTACAAATGAATTGGCAATAGCCGATACTCGGCATGTCGTCGGCGTTGAGCTGTAACGACGTGCCGCACGAAGGGACCGATATTCGTGGCGCAAAAGGTCGTGGTCACTCTCTTTGACGACATCGACGGCTCGGAAGCGGCGGAGACGATCGCCTTCGGACTCGACGGCAAGTCGTACGAGATCGACCTGAATGAAACCAACGCCGAGAAACTGCGCAAGGCGCTCGCGCCCTACGTCGAGGCCGGCCGCAAGCGGTCGCGGTCCGGCAAGGCGTACAAGCAGACGGAGGTCGCCCCCGACCCGGCGGCCGTCCGCGCCTGGGCCCAGGCCAACAAGATGGACGTCCCGGCCCGGGGGCGCATCCCGAAGAAGGTCTACGAGGCGTTCAGCGCCGCGCAGTGAGCCCGCGAAGGGGCGAGTCCTCAGGGTCCCGGCATCCCTCAGGGGGCCCTGGGGACCGTGCACTTGGGGCAAACCGGGCCCGTGCGGGAGCCGTCCCGCACCTGAAGGGGAGCCGACTTGCGCTACCCCCCTGCTGATCAGCTAATGTCTGGCACACGCCGAGGGGCGAGGCCGACAGGCCGGATCCCGAGGACCGTGCGGGTGTAGTTCAGTAGTAGAACATCCCCCTTCCAGGGGGAAGGCGCAGTGTGCGATTCCTGTCACCCGCTCTGCACCGCCGACACGACCACTGCTGTGGATCAGGTAGGCTGGTGTTCGCACCGATCGGTGGGAGCCGATCGGGAGCAGTGCGGACGTAGCTCAGTTGGTAGAGCGCAACCTTGCCAAGGTTGAGGTCGCGAGTTCGAGCCTCGTCGTCCGCTCGGGAAGAAGACCCCGGTCCACTGGACCGGGGTCTTCTCGTTGTCCGGCAGTCTGTCCGGCACCGGCCCTGACATTTGTCATGCCGGGCGATGACACCGCGCACTGCCGACCCGGCCCGGCCGCCGGGACGCTGAGGTCATGCACACCCACGGACACGAGAACGTGATCGAGGTCACCGACCTCAGGCGGGTCTACGGGGGCGGGTTCGAGGCCGTACGCGGAATCACCTTCTCCGTGGCGCGCGGGGAGATCTTCGCCCTGCTCGGCACCAACGGCGCCGGAAAGACCTCGACGGTCGAACTGCTGGAGGGGCTCGCGGCACCGGCCGGCGGCCGGGTCCGGGTGCTCGGCCACGACCCGCACCGCGAGCGGGCCGCCGTACGGCCCCGCACCGGCGTGATGCTCCAGGAGGGCGGCTTCCCCGCCGAGCTGACCGTCGCGGAGACCGCCCGGATGTGGGCCGGCTGCACCAGCGGTGCCCGGCCGGAGGCAGAGGTGCTGGAACTGGTGGGGCTCGCGGAGAAGCACGGGGTGCGGGTCAAGCAGCTGTCCGGCGGAGAGCGCCGACGGCTCGACCTGGCGCTCGCGCTGCTCGGCGACCCCGAGGTGCTGTTCCTCGACGAGCCGACGACCGGGCTCGACGCGGAGGGCCGCCGGGACACCTGGGCGCTGGTGCGCCGGCTGCGCGACGCGGGCACCACCGTGCTGCTCACCACGCACTACCTGGAAGAGGCCGAGCACCTCGCCGACCGGCTCGCCATCCTGCACGAGGGCCGGATCGCCGCCTCGGGAACACCGGCCGAGGTCACCGCCGGCCGCCCCTCCCGGATCTCCTTCGAACTGCCCGACGGCTACTTCCTCGGCGACCTGCCGCCCCTCGCCGGCCTCGGCGTCTGCGGACACGAGAGCGACGGCAGGGTCGTACGGCTGCGCACCCGCGAACTGCAGCGCACCGCCACCGCGCTCCTCGTCTGGGCCGAGCGGGCCGGTGTCGAACTGCGCGGCCTGGACGTGCGCTCGGCCTCGCTGGAGGAGGCCTTCCTCCAGATCGCCCGCGAGCAGCAGGAGGTGGCGGCATGAGCAGCCCGGCCCTCGGACTCGCGCCCTCCGTACGGCGGCTGCGCGCGCTGGCGCGGGCCGAGCTGACCCTCCTCGGCCGCAACCGCGGGGTGGTGTTCACCGCGCTCGTCGTACCGCTCGCGCTGCCGTTCAGCGTGCGGCCCGCCCTCGACCGGCTGGACCTGCACAAGCAGGGCATCAGCGTCGGCGCGGCCATGCTCACGGCCGCGATCGGCTTCTCGCTCCTCTTCGCCGTCTACACCTCGCTCGTCAACGCCTACGTCGCCCGCCGCGAGGAACTCGTCCTCAAGCGGCTGCGCACCGGCGAACCGACCGACCCGGAGATCCTCGCCGGCACCGCCCTGCCCGCCATGACCGTGGGCCTCGCACAGGCGCTGCTGCTGTGCGTGGGTTGCGCGGTGCTGCTGCACGCCGGTGCGCCCAGGGCGCCGTACCTGACCGCGCTGGGGCTGCTGGCCGGGCTGGTGCTGAGCGCCGCGCTCGCCGCGCTCACCGCGTCCTTCACCCGGACCGTGGAGAGCGGCCAGGTCACCGCGCTGCCACTGGTGTTCGTGTCGATGACCGGCTCGGGGATCATGTTCCCCACCGAGGTCATGCCGGAGAAGCTCGCCTCCGTCTGCGAGCTGCTCCCGCTGTCCCCCGCGATCCGGCTCGTCCGGGCGGGCTGGACCGGCCAGTTGAGCGCGTACGAGGCTCTCGGCACGCTCGCGACCGCGCTGGCCTGGACCCTGGTGGCGGTGTTGGCTGTACGGCGGTGGTTCCGGTGGGAGCCGCGGCGCTGAGGAACGGGGGGCGCGTGGTGGGGCGGATACGGCGGTGGCACAAGCGGCACTGGCGGGAGCGCAGCAAGACCGAGCGGGTCGAGCTGTACACGGTCGTCACCTGGTACGGCACGGTCTGGTTCTTCTCGCTCGGCTGGCTGCTGCTGCCCCTGGTCGGCGGGCTCGCCCACCGGCCCGTGGCCCTCGTCCTCGGCATCCTGCTCGCCGTGGTCGCGGCCCTGCAGTGCGCGGCCTCCAACCGGCTCACCCGCCCCGCGCTCGACCACTACCTGGGCCGTGCCCGGCTCGCGCCCGGCGCACACCGCGTCCCGGCCGTCCTGCTGGGGCTGGCGCTGGCGCTGATCGTGGCCCTCGCCGCGCTGGACGCGGCCGACCGGGCGACGGTCCGGCTGGCGATCGGCGCCGTCCTGCTGCCGTTCGGGCTGCTCTACGGACTCACCGTCCCGGTGCGGGTGTTCCTGCGCGGCGCGGCGGTCCTCACGGTGCTGCTCATGGCCGCCGTCGGGCTCGCCGACCGGAATGGCTTCGGAATCCTCGCGACCGGCCTGCTGGCCGCCTTCCAGACGGTGTTCTCACTGCTCGCCTGCCGCTGCGGCGCCTGGACCCTGTCCGTGATGTGGGAGGCGGAACGGGCCCGTGAGGTGGAGGCCCGGCTCGCCGTCGCCGAGGAGCGGCTGCGGTTCGGGCGGGACCTGCACGACGTGCTGGGCCGGAACCTGTCGGTGATCTCCCTCAAGAGCGAGCTGGCCGTCCAACTGGCGCGGCGGGGACGGCCGGAGGCCGTGGAGCAGATGATCGAGGTGCAGCGGATCGCACAGGAGTCCCAGCGGGAGGTACGGGCCGTCGTCCGCGGCTACCGGGAGGCCGACCTCGGCGCCGAACTCGCCGGTGCGCGGGGGCTGCTGACGGCCGCCGGGATCGATTGCGAGGTGACCGTGGAGACCGACGGACTGCCGGCGGACGTGCAGTCGGCGCTCGGCTGGGTGGTGCGGGAGGCCACCACGAACGTACTGCGGCACGGGGATGCCGGGCGGTGTGCCGTGGGACTGCGGGTGCTGGAGGGGCGTGTGGTGCTGACGGTGGAGAACGACGGGGTGTCGGGAACCCCCAACGGGGGCGGCGGTTCCGGACTCGCCGGTCTGCGGGAGCGGCTTGCGAGGGTCGACGGGACGCTGGAGGCGGGGGCCTTCGGGAGGAACGGGTTCAGGCTGGTCGCTGAGGTGCCCTTGACCAGAGCGAGTGGAGTGACGCGATGAGTTCACCGGTACGGCTGTTGCTCGCCGACGACGAGCATCTGATCCGGGGTGCGCTGGCCGCGCTGCTGTCGCTGGAGGACGATCTGCGGGTCGTCGCGGAGGCGGCGAGCGGGCCCGAGGCGCTGGCGATGGCCCGGGCGCACGAGCCGGACGTCGCCGTCCTGGACCTGCAGATGCCGGGCGCCGACGGTGTGAAGGTCGCCACATCCCTGCGCACCGAACTGCCCGGCTGCCAGGTGCTGATCGTCACCGGACACGGGCGGCCCGGGCATCTGAAACGGGCGCTCGCGGCCGGTGTGCGGGGGTTCGTCCCGAAGACCGTCAGCGCCCAGCGGCTCGCCGAGATCATCCGGACCGTGCACGCCGGAAACCGTTACGTCGACCCGGAGTTGGCGGCCGACGCGATCTCCGCCGGGGACTCGCCGCTGACCGCGCGGGAGGCCCAGGTGCTGGAGCTGGCCGCCGACGGAGCACCGGTCGCGGAGATCGCCGAGCGGGCCGCGCTGTCGCCGGGGACCGTGCGGAACTACCTCTCCTCGGCCGTCACGAAGCTCGGCGCCGAGAACCGTCATGCGGCAGTACGTCTCGCACGCGAGCGAGGTTGGGTATAGTTGCTCTCGCGCAACGGCGCAATGCGGACGTAGCTCAGTTGGTAGAGCGCAACCTTGCCAAGGTTGAGGTCGCGAGTTCGAGCCTCGTCGTCCGCTCGGGAAAAAGACCCCGGTCCATCGGACCGGGGTCTTTTCGCATCCCTAGCTCCAGCTCATGCCCGTCAGCCGCTCGTACGCCTCCACGTACTTCTGCCGGGTGGCCGCCACGACCTTCTCCGGCAGCGGCGGCGGGGGCTGCTCGCTCTTGCGGTCCCAGCCGGACTCGGCGGACGTCAGCCAGTCGCGCACGAACTGCTTGTCGTACGACGGCTGGGCGCGGCCCGGCTGCCACTGGTCGGCCGGCCAGAAACGGGAGGAGTCCGGGGTGAGGACCTCGTCGGCGAGGACCAGGGTGTCGCCGTCGTAGCCGAACTCGAACTTGGTGTCGGCCAGGATGATCCCCCGGTCGCGGGCGATGTCCCGGGCGCGCGAGTACACCGCCAGGGTGGCCTGGCGCAGCTGGGCGGCGGTCTCGGCGCCGACCTGGCGGGCCACCTCCTCGTAGGAGACGTTCTCGTCGTGCTCGCCGACCTCGGCCTTGGTGGCCGGGGTGAAGATCGGGGCGGGGAGTTCCGAGCCGTCGACGAGGCCTTCGGGGAGGGCGAGGCCGCAGACCGTACGGGACTCGTTGTACTCGACTAGGCCTGAGCCGGTGAGGTAGCCGCGGGCCACGCACTCCACCGGGACCATCTTCAGGGACTTGCAGACCAGGGTGCGGCCCGCCCAGTCGGCGGGGGCGCCCTCCGGCAGCTCGGTGCTGATCACATGGTTGACGGCCAGGTCGCGCAGCTGGTCGAACCACCACAGGGAGAGCTGGGTGAGGACGCGGCCCTTGTCGGGGATCTCCGTGGGCAGCACCCAGTCGTAGGCGGACATGCGGTCACTGGCGACCATCACGAGGTCGCCCGCCTCGTTCTGGTACAGCTCGCGCACCTTTCCGGTGTGCAGGTGCACCAGGCCCGGAACCTCGATCGGCTCGGGCTTTTCTACGAATCCGGACACGGTTCCTCCCCGTGGCTCTGTCCAAGTGCCTCGATTCTCCCGTATGCGGGCGATAGGCCGCGCCCGGGGGTCAGTCGCGTTTGCAGATGCGGTCCAGCAGGTTCGCCGTGGCCCGCTGGACACGGGCGTCCACGTGCTCCGGGCGGTCCAGGGCCGGGGACCAGGCGAACGTTCCGGAGGCGAACACCCAGGCGCCGGAGGGGGCGCGGTAGAGGGACGTCTCCTGGTGGCGCAGGACGCCGTCGTTGTCGGTGTACGGGGAGTGGGCGAGCAGGATGCGCTCGTCGTGCTCGGGCAGCGGGGTGCGCGGGAAGTAGCGGTCGGCCTCGCCGGCGACCAGGCCCTCGATCTCGTCGCCCTCGTGCGCGCCGGTCGCCTCCCACAGCCAGTGGCCGCCGTTGCGGACGATCAGCGGGTGCGGCTCGGGCACCCGGCCCGCGTACTGAATGCCGACCAGCTGCTGCTCGGGCCGGTCGATCTCCCGCCACAGCACCGGTCGGCCCGGGCCCTTGCGCTTGCGGCAGGTCAGCAGCCGGTCCGGGACGCCGGACGGGGACGGGCCCAGCTCCACCTGCCAGTACATGGTGTTGGCGGAGAGGAAGACCAGCGAGGTGCCCCGGTCCCGGGCGTCCTCGACGGCCCGGCGCATCGGCACCGACCAGTACTCGTCGTGGCCGGGGAAGACCAGGCCCCGGTAGCGGGTGGGGTCGATCCGGCCGGCGTGCAGGTCGCGGGCGTCGGCGTAGGCGAGGTCGTAGCCGTACCGCTCGGCCCAGCGGATGAAGTCGTAGGCGTGGCCGACGTGCAGGGGCAGGCCCGCGCCGGCGTACGGGCGGTCGAAGGAGACCGTGGTGGCCGCGTCGGCCTCGCCGAGGAGACGGCCCTTCTCGTCCCAAGCGTGGTAGAGGCTCGCGCCGGTACGGCCGTCCTCCGGGTACAGGTTGTACGCCTGCCAGGTGATGTCCGGCAGCAGCAGGAGCAGGTCGGCGGGGTGGTCGTCGCGGACCGTGAAGGGCACGTGGGAGCGGTAGCCGTCGGCGGTGGTGAGGACGGCCACGTAGGCGCCGACACTCCAGTAGGAGGGCACCTGGAGGCGCCATGACAGCCACCAGTGGTGGCAGGAGACCGTGCGGTCGGCGGTCAGCGGCGGGGGCTGGACGATGCCGGAGAGCCGGGGGCTGGTGGTGATCTTGGCGGCGCCGTCGCCGCCGTAGTGGCCGATGCGGTAGATGTCGACGCTGAACTCCTGCGGCGGGTCGACCGTGACGTGGAAGTCGATCGCCTCGCCGGGCGCGACCGCGCCGGTGGAGGTGAAGCCCTTGATCTGGCGGTGCACGTCGTCGGCCGCGCGGGGGCCGGCACCGGCGGCGCGCGGCGCCGGGACGCGTGCACCGGCACCGCCGGCGAGCTGCTGCGGGCCGGGGTCGACGTACCACGGCACGACATGGCCGGTGTCGTCGAAGTACGTCTCACTGCCGCGCAGCCAGGGCACCGGGCCCTGACCGAAGGGGTCCGTGACGGCGTGCGCGAGTGCTCCGGACTCCCAGCGGCGGATGTGGTCCGAGGCCATGGTCGCTCCCCTCCCTCATGCCCCCGTGCCTGTCTGGTGGTCTCACTGTGCTCGGCGTGCTCGGCGTGCTCGGCGTGCTCGATGTGCTCGATGTGCTCAGCCGCGCTGTCTTATGTCGCGTGCCTTTGCCAAAGGCGTGGTCGGTCCCAGCACATCACATAACGCACGGGCCCGGTCACTAGTCGTTGCGAATTGACCTGAAGTGGAAGTCGCGTTTCCGTTACGGCGGTGACGCCGGGGCGGGGCGGGGGCGGTCAGACGAGTCTCACCGGCTTCTCGGGGCGTATCCCCGACGCGGCCAGCCAGTGCCGCAGCGGGCCCGGGTCCCCCTCCTCGATCAGACTGCGGACCTTGGGCGCGAGATCGGCGGCCCGCTCGCCGCCCAGCAGCAGGGAGGGGCCGTCCAGCCAGTCCAGGGCGGGGACCGCGCCGGCGGTGTCGACGGCCGCGCAGCACACCATCGCCGTGACGTGGTCGGCGAGCAGTTCGCGGGCCGTGCGCTGGGGTTGCAGCGGGAAGGGGGGCAGCACGCAGTCGCAGTGCTCCCACGCCGTGCGCTCGGGGTCCTGGCCGGCGGCGGTCGCGCCCTGCTGTGCGCGGGCCTCCTCGCGGGCCAGCTCGGCGGTGATGCCGGCGGCCAGCGCCGCGCTGCGCTCGGTACCGGGTTCCGTGCCGGAGGCTTCGGCGGGGGACGCCTCGGCTTCGCCTTCGGCGTCCGGGTTCCCGGCCGCACCACCCGGGCGGTTTTCGTGGTTGTCGGGTGGCCTCTGTGGGGGGTGCTCGCCGTCGGTGGCCTGCGGGTTGTCCTGCGGGGGCTTCAGGATTCCCGGTTCCGCCAGGTGGTCCAGGACCCTGGCCAGGGTGGGCCCGCCGGGGTCCGGGGTGGTGGGGTTCAGGGACGGGCGGACGCCCAGGGAGTCCAGGACCCGGTGCAGGCGGGCGGCGTCGGTGCGCCAGGTGCGGTCCACGACCTCCTCCGGGTACGCCTGCCAGTCCACCGGGGCCCAGTCGGAGCCGGGCTCGGCGGGGCCGCCGTGGAAGAGGCGGGCGGCGAGGAGGGAGGCGGCCTCGTCGACCGCACCGGGCTCCTCCAGCAGGTCGCAGGCGGGACGCTCGCCGAGCCGGGAGGCGAAGCCCTCGGCGAGCCGGTCGCGGCGGGACAGCTCGGTGAGCGCCGCCACCACACCCGCGTCCAGCCGGGACGGCCAGCGGCCCATGCGCCAGGCGGGCAGCGCCACCCGGGTCAGCAGCCGGTCCCAGCCGGCGTAGGCGAGCCCGACCTGCTCCTGGGCGACGATCCGCAGGCCGTAGTCCACCGCCTGGGCGCGCTCGGCCGCCGCCGCCGCGACCCCGCGCTCCATCTGCGTCGCGTGCTCCCGGCAGCCTCGCAGCAGCAGCCGGGCCACCCAGCCGAGGGCGGCGCACACACCGCGGGTCAGCGGACAGCGGCCACCGGTCGAGGCGACCGCCACGGCCGCGTCCAGCCCGCGCACGAAACGGCGGGCGGCGGCTATGTCCGGGTGCGCTGAGGGGCCCGTACCCGCGATGACCGGGGCGAGGACCGCGCGCAGCTCGCCGACGCGCATCCACCACAGGAACGGGGAGCCGATGACGAGGACCGGCGCGACGGGGGTCCGGCGGCGGCCGGGGCCCGCTATCTCGTCGGGCGCCGGACGCGGGGGCGGGCCGTGGGCCGAATGGGCCCGGTCCTCCAGCCAGCTGTCGCAGTCCGGGGTGAGCGCTATGGCCGACGGGGCCGGGACGTCCAGGCGGTCGGCGAGGTCCCGCACCATCCGGTACAGGTCCGGGGCGGACTCCTCCGGGATCGGCACCGTGGGGCTCATCGCGGGGCGGGCCCGGGCCACGACCACGGCGATACCGGCCGCGGCCAGCAGCACCAGCACCGCGAGCACGCCGACGACCCACCGGGCCGCGTCCCAGCCCGGGCCGACGAGATGGCCGGTGGAGGCGCCGGTCAGCAGGATCACCGCGGCGCCCGCGGGCAGCACGGCCACGGCCAGCGCCCGGCCCCGGACCCTCAGCACGGCGAGGGCCCGGGAGCGCGCGGCCTGCGCGCCCGCCTCCACACCGATTCCGGTCACGTGCCGACCTCGCCCCCTCCCTGCCGATCGCGTGCTGCCCTGGTCTTGCTCACTCCCCCACTGTGGCACCCGCCACTGACATCGCAATGCCGGTGGGCCAAGTGCCGGAACGCTTGCGCGGCACCCTAGTTGGGGCCCCGGCCCCCGTCAGCCATATGGGCGATTGCTCACTCGATGGAATGGCTTTGGTCAGAGCTGGGTGACAGAAAGCAAAGATCAGGCCCCGGATTGCGGGTCCGGGGCCTGGGATGGGGACGGGCAGGTCAGAGGGGGCGGGCGGGTCAGAAGGACGGGGCTCAGGCGCCCGCGCTCTGCGCCGCCTTCGCCGCGATGTCGGTGCGGTGCTGCGCACCGTCGAGCCGGATCCGGCCCACCGCCCGGTACGCCCGCTCGCGGGCCTCGGCCAGGTCCTTGCCGGTGGCCGTGACGGACAGCACACGACCGCCCGCGCTGACGACCGCGTCGCCGTCCCGCTTCGTACCGGCGTGCAGTACGTACGCGTGCGGGGCGTCCTCGGCGGCCACCTCGTCCAGCCCGGTGATCGGGTCGCCGGTGCGCGGGGTGCCCGGGTAGTTGTGCGAGGCGACGACGACGGTGACGGCCGCCTCCTCGCTCCAGCGCAGCGGCGGCAGGTCACCGAGGTTGCCGGTGGCGGCGGCCATCAGCACGCCGGCCAGCGGGGTCCTCAGGCGGGCCAGCACGACCTGGGTCTCCGGGTCGCCGAAGCGGGCGTTGAACTCGATGACCCGGACCCCGCGCGAGGTGATCGCGAGACCGGCGTAGAGCAGCCCGGAGAAGGGCGTGCCCCGGCGGCGCATCTCGTCCACGGTGGGCTGCAGCACGGTCTGCAGCACCTCGTCGACCAGCTTCGGGTCGGCCCACGGCAGCGGCGAGTACGCGCCCATGCCGCCGGTGTTCGGGCCCTCGTCGCCGTCCAGGGCGCGCTTGAAGTCCTGGGCGGGCTGGAGCGGTACGACGGTCTCGCCGTCGGTGATCGCGAAGAGGGAGACCTCGGGACCGTCGAGGAACTCCTCGATGACCACGCGGTCGCAGGCGGCCGCGTGGGCCTTGGCGGTGTCCAGGTCGTCGGTGACGACGACGCCCTTGCCGGCGGCCAGACCGTCGTCCTTGACCACGTAGGGGGCACCAAAGGCGTCCAGGGCCTCGGCGACCTCCTCGGCGGTGGCGCAGACGTAGGAGCGGGCGGTCGGCACGCCGGCCGCCGCCATGACGTCCTTGGCGAAAGCCTTGGACCCCTCGATCTGCGCGGCCTCCCCGGAGGGGCCGAACACCGGGATGCCGGCCGCGCGGACGGCGTCGGCGACACCCGCGACCAGCGGGGCCTCCGGGCCGACGACGACCAGGTCGGCACCGAGCCTGGTGGCCAGGCCGGCCACCGCGGCGCCGTCGAGCGCGTCGACCTGGTGCAGCTCGGCGACCTCGGCGATACCGGCGTTGCCGGGGGCGCAGTACAGCGCGGTGACGTCGGGGTCGAGGGACAGGGAGCGGCACAGGGCGTGTTCGCGGGCGCCGCTGCCGATGACGAGGACCTTCACGGGGGTCAGCCTACTGGCAAGGTCGCCGAAGGCCGGGGGCCGGGTTTGTTGGAGTTTCCTCCGAAGGCGCTCCCCGGGCCGTTCCCGGACCGCCTCACCGGCCGCCCAACCCGGCCGCCCCACCCGGCCGCCGCAGTCGGCCGCCTCACTCGTTGGAGAACTCCTCCACCACCGTCGCCCCCAGCTCCCGCACGATCAGCTCGTGACCGGAGAGCGCCGACTCGTCCAGATCCGGGTCGTCGTCCTCGGGGATGTCGTCCTCGAGGGCGACGGGCGGCGGCTCGGGCGCGGCGGCCGGCCGGGGGGCCGGGCTGGGCGCGGCGGACCCGGCGCGCCCGGCGGAAGCGGCCGGAGCACCGCCCTGCGGGGCCGTGGGCGCCTGGGAGGAGGGCTGGGAGGCCGCGGGGCGGGCGGCGGGGGCTCCGTAGCCACCGCCCGCGGAGCCGCCGTAGCCGGCGCCCGGAGCGCTGCCGTAGCCGCCCGCGGCCGGCGCGGCGGAGCCGCCGCCGGACGGGTCGACGACCGCCTCGATCTTCCACTGCACGTTGAACTGCTCGGCCAGCGCCTGCCGCAGCACGTCCTCGCTGCCGCTGCCCGCGAAGTTGTCCCGGGCGCCGGCGTTGACGAACCCGAGCTGGAGGGTGGTGCCGTCGAAGCCGGTCACCTGGGCGTTCTGGCTGAGCAGGATCCAGGTGAAGCGGCGGCGGTTCTTGACGGCCTCCAGGATGTTCGGCCAGAGCGCGCGGGGGTCGAGACCGCCGGTGGGCGCGACCGGGGCGGGGGCCGGAGGCTGTGCCGCGGGAGTGGCGGGAGCAGCGGAGGCCGTGGAAGCCGTGGAAGCCGTAGAGGGGGGCTGCGGGGCCGCGCGGCCAGGGCCCTGACCGGCACCCTGCCGACCCCCCGCCGGAGCGGCGGCCGTGGGCCAGCCACCGGGGCGCCGGCCGCTGCCTGCGGGGGCGGCGGTGGGCCAGGCGCCCGGGGCCGGGGCGGCCGGGGCCTGCGCGGCCGGGGCGGGAGCGGGAGCAGGGGTGGGCTCTGTGGGCGCCGGAGCTGGCGGGGCGGCGGGAGCGACAGGGGCGGCGGGAGCCGGCGGAGCCGACTCGGCAGCGGCGCCTGGGCCGGCCGGAACAGCGGCGACAACGGGAGCGGCCGGAGCGCTGGGCGCACCGGGCGCACCCGGTCCGCCCGTCGCCCGCACGGCCGCACGGGCCGCCGCAGGGCCGCCGCCGGGCGGGACGGGCACCGCACCGGCACCCCCGCCGGCCCCGGCGCCCACGCTCGCGGCGAGGGCGCCGCCATGCGCCTCCGGACCGGGGACGTACCCCATGGCGGGCGCACCGGCACCGCCGGAGAAGCTGACGCCGCGCTCCAGGCGGTCGAGGCGGGCCATCAGGGAGCGCTGGTCGCCGTAGGCGGCGGGGAGGAGGACGCGGGCGCAGATCAGTTCCAGCTGGAGGCGCGGGGAGGTGGCGCCGCGCATCTCGGTCAGGCCCTCGTTGACCAGGTCGGCGGCGCGGCTCAGCTCGGCTGCGCCGAAGGTCTCGGCCTGGGCCTGCATCCGCTCCAGGACGTCGGCCGGGGCGTCGAGGAGCCCCTTCTCCATGGCGTCCGGGACGGCGGCGAGGATGACGAGGTCCCGCAGCCGCTCCAGCAGGTCGGCGACGAAGCGGCGCGGGTCGTTCCCGCCCTCGATGACGCGGTCGACGACCTCGAAGGCGGCGGCCCCGTCGCCGGTGGCGAAGGCCTCCACGACGGAGTCGAGCAGGGAGCCGTCGGTGTAGCCGAGGAGGGACGTCGCCATGGCGTACGTCACACCTTCCTCGCCCGCACCGGCGAGGAGCTGGTCCATGACGGACATGGAGTCACGCACGGACCCCGCGCCGGCGCGGACGACGAGCGGCAGCACGCCCTCCTCGACCGGGATGTTCTCCTTCTGGCACACCGCGGCGAGGTAGTCCCGGAGGGTGCCGGGGGGCACCAGCCGGAACGGGTAGTGATGGGTCCGCGACCGGATGGTCCCGATGACCTTCTCGGGCTCGGTGGTCGCGAAGATGAACTTCAGATGCTCCGGCGGCTCCTCGACCACCTTGAGCAGCGCGTTGAAGCCCGCCGACGTGACCATGTGGGCCTCGTCGATGATGTAGATCTTGTAGCGGCTGCCGGCCGGGCCGAAGAACGCCTTCTCGCGCAGCTCACGGGCGTCGTCCACACCACCGTGAGAGGCCGCGTCGATCTCGATGACGTCGATCGAACCCGGTCCGTTCCGGGCCAGGTCACGGCAGGACTGGCACGCGCCGCAGGGGGTGGGGGTGGGACCTTGCTCACAGTTCAGACAGCGGGCGAGGATGCGCGCGCTGGTCGTCTTGCCACAGCCACGCGGCCCACTGAACAGGTACGCGTGATTGACCCGGTTGTTCCGCAGCGCCTGCTGCAGCGGGTCGGTGACATGCTCCTGCCCGATGACCTCCGCGAAGGTCTCCGGGCGGTAGCGGCGGTACAGAGCGAGAGACGACACGCATACGAGGTTATAGGCGCCCACTGACAACCGGCCCCGGCCGAAGATCCCGCAAGCGCGATCCCGGAAACGCAAGCGCCCCCCACGCACCCGCCAGAGCCGACCTACCCTTGCTGCCTTCCGGCCCTGGGGGAGTTCAGTCAGATAGCGCCGCGTGAGGGGCTGTGCCCCACAGTACCCGATGGCGGCCCGCCATCTGTACTCGACCGGGACCACGCCCCCACCCGGGGACGGCCTGCGGGAACGAGTTCGCGAGCACTCCCCTCGGTCATGTAATGTTTCCGGCGGAGGATTCGCCTAGAGGCCTAGGGCGCACGCTTGGAAAGCGTGTTGGGGGCAACCCCTCACGAGTTCGAATCTCGTATCCTCCGCCAGCCCAGAGGGCCGGACCGCATCAGTGGTCCGGCCCTCTGGCGTATGTCCCGTCCGAGCAGGCCCCTTACGGGCCCCCGGCAGGTGTGGGCCGGCCGGTCAGCGGGGCCGTGGGGAAGCGGCCGAGGTTGTCGGGAGGGGGCTGATGCCCGGCTCGTAGTGGTCGCGGAGGTAGATGCGGGTGCGGTCCGGGGCGTAGTCGTGGGCGTAGAAGCTGACGCAGCCGGTGTCCGAGGTGCCGTGGGGGTCGGCGAGCGGGTCCGGGCTGACGGTGGGCTCGGGGTCGGTGCCGGGGCAGACGGAGCCGTAGCGCATGCCCTCCTTGAACGACTCCGGTTCCGGTACGCCCAGGTGTCTGAAGTCGTGGGTCCGCACGTCGGTCACGGCGGCCGTGGGCTCCAGCAGCTCACCGGCCGGCGGGTAGGCGGCCAGGAAGGTCCGCGCCTGGGACCTGGTGAGTGTGAAGGTGAGCACACCGGTGTCGAAGCGGGAGGTCACCTGGTAGCCGGCCCGCGCGTCCTGGGCTCCCGCCGGGATGTCGACGCCCATGTGCCCGCTCATCCACCCCGGCGTGACGCCCTCGACCCATCTGTCGTCCGCGGTCCGCCCGGCGGCCCGGTCACCGGCCGGGCCGGTACCGGTGTCGGAGGCGGAGCAGCCGGTCGCGGCCAGGGCACCCAGGAGGGCCAGCGCGCCGAGGGCCGCCCCGGCGGCGCGGGGCCGGCGGGGGCCGCCTGCGTTGTCGTGGGCGTCGTTCATCGGACGGCCGTCCTCCCGGGTGACCTGTGCGTCGTACGGCCCTGCTGTTGTTCCCGGCCCGGGTCCGTGCGTCCGTCCCTGCTCTCGTCGGGGCCCGGGAGCGGGGCCTGGTTGGGCTGCGAGGAGCCGAGATCGTAGTGGGGGCAGGAGACCTGCGAATGTATCAACTCCCTTTGCCCGAAACGGGTGCTGACTTGACCCGCCTACCGCGTCACCCGCACCGGTGCCGACACCGTCACCTGGTCCAGGTCCGAGATGCGGATCGTGGCCTTCATCGTCCAGGTGCCGGGGAGGGGGAGGGTGAAGGAGGGGGTGGACCAGTAGCCGCCGCGGTCGGTGAGCCGGGTGTCCAGGGGGCCTACGCGCTGGGCGGGGAGGGTGAGGGTGACGCGGAGTTCGGGGACCGTGGAGAGGCCGCCGTCGGGGCCGTAGATCACCGCCTCGACGGAGTTGGTGCCGACCCTGCCGGGGTCCAGGGTGATCTGGACCTTGCCGTGGCCGCCGGAGGCGCCGGTGTCGAAGGGGATCGTGGTGACGGAGGCCGTGGGGATGCCCGTCGCCGGGGAGGCCGCGGGCTGGGCGGACTCCGTCGCCGCGCGGCCGGGCACGGTGCTGGTCAGGAGCGTGGTCAGGGCCAGGACCAGTACGGCGGCGGTCGCCTCCAGGAGGACCGAGCGGCGCAGGAGGCGCAGGGGCACGGCGGGGGACGGGGGCGGTTCCGGGGGGAGGTCGGGGAGCGGGGGGCCGGTGGCCGGTTCGGGGGCGCGGGCACGGGCGGGGGCGGGGGCGGTGGCCCGGGTCAGGCGGGCGGTCCAGGTGCGGGAGCAGGCCGCCGCCAGGAGGAGCGCGGCGACCACCGCCAGCTTGGCCAGGAGGGTACGGCCGTACGTCGTGTCCGTCAGGGCCCGCCAGGAGCCCAGGCCGCGCCAGGACTGGTAGACGCCGGTCACCACCAGGACCGTCACCGCGACCAACGCCAGGCGGGAGAAGCGGGCCGGGACCGAGGCCGGCAGGCCCACCGGTTCCGGGGTGCGCCGCAGGGTCCACAGGAGCGCGGCCAGGCCGCCCAGCCAGGCCGCCGTGGCCAGCAGGTGCAGGGTGGAGGAGACGATCGCCACCGGGACCTGGATGCCCGCCGAGGCGTGGTCGGACGCCGACCAGGTCAGGGACAGGGCCACGGCGAGGACCGCGGCGGCCGCGAGGGTGGTGCGGCGCGGCAGCCTGGCGCGGCGCCCGCGCAGGGCGGTCGCGGCGGCCACGGCCAGGAGCAGCAGCGCCAGGCGGAGCAGCAGGAGCCGGCCGGGGCGGGTGGTCGCCGTGTGGGTGAGGGCGGAGAGGGAGAAGGCGGTGGTCGGGGCGGTGGCCTCCTCGTAGGGCGCGCGCAGGACGTACAGGGCGGTGGTGGAGGCGAGGAGCGTGGCCGCGGCGGCCAGGACGGGGGTGCGCAGGTGGGCCGTGGCCGGCGGGCGGCAGTACGCCACGAACGCGGCGGTGCCCAGGAGCAGCGCCAGGGAGAGGTAGGCGAGGTAGCGCGCGATGGTGTGCAGGGCCGTGGTGGCGCGGTTCTCCGTGCGGTCCGCGGGCGGGGCCGCCGGGGCGGCCGTGCGCTCGCCGACCGAGAAGGTGAGGGCGCCGGACACCGGGTGGCTGTCGGCCGACACCACCCGCCAGGCGACCGTGTACGTGCCGGTGGCGAGCCGGGCCGGGAGGGTGACGCGGGCCGTGTCGGAGCGGCCGGGGGCGTGGTCGGCGGGGCCGGTGCGCAGGCGGCGGTTGCCGGGGTCGTAGATCCGCAACGAGTCGGTGAGCAGGCCGACGGACTCGGTGAAGGTGAGGGTGACCTGGTGTGGCGCGGTGCGCAGGACGGTGCCGTCGGCGGGGTCCGACGTGCGCAGGACGGCGTGGGCCGAGGCGGGGGCCGCCGTGCCGAGGAGGAGGCCGAGCAGGAGGGCGGGGAGCAGGAGCAGGGGTCCGGCGAGCCTTCCCCCGCGCGGTCGAGCGAGCCTTCCCCCGCGCGGTCGGGCGAGCCTTCCCCCGCGCGGCCGTAGGGGTCGTCGGTGTTCCGCGTGCAGCACCGTCGTCAGCCTCCGTCTCCACCCGCACTCGTCCTCCGTACAGGTACGGGGAGAAACGCCGGTGTGCTCACCAGGTCGGACGGGCCGTCACTCCGCCGTCCACCACCAGGTCGTGGCCGGTGACCCAGGAGGCCAGCGGGGAGGCCAGGAAGACGCAGGCGTCGGCGACGTCCTCGGGGCGGCCCAGGCGGCCGGTGGGGGCGGCGGCGAGCCAGCGGTGTACGCCGTCCGGCCAGGCCTCCGCCAGACCGGGCCGGTCGATGAGGCCGGGCGAGACCGTGTTGACGCGGATGCCGTCGCGGCCGTACTCCAGGGCGGCCGCGCGGGCGTGCATGACCACGGCCGCCTTGGCCGCGCTGTAGTGGGCGTGGCCGGGCGCCGGGTGGCCGGCCTCGATGGAGGCGATGTGGGTGATGGTGCCGCCGCCGTGGGCGCGCATGTGGGCGGCGGCCGCCTGGGTGCAGGCGAAGACGCTGGTGAGGTCGGTGTCGACGACCGTGCGCCAGTCACCCGCCGTCATCTCCGCCAGGGGCTGGACGGGTTGGACGGCCGCGTTGTTGACGAGCGCGGTGAGGCGGCCGGCCGACCAGGCCGTCGTCTCCTCGATCAGACGGTGGCAGGCGGCCTCGTCCGTCAGGTCCGCCTGGAGTACGACCGCCCTGCCGCCCGCCGCCCGGATGCGCTCGGCCACTTCGGTGGCCGCGGCGAGCGCCGTACGGCAGTGCACGGCCACCGCCGCGCCCTGCTCCGCGAACCGCAGGGCGATGGCGCGGCCGATGCCGCCGCCCGCGCCGGTCACCAGGGCGGTCTGTCCGTCGAGCAGGGGAGGCGTGGGCGGCGGTGTCATGGGCGGCAGAGTTCCGTGATCCGGGCGGCCTCGGACGGGTAACGCGCCGTGAGGTCGGCCGCGTTGCCGTGTTCGTAGTCCGCGTAGGTGAATCCGGGGGCCATGGTGCAGCCGAAGAACGTCCACGCGCCGCCCTCGGCCACCCGCGCGCCCATCCAGGTGCGGGCCGGCACGGTCAGCTGGGGCTGCTGTCCGGAGCGCAGGTCCGGGCCGAGGACGGGGGTGCGGGTGGTGCCGTCGGGGGCGAGGAGCAGGAGGCGGAGCGGGTCGCCGAGGTAGAAGTGCCAGGTCTCGGCGGAGGGCAGGCGGTGCAGGGCGGAGAAGTCGCCCGCGGTGAGCAGCGCCACGATGGCGGTGCCCTCGGGGCGGCCGTCGGGCCGCTCGGGCCCGGCCCAGGTACGCCGGAACAGGCCGCCTTCGCGGGGGATGGGTTCGAGGCCGTAGTGCGCGATCAGCTCGTCGGGCGTCGTCACTCGGGGAAGGCTACCGCCCGCTCCAGGAAGGCGAGTTGAGCGTGCTTCTCCGGGAGGTACACGTCGGGCAGGTCGACCTCGGGGAGGACTACGGCGGGGCCGCGCCGGAAACCCTGGCGTTCGAAGCGGGCGATCGCCTTGGCGTTGCGCACGTCCGGGTCGACGACGATCCGCCGGCGGTCCAGGACCAGCAGCGCGTACGCCGTGACCGCCTCCAGCAGCGCGGAGGTCCAGCCGGGGTGCGCGCCGCCGGGGCCGGCGGGGGCGAGGAGGAGGTGCACGCCGAGGTCGCCGGGGCGGACGTCGTAGCACTCGCCGACCCGGTCGGCGGCGGGCTCGTACGTCTGGAACAGGGCGGCCGGTTCGCCGTCCTTGGTGACCAGGTGGGCGTGGTGGGTGTCGAGGGTGGCCATGTGGGCGTAGATCTCGGTGACCTGGGCCTTGGTGAGACCGTTCATGCCCCAGAAGGAGGCGCGTTCGTCGCTCACCCAGGCGTGGACCAGGTCCGCGTCGCCCTCCGGGTCCAGGGCGCGGATCCGGACGGTGCCGTAGCCGTCGATGTGCTGGACGTGCAGGTCAGTCATCGGATTCCTCGGATTCCTGGGTGGGTTCGGTGGGTTCGGTGGGTTCGGTGGGTTCGGTGGTGGTCGGCTCGGGTCGCTCGGGGGTGAGGCGGTTCCAGTCGGTGATCACCGGAGCCAGCTCTCCCTCGAGCCACAGGGGGAGTTGGTCGCGGTGGTGGGCGGCGCCGGGTACGCCGTCGGCGCCGAAGGGGACCACCCAGCGGCTGTTGTCCCGGTCGGCCAGGTCCCAGACGTAGCGGGCGGCCGGACCGCGGGCGGCGCGGTCGGTGAGGCCGGGGACGGCCGAGGCGCAGAGCACGCAGTCGTGGTCGCCGCCGAGACCGGGTCCGTCCGTCCCCTGGTCCGCCGGGTCCGCCGGGTCCGCCGGGAGCGCCTTCCAGGGGGCCAGGCGGTGGGTGGCGGACCAGGGGCCGGTCGGTGGCGCGGCAGCGACCTCCTCCAGGGCGGCGCGGACGGCTGCGGCGCGGTCGATGCCGTACAGGTCCTCGGCACGCAGGAGGTGTTCGAGGGCGTAGCCGATGCGCGGTACGAGGGCCAGCCAGGGGAGCAGGACGTCCGGGTAGGCCGGGGGCTCGGCGAGCGGGGCGAAGACCGGGTGTGCGGCGAGGTGGCGTACGACCGCTCCGCGCACCGCCGCGTACGCCGCCGCGTCGGTGCTGTCCGCCTCCATGCGGCGGTCCCAGGCCAGCAGGCGGTCGCGGAGGGCCGCGGCGGCGGGGGTGAGGGCGGTGAGGGCGGCCAGGTGGTCCAGGAGGGGTGCTGCGGAGCCGAGGTGGGTGTCGGTGTGGATCGCGGGCATGCCGTCGGCGGTCCAGGTGCGGCGCGCGTCGAGCAGGGCGCGGATGCGGGCGGCGCGGTGGGGTGGGGCGAACTCGACGCCGAGGGGGGTGGCCAGGCCGCGGGCGTTGGCCATCACCGCGATGCCGTCGTCGTCGGCGGGGTGGGCGTACGGCGTCTGGTGCGCGCCGTGCCACTCGTGGCCGGGTTCCCAGGCGGGGACCGGGGCGAGGCGGTTGGCCTCGGCACGGGCGGGGACGTGGCCGGCGACCCGGTGCAGGGTGCCTCCGGCGGTGTCGGCGGCCTGTACGACGTTGACCGGCTCGGTCCAGGCGTCCAGGGCGCGGTCGATGTCGGCGACGGTGTGGGAGCGGAGGAGGGGGAGGAGGGCGCTGAAGCCGAGGTCTTCCGTGACGCGGGGTGGGTAGCGGAGGGCGAGCGCCTCGGCTCCGCCTTCGGCCAGGAGTGTGTTCCCACCGGCACCACCCGTGCGGCTTTCGTCGCCGGGTGCGGGTGGCCCCAGCGGGGCGTCCCCACCGTCGGCGGCCTCGGGCCCGTGAGGAGAAACGGCAGCCTCCGGCCCGGAAGCGGATCCGACCGCCTCGGGCCCGGAAGCGGAATCGGCTGTCTCGGGTCCGGAAGCGGAATTGGCCATCTCGGGTCCGGAAGCGAAGCCGACCGCCTGGGCACCGCACGCTGAACCGACCGCCCCGAGCCCGGAATCGGAACCCGCCGCCTCGACACCACACGCGGAACCGACCGCCCCAAGCCCAGAAACGGAATCCGCCGTCTCGGCACCGCACGCGGAATCGGCCGGCATCGGACCGTGTGTGTGGGTCGGCTCCGTCGGGGGGTGGTCGGGGGTGCCGGCGTGCAGGCCCTGTAGGCCGCGCGTGGCGAGTGTGTCCGGGAGTTGTGGGCGGGCAGGGGGGCCGGCGGTGGTGGCCTCGAGGCCCTCCGGGCCTCCGGCTATCACCGGGCCGCGGGCCGTTTCGATGACCTCGATCTCGATGGGGGGCTCGCCCGCTATCTCCACGGTCTCCGTGTGGCGGGCGGCCCGGTGCCAGGTGCCGTCCGGGCCGAGGGCCTCGATGCCCGCGCCGGTGCGGCGCAGGCGCTCGCGGTAGAGGTCCTGGTAGTCGGCCATGGCGTTGGTGATGGCCCAGGCCACCGTGCCGGTGTGGCCGAAGTGGGCGATGCCGGGGACACCGGGCACGGCCAGGCCGACGACGTCGAACTCGGGGCAGGAGAGGTGGATCTGCTGGTAGACGCCGGGGTCTTCGATGAAGCGGTGCGGGTCGCCGGCGATGAGGGCGTGGCCGGTGGCGGTGCGGGCGCCGGTCAGCAGCCAGCCGTTGCTGCCCGCCGTACCGGGCCCGTCGGTGGCGAACAGGCCGACGGCCCCGGGAGCGAGGTGCCGTATCGCCTGCTCGCGCCAGAGCTTGGCCGGGAAACCGGCGAACAGGATGTGCGTGGCGAGCCAGACGCCGAGCGGTGTCCAGGGCTGCCAGCGTCCGGGGGCCAGGCCGGTGCGGGCGAACTCGGGGGCGCGGCGGGCCCCGGCGGGCAGGCCCTCGTTGACCCCGTCGACGTACGCCCGTACCCAGTCCGCCGTCTCCGGATCCCGGCGTTCCAGCGCGGCGAAGCAGCGGCGGGCGGTGTCGTCGAGCCGTGCGCGGCGGGCGAAGACGTCCCAGGAGAGGGCGTCGGCGCCGAGGAAGGAAGCGGAGGTGCCCTGCGCGCGGTGGCGCTCGACCTCCAGTTGCCAGGCCCGGTCGTGGGCGGTGACGCGGCCCTGGGCACGGGCGAGTTCGCGGGCGCTGGACGCCCGGAGGTGGGGGATGCCCCAGGCGTCGCGGTAGGTCTCGGTGTTCACCCGGGAATCTCCCTGTGCTCTGATGCTCTCTACTGTGCTTTAGGTTAGCCTTGCCTAAGTTTTCTGTGGCGGAATCGTACGCGAGCGGTGGAGGGGTCATGGGGCAGGGGCGGGGTTGGGAAGGAGCGGTCCTCAGACTGCTGCGCGCCAAGGACTTCGTACTGACGGTGCTCGACGCGGAGGACGTGACCCCGCACTACCGGCGGCTCCGGGTCGGCGACGGCGGACTGCTCGCGGCGACCGGCGTCCACCCCACCATGTGGGTACGGCTGTGGTTCTCCGCCGACGGCCGCCCGCACCAGCGCGCCTACACCCTGGTCGACCCCGACCCGGCCGCCGGCACCTTCGGGCTGGAGTTCGCCCTGCACGAGGGCGTGGCCTCCGACTGGGCGCGGGCCGCGCGGCCCGGCGACACCATCGAGGCCACCGTCCAGGGCACCGGCTTCCAGCACCCCGACCCCGCGCCCTCCCACCTCGTCGCGATCGGCGACCCGGCCTCGCTGCCCGCGATGAACTCCCTGCTCGGCGCGCTGGGTTCGGCTCCGGCGACCGTCTGGTTCGAGGGCGAGCCGACGGGGCTGCCCAGCCGCGCCGAGCCCGACCGGCACGAGATCCGGGCGGTGCCGCGCCGGGACGCGGGCGCCCACCTGCTGGAACGCGTCCGCACCGAGCTGCCCGCCGTACTCGCCGGCACCCCGGACCCGTACGTCTGGATCGCCTGCGACACGGCGACCACCCGCGCCCTCGCCTCCTACGTCCGCAAGGACCTGGGCGTGCCGAAGCAGCGGGTGCACGCGCTGGGGTACTGGCGCGCGGACTGAACGAGGCACCCCGGGCCCACAGGCAGGCAGGACCGAACAAAGGCCCAGCGGCAGCCGCGCGCCCCGAGCCGGACCGGGCGAAGCGCACCACTGCGCGCGCAACGAGCAGCCCGCCCCCGGTGACTGGGCGGGCGGAGCCGCCTCACGCGCGGGATCATCGACGCATGGACGTCACCCTGCACCTCGCCCAGGACCCCGCGGCCGACGCACTGCTCGGGCGCTCCCCGCTCGCCGCGCTGACCGGGATGCTGCTGGACCAGCAGATCCCGATGGAGTGGGCGTTCAAGGGGCCCCGGACCATCGCCGACCGGCTCGGCACCGCAGACCTGGACGCGCACGACATCGCGGCGATGGACCCGGAGGCTTTCGCCGCGCTGCTCTCCGAGAAGCCCGCGGTGCACCGCTACCCCGGCTCGATGGCGAAGCGGATCCAGCAGCTGTGCCAGTACCTCGTCGAGCACTACGACGGTGACGCGGAGGCGGTCTGGCGGGGCGTCGGCAGCGGGTCCGAGCTGCTGCGGCGGCTGGAGGAGCTGCCGGGGTTCGGCAAGCAGAAGGCGCAGATCTTCCTGGCCCTGCTCGGCAAGCAGCTCGGGGTCGCCCCCACGGGCTGGCGGGAGGCCGCCGGCGCCTACGGCGAGCCCAAGTCCTTCCGCTCGGTCGCCGACATCACCGGCCCCGAGTCCCTGGCCAAGGTGCGCGCCCACAAGCAGGAGCTGAAGGCGGCGGCCAAAGCGGCCAAGTCCGCCACGTCCGCCTCCGCGAAGACCGCGAAGACCGCGAAGTCCGCGAAGTCCGCGAAGTCCGCGAAGAAGTAGGGACGCCGGGGCGCTGCCCCACCACCCGTCCGGCCCACCCCGCTGGCCCACGCCTCCCGGCCGGTCCAAGCATGGGGCATGACCGACATACCGAGCAGCGGTCCGGAGCGGGACCGTGCGTACGACGACCGGCGGGTCCACGCGGCGGAGACACCCCGCGGCCATCCCACGGCGGAGCCCCACGGCCGGCACGAGCCGGAGCCGCCGTTCGAGGGCCCCCTGCACGCCCTGTCCCGGGCCGCCTGGCAGGTCGTACTGGTCACCGGGATCGGCTCGCTGGTGCTCGGCGTCCTGGTGCTGGTGTGGCCGGGCGCCTCCCTGTTCGCCGCCGGGGTGCTGTTCGGTCTCTACCTGGTGTACTCCGGGATCCTCCAGCTGGTCTCCGCGTTCGGCACGCACCGGGCGACCTCGCTGCGGGTGCTGGCGTTCATCAGCGGCGCGCTGTCGATCCTGCTCGGCCTGTTCTGCTTCCGCGGGCCCATGCAGTCGATCCTGCTGCTCGCCCTGTGGATCGGCATCGGCTGGCTGATCCGCGGGATCACGCAGACGCTGGCCGCCCTGCACGACTCCCGGATGCCCGCCCGGGGCTGGCAGATCCTCCTCGGGATCCTGGCCTTCGTCGCCGGGATCGTCCTCATCGACTCGCCGTTCGAGTCGGTCGCGGTGCTGACCCTCGTCGGGGGCATCTGGCTGGTCGTGGTGGGCCTCGTGGAGATCGTCACCGCGTTCGGCATCCGCGGCCGGGCCCGCCATGTGCCGCAGGCCCTGTGACCGCCGTCAAACCCACGCCCCGCGGGTACGCCGAGCGGGCGGATCTCGCGCCCGGCGTGCTGCCCCGCCCGTCCGCCCGGGGGAAACAGCAGCCGTGAGCAGGATCAGGAGCACGCCCCGGAGCCGTACCTGGCTCCGCGTGCTCGTGCTGCTCCTCGCCCTGTGGGTGCCCGGCGCCCACGTACCGGCCCAGGCCGCCCCGGACCTCGTCGTGGCCGCCGAGACCGCCGAGCAGGACCTCCTCGACACGGCGCTACGGCCGCCCGCCCGGGCCCTGCACCGGGCCGACGTACCCGAGCGCCCCGCGCCCCTGCACGGTCCGGCGCCCGCCCGCCCGGCGGCCCGCCCGTGCCCCGCCGCGCCGCGGACGCCGTACACCACGCCCCTGCTGCGCACGGTGGTCCTGCGCTGCTGACGGACCCGCGTCCCCGCGAGGTCAGTCGGCTCGACGCAAGGAGCACCACAGCCATGCCCAAGGATCCCTACGCCGTCCTGCGCGCCCTGCTGCGCGCGGAGGCCCGGCGCGGTACGTCCCCCAGGCCGGAGCAGCGGACACCGGAAACCCAGCGATCACCCGAGCGACGGGACCGCTGACCGGCAGCCGGCCGGCACCGGCGGAGGCGGCTGCCGCCTCCGCCGGGCGGTGCCGAGCCCGCGGGCGGGCGGCACCCGACCGCGCGTGCGCCGGCTCTCGGTCCACAGCCTGTGCACAACGGTCGCGGAGCGCGAAGGCGCGGACCGCCTGACACCTCGCCGGACCGCTTCCGCACCCGGTCGTTCTCCTGTCCCGGCCCCGCGATGCCGGACAGGTCGCCTCTTCTCGTTCCCGTAGTAGCCCGTATGCCGGAATTGCTCCATCTTTTCCGGCGTCGCACTGCCCCGCCATGGCTGCGCCCGGAACGTCTTGACCGGTAGGCTTTCCGTGTGATCTTCAAGCGCATCGGAAACGGCCGGCCGTACCCCGACCACGGCCGGGAGAGCACCCGGCAGTGGGCGGACGTCGCGCCGCGCCCGGTCCGCCTCGATCAGCTCGTGACCACCAAGCAGCAGCTCGATCTGGAGACCCTGCTGGCGGAGGACTCGACGTTCTACGGCGACCTCTTCGCGCACGTCGTGAAGTGGCAGGGCGACCTGTACCTGGAGGACGGCCTGCACCGCGCGGTCCGCGCCGCCCTCCAGCAGCGCCAGGTGCTGCACGCGCGCGTGCTCGAACTCGACTGACCCGGCGCGGCACGGCCGTTGGCCCTTTCGGGTTCCGCTGAGCGGCATCGACTGATCATCTGATAGGCATCGCCGCTCGGGCGCACTACGCTGCGCCCATGAGCATGCTGACTCCCCCCGGCATGGGCGGCCAGTACCGGATCACGGGGAGCAAATACCCTCGGATGCGTCCGCCCCGGCGACACGGCAGGCTCATGGCCGCCGTGGTGGCATCCGTCGCCGTGCTCGGTCTGATCGGCTGGGGCACCCTGCAGCTCATCGACGTCTTCACCGGCGGCGCCGGCGACTCCACGGCGACCGGCCCGGCGGCCCGCTGCCGCACCAAGGCCGCGGCGGCCGCCGCGACCCAGGCCGAGCCGCTCCCCGAGCCCGGCCGGATCACCGTCAACGTCTACAACGCCACCAAGCGCACCGGGCTCGCCAAGAGCACCGCGGACGAACTGAAGAAGCGCGGCTTCAGGATCGGCGCCGTGGGCAACGCGTCGAAGCAGTACGACAAGAAGGTCAAGGGCACCGGGATACTCCTCGGCTCCCCCGCGGCCCAGGACACGACACTCCGCGTCCTCGCCACCCAGCTCACCGGCGCGGACCAGCGCGCCGACACCCGCAAGGGCACCGACCTGGACCTCATCATCGGCGACGCCTTCAAGGGCCTGACGAAGCCGGCGGCCGCGGAACAGGCACTGACGACCCTGACCGAACCGCAGCCGACGGCCACGACGAAGAAGAGCTGCTGAGGAGAGCCCGGGGGCGCGGGGAACTACTCGGCGGCGCCGTAGAGCCGGTCCCCCGCATCGCCCAGCCCCGGCACGATGTACCCCAGCTCGTTGAGGTGGTCGTCCACCGCGGCCGTGACCACGGTGACCGGCGTCCCCGCCAGCTCCCGCTCCATGACCTCGACCCCCTCGGGCGCGGCCAGCAGCACCACGGCCGTCACGTCGTCCGCACCGCGCTTGATCAGCTCCTGGATCGCCGCGACCAGCGTCCCGCCCGTGGCCAGCATCGGGTCGAGGACGTACACCTGACGGCCGGAGAGGTCCTCCGGCATGCGCGAGGCGTACGTGGACGCCTGCAGCGTCTCCTCGTTGCGGATCATGCCAAGGAAACCCACCTCGGCGGTCGGCAGCAGCCGGACCATGCCGTCCAGCATGCCGAGACCGGCCCGCAGGATCGGCACCACCAGCGGCCGCGGACGGGCCAGCTTGACGCCCGTGGTCCGCGCGACCGGCGTCTGGATGTCGACGGCCTCGGTGCGCACGTCCCGCGTCGCCTCGTAGGCGAGCAGGGTGACCAGTTCGTCGGCGAGCCGCCGGAAGGTCGCGGAGTCGGTGCGCTGGTCGCGCAGCGTGGTGAGCTTGTGAGCGACCAGGGGGTGGTCGACGACATGGAGACGCATGCCCCTAACGGTACCTGCGCCGGACCTCACCCTCGCGCTGGCGTCAAACCGGCCATCCGGGGGAAAGTGGGAGGGGACGTGAGTGGGGTGGTGTGACGTGTCCGACCTGCCTGACCCGCCCGCGGACGCCTCCGGGACCACCGGCGACACGGCCGGCCCCGCCGCGCGGTCCGCGCGGTCCGATCCCGACAAGCCCGAGACCGAGACGGAACGCCGGCGGCGCCGCGCCCAGTTCCTACGCGATCTCGCCGAGGCCCGGGAGCTGCGCGCCCGGGTCCAGCCCCGGCGTGCCAAGGCCGCCCGGCTGCGCCACGCGATGCGTATGCGGACGTTCCGCTGGTAGCTCCGGTTGGCCCAGCGGGCCGCCGCCGCGCCGCGGAAGTTCCCCGGCCGCACCGGTGTTGGTGAGGTGGGGCGTGCGTGAGCGTGCGGAAAAGCCGCGTACGATCCGCAGGTGGCGGCAATGAGCGCGCTGGTGAGCCGATCACGGATCCACGATCGAAACAGCCAGACACAGGGAGCCGAAGACGTCCCCTGGACGCCTTGTTTCTGTCACGATTCCGAGTGGGTGGGGCTCGGAGCCCAGCTCTCTCCGCCCAAGTACCTCCGCCGGGGGGACCCCCAACCGGCACGCCTATGACCAGTGGGAGAGTCACGGTGTACTTCGCCGCACTGCTCGCGCGCACCGAAGACGGGTGGGAAGCGAGCGACACAGAGCTCGACGATGTGGAGACCCTGTCGGATCTGGCCGACCTGGCCCGGGAAGCCTCTCCCGACGAGGACACGGTGCTCGTCCTGATCGAGCAGGAGGACGCCTGGTTCGGCGTCGTCCGCGTGGACGGCGAGGACGACCCTCGCATCTACGTCTCGGACGCCGCCGCCGCCCAGCGCAGCTCCTACGGGGAGCTGCTGCTCACCGACGAGCTGCTCGGACGGGAGCCCGGCGCGGACGACGGCCCGGACCTGGACGCCCTGGACCTCGACGGCACCGAGGACGGGGACTCCGAGGACGACGAGGAGGAGGAGGGCGCCGACACCGACGCGGTGCCGCACAGCCCGGTGGGCGACAGCGAGATCCTCGACGACCTGGGCATCAGCGAGAAGGAGCTGCGCGCCCTGGACGCCGATGACGCGCTGAACACGATCGCCGAGGCCCTGGGTGCCTCGGAGGTGCTGGAGACCGTCCGCTGACCACGCCACAGGACCCGCTGCTCCCGGAACAGCTCCCGGAGCAGCTCCCGCAGCAGGGCGCGCCGGACCCGGTGAGGGACCCCTGGCGGGCCGCGATGCGGCTCGCCCTCACGGAGGCCGAGCTGGCCGTCCGGGGCGGGGACGTCCCCGTCGGCGCCGTCGTGCTGTCCCCGGACGGTACGACGGTGCTCGGTGCCGGGCACAACGAGCGCGAGGCCACCGGCGATCCCACGGCCCACGCGGAGGTCCTCGCGATCCGGCGGGCGGCGGCCCGGCTCGGGGAGTGGCGGCTGACCGGCTGCACGCTCGTCGTCACCCTGGAGCCCTGCACGATGTGCGCGGGCGCGCTCGTCCAGTCCCGGGTGGACCGGGTGGTCTACGGCGCTCGGGACGAGAAGGCGGGCGCGGCCGGCTCCCTGTGGGACGTGGTGCGCGACCGGCGGCTCAACCACCGCCCGGAGGTCATCGAGGGCGTGCTCGCGGCGGACTGCGCCCGCCTCCTCACGGAGTTCTTCCGGGACCGCTGAATACCGATTTCAAACCTCGGGCCCCTGTGCTGTAAGGTCTCCCTCGGTAGCGTGTCCGAGCGGCCGAAGGAGCTCGCCTCGAAAGCGAGTGTGGCGCAAGTCACCGAGGGTTCAAATCCCTCCGCTACCGCTGTAGAAGGGCCCCGTCCATCGGACGGGGCCCTTCGTGCGATCATCTACAGCCCGGGACAGTCAGCGACAGGACAGTCAGCGTCAGGGGGAGGCCGCGATGGCGGTGAACGCCAAGAAGATCGCCGTGTACGTGCTCGTGGTCTTCGCGCTGTACGTGATCATCACGGACCCGGCCAAGGCGGCCGACTACGTCCAGATAGGCTTCGAGGGCATATCGGACGCGGCCAAGGCCATCGGCGACTTCATGACCTGGGTCGCCAACGGAGGAAAGAGCTGAGGTACACCCCATGATCCGCCACCTGGTCCTCTTCAAGCTCAACGAGGGCGTCGAGCGCGACGACCCCCGGGTCGTGGCGGGCGTGGAGGCCTTCCGGGCCCTCGGCGGGCAGATCGAGGAGCTGCGTTTCTGGGAGTGCGCCTGGAACATCAGCGACCGGCCGATCGCCTACGACTTCGCGATCAACTCGGCCGTCGAGGATGCCGACGCCCTCAAGCGCTACCTGGAGCACCCGGCCCACCAGGCGGGCGTCGCGCTCTGGCGCGAGTTCTCCACCTGGGTGATCGCCGACTACGAGATCGACGGCCAGTAGCCCCTGGCCCCGCACTCGCAGCAGCCCCCCGCCGTAACCGGCGGGGGGCTTTTTACGGCACTGCTTACCCCAATTCATCACCGTTTGAACCACAACACGGGGTTATCGGGTGCTTGCACACAGTGCACATGTCTTGTGATGCTATGACCGCTTTTGACGGATGATTGACCGATGAAGAGGTGGCGTTGACCGTGTCGGCCAGTACTGCGCCGCCCCAGGAAGAGGCGCCCACTCCGACCCCACCGGCCCCCGAGAAGCGCCGCGGTGCCGACACCCGGGCCCTGACCCAGGTGCTGTTCGCCGAGCTGAAGGAGCTCACCCCCGGCACGCCGGAGCACAACCGGGTGCGGGGGGCGCTGATCGAGGCGAACCTCCCGCTCGTGCGCTACGCCGCCGCCCGCTTCCGCTCCCGCAACGAGCCGATGGAGGACGTCGTCCAGGTCGGCACCATCGGCCTCATCAACGCCATCGACCGATTCGACCCGGACCGGGGGGTGCAGTTCCCGACCTTCGCGATGCCCACCGTGGTCGGCGAGATCAAGCGGTACTTCCGGGACAACGTCCGCACGGTCCACGTCCCGCGCCGGCTGCACGAGCTGTGGGTGCAGGTCAACAGCGCGACCGAGGACCTGACCACGCTCTACGGCCGCTCGCCGACCACCGCCGAGATCGCCGACCGGCTCCGGATCAGCGAGGACGAGGTGCTCAGCTGCATCGAGGCGGGACGGTCGTACCACGCCACCTCGCTGGAGGCCGCCCAGGAGGGCGACGGGCTGCCCGGCCTGCTGGACCGGATCGGTTACGAGGACCCGGCCCTGGACGGCGTGGAACACCGCGACCTGGTCCGCCATCTCCTCGTCCAACTCCCGGAGAGAGAACAGCGAATCCTCCTTCTGCGCTACTACAGCAATCTCACCCAGTCACAGATCAGCGCGGAACTCGGCGTCTCCCAGATGCACGTCTCACGCCTGCTCGCCCGTAGCTTCCAACGGCTGCGTTCGGCAAATCGGATCGACGCGTAGCGGCAGCAGACCCTCTGCCTCCTGATGCATAGCGGGCGCACGGAAGCACGGCCCGAACGCCACTGCATCGCAAGCCCGATCGAGCGGTAACCTGCGCGAGCGAATCGCTCACCAGGGCAGTTGCCGACAGTTGGGCCCCGAAATACCGTCAGCCCCCTTGTTTCCAGGGGCGATTCGGATCTCACATGTCGACATGTCGGTACAGAGCGTTGCCGACATGTGACATTCTGCGGGAAGCGCGTTTGCCGTGGCTCCGGCTCCGGTATTCAGGTGAAGGCTGCGTTGCTCGAAAGAGACGGCGCCGCCGCGACCGTCCCGCGACCCAAAGGGGGTGGCATGTCCGCAGACCAGGGCAGCTCGAAGGTGCTGACGCCCACGAAGAGCGAGGCAGCGCCCAAGGAGCTCGACGCTCTCGACGTCCTCGACGGCTTCGAGGGTGTCACGGCCCTCGAAGCCGTGCCGTCCCCGGCCGTCGACGCGGCCGCCGAAGCTGTCCCGGCCGCGCAGGCCACGGCGAACATCGACACCCGCACCCTGTCCCGCTCGCTGTTCCTGCGCCTGGCCGCGCTGGACCAGGACAGCCCCGAGCGGGCCTACGTCCGGGACACCCTGATCGAGCTGAACCTCCCGCTGGTCCGCTACGCGGCGGCGCGGTTCCGCTCGCGCAACGAGCCGATGGAGGACATCGTCCAGGTCGGCACCATCGGCCTGATCAAGGCGATCGACCGGTTCGACTGCGAACGGGGCGTGGAGTTCCCGACCTTCGCGATGCCGACGGTCGTGGGCGAGATCAAGCGGTTCTTCCGCGACACCTCGTGGTCGGTGCGGGTCCCGCGCCGGCTCCAGGAACTGCGCCTGGCCCTCACCAAGGCCAGCGACGAGCTGTCGCAGAAGCTGGACCGCTCCCCCACGGTGACGGAGCTGGCCGCCGTGCTCGGCGTCTCCGAGGAGGACGTGGTCGACGGCCTCGCGGTCGGCAACGCCTACACCGCCTCCTCCCTCGACTCGCCGGCCCCCGAGGACGACGGCGGCGAGGGCTCGCTCGCCGACCGGCTCGGCTACGAGGACTCGGCCCTGGAGGGCGTGGAGTACCGCGAGTCCCTCAAGCCCCTGCTCGCCAAACTCCCGCCCCGGGAGCGGCGGATCATCATGCTCCGCTTCTTCGCCAACATGACCCAGTCCCAGATCGGCGAGGAGGTCGGCATCTCCCAGATGCACGTCTCCCGGCTGCTGACCCGGACACTGGCGCAGTTGCGGGACGGGCTGATCTCCGACTGAGCGCGCCCCTTCGGGGCACGAGGCTTCCCATCTGACGGTACGTCAGCCACCATGACCGGATGCTGCGTACCGGGATGCTCACGGCAGTGCCGGCGGCCGTCGTCTGTCTGGGCGGGGTGCTGGTCGCGTGCGGCGGCGGTCCGGGCGGCGGTTACACGGCGGTCGGCGCGGGGCAGGGCGGCCCGACGGCCGTGGCGCCGACCGGGTCGGTGACCCTGGTGCCGCTCGACCGGCAGCCGCGCGGGACCGACTCCGCGGCACCGGCCCGCTCCGGCACCCCCCGCTCAGCCCCGCCGACACCGACACAGGCATCGACGCCGAGACCGGCATCGACACCGGCCGTCGAGGTCACCTCCGGCACGCCACGACCCGGCGGCGGTCCGGACGGCCGTACGACACCGCCCGCCGCCTCGCCGAGCCCCGCTCCGAGCCGTACGGCGCCTGCGCCGGCGCCCGCCGACCTCTCCTGGGGCGACCCGGCGACCGAGGCCACCGACAGGCGCTGGTGTCAGAAGGTGACCGTGGGCTTCCACAACTCGGGCGGGACGGCGGTGCGTTCGGGGTCGGTGACGTTCGGCACGCACATCATCGGCGCGCTCGGCGTCGACTGGGGGACGGTCGAGTCGACCGTGGAGCTGCCGGTGCCCCTCGCGCCGGGTGCGCACAGGAGCCCCGCGTGGACGGTGTGCGTCGATGCCTGGCGGGTGCCGCTCGGCATGCACATCGAGACGCGGGACGTCTCCGTCGAGTGGGACTGAGCCCTACTTCACCGCCAGCCAGGCGACGCCCGCGATCACCGCAAGCGCGACGATGACGCCGATGATCAGACCGACCCGGGGGCCGGACGAGGCCGCCTGCTGCTGCCGGCCCTGGGGGGCCTCGTCGACGAACGCGCGGAACATCTGGGTGCTGCCTGCGGGGTCGTAATTGCCCTGGGGGCCCTGGGTGTTAGCCATGCCCCGAGACCCTAGCGAATCCCGGTGACCGACCCAAGTGCGGGGCCACCGGGACAGACGGGGGCACGACACCCGCACCCACCTGCATGTTTACGATCGCAATACTTGCCTTTGCCAAGTTTTTGCGCCGCTCACCACCCTGTTTGTTTGCCTTCAGCAACCAAACAGTCCTATGGTTGCCCCAAGCAACGAATACGGGAGGTGTGATGGCCGAGCGGACGCAGTTCGAAGAGCTGGCGCGTCAGCTCAGTGCCGTCGGAGCCGTGAAACGGGACATGGGGCGGATCCTGCCGCCCGACTGCCCGGCCGGCTCCGCCGCCGTGCTGACCCTGCTCGGCCGCCACGGCGACATGCGCATGAGCAAGCTCGCGGAGCTGCTCGCCGTGGACATGTCGGTCACCAGCCGGCATGTCGCGCACGTCGCCGCACGCGGCTGGATCGAGCGGCACCCGGACCCCGCGGACAAGCGCTCGCGCATCCTGCGCCTGACGCCCACGGGCCTGGACCAGCTCGACGAGCTGTCCCGGCGGACCACGCATCTGCTCGCCGAGCGGCTCGCGGACTGGACCGACGAGGACGTCGGCGAGCTGATCCGGCTGATGACACGCCTGCGCGCGTCCTTCGGCGACTGCCGCTCGGCCCCGCTCCGGCTCCCCGAACCCGTAAGTGAAGAGACCACCCGTACACCCGCAAGCACGTAAGAAAAGGAAGCCCATGGCAACGACCACACCAGCCGGTGTGCGGGCTCACGCCAAGCACGGGGGAGGCTCCCACGGCGATGCCCCGATGACGCACCGGCAGATCATGGAGGCCCTGTCCGGGCTGCTGCTCGGCATGTTCGTGGCGATCCTGTCGTCCACGATCGTCTCCAACGCCCTGCCGGAGATCATCGGGGACCTCGGCGGCGGTCAGTCCGCCTACACCTGGGTGGTCACCGCGGCCCTGCTGTCGATGACCGCGGCCACTCCCCTGTGGGGCAAGCTCGCCGACCTGTACAGCAAGAAGGCGCTCGTCCAGATAGCCCTGGTCATCTACGTGGTCGCCTCGATGGCGGCCGGCCTGTCGCAGAACCCCGCCATGCTCATCACCTTCCGGGTGTTCCAGGGCATCGGCGTCGGCGGTCTGTCCGCCCTGGCGCAGATCGTCATGGCCGCGATGATCTCCCCGCGTGAGCGCGGCCGGTACTCCGGCTATCTGGGTGCCACCTTCGCCGTCGCCACCGTCGGCGGCCCGCTGCTCGGCGGTGTCATCACCGACACCTCCTGGCTGGGCTGGCGCTGGTGCTTCTACGTCGGTGTCCCCTTCGCCGTCATCGCCCTGATCGTGCTGCAGAAGACCCTGCACCTGCCCGTGGTCAAGCGGGAGGTCAAGGTCGACTGGGGCGGCGCGTTCTTCATCTCCGCCGCCGTCTCCCTGCTGCTGATCTGGGTCACCTTCGCCGGTGACAAGTACGACTGGCTGTCCTGGCAGACCTACGCGATGGTCGGCGGTTCGATCGTCCTCGGCGCGCTCTTCGTGCTCGTCGAGTCCAAGGCGAGCGAGCCGATCATCCCGCTGCGCCTGTTCCGGAACCGCACCATCACGCTGGCCTCGCTGGCCTCGCTGTTCGTCGGTGTCGCGATGTTCTCCGGCACCGTGTTCTTCAGCCAGTACTTCCAGCTGGCCCGCGACAAGTCCCCGACCATGTCCGGCGTCATGACCATCCCGATGATCGGCGGTCTGTTCGTCTCCTCGACCGTCTCCGGTCAGCTGATCACCCGCACCGGCCGCTGGAAGGCGTGGCTGGTCAGCGGTGGCGTCCTGGTGACGGCCGGCCTGGCCCTGCTGGGCGGCATCCGGTACGACACCGAGTACTGGAAGATGGCGCTCTTCATGGCGCTGCTGGGTCTCGGCATCGGCATGATGATGCAGAACCTGGTGCTCGCCACGCAGAACCAGGTGGCGCCCTCGGACCTCGGCTCGGCCAGCTCCACGGTCACCTTCTTCCGCTCCCTCGGCGGTGCGGTCGGCGTCTCCGCGCTGGGTGCCGTGATGTCCCGCCGGATCACCCACTACGTCGAGGACGGCGTCTCCGCGCTGAGCCCCAAGTACCAGGCCGCCCTGGCCCACAGCTCGGGCT
This sequence comes from Streptomyces sp. NPDC028928, assembly GCF_055564915.1. Taxonomy (NCBI): domain Bacteria; kingdom Bacillati; phylum Actinomycetota; class Actinomycetes; order Kitasatosporales; family Streptomycetaceae; genus Streptomyces; species Streptomyces sp. NPDC028928. The sequence continues at coordinate 93,699 of NZ_JBVHVI010000008.1, forward strand.
CGACCGACAGCATCCCGGACATGGACAAGCTCCCGGCGCCCATCCGGACGCTGATGGAGAGCGCCTACGGCCACGGCATCGCCGACGTCTTCCTCATCGCCGGCTGCCTCGCCGCCGTCGCCTTCCTGATCACGCTGTTCATCAAGGAGGTCCCGCTGAAGACCAAGGGCGCGCTCGCCCAGGCCACCGAGGGCGACACCCCGGCCGAGTCCGAGGCCCCGGCCGCCGTCGAGGCGACCACCGGGGTTCCGGCCCAGGAGAAGGTGCCCAGCTGGGCCACCCCCGTCCTCGGCGAGAACGGCACCGCGGCCACCGCGGCCACCGCGGCCACGCAGCTGAGCGCCGTCGCCACGATCGCCGAGCCCGGCTCCACCGGCGGCACCCCGGTGCACGGCTACGTCCGCGGCGCCGAGAGCGCCCCGGTCCCGCAGGCCGCGGTCACGCTGATCTCGCTGTCCGGCCGGCAGCTGGGCCGCTCGGTCGCCCAGGCCGACGGCTCCTACATCCTCGACGCCCCCGGCACCGGGTCGTACGTCCTGATCGCCTCCGCCGACGGCTACCAGCCGCAGGCCTCCACCATCGTGGTGGGCGAGGAACCGCTGTCGTACGACATCCTGCTCAGCGGCACCAGCGGGCTGACCGGTGTGGTCCGGGCCGCCGGGAGCGCGCTGCCGGTCAAGGACGCGATGGTGATCGTCACCGATGTGCGCGGTGACCTGCTGGCCACCGCCGCCACCGGGGAACAGGGCGACTTCGCCCTCACCGACCTGGTGCCCGGCACGGTGACCGTCGCGGTCAACGCGAGCGGCTTCCGGCCGCGCGCCCTGCCGGTCGAGGTCGGCGCCACCGGCGTCACCCGCGTCGAGGTCGACCTGGACGCCGGCGCCCGGCTCCAGGGTGTCGTCCGGGCCCCGCACGGTCCGCTGGCCGACGCCCGGGTGACCCTCGTCGACCAGGCGGGCAACGTGGTCGGCACCGCCACCACCGGTGCGGACGGGGCGTACGCCTTCACCGACCTGGACGGCGGCGAGTACACCGTCATCGCGACCGGCTACCCGCCGGTGGCCACCGCGCTGACCGTGTCCGGCCCCGGCGTCGACGGCCACGACATCGAACTCGCCCACCCCGGCGAGTAGTTCACACCCCGGGCCGGGGGGGGGGGGGGGGGGGGGGGGGGGGGGGGGGGGGGGGGGGGGGGGGGGGGGGAGACCGCGTGTGTGGATTTTGGAGGGGGAGAGA